>DASXVC010000001.1:0-3169 GCA_036504495.1 Geothrix sp.
CCACAACCTCCAGGGCGCGGAGGCCGTGCTGGCGGACGGTACGGTGGTGGATGTGATGAACCACCTGCGGAAGAACAACACCGGCCTCGACCTCAAGCAGCTCCTCGTGGGCACCAGCGGCGTCTACGCCGTGATCACCGGCGCGGTGCTCCAGGTGGTGCCCGTGCCCAGGCAGGATGCGACGGCCCTGGTGGGCTGTGCTTCCGGCGAGGCCGTGCTGGCCTTGTTGCAGGCGGTGGAGCGGGAACTGGCGGATGTGTTCACGGCCTACGAGGTCATCAGTGCCAACGCCCTGAACCCCGTGTTCAAACACCACGAGGGCATCCGGAACCCCTACGGCGCCACCCAGCCTCCCGCCTACACGGCTTTGATAGAACTCTCATCGACCCTGCCCAACACCGCCCTGAATCTTCCAGAAGTACTGGAGGCACGCCTGGGGGCCTTCCTGGAGAGCGATGCCGGTGAAGGCATCACGGATGTCTTCATGGGCAAGCCCGAGGATTTCTGGGCCATCCGCCACCACATCAGCGAAAGCCTGCGGAACGAGGGAAAAGTGCTGGCCTTTGACATCAGCGTTCCCCGCAGCCGCATGGCCACCTTCACGGAGGCGGCTGTGGCCCTGCTGGCCAAGGACTATCCTTATGTCCGTTGCTGCGACTTCGGCCATTGGGGCGATGGTGGAACCCACCTCAACCTGGTGTGGGACGAAGCCGAGTCTCCAAGGCCCACGGCCCAGATCGTCGAGGAGCTGCAGTCCCGGATCTATGAACTGGCCGTCCGCGGCTTCGATGGCTCGTACAGCGCTGAGCATGGCGTCGGCCCGCACAACCAGCGCTTCTACGACGCCTACACGCCGGAGCCGGTGAAGGCCGTGAACCACGCGCTCAAGCAGCAGCTGGATCCCAAGGGCCTGCTGGGAACCACGCGCCTGGGCTGACACCGGAATCGTTGCGGACTCCTGAAAGGACTTGAATCATGGTCGGGAAGAAGTGGATCTACCTTGTGCTGGCTTTCGCCTGTCTGGCGGGAATCCTTTGGTTCGTGCCCACGTCGGCCGCCCTGAAACCGGCGGCGAAGGCCTCGCTGGCCATCGCGGTCTTCGCCATCATCATCTGGGTCACGCAGGCCCTGGATGACGCGCTGAGCGCCCTGGTCATCGTGTTCCTGCTCGCCGCGCTGAAGGCCACCGACCTGGCGGGATCCTTCGCGGGCTACTCCAACACAGCGCTGTGGCTCATCGTCATCGGCTTCATCATGGCGGCCTGCATGGAGAAATCGGGGCTGTCCAAGCGCATCGCCCTCTTCCTCGTGAATGCGGCAGGCGGTTCGGCCATCAAGGTCTACTGGGCCGTGGCGCTGGTCATGGCCGTCCTCACCTTTCTCGTCCCGTCCATCACCGCCCGGACACTGCTGATGCTGCCCATCATCCTCGGCGTGGGCCAGGCCTTCGGGACCAAGCCCGGCGAGAGCAACATCGTCAAGGCCCTGCTCTTCATCGTGGCCATGAGCGGCACCATGATGAGCATCGGCGTCCTCACGGCCCATGTGGGGAACCCCATCACCGCCGGCCTGATCCAGACCGCCACCAAGACCACCATCTCCTGGTCCCAGTGGCTCAAGGTGGGCGCGCCGCCGGCCTTCATCCTGGCCTTCGTGTCGGTCTTCGTGATCCAGCTGATGTGGCCGCCGGAGTTCAGGGACCTGGGCAAGGGCCAGGACTTCGTCCGCGGCGAGTTGGCCGCCTTGGGCAAGTTCAGCGGCATGGAGGCCTACACTCTGGTGGTGTTCATGCTCACCCTGGTGCTGTGGGCCTCGGACTCCTTCCACAAGATCAATGTGGTGATCATCGGTATGTTGTCCGTGATCCTGCTGCTCTGGCCCAGCAGGGGCGTGATGACCTGGAAGGAGGCCCAGGCGAAGGTGCCCTGGAACGTCTTCGTGCTGTACGGCGCGGGCCTGTCCATGGGCACGGCCCTAGCCAGCTCAGGCGCCGCGAAATGGCTGGCGGGGACCATGCTCTCCCCCATCGTGGCCATGCCCCACACCATCCAGATGGTGATCCTCATCTGGTTCATCACGGGCCTTCAGATCTTCTTCACCGGCGGCGGCCCCAAGACCACGGCCCTGACGCCGATCATCATCGCCCACGCCGTGACCATCGGGGCGAACCCCCTGGGCTTCGCCCTCATCCTCGGCATGAACATGCAGCACCAGTACCTGCTGCCGGTGAGCAACATGCCCAACGCCGTGGCCATGGGCACCGGCCACGTCACCACCAAGGAGCTGATGAAGACCGGGGCGGTCATGAGCGTCCTGGCCGCCCTGTTCATGACGGGCGTCGTCTTCACCTACTGGAAGTGGCTGGGGATGGTCCAGTGATGGTTGTCGGCCACGTCTGCGGGTAGATTCGAGACAGTGTGGAGGTTCCATGCGCCCATCCATCCTCGCCCTGGCGCTGCCGCTCCTGGCGCAGGCGCCCGCGCCCAAGGCGGACATCTTCGAACCGGTGCGGTTCCTCAGCGGCGATTGGGTGGGAGAGTCGGACGGGAAGACCAGCTCCCCAAGCGGCGCGGCCTCCTTCCGCTTTGAGCTGGAGGGGAAGGCCTTGGTGCGGCGTAGCCATGCCGACTACCCAGCCGCCAACGGCCGGCCGGCTGCCCATCACGAGGATCTGATGACGGTCTTCGCCGAGGGCGGTCAGCTCAAGGCTTTCTATGTCGACAACGAAGGCCACGCCATCCGCTACCTGGCGACCGCCCTACCCCAGGGCGTGGCCTTCACCAGCGAGGCGGCTCCCGGCCCGCGGTTCCGCCTGACCTACCTCCGTGGGGCCGCGGACACCGTCACCGTCCGCTTCGAGATCGCCCCGCCCAACGCCCCCGAGGCCTTCAAGACCTACCTGGAGGGAGTCACTCGCAAGGTGAA
Source organism: Geothrix sp. (assembly GCA_036504495.1). Taxonomy (GTDB): domain Bacteria; phylum Acidobacteriota; class Holophagae; order Holophagales; family Holophagaceae; genus Geothrix. The sequence goes on from DASXVC010000001.1 coordinate 2,926, forward strand.
GTGACCTTTCCCACCACCGTTCCCTGCTGCAAAACGGGCTCCCGATCGGGAGCCCGTTTTGCGGAGAGGTGAAGGCACTATGCCTTGGAATGCGGCTTCTGTTCCCAGAACCGTGCCGGCGCGGCGCAGATGGCCATGAAGGCCAGCTGGCTGATGATGAAGCCGGTCAGGGCGTAGAAGGCCTGATCCATGAAGCCGTAGGAGTGGAGGCCCACGCCGAGCATGTTCACGCCGAACCAGGAGC
>DASXVC010000002.1:0-20923 GCA_036504495.1 Geothrix sp.
AGCTTCGCGCCGAAGCGGGCGTTGATCATGTCGATCAGCGCCGGCAGGCACTCGGGGATGTCCAGGGCCGGGAAGGCGATGAAGATGCACATGCCCGTGGAATCGATGGCGGCGGTGGCGATCTGCAGGTTCCGGGACAGCTCGATCTGCCCGTCCTTCTTCAGCGGATCCACCTGGCCGCCCACGTTGAGGATGTTGGTGGTGATGGTGTAGCCCGCGGTGTGGTCCGCGCCCATGGGGCTGGTGCAGTAGGTGATGCCGATGCCCTTGACGGAGCGGGGATCGTAGGCCGGGATGGCCTGGTTCTTCACCACGGGCACCCGGGTGACGCCGTAAGTGCGCCCCACGGCCCCCGCGCCCGAGCCGATCACGCGGCCCAGGGCCGTGCCCTTGCCGACTTCGTCCCGGAGGATGCGGACCACTTCCTTCCCGTCGCCCCAGGGCAGGATGCCCGCTTCCATGGCCACGCCGAAGGCCACGGCGGTTTCGATGGAGTCGATGCCGAGGTCGTCCATGATGCTGTCCGCCAGGGCGATGTCGTCCAGCTCGGTGATGAGACAGTTGGCGCCCAGGCCCCAGATGGTTTCGTACTCAAAGCCGGAGGTCAGGTACTGGCCGTCCTTGTCGTTGTAGACCTGGGAGCACTGGATGACGCAGCCCACATGGCAGCCGTGCCGGGGCTTGCCCCCTCGGGCCACGATGGTGTCGTGCATGGTCTCGCCGCAGATCTGCTCGTGCCCGTCGAACTGGCCGTGGGTGAAGTTGCGGGTGGGCAGGCCGCCCGCCTCGTGGAGGATGTTGACGAGGACGTTGGTGCCGTAGGTGGGGAGGCCCTGGCCGCTCACGGGGTGATCCATCAGGGCTTTCGTGAAGATGCGCGAGGCGTTCTTGAAGGCCTCGGGATCCGCAAGCTGGATGCCGGGGGCGCCCTCGTCATCGATGGCGATGAACTTGATCCGCTTGGAGCCCATGACGGCACCGAGGCCGCCGCGGCCGTGGCTGCGGATCTTGCCCGAAGGATCCTTCACGGAGATGTTGGCGGCCGTGAGTTTCATCTCACCCGCGGGCCCGATGGCGATCACGCCGGTCTTCTTGCCGAGGAGCGCCTGGAGGGCCTCGATGACGGCGAAGTTCCCCAGGCCCAGGAGCCCACGCTCCTCTTCGATGGTGACGCCGTCCTTGCCGACCTTGAGGGCGTACCAGCCCTCGCCTTTGGGCATGCCCTCGACGATCAGGGCCTTGATGCCGAGGCGGGCGAACATCTGGGCTGCCGTGCCGCCGACGTTGCTTTCCTTGATGCCCCCCGTCAGCGGGCTCTTGGCGCCGGCGGAGAGACGGCCCGAGTTGGACGCCGCCGTGCCCGAGAGCAGCCCGGGCGCGAACACCAGCTTGTTGTTGGGCCCGAGGGCGTGGCAGGCGGGCGGGACCTCCTCCGCCACGATGGTCGAGGTGAGGGCCCGACCGCCGAGGCCGGCCCAGGCCGCGGGTACCTCCTCGACCGTGGTGGTCAGGTCGGTCATGTTCACGCGCAGAATCTTGTCCATGGGGTTTTCTCCTGGAGGCCTTGGGTCGGTCTCAGGTAAAGGCAGGAGGTGTACCGGGATCGCGTCACCGAGAAGCATTCTTGATGAGGACGTCCGAGAAGCGCCTTGGCCTTGGCGGAGGGTAGGAAAAAACGAGAAAAGCCCTTCCAGGTTGCTCCGAATCCACTGCCATTCTGTGTTCAAAAATGTCACCTATTGATCATTTATGTATCGAATTGTTACCATAATGGAACAAGATGATGCGGCCCGCGGCATGGGCCTGCCTTCGGAGGGGCCATGGCGCGCAAGGACGGCCACAGCACGGAGCGCTGGGCGATCTGGGATCGCTTCATCCGCGCCGGGAAGATCGAACCCGGAACGCTCGAGCCTGAGCTGGAAGCGTCCTGGCGCCGCTGCAAGGCCGCGGGTGTCGACCCCCTGGCAGGAAGGTCCACGGTGATCCTGGGGTCCGCCGAGTTCTCGGCGCTGGCGGAGCGGAAGCAGGACCTGATCCGGGTCGCCAAGCCCTTCATGGAGAACCTGTACAGCCTGGTGGCCGGCTCCAGCTTCGTGGTGCTGCTCTTCGATGAGCAGGGGTATCTGCTGGAGGCCGTGGGCGATCAGGACCGCATCCTCGCCTCCCAGGACCTGAACCTGAACAAGGGGGCGCTCTGGGCCGAAGGCGAGGTGGGGACCAACGGCGCCGGCACCACGCTGGTGCTGGGCCGGCCCTTCCAGGTTTCCGGGGCGGAGCACTACTGCCAGAAACACCACCGGTGGACCTGCTCCGGGGCACCCATCTTCGATGCCCGGGGGAAGACCATCGGCCTGCTGGACATGACCGGGCCGGTGGACGAGACCCACATCCACACGCTCGGGCTGGTGATGGCCGCGGTGGAGTCCATCCAGCACGAGCTGGAACTGGGGCAGAAGAACCAGGAACTCACGCTGCTGAACAACCGGCTCTCCAGCATCCTTTTCACTGTCACCGACGGGGTGCTGGTGCTGGATGTCGACGGCGTCCTCAACCAGATCAATCCCGTGGCCGAGCGCCTGTTGTCGGTCTCCAACCAGCAGGCGGCCGGCAAGCGCATGACGGACCTGGTCCAGGACCTGGGGCCCATCCGTGAGCTGCTGGAGTGGGGCCAGGAGTTCCTGGACCGGGAGCTGGAGCTGAAATCCGGCCGGGGGGCCATCCAGTGCATCGCCAGCGGCAAACCCATCCTGGATGAAGGCGGCGTGATCAAGGGGGCCGTGCTGTTCGTGAACCCCATCAACAAGATCAAGGGGCTCATCAACCGCTTCAGCGGGGCCCAGGCCACTTTCCGCTTCGAGGACATCCTGGGCCAGGGGGACGTTCTGCAAAGGGCTGTCCAGCTGGGCCAGCTGGCCGCGGCCAATGAGAGCAATGTCCTGTTGACCGGCGAAAGCGGGACCGGCAAGGAGATGTTCGCCCACGCCATCCACAACCTATCGGACCGCCGGAAGGGGCCCTTCGTGGCCATCAACTGCGGGGCCATCCCCCGGGAGCTCATCGCCAGCGAGCTGTTCGGCTATCAGGAGGGGGCCTTCACGGGCGCCGCCCGGGGCGGGCGCCCGGGAAAGTTCGAGCTGGCCAGCGGGGGCACGCTCTTCCTGGACGAGATCGGAGACATGCCCCTGGAGCAGCAGATCGCGCTGCTCCGGGTGCTCCAGGACCGGACCATCACCCGCCTCGGCGGCGACCGGCCCTTCGTGGTGGATGTGCGGATCATCTGCGCCACCCACAAGGACCTGCGGGAGGAGATCCGCAAGGGGACCTTCCGCCAGGACCTCTACTACCGGCTCAACGTCTCCATGATCAGACTGCCGCCCCTGCGGGAGCACCCCGAGGACATCCCCGAGCTGCTGGAGGTGTTCATCCACAAGTTCGCCGCCCGCAAAGGAGTCGCGAACCTGCGCATCGATCCTGGGGTGATCGGCGCCCTCCAGGGCTATGCCTGGCCCGGCAACATCCGCGAATTCCAGAACGTGGTCGAGCGGATGGTTCATTCCGTCCGGGGCGTGGCGCTCTCGCTGGAGGAGGTTCCCGAGGAGATCCTGCGCGCCCCGGAACCCGCGGTTCCCGTTCCGGCCCCCGGGGCTTCGGGCCCAGCCAGGACCTCAGGCGCCACGAACCTCCGGGAACAGCTGCTGGAGGAGGAGCGGGAGCAGATCCAGACCTGCCTGCGCACCTGGAAGGGGAACATGACCAAAGCGGCCCAGGAGCTGGGGATGGCCAGGAACACCCTCTACCGGAAACTGGAGAAACTGGGCATCTGACAGCGTGTTCTGGCAGGACTGGAAGGCCAGGCCCCGGTGAGCGGCCCGATCCGGGGAAGGCCCTCAGATCGCCTCGTCATGGAAGGCCAGCAGGTGGCCGCTCTTCAGAGCCTTGGTCTTGAGGTAGCCCAGGCTGTGGGGATTGCTGGTCTGCTGGTGGGCCTCGCGCACCACATCGATGCCGGCCTCCTCCAGCGACTGGATCTTCCTGGGGTTGTTGGTCAGCATTAGCGTTCTCTGGATCAGGCGGTGAAAGCGCCGGCCTGGGACGGCCTCGTCTCCGTCAGCCGGGCCAGGGTGAAGGCGGCCACGGCGAGCAGGAGGTCGCGGACCGCGACATCGAGGAAGGCGCCCATCGCGACCAGGTTCAAGGCGATGCCCACCAGCCAGACAGCCGCCACATAGGCGCCCAGCCGCGTCCAGCGCGTCAGGATGGCCAGGCCGACGACCATCTCGATGACGCCCACGGCCCGCATGAAGGTGGCAGGGGCCACGGGGATCAGCCGCAGGGCCAAGGGGTTCAGGTAGAGTTCCCACCTGGCGAGCAGGTTGAAGAACTTGTCCAGCCCAGCCAGGAACGGCGCAGCCCCAAGCCCGATCCTGAGCGCCCACCAACTCGAGTTCATATGTTTATCCATGGTTCAGTTCTCCCTTCCATGAGGATGGAATTCAGATGGTCCCGCCCGCCGGCGGGGCAGTCTCACAGGCTCTTCAGGTACTGGACGAGGTCGGCCTTCTGCGCGGCGGTCAGGCCGAGCCCCTTCCGGGTGTCGTAGGTCTCCACGACCGCGTCGAGGGTCGGCGCGCTGCCGTTGTGGAAGTAGGGGGCGTGCTGCCAGAGCCCGGCCAGGGGCGCGGTCCGGTACTGCTTGGTCGCGCTCCGGGAAGCGTAGCTGGGCGCCCCATTGGGCTCCGGCTCGCTGACCACCTCGCTGGGGGCATGCAGGGTCAGGTTGGCATCGGTGTATAACGGCCCCGCATGGCAGGACGCGCACTTTCCCGGACCCTCGAAGACGGCCTTTCCGCGGGTCGCCGCCGGAATGTCATAGCTGCCGGCGGGCGGTGGCGGGGCCGCGAGGCTCAGCTGGTAGGCCTGCAGCGCCGGGAGCTTGGAGGACACGAGGTCGGTGGTTCCGTTCGTCACGTTCACGCCGGTCCGGCTTTCGGAAAACGAGCCTTGGCCCCCCATCTGCGTGACCGCCACGTACCGGTTCCAGTAGGCGATGTCGGTGCCATCCCCGGTGGCGGTGATGCTGTGCACCCCCATGAGCCCATAGGCGGGAGGGATGACCTGCGGTCCGTTCCGGCCGTCCAGGTTGAACCGGGGATCGTACTTCCCCTTGCCCCAGGAGGTGTAGACCGCTTTGGCGGCGGCCGGGACCGCGGGTGACAGCGCTATGATCGCGCCGGGGTTGAGGTCGCGGTTGGCCCAGCCGTCCAGACGCTTGCCGATGCCGGGCGCGAAGGAGTTGTCCACGGTGGAATGGCACAGGGCGCAGGTGGTGCCCACCCGGGTCAGCGTGTCCTTCCCGTTGATTGTTTCGACGGTGCCCTTCACGCCGACCACCGCATTGAGCTTCAGCAGGGCCACGGTGGTGGCGGGGTCCGTCAGGCTGATGGAGCCATTCTGGATCCCCTGGACCACCGCCGCGGGCAGCGCCTCGGCATCCACCTTCAAGCCGACGGAGAGGGCCGTGGTCGGATCCACCGCCGCCGCGATCACCTGGTGCATGCCCAGGACATCTGTCCAGAAGGCCTCATCCCCGAAGGTGTCTGTTCGGAAGATGTCCTTGCCTTGCGCGACCAGCGCGGGATCCAGGGGTGGCGGGGTGGTGCCGGTGGCCCTCTTGTGGTTCGTCGTGCATCCGGCGACGACCAGGACAGCCAGGATTGGAATGACCATGGATGGGCTCGACAACCGTTTCATGCTGGACTCCTTGGGTTGGGTGGGCGCTTCTGTTGTCCGATACCTGAATCTAGGAGCCGAATAAAAACATACAAGACTGATTAAAATGTTTAAATTGGGTTGAAGGATTCCCCCAGGGGGTGGCCATGAACAACCTGCACGACAACCAACGGAAGATCCTGGAACACCTGCTCAGCCGCCACGACGGAGCCTCCCTTGACGAGCTGGCGGCCCATCTCGGCGTGACCCGGACCGCGGTCCAGCAGCACGTCCTCAAACTCCTGGACCTGGGCTACCTGAGCTACACGGACGAGAAGGGAGCCGTCGGCCGGCCGAAGCGGCGCTACCTGATTTCCGATGCGGGCATCGACGTCTTCCCCAAGAAGTACTCCTGGCTGGCGAACGCCATCCTCGCCCAGCTCGCCCAGAAACTGGGGCCCGGCGGATCGAAGGCGTTCATGAAGGAGCTGGCCGTCGTCGTAGGGGACTCCCTGGGGAGCCAGGTGGGTGCCACGGATTCACCGGCGATCCGCCTGAAGCGGGTCACGGCGCTGATGAATGACCTCGGCTACCGGGCGGTCCAGAAGCAGGGGGACACGCCCAGAGAATCGGTGATCGAGGCCGTCAACTGCGTGTACCACTCCGTCGCCAAAGTGCACCCGGAACTCTGCCAATTCGACGTGAGCCTGATCGAGAAGGTGTCTGGAATGGATGTCCGCCTGGAATCCTGCATCGCCAAGGGGGGGACTGTCTGCCGGTTCTGCATCACGAAGCAACCCGGCACCGATCCTTCAGGGCCACCTCCACCGGGGGCGGTCCGCCGGTGATCGCACCCTGGCCCATCAAGTCGATGTAGGAGATCAGTGGGGATGCTCCAATGGAGCCAGGAGGCGGCGTTCATGGGCCATGCCTGGTGGGGACTGGAAGCGGGGGGGCGCAGCGTGGCGCTGGGCTACCTGGCGGGCACGGCGGGAGCCCTCTGGCTGCTGAACCAGGCGCGGCGGTCCTTCTGGCTGTTCTCGTTGCTGGCGCTGCCCGGGACCCTCTGCCACGAACTCTGTCACTGGATCCTGGGCCACCTGCTCAACGGCCGGCCCGTGGGCTTCACCGTGCTGCCGAGGCGCGAGGGCCGCGGCTGGGTGCTGGGGGCCGTCGCCCTGTCGAACCTCCGCTGGTACAACGCCTTCTTCATCGGATTGGCGCCGCTCCTGCTGCTGCCCGCCGCCTACGGTCTCTTCCTGTGGCGGCTGGGCCAGCACCCCGTGTTCGGCTGGCCCGAGGCGGGGGTGGTGTTCCTGCTGGCGAACCTGGTCTTCGGTTCCATGCCCTCCTGGCAGGACCTCCGGATCGCGGCCCGGTCGCCCATCGGCTGGCTGCTGCTGGCGGGAGCGCTGGTCTGGGGGTGGCTGCGGATCACGGAGGCGGGGTCCGTCCGGCTCAACCCACCCACCAGGTCCACAGGGCGGCTGTAGTGTCCCCCCGGTTGTAGACGCGGTTGTAGGCTGCCTTGCGAGTCGTGCAGACTGGGCAGAGCCGTGTGGCCGGGCCGCATCGAGAAGAGGAGCTGGAGACATGTCGCTTTCCGGATGGGCCGCGGATTACGTGAACCTGGTGCTGGCGGTGGGGCGCCACGATGCGAATTTTGTGGATGCCTATTACGGCCCGCAGTCGTGGAAGGATGTGGCCGAAGCCGGGAGCCCCCGGGCCCTTGCCGAACTGAGGGCCGAGGCCCGGCGGATCCTGGATGGAGTCGCCGCCTCCGCCGTGGCGGCCGGCGAGGCCCTGCGGCGCGACTACCTCCTGGGCCAGCTTGGGGCCGTGGATGCGCACCTGGCCCGGTTGGCGGGGCATCGCTTCACCTTTGATGACGAGGCCGAGGCCCTCTACCAGGTCCGGCCACCCCATACGCCCGAGGCCACCTTCGAAGCGGCCCTGGCCCGGCTGGATCAGCTGCTTGCCGGTCCCGGCTCGGTGCAGGACCGCTACCAGCAGGCCCGGGAGCGGATCCTCGTGCCGGTCGATCGCGTCGATGCGGTCTTCCAGGCGGCCATCGCGGAGGCCCGTGAGCGCACCCGCCGCCACGCGACCCTGCCGGCCTCCGACCACTTCCGCGTGGAGTACGTCACCGGCAAGTCCTGGTCCGCCTACAACTGGTACCAGGGCGGCGGAAGCTCGGTGATCCAGGTGAACCTGGACCTGCCCATCGCCATCGACCGGGCCCTGGACCTGGCCGCCCACGAGGGCTACCCGGGACACCACGTCTACAACGCCCTGCTGGAGCAGCGCTTCGCCCAGGCTCCGCCGGAGGGCCGGGGCTGGGTGGAGTTCACGATCTATCCGCTGTTCTCGCCCCAGTCCCTCATCGCCGAAGGCACGGCCAACTTCGGCATCGAGGTGGCCTTTCCGGGTGAGGAACGCCTGGCCTTCGAGCGCGATGTGCTCTTCCCCCTGGCGGGCCTCGATCCGGTCGACGCCGAACGTTGGGCGCGGGTGCAGGCCGAGATGAAGGTGCTGGCCTTCGCGGACAACGAGGCCGCCCGCGGCTACCTGGACGGTCACCTCGACCGAGCCGCCGCCGAGGCCTTCCTGATGCGCTATTCCCTGCGGACCGAAGCCCAGGCCGCCCAGCGTCTGCGTTTCATCGACACCTACCGCAGCTACGTCATCAACTACAACCTGGGGGAACACCTCGTCCGGACCTGGGTGGAGGGGCGGGGCGGAACCGTGGAAGACTCCGACCGGCGCTGGGCCGTCTTCGTCGACCTCATCTCCAGCCCGCGGTTGCCCCGGGCGCTGGGACTCTAGCCCCCAAAGCTGCCCCTACAATGGGAGTCGCTCCCAGGAGTCGCCCTGCGTCTGATCATCGCCGAGAAACCGAGCATGGGCCGTGCCTTGGCGGAGGCCCTGGGTCTGCCGGGCCGGGGGCGGAGCCTCATCGAGGGGAATGGGCTCGTGGTGACCTGGTGCGTGGGACATCTGGTCGAGGCTTTGAATCCCGAAGGGTACGACCCGGCCTGGAAGGCCTGGCGCTGGGACCGGCTGCCGATCTTCCCGGAGCCCTTCCGCTACGCACCCATCGCGCAGACGAAGGAGCAGTTCGACGTGGTGGCACGCCTGCTCAACCGGGCGGACATCACCGAAGTCGTGAACGCCACGGACGCCGGGCGGGAAGGGGAGCTGATCTTCGATCTCGTCTATCGCCTGGCGGGGTGCACCAAGCCCATCAAGCGCTTCTGGACATCGAGCCTCACGCCCGAGGCGATCCAGGCGGCCTATGGGGCCATGAAACCGGGCGAGGCCTACGTCGGTCTCCGGGAGGCCGCCCGCAGCCGCCAGGAGGCGGACTGGCTGGTGGGGATCAATGCCACGCGGGCCCAGACCCTGCGCATGCGCCGCGCCGGGGCCGAAGACGGCGTGTGGAGCGTGGGGCGCGTCCAGACACCGACCCTGGCCCTCCTGGTGCGCCGGGAACTGGAGATCCGCGATTTCAAGCCCCAGCCCTTCTGGACGCTCCGGGCCCGGTTCGCCCACCCCAACGGGGAGTACGAGGGCCGCTGGTTCAAGGAGCAGGAGGGCCAGACCCAGGAGCGCTTCGCCACCGAGGCGGAAGTCCAGGTGCTGGCGGCGACCCTGGCAGGCAAACCCGGGAAGATCAGGAGCGCCACGGGCCGCACCGAGAAGAAGAAACCCGAGCTGCTCTACGATCTCACGGCCCTGCAGAAGGAGGCCAACAAGCGCTTCGGCTTCACCGCCGAAGGCACCCTGGGCCTGGCGCAGAACCTGTACGAAAAGCAGCTCATCTCCTACCCCCGCACCAACAGCCGCCACCTCACGGAGGCCGATGCCCTGAAGGCGCCCCAGTGGATCAAGGCCCTGGCCCAGGGCCAGCTCACCGAGCTGCAGCCCTTCCTCGAGGCGCTGCGCAAGCAGTGGCCCGTGAAGCTGGACAAGCGCTTCGTCAACGACAAGGAGGTGGAGGACCACGCGGCGCTGGTGCCCACCGAGAAGCCCGCCAGGGGCCTCGCGGGCGACGAGCTGCGCATCTACGACCTCATCGCCCGGCGCTTCCTGGGGGCCTATTTCCCCGACCGGGTGGAGGCCAAGACCACCATCATCACCGAGGTTGAAGGACAGACCTTCAAGACCAACGGCACCGTCGTGAAAGAGGAAGGCTGGTCCGCCGTGGATCCGCCCCACCGCCGCAAGAAGACGGAAAAGGTGGTCGATCACGCCGAGGCGGACGAGGACGCCGAGGATGACATCGAGGGCGGCCTTCCCGTGGTGAAGAAGGGCGACGCCGTCGAGGTCAGCTCCCTGCATCCCAAGGAAGGCAAGACCACCCCGCCCAAGCGCATGAGCGAAGGCGACCTCCTGTCCGCCATGCAGGGCGCCGGCCGGGAACTGGATGACGAGGCCCTGCGCGGGGCCATGCGGGACTGCGGCCTGGGCACGCCCGCGACGCGCGCGAACATGATCGAAACCCTCATCAAGCGCGCCTACATCGAACGCAAGCGCAACGTCCTGCTGCCCACCGACAAGGGCATCCGGCTCATCCAGGGGCTTCCCGCCGAGGCCCTGCGGAGCGCCGAGCTGACCGGCAGCTGGGAGGCCCGCCTGGAGCGCATGCGGCGCGGCGAGGAAACCCGCGACACCTTCATGGCCGATATCCGGGGGTTCGTTTCCAGCGTGGTGGCAGAGCTCCAGGACGCCCCCGCCCCCCACGTCCACGGAGCCCCTTGTCCCACCTGTGGGAAGCCCATGCGGATCATCCCCAGCACCAAGCGCGGGGATTTCTTCCACCGCTGCTCACCCTGCAACTTCGTGGCGCCGGTGGCGAAGACATCCTGAGCCTGAGGCTGTTTCGGGGCGATCCGACGGAGGCTGGAAGCGGAGGGTGACACCGGCGCTGGCGGGGTCAGGGGGCCGTGAAATCCTCCCCGGGGTTGATGAACTGATCCAGTTCTACGCCATGCTGGCGGTCATGGAGCTGCTTGTAGCGGCCGTTCAGGCCCAGCAGGTGCTGGTGCGTGCCCCGTTCCACGATTTCACCATGTTCCACCACGAGGATCTGGTCGGCGCTCTCGATGGTGCTGAGCCGGTGGGCGATGACGAAGGTGGTCCGGCCAGCCCGCAACCGCCGGAGGCCATCCCGGATCATGGCTTCGCTTTCGCTATCGAGGCTTGAGGTGGCCTCATCGAGCAGGAGGATGCGGGGATCCGCCAGGATGGCGCGGGCGATGGCCACGCGCTGGCGCTGCCCGCCGGACAGCTTCACCCCCCGCTCGCCCACCACGGTGTCGTAGCCGAGCTCGAAGCGGTCCACGAATTCATGCACATGGGCGATGCGGCCCACGGCCTCGACCTCTTCCCGCGTGGCGCCGGGTTTCGCGAAGCCGATGTTGTCGGCCACGGTGCCGTCGAAGAGGAAGTTGTCCTGCATCACCACGCCCAGCTTGGCGCGGTACTCGCGGAGGCGGAGGCTTTCGATGTTCTTGCCGTCCACGAGGACCTGGCCCTGCTGGGGATGGTTGAAGGCCATGACGAGGGAGATGATGGTGCTCTTCCCGGAGCCGCTGGAACCCACCAGGGCGACGGTGCTGCCTGAGGGCACGTCGAAGGAAAGGCCCTTCAGGACCGGGCTCCCTTCTTCGTAGGCGAAGTGCACGTCCCGGAAGGTCACTGATCCGTCCACCACGGGCAGGGGTTCCCGGCCGGCATCCTGCTGGTCCTCCGTGGGCATGTCGAGGATCTCGCGGATCCGGTCCAGGCCGGCGAAAGCCTCGCTGACCTGGGTGCCGATGTTGGCGATCTGCACCACCGGCGCCGCCATCAGGCCCACGAAGAACGTGTACATGATGAGGTCGCCCAGCGTCATCGCCCCAGCCAGGATGGCCCGGCCGCCGATGATCATGATCAGGACCCCGAGGGCCCCGACGATGGCCGTGCCGAAGGCGGTGATGGCGCTGGTGCCCGTCAGGGTTCCGGCGATGTTCTTGAAGAGGCGCTCCGTCCCCTCGGCGAAGATCTTCCGCTCCCGGTCTTCGGCCACATAGACCTTCAGGATCCGGATGCCGCCCACGGATTCGGTGAGGCGCCCGGTGATGTCGGCGGTGATCTCGCTGCGCTTGCGGAACAGGGGCCGGAGTTTCCGGAAGGCCAGCGCCATGGCCCCGCCAAAGGCGGACAGGAAGATGATCGTGGCCAGGGTGAGCTTCCAGTTCAGCCAGAACAGCACGGCCAGAGAGATCGCCGCCGTGAGCACGCCGCCCACGAGCTGGATGATGCCGGTGCCCACCAAGTTGCGGACGCCTTCCGCGTCGTTCATGACCCGGGAGATCACCACGCCGCTCTTGGTGCTGTCGAAGTAGTGGATGGGCAGGCGGAGGATGTGGTCCTGCACCCGCTGGCGCATGGCCATGATGGCGCGCTGGGCGGCCACGCTGACCACCTGGGAGTTGGCATAGCTGGTGATCGCCTGAACCAGGGTGGCGCCCCCCGCGCCCAGGGCCAGGGGCAGCAGGAGATGGCCGTTGTGCTTCCCGATGACCTCATCGATGAGGTACTTCGTGCTGGCGGGCAGCACCAGCCCCGCCAGGCGGCTGATGAGCATGAGGAAGAGGCCCAGGGCGAGGGACCCCCGGTGCTGCCGCAGGAGCGCCCGCGCTTCCCGCCACGCACGGGCCGTATCCACCTTGGGTTTCGTCTTGGACTCGGTCATTCGATCACCACCAGGGCAGGGCGGTTCGTCCTGGAGGAGGGCATCTGCCTGGGAACGCTCACGGCCATGCCTTAAGGTAACGCCCGGGCAGCAGGCCGTCCGTTCGGAGGCGGAAAAACACCATTCGGGGGATTCCAGGCCTCAGCCGCCCGGGCAGTGGATGAATATAGGCCTCAACGATTCCAGGTATCGGGAGACCTTGGCAGTGGTCGAAGATGTGACGGAAAAGCGGCGGCTGGAGGAGACGAGCAAGCGTCTCTCCACCGCACTGGATCAGGTTCTGGAAGTCATCGGCATCCTCGATGCCGGGGACGGCTCCATTCTCTATTCGAACACCATGTTTTCGCAGGTGTTCGGAAACCCCGATCACGGCGCTCCGAAGCGAAAGTTCATGGAGCTCTTCGAATGCCGGATCCTGGCCACGGCCCTGGAGCAGGCGCGTTCAGGCACTGCCTGGACAGGCCGCTCCATCTTGAAAACACACGCAGGCAAACGGATCACGTTTGAAGGAACCGTCTCTCCGGTCCGCAACATCGAGGGGCTCGTCGAATCGCTGGTGGTCAGGCTCAGGGACGTCACCCTGGAGGAAGAGAAGGACCGCCATCTCCGTCAGGCCCAGAAAATGGATGCCCTCGGGGCCCTGGCAGGGGGCATGGCCCACGACTTCAACAACCTGATCGGCGCCATCCTGAACGCCGCCGAACTCATTGAGATGCAAGTGGAACCGGACAGCCCCATCCAGAAGAAACTCCAGATCATTCAGCGGGTGGGTGGCCGTGCCAGGGACCTGAGTTCACAGATCCTGAACTTCAGCCGCCGCGCTGATGACAACTGGACGCCTTTCGACCTCGCGGGCCTTGTCACGGAGGTCATCAGCGTCCTTCAGACCACACTCCCGGCGAACGTGGAGGTGCGCAGCGAGCTGGCCAGCGGGGTCACGATCCTCGGGGACCCTTCGCAGCTGCACCAGGTGATCATGAACCTCGGCATCAATGGAAGCCAGGCCATGCAGCCAGGGGGTGGCGTCCTGTCCATCCAGCTTCAGCCGGTGGAAGCCGGCCGGAGGGTGGGCGATCAACCCTTCCCGGAGTCCTGCGTCCTGCTCACCATCGAGGACACGGGGTGCGGCATGGACCAGCCTACGCTGGAGCGGATCTTCGAGCCCTTCTTCACCACCAAGGATGTGGGCCATGGAACGGGGCTCGGCCTGTCTGTGGTGTACGGCATCGTCCAGGGGCATGGCGGGCAGCTGCAAGTGTCCAGCGAGCCCGGCAAGGGAAGCTCATTCAAGATCCGCCTTCCCCTCGACCAGAACGTGGACAAGGGGAGGGACGGAAGAACCGCCAAGCGCCATTCCCTGACACGCACCCCGGGAACCGGCCCAAGGGCCCCGCGAGGTTGAGACCGGTTCCAGACCCCCGGTTGCCCTTGAGGGTCGAGCTGGCAGCGGTGTGATCCAAGGGCAGCGGCGCTGTCCTCACAAGGATCCGGCCCGGATGCACTCCTTCGTCCGGGGTGTCATGGCGCGGCTGACGGTCAATTCCACCTTGGGGGCGATCAGGACCTTGATCCGTCCCACCGTGGTGGGGCGGATGCCCTTGACCATCCGGGGCCGCAGCAGCAGGTGGCGCTGGATCCTGAGCAGACCATCCTCCGGGAAGGCCTGCTCCACTTCGGATAAGGCGGTCCACCGGGTCACATAGCGGTTCAGGCCCCGGCAGGCCCAGACCCGGTCATTCTCCAGCTCGAAGTGGGTGATGAGTTCCAGCTCCATGAAGATTTCCCCATCCCCGGCCCGGACGGGGAAACGCGCAGGGGGCGGCAACAGGGTCTTCAGTTCCGTGGGGCTGAGGCGCCGGACCAGCCGGTCGCGAAGGCGCTGGAGACACTTGCCCAGACGATCCTCGAACACGGGTTTCAGCATGTAATCCACGGCTGCGAGCTCGAAGGCCTGCACCGCGTAGGAGGAATAGGCCGTCACGAAGACCACGGGAGGGCAGTCGGACACTTCGGCCAGCACTTCCAGCCCGCTGAGTCCGGGCATCTGGATGTCCAGGAAGATGACGTCCACCTCACCCGGTTCCTTCAGCCAGTGGAGGAGGGCCACGCCGTCGCCAAGCTCCCCCACGATCGTGCAGCCAGCTTCCCGCAGCAGCCGGGAGAGGCGCTCCCGGGCCAGCGGCTCGTCATCAACAACCAGGGCCCTCAGCGGATTCATGGCTGAATTCTACTTGGGTTGCCTCGAATCGGATGCACGCGAGCGTGCCCTGGCCGGAGGGGCCGATGGACAACCGGGCGCTGCTGCCGAAGTGCATGGCCAGCCGTGAGCGCAGGTTCTTCACGCCAATGCCACTTCCGTTCCCATTCACCGGGAAGGGCCGCCCGGAATTCCAGACTTCCAGGAAGATCGCCCCATCTTTCGCCCGGGCCCGGAGGATCAGGTCGCCGCCCGGGATGCTGGGCGCGATGCCATGCTTGATGGCGTTTTCCACCAGCGGCTGGAGGAGCAGCGGCGGCAGTTCGATGGAGTCCAGGTCTTCGTCCCACTCCCAGACGACCCTGAGCCGGTCGCCCAGCCGGATGGCTTCCAGGGCTAGAAAATCCGCCACGATCTTCCGCTCCTCCCCGAGGGGCAGGCGCACGTGTTCAGAGGCCACGAGGATGCGCCGGAGCAGGTCGGAAAGATGCCGGATGGCGCCCTCGGCGGCCTTGGCGTCCTTGTGGACGAGTTCGGCCAGGCCATTCAGCGCGTTGAACAGCACATGAGGGTGGATCTGGCTCTGGAGCAGCCGGTTCTTGGCGATCTGGGCTTCGGCCTGGGAAGCCTCCCGGAGCTCCTCCGAGCGGGCCCGCGCCGCGACGAGTCCTCCGACGACCATCATGGCTGGGCCCACGAGGGAGATGTAGAGCTGTACAAGCTTGGCCAGGTTGAACTTGACCCCACCTCGGGAAAGCAGCCATGCATCGATAAGCGGGAGAAGCGCTGAGACCAGTCCACAGGTAACTCCCGATAGTGCGAACCCCAGAATGAAGTTCCAGGGGGAGGAAAACCGCCGGGGCAGGATCCAGGGCAGTGGGGCCAGGAAAGCGAAGGCACAGATGTGACTGAGCGGAGAGGAGAAGGCGCTGACCCATATCCACTTAGATACGGCCTGATTTGATGTCCATGGACCATATAAGAGAAGGATGACCCAGAGCGAATAACAGGCCCCGATGACTCGCCAGTTTTTGGCCAGAGGAAACGCGGAAACCCAAGGGTTCGCCAAGCCAGTGACTCCTTCATCAGCCTGTGAATTGGCGAACCCATGCTGATCGTCACTAGACAGTGGTGAGTGTCGTGGTGAGGGTCGGGTACCACCGGTCACGGGCATGCTTCGGCCCATGGCCTTGGGTGAATTCGACGGGTGGTTGGCTCGACGCTTCGCTGGCATTGCTCGAGCGCTGGATGGATTCCTTGCGGAAGGAAAGGATGGTGTTCATGGGAACTCCCAGGTAACGCCACGGGGCGTGACCTTGTTTGTGAGCCCAACCTGAACGCCAGCCAATGCCTTTCCATAAACGGTATGTAAACACACCTTCAACCGTTGGGACCCCCAAGTGCCACCTTTCGGTGATTCGGTGTTCCGCCCGATCGAGGCGTGGTTTCCTGAACGGTCTGTCCCCGTGAAAGAAGTCTGTCCATGCCTCCGCAGCCCACCTGCCAAACCGCTGATTTTTTTGTGCTTCGCAGCCCGGGCCTGCCCCTGGATGCGCTCGCTTCCCGCGGTCCATCCCAGCAGGACACTGACATTGAGAAGCCCTCTGAGCACCATCTGGACCGGGACCGGGAGGCCCTGCGCCAGACCCTCCGGGAGCTGGCCGGCCGCGACGCCGTCCGGGAGGCCGTGGCGCTGGCTTCTCCCGATCTTGCCGCGCGGCTGGGGGCCTGGCTGAAAGGCACCCTGGAGGGCGCGGCGGCCCGCAACATGGAGCGGGCCCTGCTGAGATACCTCAGCCGCATGAGCCACCGCGCCACGCCCTTCGGTCTGTTTGCCGGCGTGTCCAAGGGAACCTGGGGGACCTCGAGCCGCCTCGACCTGGCCCCGTGGCTGGCGTGCCGCAAGGCCGCGCGGCTGGATTGGGGTGTCCTGGAGGCCCTCATCGACCGTCTGGAGCGGGACCCCGAGGTCCGGTCGAGGGTCAGGTATCGTCCCAATTCGAGCCTGCATGCCCTGGGCGGGTGGTACCGCTACCTCGAACACCGGGAGCAGGCCGAAGGCGGCCGGACGTACCACCTGGAGGCCGTTGAAGCCACGCCGCACCTCGCCTTCGTGCTCAAGGAGGCGCAGGCGGGCGCCTCCCTGGAGGGTCTGGGGAAGCGCCTCGCCGACCACATGGAGGTGGATGTGGGCGAAGCCCGGGCTTTTCTCGATCAGGTCATCGAGGCCCAGGTGCTTTGCGGGGACCTCCATCCCTCGCTGACCAGCTCCGATCCTGTCGGCCAGGTGGTGGCCCTCCTCCGGGCCCATCCGGCCACGGCACCCAGCGCCGAGCCCTTGGCCGCGCTGGTGGCGGATCTGGAAGCCCTGGCAGCGACGCCCCCCGGGTCCCACCCCGAGGGCTATCCCAGCCAGATGCCCGCGCTGGCTGGGCTGGAGGTGCCGCCCGGGACCCGCGATGTCCTCCAGGTGGACCTCCACCGTCCCGCCCCGGATCTGACCCTGTCCCCTCGGGTGCGCCGGGCCCTGGAGGAAGGGGCCGAGACGCTCCGCCAGTTGACCGCCCCTCGGACGGAAGGTCCTCTGGACCGGTTCCGGGCGGCCTTCGAGGAGCGGTACGGAACCCGGTGGGTGCCGCTGCTCGAGGTTCTGGACGAGGAAAGCGGCATCGGCTTCGACGGAGCGCCCCCGCTGGAGGGTCCCCTGCTGGAGGGCCTGCCCTTCCAGTCCTCAGCGCCTCCCCAGCCGCTCACCCACCGGGACCGGTTTCTCCTCGCCCAGCTGCCCCGGTGGCAGGGAACGCTGGTCTGGGATCTGACGGAAGCCGATGTGGCGACCCTCGCCAATCCGGAGCCCCAGCCCTTCCCGGCCTCCTTCGCCGCGCTGACCAGCCTCGCGGCCGCCAGTCCCGCCGCCCTGGACCGGGGCGAATTCCAGTTCTGGATGGAGCACC
This sequence comes from Geothrix sp., assembly GCA_036504495.1. Classification (GTDB taxonomy): domain Bacteria; phylum Acidobacteriota; class Holophagae; order Holophagales; family Holophagaceae; genus Geothrix. The sequence goes on from DASXVC010000002.1 coordinate 17,600, forward strand.
ATTCGGGCCCCACGGCCGCGCGGTGGCTGGGGCGGTTCGCCTCCGGGGACCCGGACCTGGAGACATCCCTCCGAAGCCACCTCCGGAACGAGGAGGCGCTGCGTCCAGAAGTCGTGTTCGCCGAAGTGGTCCATGTGCCCGAAGGCAGGATGGGCAATGTCCTGGCCAGACCCTCCCTGCGGGACTACGAGATCCCCTTCCTCGCCACGCCGGGCGTGCCGGAGGACCAGACCCTCTGGCCTTCAGACCTGCGCCTGACCGTGCGGGGGAACCGCGTGCTGCTGGCTTCGGCGCGGCTGGGCCGGGAGGTCGTCCCCCGCCTGTCCTCGGCCCACAACTTCACCCGGGGTCCCGTGGTCTTCCGGTTCCTGGCGCACTTGCAGGACCAGGATGGCCGCCCCGGCGGATGGTCCTGGGGGCCCCTGGCCGGGCAGCCGTTCCTTCCGCGGGTTGTGCGCGGACGCCATGTCCTCAGCAAGGCACGCTGGCGGATTGAAGCCAAAGAACTGAAAGAGGCCCTGGTGGGCTCCAGCGCTGGGGCCTGGGGCGCCTTCCAGGCCCTGCGGGAACGCCGGCGCCTGCCCCGGTTCGTCACGCTCACCGATGCCGACAACAGCCTGCTGGTGGACCTGGACCGGGTGCTCTGGGTGGAGACGCTGCACCACCTCGTGGCCCAGCGCTCCGCCTTCACCCTCACGGAATGCTTCCCCGCTCTCGATCAGGCCCTGGTCACCGCGCCGGAAGGGCGGTTCGCCCACGAGCTGGTCATTCCCTTCGAGAGGACCGCACCCCTTGAGCTCAAGGCGCGCTCCTTCCCCGCACTTGCCGACAGGCCCCTGGTCCGGGCTTATCCCCCGGGTTCGGAGTGGCTCTACCTCAAGCTCTACTGCGGGCCCGCCAGCGCGGATCGGCTCCTGGTGGACCTGGAGCCCCTCCTCCGCGCGACGCAGGCGCAGGGTCTCTGGGACCGCTGGCACTTCATCCGGTATCGCGACCCGGCCCCCCACCTCCGCCTCCGCTTCCATGGCCAGCCCGATCGCCTCCTCGCGGAGCTGCTGCCCCGCCTCCACCAGCACCTGGAGTCACCCCGGGCGGCAGGACTGCTCTGGAAATGGCATGTGGACACCTTCGAACCGGAATGGGAGCGCTACGGCGGGCCCACCGGCTTCGCGCTGGCTGAAGCATGGTTCTCGGCCGACAGCCACCAGACCCTGACGCGCCTCGTGGAGGGCATGACCGAGGAGGAGCGCTGGCGGATGGGTCTCCGCGGTGCGGATGCGATCTGGGCGGCCCTGGGCCTGGATGTCCAGGCGCGGAAGGCGTTGGCCCAGGCCACGCGGGACAGCTTCCGGAGGGAGTTCGGGGATACCGGGGCGCTGAGTGCGCAGATGGGTTCGACGTTCAGGACACGACGAAAGGAACTGGAAGTGGATTTCCCCCTTCCCCAGGGTGGGCCCTGCGCCCCCGGCCTCGGCGACCTGGCCCGGCTGCGTGAAGCCTCCGGCCAGGGCCTGCTGCAGGAGGACCTGCCGCGCATCGCCGGGAGCCTGGCGCACATGCACCTCAACCGCCTGCTGCGCACCAGCCACCGGGAGAACGAATGGGTCTTGATGGAATTCCTGACCCGTCTCTATGACTCCCACCTCGCCCGCGGGTCAGGCCACCCGTCCGCCGAGCCGGGCCAGGGCCGTTAAGAGTGCCTAACAAAACCCCGACGGGGCCGCGAGAAAGCCAGGTGGGATGCACCGCAAGGAAGGGCCCGCAGGGCGATGCGGGACATCGTTCAAGGGTCCTGACGCCGCGGGGCGCCCACCTGGCTTTCTCCCTCCGGGCGAGGGCCGGCGGGCATCGCGATGCCGCGTCACGCTCGTCGCGCGTAGTACCCGCTACGCGTCTCCTCGCGTTCCTCGCCTCGCTCGCCCGGCGACCCTCGCGCGGCCCCGTGGGAGTTTTGTTAGGCACTCTAAAACGCGCGCTCCGGCGCTGGGTCAGGCACACTGGGCGCTGGAGGTGTCCGTGCCCGAATCTGCCTGGCCCGCGCCACCCCAAGGGTCCTGCGCCCTTCCAGGCAGCGTGGAGGCGGAGGTGGCCATCCTCGGCGCCGGCATCCATGGCGCGGCTCTGGCTCGGGAATTGACCCTGCGCGGCGTGGCCTGCGCCTTGGTGGACAGGGGCGAGGTCGGCGGCGGTACCAGCCAGTGGTCCAGCCAGCTCCTGCACGGCGGCATCCGCTACATGCTCACGGGCGACCTCCGGCAGATGCGGGAGGGCTTGGCCGAGCGCGCCACCTGGGCCCGCATCGCGCCCCATCGCTCCCGCTGGGAGGCCTTCTGGATGCCCCATCGCTTCTGGCCGGAGGGCCTCGCACACCGCCTCGGCATCGGCCTCTACGATCACTGGGGCGCCGAGCGGCCCGGCTGGCCCGCGGACTTGAGCCTCGGCCACGTTCCGAAGGAATCCTTTCTGGCCGATCCGCGGGGCGTCCTCGGCCCCTTCCGCGGCGCCACGGCCTACGCCGACCTCATGACCTGGGACCGGGAGCTGACCAAGGATCTGGCGGCCTCCAGTGACGCCATCCTTCTAGACTTCCACGAACCGGAGGCGTTCGAAGAGGGAGATGGCGGCCTGCGGGCCCTGCGCCTGCGGGACCAGCGGGACGGCACCACCCGCCACCTTCGGGCGCGCCGCTGGGTTTTCGCCCTGGGGCCCTGGACGGATGGCGCCATGGCGCAGTGGTTCGGCGAGACCCGGAAGCGCCTGCGGCTGTCGGCGGGCATCCACCTCTGGTTCGACGCCGTGCCTGGTTGCGAGCGGCCCTGGGCCATCCGGCGGCCCAAGGGGCGCATCCTCTTCGTGATTCCGCGGGACGGCCTGCTCCAGGTGGGCACCACGGAGCGGGAGGTGGAGGACGGCTGGGTGCCCGTCCTCGAAGCCGAGCGGGAGGAGCTCTTCGGCGCCCTGGAGGCCAACCTGCCCAGCCTTCCTTGGCGTGAGATGCCGGTGCGCGCCGAGGAATTGGGCGTGCGGCCCCTGGTGGCCGCCAGCGGCGCCACCACCCACCTGAGCCGCGAGGCGGTGCTGGAGCGCCACACCCGCTTTCCGAACCTCACGCTGGTGCTGGGCGGCAAGCTCACCACCGCCCGCGCCCTCATGGATCGCCTGGCCACGGACCTCACGGGCCTGCGCTGCGAGGCCTCCACCACCGCGCCCCTGCGCCTTTGGGATGGACAGAAGGCGGAGATCCGGTAGAATCATTTCTTCACGCGGTCCCGTAGCTCAGCTGGATAGAGCATCAGACTACGAATCTGAGGGTCGGGCGTTCGA
>DASXVC010000003.1:0-25091 GCA_036504495.1 Geothrix sp.
CCCCTTCGGCGTGCCCATCGTGTTCTCGGGCCTGGAGCAGATGCTCAAGTGCGACCTCTGCTACGACCGCACCTCCGTGGGCCACAAGCCCATGTGCGCCACGGTCTGCCCCAGCCAGGCCCTGCTCTTCGTCCGCAAGGACGAGGTAGCCAACCTGCGCAAGAGCAAGCCCCTGCGCGATTTCCTCATCGGAGCCGTGCGGGTGAAGACCAAGAACGCCATCATGGTGCCCGATCCGGAAATGCCCCTGCATCTGGATGCGGCCCTCTTGATCGACGGAGGCCTCTGATGACTTGGTGGCGCCGCGCCTTCCCCCTGGAACTCGCCGAGGAGGGGCACTTCTCCCGCCGCGAGTTCGCCCGCTTCCTGGCCGTGGTGAGCGGCGGGTTCACCGCCGGCATCGGCTTTCTCTGGCTCCGGAAGAAGCCCCTGGAGGGCGCCTCCGATCCCGAGGCGAAGCGCGCCGAGGCACCCGTGGCCCTGGGCCTGGCCTCGGATCTGCAACCCGGCCAGAGCCGCCTCTTCAAGTTCCGGGACGCGCATGACGCCTGCATCCTGCTGCGCACCCCCAAGGGCGAGCTGAGGGCCTACCGGCAGACCTGCACCCACCTGGGCTGTGCCGTGCGGTTCCGGGGCGAGCGGCTGGAATGCCCCTGCCATGAAGGGTTCTTCGAAGTGGAACGCGGCTTCCCCGTGCAGGGCCCGCCCAGCCGGCCCTTGGCCGCCATCGCCCTGGAGGTCCATCCCGATGGCAGCCTCTGGGCTGTGGGTGAGCTGCCCAAACCCACCCTGGAGAACCTCGACCGCCGGGCGGATTGCCCCCGCGAGAAGACGGAGGTGACCGCATGAACACCCCCCGCGTCCGCATCTCCCCCGCCGCCCTGGGCGTCATCCTGGTGCTGCTGGTGATCCAGCTCTACCTCTTCGAGACCGTGCTGGGCGCTGTGCTGGACGGCCAGCGCAGCGTCCTCCCCGGAGCCTTCGGCGTGTCCCTCGCCCTCACGGCCATCAGTCTGTTCCTGGCTTTCCGCAGCACGGTGGAGCACGGGCCTAAGGAGTAGGGATCGGCAGCTCGGAGGAAAGGATCTCCACGAAGGACACGAAGGAAAGGCAAGGGCACGAAGTCCAGTGCGGTCGCGATCTTCCGGTCTTTCGCGAGGTCTCTGCTCCTTCGTGCTCTTCCTGCGCCCGAAGGGCGTCTTCGTGTCCTTCGTGGAGGCTTTCATCTTTCCGATGGAACTTCACCCGCCTTGAGGCAGTTCCTGGGCCGGGTCCACGTTCTTCATGAAGACGGGCCAGCAGGCCATGTGGCCCAGGCCGAACTGCAGCAGGATGCCACCCGCTTCCGAGGCGCCGAAGGCGGGCGCGGCGCCCTTCAACACGGGAGGCAGCACCATCAGGTAGAGGTCCAGCCAATGCCCGGTGAGCACGATGAAGCAGGCCACCATCAGGACGCTCTCGTTGGTCTTCGCCTTGCGCTGGAGCAGCATCACGAACGGCAGGCCGAAGTTCAGCACCAGGTTCAGGTAGAAGAGCGGCGTCCACGAGCTGTGGAGCATCAAGCGGATGGGCGCTGTTTCCTCAGGGATGTTCGCGTACCAGATCAGCAGGAATTGGCTCAGCCAGATGTAGGCCCAGAAACAGCTGAAAGCGAAGAGCAGCTTGCCCAGGTCGTGGTTCTGGGCCTTGGAGATCGCCGGCAGCAGGCCCACGCGCCGGAGCACGATGGCGCTGATGGTGACGATGGCGATGCCCTGGAGGAACATGCCTGAAAATCCATAGATCGCGAAAATGGTGCTGTTCCAGGCGGGTTCCAGGGACATGATCCAGTCGAAGTTCGCCAGGACGAAGGTGACTCCGAAGACCAGGATGAAGACCGCCGAGCCTTTTCCGCGCTCCACCAGGCGGCGCCCCAGCAGGATCCAGAGCCCGAAGAAAAGCAGGATGCGGCCGAAGAAGAAGGGGCGGTTCAGCCAGATCAGGCGCCCCTTGAGCACGTGATCCGCATGGGCTTCCGGTCCCGCCCAGGGATAGATGTGATCGGCTCCTAGCCAGAGCGTCAACATCATCAGCCCGGCGATGGGCAGCAGGGCCGGCATGGCCCGGTGGGCCTTCAGGATTGGATCGCTCCAGCGGGCTCCGGTCGTGGATTGGATCGCCAGGAGGAAGAGGCCCCCGAGCCCCACGCAAGCCAGGTTGAAGGCCGTGGTCAGGACGTTGGCCCAGGCGTGGGCGGGGTTGGTGGCGAGCCCGATGGCCAGCATCAGCACGCCCAGGCCCGAAAGGGTCCAGGCCGCCACCCGGAACTTCTCCCCGATCTCGGCAAGCGTGGGGTACAGCGGCTTGGTGAGATCCCGCGATGGCACGGTGAACATCTGGCTTGATTTCATGGCTGGACTCCAGGGCCCGGGGCCGGTGCAGACGCAGGCAGTGGTTTCGGCGCGGCGGCCTTCTGCAGTTCCCGGATGTAGAGAACCACCTTCCAGCGGTCCTCCCGGCTGATGAGGTCGCCCAGGCCCTTCATCTTCTGGGGGCCGCCGAACGTGGCCACATGGAAGATGCGCCCATCGGGCATGTTCTTCACCACGGGCGCGACCAGGACCGCCGGGGCCAACAGCCCCTTCGCGACGATCACGCTGCTGTTGTTGTCGCCGTCCTTGCCATGGCAGGCCGCGCAGCTCCGCTCGTAGACGAGCTTCCCGCGGCTGAAATGATCCTGGGTGGGCAGCAGGGGATTCTTCAATTCGCGGCCCGCCCGCTCGGCTTCCGCCTGGCCTGGGCCATAGGGCAGCGGAACCAGCCCATTGCGTGGCACGGTGCCCTTGGGGGGCGTCTGCAGCACCTGGCCGCCGGGGAGGGATGGATGCGGATCAAAGGACTGGTAGGCGACGGGGACCATCATCCCGCCGTCCCAGGTGATGTTCCGCTGCAGGTAGTCGCGGTTGAGCAGGGGGAGGGCCATCAGCACCAGAACGGCTGGAATGAAGGACAGGATGAACGCCAGGGGCGTCGCTTCCCGATCCAGCAGCGAAGAATCCTTTTCCAGCCGATCCACGGTCAGCAGCTCGGTGTCCAGGGCGCCGAGGCCAGCCAGCATGGCCTGGAGCTCCGCATAGCTGGCCCCGGCACGGATCTCCGCCGCCACCACAAAGCGGTCGTCGTTCACGCCAGGATGAAGGTCTGGCACTTTGAACTTCGGCCGCATCCCGGAAACCACGAAGAGGGTGGCCACCACGCCCAGCCCCGCCATCAGGACCGTGAGTTCGAAGGACACCGGCACGAAGGCCGGGAGGGCCACCAGGGGCTTGCCGCCCACGATCAAGGGATAGTCGTAGGCCGAGGTCCAGATCTGCACACCCAGGGCGATGGCGAGCCCCAGAAGGCCGAAGGCCAGGCAGGCCCGCGGCAGCCGCGAGGGCTTCAGGCCCATGGCCTCGTCCATCCCGTGCACAGGGAAGGGTGTGTAGGTGTCGATGACGTGGTAGCCATCCGCCTTCAGGCGTTTCACCGCCTCCAGCAGCAGCCCTGGCTCGGCGAAGCTGGCGCGGAATCGGGTCGGGGCCATGCGGTCAATGCTCCCCATGCTTCAGCACTCCTTTCACTTCGCTGGCGGCGATGACGGGCAGCAACCGGGTGAAGATGAGAAAGCACGTGAAGAAGAGCCCGAAGCTGCCCAGGAAGATGGCCACCTCAATGAAGGTGGGGCTGTACATGGCCCACGAGGACGGCAGGTAGTCGCGGTGGAGGCTCGTCACGATGATGACGAAGCGCTCGAACCACATCCCGATGTTCACGAAAATCGACAGGATGAAAATCATCCACGGCGTGGTGCGCACCCTGCGGATCCAGAAGAGCTGCGGGATGATCACATTGCAGCTCACCATGGACCAGTAGGCCCACTTGAAGGGGCCGAGGGCGCGGTTGATGAACACATAGCGCTCGAAGGAATTGCCGCTGTACCACGCCATGAAGAACTCGGTCCCGTAGGCCATGCCCACGATCATTCCCGTGGCGATGATCACCTTGGTCATGGCCTCCAGGTGCCTGAGGGTGATGTACTCCTCCAGATCCATCACCTTGCGGGCGATGATCATGAGGGTGAGCACCATGGCGAATCCGCTGAACACGGCGCCCGCCACGAAGTAGGGCGGGAAGATCGTCGCGTGCCATCCGGGGATCACGGACGTGGCAAAGTCCATGGAGACGATGGTGTGGACGGAGATGACCAGCGGGGTGCTGAGGCCCGCCAGCAGCATGTAGACGGTCTCATAGCGGCTCCAGGTCCGGTTCGAGCCGTTCCACCCCAGGGAGAAGACGCTGAAGACCGCCTTGCGCAGCTTGGATCTGGCGCGGTCCCGCATGGTGGCGAGATCGGGCACCATGCCCAGATACCAGAAGGTGAGCGAGATGATGAAGTAGGTGCTGATGGCAAAGACGTCCCAGAGCAGCGGACTCTTGAAATTCACCCAGAGCGGGCCCCGGGTGTTTGGATAAGGCGTGGCCCAGAACGCCAGCCAGGGGCGGCCCATGTGGATGATGGGGAACATGCCGGCGCACATGACCGCGAAGATGGTCATGGCTTCGGCGGCGCGGTTGATGCTGGTCCGCCACCTCTGGCGGAACAGGAAGAGGATGGCGGAGATCAGCGTCCCCGCATGCCCGATGCCCACCCAGAACACGAAGTTGGTGATGTCGAAAGCCCAGCCGACCGTGCGGTTGAGGCCCCAGGTTCCGATGCCCCGGGTCACGGTCTGCGTGATGGCCCAGACCCCCAGCAGGAGCAGGGACAGGGACACGGAAAGCGCCAGCCACCACTTCAGCGGGGGCATGCGTTCGGTGGTGCTGAACACCTCCTCCGTGACCTGGGAATAGCTCTTGTCGCCCTCGATGAGGGGCAGGACGTGGCCATATCCCCGGTCCTGCTGATCCTCGATCAGGCCCGCGCCGGACAGAGCGGAGGTGTGGTCATCAGGCGCCATGGTGGCTCCCCTTGGATTCAACCGGTTCCGCATTGCGGATCTTAGTCAGGTAGCTCACGGCGGGCCCGATGCCCAGTTCACCGAGCACCAGGAAGCGCTTGGGATCGCGCATGGCATGGCTGATCTGGCTGCCAGGATCCTGCACGTCGCCGAAGACGATGGCCTGGGCCGGGCAGCTCTGCATGCAGGCGGGCTGGGCTTCACCGTCCTTGAGTTCGCAGCCGCCGTTCTTGGCCTGGATCTTCGCGGCCATGAGGCGCTGGACACAGAAACTGCACTTCTCCATGACGCCGCGGCTTCGCACAGTGACATCCGGGTTGAGCGCCAGGCGTTCGATCTCGCCGTTGTGGGGATATTCCCACCAGTTGAACCGCCGCACCTTGTAGGGGCAGTTGTTGGCGCAGTAGCGGGTGCCCACACATCGGTTGTAGACCTGCTGGTTCAGCCCTTCTTCACTATGCACCGTGGCCAGCACCGGGCAGACGTTCTCGCAGGGCGCGTTGTCGCATTGCTGGCACATCATGGGCTGGTGGAACACCTTGGGTTCGGCCTCGCTGCCTTCGTAGTAGCGGTCGATGCGCAGCCAGTGCATCTCCCGCTTCCGGGCCACTTCTTCCCTGCCCACCACGGGAATGTTGTTCTCGACCTGGCAGCCGACGACGCAGCCGGAACAGCCGGTGCACTTGTTCAAGTCGATGACCATGGCCCAGCGGTGCTTGCCGTGGGGGTGGTCGGCGTAGGTCGAAGGGCCCGGCTGTTCGTGGGGACGGGCCGAGGCGGGATCCCGCAAATAGGGCGCCAGCGCCATTTCGCGGACGAGCTCTCGGCCTTCCAGGCTGTGGTGGTCCTGGGTGGCGGCCAGCTCAGCGCGGGCCCCGGTCCTGCGGATCTGCAGGGCTCCCGGGCCAGCCGTGAGGAATCCGCCCGCGAGGCTGCGCCACGGGTAGACATTGCCACCCACGGCCTTCCATTCTTTGGGCCCGCCTTCCTTCCGGCCATACCCCAGGGCCACGGCGAGGGTGCGGTCATCCTGGCCCGGCTGGACCACCACGGGCAGCATCAGCTCGGGCTGGCCCTCGGGCCGCAGGGCGGCCACGTCCCCCTGCTCGAACCCCAGGCCCTTCGCGGCGGCCGGAGACAGGGAGAGGTAGTTGTCCCAGGTCATCTTGGTGATGGGGTCCGGCAGTTCCTGGAGCCATGGATTGAAGGCGTGCCGGCCATCTCCAAGCCCGACCTTGGCCATGAGCAGCAGTTCGTAGGCGGCTGGTTTCGGAGTGATCCGCTCCCGGAGGGACGCCTTCGCATCCTCTCGGTAGGCGGGGGCGCTGGACCCACCCTCGAGCTGGACATGGCCTCTCTGCAATGCGGCGGCCCAGAAGGCTTCAAAGTCCGCTACCACCCGTTGGCGAGGGAAGACGTCCTTCCGCCAATGTTCCCGGATCTGATCGAGGCTGCTGGCAGGGCGCCCACCCCAGGCGAGGAAACTTTCCAGCGCATTCCGGGTCTGGAACAGCGGGTTCGTGAGGGGCTGGACCAGGCTCAGGGTTCCCGCCACGGCCTCTGCGTCGCTCCAAGCCTCCAGCCAGTGGTGCTCCGGCGCAAGGTGGGTGCAGGCGATCGCGGTCTCGTCCGCCGTCAGGGCGAGGCTGACCCGCAGGGGCACTTTCCCGAAGGCTATGGAAAAACCGGCCGGCAAGTCGTAGCTGGGATTGGCCCCCACCACGATCATCGCGTCCACCTGCCCCTCGCCCATCTCTTTGATGAGCCCGGCCAGGGCGCGGTCATCGCCCTGCTTCTGGAGGCTGGGCCGGGTGAGATCCACCGTGTGGCCATCATTCCCCAGCAGGTGGTTGATGCGCGCGGTGAGGATCTGCGCGTACAGATCGTTCACGCCGCAGACCACCAGGCCCGCGCCCCGGTGCTGGATCAGGTCATGGGCCAAGGCTGTGGCCTTGATGCGGAGATCGTTCCGAAGGTTTTCCCCCGGTGTTCCTGAACCCAGCGCGGCGGCCAGGCACTCAAGGAGGGGCACCACCTCGGAAGGCGCCAGGCGGATGCGCTCGTCGGCATTGCTTCCCGTGAGGGACATGCCGGACTCGGCCTGCACGTGCTTGGACATGGGCCGCGGGTTGTCCGGGCCCCGGCGGCTGGCATAGGCCCGGGTGAAGCCCGCGGGGTCGATCCAGGTGCCCAGGAAATCCGCCTCGATTCCGAGGAGGAAGTCGGCCTCTTCGAGACGGTAATGGGGGAGGACCTTCGTGCCGTGGGTCCGCTCATAGGCCGCGGGAATGGCGGCGCAACTCAGGGCGTCATAGGCGACGAACTTCCCATCCCGGAATTCCCCGAGGAACCCCTGGATGGCGCCTTTCAGCGTGGGGCTGAGAAGCGTCCCGCCCAGGACCCGGACCTTCCCGCCCCTGGCCTTGATCGCCGTGAAACGCGCGGCCAGATCCGCATCGAGGGCATTCCAGCCGCAGTCCCGGCCCAGCATGCGTGGCTGCTTGAGCCGGGCGGAATCGTAGAGGCCGCGGGTCTGGGCCTGGCCGATGGCGCAAAGGCCGCCCCGGTTCAGCGGATGGTCCGGATTCCCTTCGAGCTTCACGGGCCGCCCATCCCGGCTGCGGACCAGCGCGCCGCAGCCTGCGGAACAGCCCTGGCAGGTCGTGGCATACCATTCCGCCACGCCGGGTGTGAGCCCTTCCTGCGCGTTCAGATAGGGCAGCGCCTTTTCCACCGCCTTGCTCTTGCAGCTGATGGCCAGGCCTGCGGCAAAGCCAAGGCCCGAGAAGCGGAAGAAGTCGCGCCGGGTGATCTGGCGCACACTCTCGCCCACGGGAAGTTCCTCGCCGAATTCAGCCTTGGTCTTTTTGATGAGTCCCCGCCGTTCGCCGAGGCTCTTCCATACGTGCATGGCTTCTCCTCAGTGGTGGCAGGCGCCGCAATCGGTGGGCGCCGCGGGCAGCTTGCCGTTCATCTGCATCTTCTGGTTCTCGGCGCGGTGGCAGGCCAGGCACTCGCCCATGGTCAGGGCCAGGGACTGCTCGACCCGTTCCATGCCCTGGATCTCGCCGTGGCAGCTCTGGCAGGCCACGCCCGCCTGGACATGCCGGCTGTGGGGGAAGTCGACGTGGGAAGGCAGGCGGTGGATGCGCACCCACTCAATCGGGCGCCCCTCCTTCACGGCCCTCGCCAGCTTGCCGATCTCCGGGCTCGGGTCGACCGCGCCCGGCTTGGTGCCGGCCTTGTTCAGAATCGCCTCATGGCACTTCATGCAGGTGCTCGCCGGCGGGATCCCCGCGTGTCGGCTCTGTTCGGCCCCGGTGTGGCAGAACAGGCAGTCCAGTTTCAGCTCGCCGGCGTGCAGGGCATGGGAATAGGCGATGGGCTGGACCGGCTTGTAGCTCGAATTGTCCCCCAGCAGTCTGGTGTCCACGCTCACGGCAAGGATCATCAGGGAAGCCCCCAAGGCCACAGCGCCCGCCAGAGCCACCGTGCGGACTCTCATCGAAGCCCCTTCCGGTTCCAGATCACCACCTGGGGCTTCCGCCAGTAATAGAAAATGGGAACCACGAGGAAGTGCACCAGGCGCGTGAAGGGAATGAGCAGGATCAGCGAAAACCCGCTGAGGATGTGAATCTTGGGCAGCCATGGCAGCGGCTGGATGAGTTCGGGCCTGGGATTCAGGGTCAACAGGCTCCAGAGGTAGGGCGCCGCGTTGGAGGCGTACCAGGAGCTGCCCCAGCGGTAGCGCAGGGCCGTGTCGATGCCCGTGGATACCTGCACCAGCAGCAGGCCGAGCAGGACCCAGTCCATGGCGCTGGTGACGGCCTTCACGCGCGAACTGGTGCTGCGGCGGACCATCAGGGCCACAACCCCCACGAGGGCGAGCAGGGCCGCGATCAGGCCCGTGGTTTCGAGCAGGTACAACCGGAAGGGGGCGGAGTTCCAGGCTAGGATGCGGCCAGGAATCAGGAACGCCACCAGATGCCCGGTGAGCACCCACCCGATGCCCCAGTGCCAGAGGCCCGATCCCCAGAAAAGCTGCTTGTTCTCCAGGAACTGGCTCGAGAGGCTCGAATAGCTGAAGGGCTTCCACACGAAGCGGAGAATGCTCACCGCGACGGCCAAGGCCAGCGCGATGTAGGGGAACCCGACCCAAAGAAACTTATCAAGCATGGCTCACCTCCGCGGGCGACGACGGATCCGGGCGGCCCTCCACGGGGGATGTCCGATGGGCGGTGAAGATCAGGTAGAGAGCCTGGAGCAGGTGCGCATAGGCCCCGTCCTTCAAGGCCAGCTGGATCTTCTCCATGGCCGGCAGGATGCAGTCGTCCACCAGGTCGATGGCGTCCTGGGTTTCGAGCTTCATCACCAGCTCCAGCAAGGCCGGCAGGTAGTCGGGCAGGTCGTTGCCCGCGTCGATGCCGTTCTCGCTCAGGTGATGGCGCATCATGGCCAGGAACTGGCCCCGCTTGTAGGACTCCCCGAAGAGGTGCCAGCCGATCTCCAGCACGCATTCGGGGTTCAAGTCGAAACTGCGGGTGTAGCGTTCCGCCATTTCTTCTTGGCTTGAGGTCCTGACCACCAGGGCGAAGGCCTCCAGGTATTCCTGGCAGGGGTGGGTGGTTTTCATCGCTTCATCCGCCAGGGACGCGGCGAGGATGGGGGTCTCGGCATCGGGGTAGCGCAGCAGGACTGCGATGCCCGGGATGAGCTGGGTGGGAACGCGCATCGGCTGCATCAGAGCCCCCTCTCGGGCTGCTCGCGGAAACCGAATCCGGCGGCACCCTTCTTCTCTAGCGGATTGGTGAGCACTTCCACCGCCTGTTCCCGGTGGCTGGGGGGGATCACGAACCGGTCCTCATAGCTGCAGAGGCTCGTCAGTCGGTAGATCGCCTCGGCCTGCTCGGGGGTGCAGTCGGCTTCGCGCAGGCCGTCCAGGGCCACCTGCATCTCCACATCCCCCACAGTCACGGCGCGCTTCCAGGCGCGGATCGCCATCATCTTCTTCATGGCGTAGCGCACCGGCGCCTCCTGGCCAGCTCCGAACAGGCTCGCCAGGTAGCTCATGGGCAGCCGCGCCTGCTCCAGCGGCGCGAAGATCTCATCCGTCGACGTGGGATTCAGGGCCACGCCATTCTCCACGGAGTAGGTGACGGGCCCCAGGGCTGGCACGTAGAACAGGCTCGGGAAGGTCCGGAACTCCGGATGCGGCGCCAGCGCCAGGCCCCATTCCTTGACGAACTTGTAGATGGGGCTTTTCTGGGCGGCCTTGAGGATCTGCTCGGTCACGCCGTTCTTCTTGGCCGAGGTGATCACTTCGGGGTCGAAGGGGTTGGCCAGCATGTCGCGATGCGCGGTGACCAGCTCCGCGTCTGGCCGCACGCCCGCCTCCTGGATCTTGTCGGCGTCATAGAGCAGCACGCCCATGTAGCGGATGCGGCCCACGCAGGAATGGAAGCAGGCGGGCGCCTGGCCCGTCTCCACGCGGGGATAGCAGAGCAGACACTTCTCGGACTTGCCCGTGCTCCAGTTGTAGAAGACCTTCTTGTAGGGGCAGGCGGACACGCAGTAGCGCCAGCCGCGGCAGACGTTCTGGTTCACGAGGACGATGCCATCCTCGCCGCGCTTGTAGATGGCGCCGCTGGGGCAGGCCGCCACGCAGGCCGGGTTCGCACAGTGGTTGCAGATGCGCGGCAGGTAGAACATCACCAGGGTCTCGATGCTGAGGAGCTGCAGGCGCTGCTCCTCGGTCATGGCCTCGAGATTCGGATCGTTGCGGGCGTAGAGGGGCGACCCCCCGAGGTCATCGTCCCAGTTGGGGCCCGCTTCGATGTCGATGTACTCGCCGGTGACTTTGCTGATGGGGATGGCCGTGGGCTGATCGTCCAGCTCAGGGCTGGTGAAGAGATCCTCGTAGCGGTAAGTCCATGGCTCGTAGTACTCGTCCATGGTGGGCAGGTCCGGCTGGTAGAAGATCTTCTGCAGGAACTTGCCCTTGCCGGTCAGGCGGAGTGCGAGCTTGCCATCCTTGACGACCCAGCCGCCCTTGTACTCGGCCTGGTCTTCCCACTTGGTGGGGAACCCGGTGCCGGGCTTGGTCTCGACGTTGTTCCACCACATGTAGTCGGCGCCCTTGCGGTCGGTCCACACGTTCTTGCAGGCGATCGAGCAGGTGTGGCACCCGATGCACTTGTCCAGGTGGAACACCATGGCGATTTGAGAGCGAATGTCCATGTGGGTTCCTCCTACCAGACCAGCTGGCCGAGCTTGCGGACGTAGACCACCGTTTCTCGGTTCACGCCGGTGGGGCCCCAGTAATTGAAGTGGTAGGTGAACTGTCCGTAGCCGCCGACCATGAGGTTGGGCTTGAGCCGGATGCGGGTCAGGCTGTTGTTCATGCCCGCGCGCTTCATGCCCCGGAGCGGGCTCTTGGGCACGCCGTAGGTGCGCTCGGTGGCGTGGTACTGGATGCAGGCGCCCTTGGGAATGCGCGCGCTGACGCAGGCGCGGGTGACCACTACGCCGTTGTCGTTGTGGACCTCCACCCAGTCGTTGTCCTTCAACCCGACGGAGGCAGCGTCCTCCTCGCTGAGCCAGAGAGGATCGCAGCCCCTGGACAGGGTGGTCATGCGTTCCGTGTCCCCGTAGGTCGAGTGGATATGCCACTTGCCATGCGGCGTGAGGTAGTTCAAGGCCAGGGTGTTGCCCTCCCGCTTGGAGCAGCGCAGATCCCCCAGCACCTGGCTGGGCGGTGTGGGCTTGTAGGTGGGCAGGTGCTCGCCGAAGGCCAGGTAGCCCTCATGGTCCAGATAGCAGTGCTGGCGGCCCGTCAGCGTGCGCCAGGGCACCATGCGCTCCACGTTGTAGGTGAAGGCCGAATAGGGCCGTTTTTCATCCACGAGGCCCGACCAGCAGGGGCTGTTGAGCACGCGGCGCGGCTGCGAGAGCAGGTCCTTGAAGGTGTATTTGATGCCACGGTAGGGCTCGGCCAGATCCTTCAACGGCAGGCCCGTGCGGCCTTCCATGTACTCGTAGGCACGGTAGGCCAGCTCGCCGTTGGTCTCCGGCGCCAGGTGCAACAGGACATTGGCCGCATCGATATCCTCTTCGAGGCTGGGCCGCTTCTGGCCTTCGACCGTCACTGTGGGGTGCGTTTCCAGCATCCGGTCGTAGATGTCCTTGATGGGGTACTTCACTCCGTGGGCGCCGAGGCCCTGTTCGCGCACATTCGGGCCGAGGGCGATGAACTGGTCGTGGATTTTCGTGTAATCACGGGTGATGACGGTCAGGCCCGGCATGGTCTTGCCCGGGATGGCCTCGCATTCGCCCGCCATCCAATCCCGGATGTGGGGCTGCGCGATCTCTCCCGGCGTGTCGTGGGCCAGGGGCGTTGATACGATGTCCTCGACGGGATTGGGCAGGTGCTTCGCCGACAGCTCGCTCACATGCTTGGCCATCAGCTTGAAGATGTCCCAATCGCTCTTCGATTCCCAGCAGGGCGGGACCGCCGCTGACAGCGGGTTGATGAAGCTGTGCATGTCCGTGGAATTGAGGTCCGTCTTCTCGTACCAGGTGGCCGTGGGCAGCACGATGTCGCTGTACAGGGCCGAGGTGTCCATGCGGAAATTGATGTCCACCACCAGGTCCATCTTTCCTGTGACCGTGGGCCGCCATTGCACATCCTTCAGCGTGCCTTCGGCCACTTCGTCGGCGATGGCGTTCGTATGGGTGCCCAGGTAGTGCTTCAGGAAGAACTCGTGGCCCTTGGCGGAGGTGCCGATGGCGTTGCCCCGCCAGATGAACCAGACCCGCGGCCAGTTCTCGGCGGCGTCCGGATCCTCGATGGAATACCGCAGGTCCTTCTTCTTCAGGCGATCCACGGTGCTGGCGATGATGGCCGCGCTGTCCTTGGCGCCGGCCTTCCGGGCGTCGGCCACGACGTGCATGGGATTCTCGTTGTACTGCGGGAAGTAGGGCAGCCAGCCGCTGCGCACGGCCCGGGTCTGCATGTTCATGCAGTGGCCCTCGACCAGCTCGCTCCCATCGGGGACCGTGTTGTATTCCTTGAACTCCTTTTCGTACCGCCACTGATCGCTGTTCACGTAGTGCCAGCTCGGAGCGTTCTGGAGCCGGTTCACGGAGACCCAGTCCTTGGCCAGGGCGATGGCGCTCCAGGAGGCCACCGGCGCCAGCTTCTCCTGGCCGACGTAATGGGCCAGGCCGCCCCCGTTGGTGCCGATGCAGCCGCAGAACACCAGGGCGTGCTGGGCGGCCCGGTAGATCAGGTTGTTGTGGTACCAGTGGTTGACCCCGGCGCCGATGATGACCGTGCACTTGCCCCTGGTCAGTTCGGCGGTGTGGGCCCATTCCCGGGCGAAGCGCAGCACGTTCTCGCGGGAAAGGCCGGTGTGTTTTTCCTGCCAGGCGGGCGTGTAGACTGCCGAGGCGTCGTCGTAATCCTTCGGGTAGGCGCCGGGCAGGCCCCGGTTCACGCCGAATTGCGCCATGAGCAGGTCGTACACCGTGGTCACGGTGACAATGCCCCCGTCCGCCAGCTGGACGCGCCTGACCGGCACGCTGCGGAAGACCGTTTTGCCATCGGCGAAGTCGTCGAACTGGACCGATGCCACGGCTGTGGCGCCGTCCGCCGCGCCAAGCAAAGTCAGGGCGGGGTCGATGGGAGTGTCGTCCTTCCCGTCCTGGAGCAGCAGGTTCCATTCCCCCTGTTTCGTGCTCCAGCGCTGCCCCATGCAGCCTTTGGGCATCTTCGGCGCGTTCGAGGGCTGGTCCCACATCAGGAACTTCCACTCACCGTGCTCTTCGTCGGTGTACTTGCCCAGGCGTCCGGCGCGCAGGAGCTGCCCCGGGCGGCAGCCGCCGTCGATTTCCGTCAATTCCACCAGGAAGGGGCCGTCCGTGTAGGTCTTCTGGTAGTCCAGGAAGAAGGGCACCTGCTTCTGGTGGTGGAACTCGGTGAGGATGACGTGGTTCACGGCCATCCAGAAGGCGCCGTCCTGGCCCTGGTGGACGGGCATCCACTCGTCCGCGTACTTGGCCACCTGGTTGAAGTCCGGGCTGAAGACCACCATCTTGGTGCCGTTGTGGCGGCTCTCGGCGGCGAAGTGGCAATCCGGCGTGCGGGTCATGTTCAGGTTGCTGCCCATCACGGCCAGGAACTTGGCGTTGTACCAGTCGGCGCTCTCCTGCACGTCGGTCTGCTCGCCCCACATCTCGGGGCTGCTGGGCGGGAGGTCGCAGTACCAGTCGTAGAAGCTGAGGTTGGTGCCGCCCATGAGCTGGATGAACCGTGAGCCCGCCGCGTAGCTCAGCATGGACATGGCTGGGATGGGGCTGAAGCCGGCGATGCGGTCGGGTCCGTGGGTCTTGATGGTGTGGATGTTGGCGGCAGCGATGAGCTCGCCCACCTGGTCCCAGGAGGCGCGGCGGAAACCGCCCTTGCCGCGGGCCTGCTGGTAGCGCGCGCGATCCACCGGGTTGTTCTGGATGCTGGCCCAGGCCGCCACGGGGTCCTGGTGCCTGCCTTTGGCCTCCTGCCACAGGTCCATCAGCGCCCCGCGCATGTAGGGGAACTTCACGCGGAGCGGGCTGTAGAGGTACCAGGAGAAACTGATGCCGCGCTGGCAGCCGCGGGGCTCGTAGGGCGGCACGGTCTCATCCAGGAGCGGGTAGTCTAGCACCTGCATTTCCCAGGTGACGATGCCCTCCTTGACGTAGATGTTCCATCCGCAGCTGCCCGTGCAGTTCACGCCGTGGGTGCTCCGGACCACCTTGTCGTGGGCCCAGCGGTTCCGGTAGAACTCCTCCCAGGAGCGGGTTTCGGGATCCACGATGTCCGTGATCCAGTGGCTCTGCTTACGCTCATTCATGGTGTTTCCGCCTCCTCATGTCTGGATCAGGCTCTTGGCTTCAGGTGCTTGCGCACGCCCTTCAACCGCTTGCGGCCCAGGTGCCCGCCCAGGAGCATTCCCCCGGCCAGGCCGATGACACCCAGGACGGGGAAGATCACGTCGCGCTTGTCCGGTGGAAGGGAACCCACGCTCTTGAGGAAGGAAGCCACCTGGAAGGCCTCTTCGGGGCTCGCGGGGGTCTTGGCGAAGACACCTTGCATGGTCGGGAAGGATGGATTCTCGATGACGCCTGATAAGCCGGCCCCGTATTTGGCGGTGGCTCCTGTGAGGTCGGGTCCCAGCCAGCCGCCACCCCACCCGCCCACGCCCTGGGCGCGATGGCACGACATGCAGGCCGGCGCCCCGGACTTGAAGCGGAGGTCGCCCGTGAAGTAGAGCCGGCCGAGGCGGATGTCCTCGGGCGTGGCTGACCGCGCGATCGCCGCGGTGCCAAGGGCTTTGCCCTGAGCGCTGTAGTCGTCGATCAGCTTCAGCAGGGCCTGGGCCTCGGGAACCGTCACCCCCAGGTCAGGCATCCGCACGCCATTGAACTCGCGCAACAGCGCCGTGGCAGTGGGATCCCCCCCATCGATCATGGCCGCAGCCCCGGTGATGAACTTCGTGGACCATTCATGGGGCCTGCGTTTGCCCAGGTCCTTGAGATCCGGGCCCACCTTTTTGCCGGCGCCGATGGTGTGGCAGCTCATGCAGCTCTTGCGGAACTGGGTTTCGGCGTCCTGGGCCAGCACTGGAACAGACACGGCGGCAGTCAGGCCCAGCACCAGGTGCCTGAAGCAAGAGCCAGGTGAAACACGAGTGATCACAACAACCTCCCATGGTTGGGGGCCCCGGTCATTCGGGATTAAAGGTTAGATAGTCTGAAATGTGTCACGAGTATGGGTACGAACCAACCTCTTGTTCAAGGGGTAAACCGCATCTTTTTTTGGCTGGTTTTGTGGTCATTTTTTATTAACTCATTTTATTTTTGTATTTATAAATTCTACAAAAACTTGTCCAACCCTTGCCCACTCGAACCCATTCCGGATCCCCTCCTCTGGTCAGGCATCCGAATTCGCTTCAAGACTCTTGCCATGGCTCAACATTCGCCCGATGTTGTTTTACAGAATCAATAATCCTAAATGGAAAAACGCCTCAGTCCGTCCTTGAGGGGGGGCCATGAGCCACCCGAAACCCAGGTCCCACAGCCCGAGGACCCTCTTCTCGGTGAGCACCCGCTATGCCCTGCTGGCCCTGGCCTCCCTGCCGGAGGATGGAACCTACCGGATGGCCAGGGGGCTGGCGGAGGGACTTGCCATTCCGTTCTACTACCTGGCGAAGATCCTGAAGCGGCTCCGGCAGGTCGGCATTCTGGAATCGCTCACGGGGCCTTCGGGCGGGTTCCGCCTGGCCCGGCCCCCCGCGGGGATCACGCTCCAGGAAGTGGTCACCGCCTTCGAGGGGGACACCGGCTTGAGCCTCTGTCCCCTCGGGCGGCGCAACTGCCGGGACGCCACCCCCTGCCCCTTCTGCGCCCTGCTGGGCCCTGCCTTCCGGGAGATGGTGGGGGGCCTGGCCCGGATGTCCCTGCGGGACCTTCCCCGCACCTGGATCCCCTTTTCGCTGCCACCTGGGCGGAGGCCGTCTCAAAGGCGGCCCGCCTCCCCTGGGAAGCCCCTGAAAGGATCCACAGAAAGGTGACCAGGGTCACCTGCAGAGGAAGCCGTTAAGTATTTAAGATTAATAAGTCTCATTTTTATTCTGATTCCCGCCGTGAATTTCATTCTGGATTTTCTTCATCTGAAATATTTCCCGACCTCTTGTCCTGGGAGCCTCCCGATGTCTGACCAAGCCCGAGCCAACACCGCCCTGGCCATGAGCACCTTGGCGTTCACCCTCTGCTTTGCCGTCTGGACCCTGAACGGCGTCCTCGTCACCTTCCTGGTGGAGAACGGCCTCTTCCGCTGGGACACGGCCCAGATCGGCTGGCTCATCGGCATCCCCGTGCTCACGGGCTCGGTCATGCGCCTGCCCGTGGGCCTGCTCACGGACCGCTTCGGCGGGCGGAGGGTCTACACCATCCTGCTCCTGCTGGCCGCGCTGCCCACCTGGCTGCTGGGCAGCGTCCAGAGTTACCAGGGCTTCCTGCTCGCCTCCCTGGGCTTCGGCCTGTCGGGCGCGGCCTTCGCCGTGGGCATCGCCTACTCCAGCGTGTGGTTCAGCAAGGCGCGCCAGGGCACGGCGCTCGGCATCTTCGGAGCGGGCAACGCGGGCTCGGCTCTCACCAGCATGGGCGCCCCCTGGCTCCTGAAGAAACTCACCGCCGGCGGCGCGGACCTGGAGGCCTGGCGCACGCTGCCGAAGCTCTACGCGGTCGTCCTGCTGGTCATGGCCGTGGCCTTCTTCCTGCTCACCCACGAGAAGAAAGCCGAGGGCGCGAAAGACAAGACCTTCGTCCAGATGCTGTCGCCCCTGCGCCACATGCGTGTGTGGCGCTTCGGCCTCTACTACTTCCTGGTCTTCGGCTGCTTCGTGGCCCTGGCCCAGTGGCTGATCCCGTATTATGTGGGCGTCTACGGCATGAGCCTCGCCATGGCCGGCCTTCTGGCCTCCCTCTTCAGCCTGCCCTCGGGCCTCATCCGCGCCGCGGGAGGCTGGATGTCCGACCGCTTCGGCGCCCGGGCCGTGATGTACTGGACCTTCGGCCTCAGCATCTTCGCCTGCGCGGCGCTCATGGTGCCGCGCATGTCCATCGAAAGCCCCGGGCCTTCCGTGCTGGCCCAGGTGGGCGGTGTCGTGACCGAGGTGGCTCCCGGCCGCATCGTGGTGGGAGACATGGCCTACGCCTTCCGGACGAAGGGGGCGGAACCGGAGGTTCAGAATGAGCGCCTGCTGGTGCTGCCCCAGAGCCGCTTCTGGCAGACGCCCGCGGTCAAAGTGGGCGACCGGGTGAAGAAGAAGCAGCTGCTGGCCTCGGGCACCACCCATGTGTTCTTCCAGGCCAATGTGTGGATCTTCACTTTCCTGGTCTTCGTGGTGGGCATCGTGTGGGGCATCGGCAAGGCCGCCGTCTACCGCTACATCCCCGACTACTTCCCGGACGAGGTGGGCGTGGTGGGCGGCATCGTGGGCGTCATCGGCGGGCTGGGCGGCTTCGTGGGCCCCATCCTCTTCGGCTACCTGCTCAAGGCCACGGGCCTGTGGACCACCATGTGGCTGTTCCTCACGGTCCTGTCCGTCGTCTGCCTGGTCTGGCTCCACACGGTGGTCCGGCGCTTGACTCGCGAGCAGAATGAGACCCTCTTCACCCGCTTTGAACACCGCACGCCCGCGCCTGCCCCGGCCCTTGCAGGCGCCGACGCAGCCGAACCCGCCTGAGACCACCACGACCCTGACCCGGGAGACCCCATGGCCAAACTCACCGAATGGAACGTCGAGGACGAGACCTTCTGGCTCGGCGGCAAGCGCGTCGCCCACCGGAACCTCGCCATCTCCGTGCCCAGCCTCCTCTGCGCCTTCGCCGTATGGATGTTCTGGTCCATCCTCACCGTGCGCATGAAGGACGCCGGCTTCCCCTTCACGGATGCCCAGCTCTTCACCCTCATCTCCATCGCGGGCCTCTCCGGCGCCACGCTGCGCATCCCCAATTCCTTCATGGTGGCCCTGGCGGGCGGGCGCAACGTGGTGGCCCTCACCACGGCCATGCTCATCGCCCCGGCCCTGGGCGCGGGCATCGCCCTGCAGGACAAGGCGACGCCCTTCTCCACCTTCGCCATCCTGGCGGTGCTCTCGGGCATCGGGGGCGGCAACTTCTCCTCCTCCATGTCCAACATCAATAGCTTCTTCCCCAAGCGCTCGGCCGGTCTGGCCCTGGGGATCAACGCGGGCATCGGCAACCTGGGCGTGAGCGTCATGCAGCTGGTGGTGCCCGCGGTCATGGGCTCGGCCCTCTTCGGCGCCCTCTCCGGCGCCCCCCACATCACGGCCCTCGGGAAGCAGATGTGGGTGCAGAACGGCGCCCTCGTGTGGCTGCCCTTCCTGGTGGTGCTGGCGGTGGCCTCCTGGTTCGGGATGAACAACCTGCCCCACCACGACAGCGACCATACGCCGGCCGCCCTCGGCAAGATCCTGGGGCTGCACCTGCCCGCCTTCGCCGCCGCGGGACTCGTCGCCTGGATCGTCGTCCGCTATCCCAAGCTGGGCCTCGGCGCCCAGCTGGGCCTGGTGCTGCTGGCCATCGGCGTCTGCCTGGCCCTGCTCAAGCTCCTGCCCGGCAAGGTGAAGACGAGCCTCGACAAGCAGTTCGCCATCTTCCGCATGAAGCACACCTGGCTGATGACCCTGCTCTACATCATGACCTTCGGCAGCTTCATCGGGTACTCCGCCGCCTTCCCCCTGCTGCTCAAGCTCTTCTTCGGCAAGAGCGTCTCCAACCCCGCCACCTACGCTTTCCTGGGCCCCCTGGTGGGCAGCCTCATCCGGCCCGTGGGCGGCTGGCTGTCGGACAAGTTCCGGGGCTCCGTCATCACCCAGTGGTCCACGGTCATCCAGATCATCGGCGCCCTGGCGGTGGCCGTGGTCATCAAGCAGGCCCAGGGGAATCCCAACCCCGCCCACCTCTTCATGCCCTTCCTCCTGAGCTTCCTGCTGCTCTTCCTGGGCTCGGGCATCGGCAATGGCAGCACCTTCCAGATGGTGCCCTTCATCTTCGAGACCCAGTTCGCGGGGCCGGTGCTCGGCTGGACCGGCGCCATGGCCGCCTACGGCAGCTACGTCATCCCCACCGTGTTCAAGTCCCAGATCGCCGCGGGCACCGTGCAGAACGCCCTCTACGGCTTCGCGGCCTTCTACGTGGTGTGTCTCGCCGTCAACTGGTGGTACTACGCCCGGAAGAACGCCGAGGTGAAGTGCTGACAGCCCGCTGCCATGAAAGGGGGGACCGCCCGCTCGCCAAGGCTTCGCTCTGCGTCCCCCCTTGGACCCCCACGTGATGCCTGGGCAAAGCCCCGGCATCACGTCTGCCAGGGTCTTGGCGGTATCCTTCGCCCATGGCCATGAGCTGCGACCACCCTGACCTGCTGCCCCTGGACGAGGCCCTGGCCCGGCTCTGGGCGGCCCTGCCCGCGCCGGCCTCATCGGAGGTGCGGGCGGACCGGGATGACCCCGCTGTGGATCTGGCGGCCATGGATGGCGTGGCCCTGCGCTCGGAGGATGGGCGCGCGCCGCGCCGCCTGCTGGGCACGCTCTACGCGGGCGATGACCCCGCGGCCTTCACCGTCACTCCCGGCACCGCCGTGCGCATCATGACCGGCGCGGCCCTGCCCGCCGGCGCCGATGCCATCCTGCCCGTGGAGCAGCTGCAGGAGGCCGGTGGCCTCATCCATCCGCAGGCGGCCCCGGAAGCCGGCGACCATGTGCGCCGCCGCGGCGGGCAGGCGCGTTCCGGAGACCTCCTGCTGCCCGCGGACCAGCCCCTGAACGTGGCCCGCGTGGCCCTGCGCGCCTGGGTGGGCCGCCCGCTGCCCGCCCCTTCCCGGGTGCGCCTGGCCGTGGCCTCCACCGGCGACGAGCTGGTGGCCGACCCGCTGCCCCACCAGATTCGCGATTCCAATGGCCCCATGCTGGCGGCCCTGGCCCATGCCCTGGGGGCGGACGTCGAGCGGTGCCCCGCCCTGCCCGATGACCCCGCCGCCCTGGCGGCGGCTCTGCGGAACCCGGGCGGCGCCCGCATCCTCCTGACCTCCGGCGGCGTGAGCATGGGCGAGCACGATCACCTGCCCACAGTGCTGAAGAACCTCGGCGCGACCATCCTCTTCCACAAGATCCGCCTCAAGCCCGGCAAGCCCATGCTGGCGGCCCAGCTGGACGGCCTGCTGATACTCGGCCTGCCGGGCAACCCCGTGTCCGCCTACCTCAACGCCCTGCTGTTCCTGCCCGTGGCCCTGGCGAAGCTGGAGGGCCGGGCCATGCCCGATCCCTGGCACCAGGGCCGCCTCGCCGCCCCCGTGAAGCACAAGGGCGACCGCCCCCTGCTGCACCCCTGCCGCCTCGTGGACGGCCAGCTCCACCCTCTGCCCGGCAAGGGCTCCGCCGACCTCGTCACCCTCGCCCGGGCGGACGCCTTCGCGTGGATTGAGGCCCCCGGCCAAAAGGCCGGGGACCAGGTCCGCTACCTGACGGTGGTGTAGCCCCCGCTCCGAATCGCCTGCGGCGATTTGGAGCGGCGCTCAGCCCTTCGCGTACCGCTGCAGCTTCCCCAGATCCAGGATCCGCACCACCGGGAAGGTGCTCTGGATGAGGCCGAGATCGGTCAGCAGACGCAGGGCCCGGCTGAAGGCCTCGCGGCTGGCGCCGATGCACTGGGCCAGGTCCTCCTGGGTTTCCCGGAACTCCACGATGGAGCGCATGGGATGGGATTCGTGGGCCTCGAGCAGCAGCTGGGCCACGCGCTCGGGCACGCTGTGCAGGCTGAGGGTCTCCACCAGGGTCACCAGATGGCGCACCTTGGCGGCGAAGTGGTGGATGAGCATCTCGGCCACTTCCGGATGCCGGTGGACGATCTGGCGCAGGGGGGCGGAGGGGATCAGCCAACACTCGGTCTCGCCATGGGATTCGGCGCTGGAGGCGATGGAAGCGCCGTCGAACACGGCCACCTCGCCCACGCAGTCTCCGACCTTGAGGAACTGGAGCACCTGCACGCGGCCCCGCCCATCGGTGCGGAAGACCTTGAGGCCCCCCTTCACCACCACGTAGACCCCGGGGACCTGATCACCCTGGGTGTAGACCCGGGCGCCATCGGGAAACCGCCGCATCTCCGCGATGCTGGCGAGTTCCTCGGCGGCGTTCATTGGCAGCCCTGCCAGGAACTCGATCCGTCTCAGATTGAGGACTGCTTGAGGCATGGGGCTCCACCGAGGCACTAGATCAGTTATCGCACATTTCCATCGGATTGTGATTCTGGTCACGCACCCGGGAACCAGGCGACCAGTACTTTACCGCGCGGTTGGAATTTCGTCTGGCGGAATTCGTACATGACAAGGCCCCGGCGGCATCTGCCTACCGGGGCCTCAGCGGATATCAAGGTTACTTGACCCGTTCCATGAAGGTCCGATCCACCGTGTTTACACGGATTTTCTGGCCGGCTTCCATGTAGGGCGGCACGCCCACGGTGATGCCGTTGCTCATCTTGGCGGGCTTGTAGGAACCGGTCGCATTGGCGTTCTTCATGACGGGATCCGTCTCGAGGATCTCCAGCACCACGGCGGGCGGCAGGGTGGCGCCCATGGGCTGGCCCTCGTAGAACTCGATCTCCACCTGCATGTTGGGTTCGAGGAAGACCAGGCCGTCGCCCAGAACCTCCTTGCTCACTTCCAGCTGCTCGTAGGTCTCGTTGTTCATGAACACGAGGCTGTTGCCGTCCTCGTAGAGGTACTCGAGCATGTGCTGTTCGAGGCTGGCCTTGTCCACCTTGTCGGAGCTGCCGAAGCGGTTCTCGCGGTTGATGCCGTCCTTGAGGCGCTTCATCTTCACCTGGACCCGGGCCGGCAGGTTGCCGGGGGTCTGGTGTTCGACACTGATGACGCGGCAGAGCTCGTTCTCGAAGTTGACGATCATCCCGGCGCGGACCTGGGTGGCGAGGATCAGAGGCATGGGAGGCTCCCGGAAGTATTGGGAATGCAGGCTTGAAGAACAAAGGCCCCGATCACGATCAGGGCCTTGGGTGTGGTGGGCGTACCAGGATTCGAACCTGGGACTTCTACCGTGTGAAGGTAGCACTCTACCGCTGAGTTATACGCCCGCGGCCGATCAGAATACCGTAGGTCCGCTCCAGGGCCAAGCCCGAATCACCGGACGGCCACCTTCCGCAGCGCCTGGGCGAAGCGCGGCGCCTCCTGGGCCCGCAGGCCGCAAAGGCCCACGCGCAGACCCTCCGGCAGCGGCACCGTGAACACGCCTTCGGTCTTCAGCCCCTCGCAGGCTGCGGCGGGGGAGGCCGACGGCACGGTGACGAAGAACCCGCCCTGCCAGTGAAGGGCGTCCATGCCCTCGGCCTCCAGGGCCGCATCCAGGGCCAGGGCGCGGGAGGCCAGCACCTCGGACCAGTGGCGGTGTTCCGCCGCGAGGCGCCCCTGGGCCTTGCCGTCCTTCGCCAGGCGCAACAGCAGGGCCTGGGGCGCCCGGGCGCAGTTGGACCAGGTGCCCCGGCAGGCCTGCGTCAGCGCCGCCTGCAGGGCCGGATCGCCGCACCAGGGGAAGGCCAGGGCCCCGCCCCGGGCGCCATAGAGGGTCATGGACTTGGACAGGGACATGGAAGCGCCCACCAGCACCCGGCCTTCGGCCCCCAGGGCCGCATAGTCCTTCAGAGCCGCGGCCACGGCCTCCGGCTCCCGCGTGTAGTCGAGGTAGGCCAGGTCCAGCAGCAGGGTGACGGGCCCCAGAGCTGAGAGGTCGCGCAGCAGCCCGGTCAGCGCGGCGCGATCCGCAGCGGAGAGGCTGCGCCCTGTGGGGTTGTGGCAGGGGTCGTTGAGCCAGAGCATCACCCGGCCCTGGGCCTTCATCAGGGCCCGCAGCGCCCGGTCCCAGACGGCCCCGTCCAGGGCCTGCCCCACGCCGGGCCAGGGAGCCGTGGCCAAGCCCATGCCGTTCTCCGCCGCCATGGTGGCGTAGGGCCCCCAGAAAGGGGCCGTGGTGAGCAGGGTCTGGCCCGGCTCCAGGAAGTTCCGCAGGGAGAGGGAGAGGGCCCCGCTGCCGCCCGGCGTGGCACAGGCCGCACCCGCGGTGCCCAGCAGGGGCCAATGCCGCTGCACCAGCGCCTTCAGGAAGGCAGGATCCCCGGCGATGGGCGCGTAGGGGGCCACCTCCATGGCACCCAGGCTGCGCCAGAGGTCCATCACCGTGTCGAGCACCACCAGCTGCCCGGCCTCGTCCAGCAGGGCGCCCACGGTGGCGTTGAGGATGGATTCACCGGCAGCCTTGCGCCCCTGGGCTTCCGCGTTCAGGGCGAAGATCGGATCGTCCGCCGGAAAGGCGCGCCGGGTGGGGATGAGCTGATCGGTCATCACCCCAGGGTACCCTGAAGCCATGACCACGTCCGCGCCCGCCTCTCGGTTCGCCACACCCCTGCTGCTTCTCGGCGCCCTGCTGGCTCTGGCCCCCTTCACCCCTGCCGCGGCGGCCCTGGTGGGCGGCGCGGCCCTCGCCCTCACGGCGGGGAATCCCCGGCTCGCCCTTACCCGCACCTGGACCCACCGCCTGCTGCCCCTGGCTGTCATCGGCCTGGGCGCAGACATGAACCTGCGGGCCGTGGCCAAGGCGGGCCTGCACGGCCTGGGCTACACGGCCCTGAGCCTGGCCCTGGTCCTCGCCCTGGGCCTCTGGCTGGCACGGCTATTGAAGGTGGACCGGGAGGCGGGCCTGCTCATCGCCGTGGGCACGGCCATCTGCGGCGGCAGCGCCATCGCGGCCGTGGCGCCCGTGCTCCGGGCCCGGGAGCAGGCCATCTCCGTGGCCCTGGCCACGGTGTTCCTCCTCAACGCCGCCGCGCTCGTGATCTTCCCCCCCATCGGCCATGCCGCGGCCCTGGGCCAGGATGCCTTCGGCCTCTGGTCGGCCCTGGCCATCCACGACACCAGCTCCGTGGTGGGCGCGGGGCTGGCCTACGGGCCGCGGGCCCTGGAGGTCGCCACCACCGTGAAGCTGGCCCGGGCCCTGTGGATCGTGCCCCTCACCCTGGGCCTCGGCTGGCTCATGGCCCGCCGGGAACTGGCCTCGCCCGATGTGCCGCCCCTGAAGAAGCCCTGGTTCATCGCCGGGTTCCTGGCCACGGCCGCCCTCGTGACCTTCGTGCCGATCCTGCATGCGCCGGGACATCTCGTCGCCGCGGCCGCCCGCCGGGCGCTGGTGCTGACGCTCTTCCTCATCGGCGCCGGCCTCAGCGGCGAAGCGCTCAAGAATGTGGGCCTGCGGCCCTTCCTCCAGGGCCTGCTGCTGTGGCTGATCGTGGGATCGCTGGGACTCGGCGCCGTGAAGCTGGGGTGGCTGACGGTGGGCTGAGAGCAACCGCGAAAGACGCGAAAATACCGAAAGCCCACCACGAAGTTCACGAAGACGCCCTGTGGGCTTCCGAAGAGCACGAATGGGCCCCGACCCACCCTGAGTCATCCCTTTGCGGGCGGCGATGCTGACGGTTTCCAGGGGCCGTCAG
>DASXVC010000004.1:0-2267 GCA_036504495.1 Geothrix sp.
CTCCGGGTGAACAAAGAAAGCCGGACCTGGGCCCGGCTTTCGAAGGTCGGAAACCGGCTACAGAATCTGGTTCTTCTTGAACAGATCGAGCACGGTCTTGGAGGGCTGGGCGCCCTTCTGGAGCCAGGACTTGGCCTTCTCCACATCGATGCGCACCGCTTCGCCGGAACCGGCGATGGGATTCACGAAGCCCAGCACTTCCACGGCGCGGCCAGTGGGGATGCGGTCGTTCTCGGAGACGACGATGTGGTAGAACGGCGCTTCTTGGCACCATTGCGAGCAAGACGGATCGAAAGCATGGGCACTCCCTGAGCAGGAAAGTGTATCTCGGAAAGGGCTTTCGCCCAAGCGTAAATTCAGGGCCCGAAGGCCGACGGCGGGAAGCTGCCTTCAAGCACCGCCTGGCGTTCGCGGATGTTCCTCCGGAGCATCGGCCAGCGGGGATGGCTGCGCATCCGCTCCAGGAAGGGTGAGGTTTCGTACCAGCGGGCGCAGCTGAAGCCCTGGACGAAGGCCCGGGTGGCGCAATCCACGGCCCGGTCCGCATCGCCCAGGAGTGAATAGGCTTCGGCTTCCTTGAAGGTCCATTCTCCGTCGGGGATCCGGAGCTTGCCGCGGATCTCGTCGATGCGGCGGAGTTCGGCCAGCCCATCGGCCGTCCGCCCCTCCAGGAGGGCCAGATAGACCCGGCACAGGTCCTGGAAGGGGGCGGGGCCTTCAGCCATCCCCTGGCCGAGTTTCATGAACGCGAGGGCCGCCCGGCGTTCCCCCTTCAGGAGGGCGTAATACCCCTGATAGAACACGACATTGGCATCCTGGCGCGCGGCCCGGGCCCGATTGAGTTCCTGGCCGAAGGTGTCCCAGTCACCCAGGTAGAGGTAGGTTGTCTCCGCGAACCAGGAGGAGGGCTGGGCCATGGGCCCCAGCAGCGCCTTCTGGTGGTCCAGGGCCTTCTTGGCGCCTGTCAACAGCCCTGCGGTGCGGCCCGCGTAGGCGAAGCCGTGGTAGAGATCCGGGATGTCGGGCCGCAGCCTGGTGGCTTCCTCCAGGGTCCGCAGGGCCATGTTCTGATTCCCGGTGTCCGTGAGCATCAGGGACCAGAGGAAGGTGGCCCGAGGATGGCCCGGGACCAGCTCCACGGCCCGCTGGAAGGCTTTGTGCGTGCGTGAGTTGAGGCCGATCCCGGCCAGGGAGGGGTCCACCCACAGGCTGCGGTAGAGGTGATCGCCCAGGGTGGCCCAGGCTGTGGCGCACAGGGGTTCGGCCTCGGCGATGGCCTGGGTGGCCGCCAAGTGGGCCATGGCCGTCCGGTCGTCCCGGATGGCCATGGCCTGGAGCAGCTCCCAGAACCGCTCGGAGGCGCGTGGGTAGAGGTCCGCCCGGACGTGGTGGCGCCGGGCCATGGGCCACTGGTCCACCCAGGTCTCCATGGCCCGGCCTGGGCTCATGGGCGGTTGGATCGCCAGGCTCCAGGGGCGGCCCGCCAGAAGGTTGGAGGAGGTGGTCCACTGGGTGGTCAGGGCCAGCCGCTGGCCCTCCCGGCGGCCCTGGAAGCGGAAGAGCGCCAGGTCTGGAGGCAGCTTTCGCAGTTCCGCAGGCGGGGGGACTGCGGTCGCATGGGTGACCGTGATGCCCGCCAGCACCTCGAAGTGATCCGTGAGCAGCGTCTCGAGCCCGAAGTCCAGGTCAGCCTGTCCGGTGGGTTCCGGCGCGACGATAAGCACCCGCACGGTCCCGGTGGGGTGCGCGTTCGACCGCCACAGCCAGCCCCCGGCGAGGCAGAGCCCCAGAATTCCGCCCAGGATCATCCAGGTTCTTGCGGATGCCAGGGACTGGAAGAACGCCACGGATGCCTCTAGAAGGGAAGGTTGGGGCCGCCGCCCATTTTCGCCATGCGCTGCATGCGGGCCATGAACTTGGGATCATTCATCTGGCCCATCATCTTCTTGGTTTCCACGTACTGCTTGAGGAGCTGGTTGATCTCGCTCACGGGGCGCCCGCAGCCCGCGGCGATGCGGCGCTTGCGCTTGCCGTCCAGCAGGTTGTGGTTGGCGCGCTCGGCGGGGGTCATGGAATTGATGATGGCTTCCAGGTGCTTGATGCGCTTGTCGGTGGCTACGCTCGCAAGCTGGTCCTTCATCTGCCCCAGGCCCGGCAGCATGCCGATGATCTTGTTCATGGAGCCCAGTTTCTGCACCTGCTGGAACTGCTTCCGCATGTCCTCCAGGGTGAACTGGTTCTTGGCCATGCGCTTGGCCATGACCTCG
>DASXVC010000005.1:0-52423 GCA_036504495.1 Geothrix sp.
GAGCACCACCATGAAGAAGTTCCTCACCACCGCCTTCCTGTTCACCCTGGCCGCCGTCGCCTTCGCGCAGGGCGCCCCCGTCGCCGCCCAGAAGAGCCTCTTCGAAGGCCAGTTCGTGGCCCACCTCTCCCTCGCCATCGCCGCCGCCGGCTGCGGTCTGGCCCAGGGCAAGGCTGTGGTCGCCGCCTGCGAGGGCGTGGCCCGCAACCCCCAGGCCGCTGGCAACATCCGCACCACCATGATCATCGGCCTGGCCCTCATCGAGGCCCTGGTGATCTACGTGCTCGTTGCCGCCTTTGCCATCAAGTAGGACAAAATCGGTTTCCGACGGGGCGCCCATTATCTGGGCGCCCCGTTTTTTTATGATTCCTGCCGCGAGCCGATGAAGATGTTAGACGTCATGCGACACCATGCCCTTTTCCCCATGCCCCCGGAGGTCACCCAGGTGATCCTCGGCGGGGGGTCGCCCATCGATCTTGATGGCCTGCGGATCCAGTCCCATGACGAAGCCTGGAACTTCGCGTTGAACTATGGCTACGACATGGGTGTGCCGGCCCAGCGGGGCCGGGTGGTCCGGGTCTACGAGGATGCCATCGACTTCCTGGAGGGGGTGGTCCTCGAGGGGACGACCCTGCACGTGCCGAACGAGCTCCGGACCCTGGAGGATCCCCTGGACCTGCTGGTCTGGGCCTCCGAGCGGCCCCGCACCCTGGATGGGCGTTGGTCCTGCGCCATCCTCCGGGTGATGCACACCCTCTTCCACGTGGACCACAATGTGAACCTCCGCTTCCTGCCGGAGATCCAGAGCCAGGTGTTCAGCCGCTACGACCAGTACCTCGTCTGCGAAGACGGGCGCTGGATGCTGCGGGGTGCCTACGAGGTGCCCCTGGTGGCTGTGGAGCGCAAGGAGAACAAGGACCGCGTGTCCATGCTCCTGAAGATGCTCCACAAGCCCGAGAACGTGGCCGAGACCATCTACGACCAGATCGGGATCCGCCTCGTGGCCGAGGATCAGCTGGGAGTGCTCATGGTCATCCGGTTCCTGCTGGACCACCACGTGCTCATGCCCACCCACATCAAACCCAGCCGCAGCAGGAACCTGATGATCGATCTGGAGGCCCTGGCGGCCTGGACCGAGTCCGTGCCCCCCCTGTTCCAGATCTACGACCTGAGCCCCGAGGAACGCCGGACCCTCAGCCATACCCTGACCCTGAAACGGGGCACCCAGGACCAGAACCCCTTTTCCAGCAAGGATTACTCCGCCATCCAGTTCACGGCGCGCACCTTGATCCGCCTTCCGGGGCCCGCCGCACCGGCTCTGGAACTGGTCCAGAAGCGCCTCCAGAGCCTCGGTCATGCGGAGCTGGCAGAGCTGGCCCGCATTCCCGAGTTGATCCAGGAGCAGGAGGAGTTTACTTTCTTCTTCGCACACGAAGTCCAAGTGATGGAACAATCAGGGTTTCAAAGCTCACGATCAGGTCCGGCATCCCATTCAGAGTACAAACAACGTCAGCGTGACGCTGCGCGGCGGAGAGTGCTTCAGGGAATTCTTCAGGAGGAGTCATGCTGAACATCCAGACCCGCCAAGAGGGCACCGCTTCCGTGGTGTCGATCCAGGGCAAGGTCAACTTCGAAGTGACCGCCCAGCTGCGGGACGTGATCCGGGAAACCGTGGCCACCGCACAGCCGAAGCTCCTGGTGATCAACCTGGAGGGCGTGAGCTTCATCGATTCATCAGGCCTGGGCCTCCTGGTCGCCGCGCGGAACAGCGTGGACAAGTCCGGCGGGAAGCTGCACCTGGCCTGCCTGCCCGCCCCCGTGAAGAAGACCTTCGACCAGACGAACCTCACCAACTACTTCTCCATCTTCGCCACCGAGCAGGACGCCCTCCGCGGCTCGTGATGATCGGGAACGGCGTCTGCTGAGGGCTTCGCATGGCCAAGGGCGTAGTCCTGGTGGTGGATGATGAAGCGCCCATCCGGGACATTCTCAGCTTCTACCTCAAGCGGGCGGGCTACCAGGTCCTGACCGCAGGCAACGGCGTCGAGGCGATCTCGGAGATGGGGCGGCTGAAGCCTGACCTCATCATCTCGGACCTGCGCATGCCCGAGATGCCTGGCGACGAGCTCTGCAAGCAGATCAAGAGCGATCCCGCCACGCAGGACATCTACTTCATCATCCTGTCCGCCCTGGATGGCACCGCCTCGCGCATCGGCGGCCTATCGCTGGGCGCCGACGACATGATCCCCAAGCCCTTCCATGCCCAGGAGGTGCTGGCCAAGGTGGATTCCACCTTCCGCCTCCTCGGGATGCAGAAGGAGATCAAGCGCCAGAACAAGGAACTGACGGCCTTCCAGGAGCGGGTGCGCGAGGAGATGGAACTGGCCGCCGCCCTTCAGATGGGCCTGCTGCCCAAGCTCCCCGGCGAGGCGCCCGGCGTGCGGTACACCCACCGTTACCTTCCGGCGGCGGGCATCGGCGGGGACATCTACGCGGTCCTGCCGCTGGCGGACGGCTGCACGGCGGTGATGATCGCGGACGTGAGCGGCCACGGCGTCACCGCGGCGCTCATCTCGGCCATGGTGAAGACCTCCTTCGAGAACCAGGTGCGGCTGGGCGGCGAGCCGCTGGCCTGGGCCAAGGGCATGAACGAGGACCTCTGCCGCTCCACCCTGGCGGAACAGTTCGCCACAGCCTGGCTGGGCCGCCTGGATCCGGCCCGGGACCGCATCCACTACGTGGTGGCCGGCCACTGCGCGCCGCTGCGCATCGTGCGCGGCTCCCGGGGCGGCCTCCAGCGGTCCGAGGTGCTGCGGGGCAAGGGCTTCATGCTGGGGCTCGATCCGCAGCTCCCCTTCATGGAGCACGAGGCGGAGTTCCTTCCCGAGGATCGCCTCGTGCTCTACACGGACGGCCTGGTGGAAGTGGAGCGCGAGGACCGCACCATGCTGGAGGAGGCCGGCCTGCGCCGCATCTGCGCGGAGCTGCCCGCCGAGGCCGAGGAGGCGGCAGGGGCCGTCATCGCCCAGACCCGCGCCTTCAACCTGCCCGCGACTTTCGGGGATGACGTGACCCTGGTGGTCCTGGACCGGAAGGCCTAGATCTCCGCCAGCGTGGCCGCGATGCCGGCTTCCAGCTCCGTGAAGGGGGCCGAGTACCCCGCCGCCCGCAGGCTGCGCACGTCGGCCTGGGTGAAGCTCTGGTACTTGCCCCGCAGGGCCTCGGGGAAGGGGATGTATTCGATGCGCCCCTGGCCGAGATGCGCGATGAGGGTGTTGGCGATGTCGTTGAAGCTGCGGGCCTTTCCGGTCCCGGCGTTGACGATGCCCTTCGCCATGCTCCCGCCGCCGAAGTGCAGGTTGATGGCCACGATATCGCCCACGAAGATGAAGTCCCGCTGCTGCCCGCCGTCGCCGTAGCCATCCGTCCCCTGGAAGAGGCGGCAGCCGCCCGTCTCCTTGAGCTGGCGCAGCAGCTGGTGCAGCACGGACATCATGCGGCCCTTGTGGCCTTCGCGGGGCCCGAAGACGTTGAAGTAGCGCAGTCCCATGACCGGGCTCTGGATGGCGGGCATCAGGCTCCGCACGTGCTGGTCGAAGGCCAGCTTCGAGTAGCCGTAGACATTCAGGGGGCCCTCGTTTTTCGCGACCGGCTCGAAGTCCAGGCTGGCGCCATAGGTGGCGGCGCTGCTGGCGTAGACCAGGGGGGCCTTCCTGGCCAGGCACCAGTGGAGCAGGGCCTTCGAATCGCCGAAGTTGTTCTCCATCATGTAGCGGCCGTCGGATTCCATGGTGTCGGAGCAGGCGCCGTTGTGGAACACGGCCTCGGGCCGAAGATCCAGCGTTCCGGCGTCCAGCCGCGCCCGGAACTCCCGCTTGTCCATGTAGTCCGAGAGGGTGAGGTCGGCCAGGTTCCGGGCCTTCTCCGCCCGGGCCAGGTTGTCCACCACGAGGATGTCCGTGTGCCCGCGGCGGTTCAGCTCCCGCACCAGGTTGCTGCCCACGAATCCCGCGCCGCCCGTGACGATGAACATGCCGACTCCTATTCCTCTACCAGGATACCGGCTATGCGACTGCCGCCCGAGAGCCGTTCGCCCCGGGGACTCCGGAGTTGCAACAGCGGAACGCAGAGGACACAGAGCACCGCAGAGAACACTAGAGAAAAGCGCTGATCACGGAAGCCACGGAAGAAAGCTGGAAGGCACGGAAAAGGACAGGGGCGTCCGCTCCGAAAGCGCGGGCTGTATCCCGGGGGCGCCTGAACCGTGCTTCCAAGGACACGGTCCCAGGCGCCCCCGGGATCACTTCCGGCTAGGCCGGAAGCCGCCTTCGGCGGGCCTGCGCGACGAGCGCCACAGCCCCTTCCGTGTCTTCCGTGTCTTCCGTGACCAGCAGAAACGTGGAGGATCGGCACGGCCCTTGGGATGGGACCTCGCCGCGGCTGTTCTCTGCGTCCTCTGCGGCGCTCTGTGTCCTCTGTGTTCCTGCTTTCTTTGAAATTCCGGAAGAACAAGGAGGTTGGCCAACAGGCCTCAACCGATGGCCTCTTCGGGTTCTGGCCGCTGGAGGCGTTTCAAAAGCCTGGGCCCCAGCTCGGCCACGAAGGTGGCGGCGAGGATCAGGAGGCCGCCGGCCAGTTGCGTGGGGCCCATGTGCTCCCGGATGCCGGGCACGACGCCGCTGATGGCGATGGCGGCGGTCCACACCGGCTCCAGGCTGAAGATGATGGCGCTCTCGGTGGCGCCGAGCCGGGCCTGCA
This sequence comes from Geothrix sp., assembly GCA_036504495.1. Classification (GTDB taxonomy): domain Bacteria; phylum Acidobacteriota; class Holophagae; order Holophagales; family Holophagaceae; genus Geothrix. Next base: position 4,759 of record DASXVC010000005.1, read on the forward strand.
TGGTGCTCTGCACATAGAAGGCCAGGGTGGTGGCCAGCAGGCCCATGAAGCCGAGGGAGACCCAGGTGCCGCCGCGGGCCAGCGCGGCACCGGCGCCCTGGAACCCGTAGGGCGCGGGCAGGGCGAGGGTGACGGCCAGCGAAATGGCCCCGGTGACGGCCACCTGCATGAAGGCCAGCACCCAGCCCGAGGAACGCCGGGAGAAGTGCGCCGTCATCACGATGTGGAACCCGCAGAGCACCGCCGCCAGCAGGGTTTCGGAATCGCCGCGGTTCCAGCCGCCCCAGGCAGCGCCGGGCTCGCGGACCAGAAGGGCTAGCCCCAGCAGTGCCACGAAGGCCCCCAGCCCGTGCGAGGGGCGCAGGCGGTCGCCCGCCAGCAGGGCCACCATGGGCGTGAAGATCACATACAGCCCCGTGATGAAGCCGGACTTCGAGGTGGTGGTGAACCGAAGGCCATCGGTCTGGAGCCAGAAGAGCGTGGCCAGCACCAGGCCCAGCCAGAGGCCATCCAGGGCGTCCCGCCGGCGGATGGGCACCCGGAGCAGCAGCATCATCAGGCCCAGGCCCGCCGCGCCGATGGCAAACCGAATGGTGAGCAGCGCCCCCACGGAAAGGCCCGCCTGGAGGCAGTACTTGGTGGCTGGGAACCCGCCACCCCACACCGCCGCGATGGCGGCCAGGGCCAGGACGGCGAAAAGATGGGACCTGCGGGATTCCGGCATGCTTCCAGGCTATCCCCCGCCGGAGTCCGGCGAGGCCCAATCTGGAGGATTCTTGACGGTCTGTTGCTATTTCAAGATGGCAGCAAGGCGGATTGTCAATTCTGGCTGATCCGGGTCGTCGGTGGTGAGGGACAGGACTTCGCTGTACCGCCCGGCCTTCAGGGAGGCGGGCAGCACCACGGAAATCTCCTGCGAAGCGGCCTTCTGGCCCAGGCCCTCCACCCGGACTCCGGTGAGGGAGGAACGCGTTCCAGTCACCCGGAAGGCGCGGCCCTCGGCCTGCTTGAGGGTGAGCTTCTGCCGCAGCTCCTTCCCGGCGGCATCCTGGAACACCAGCTCCCCGGGAGTGGCCTGGACCGAGGGTTTCAGTTCCCACTGGATGTTCAGGGCGAGCTGGTTCAGGCGGGGGTTCGTGAAGTGGACCGTGGCCTGCTCCACACCGCGGAACCGGCCTGCGGGCACCTTCCGGCCGTCAAAGGCGACCTCCATCACCAGGTCCTTGCCCTCCTGCCGGTAGGCGAAGGTGAGGAAGGGCGCGCCTGGGGCCTTCACGTCCACGATCTGGACCGGTTCGCCGTTGCCGCTGGCGTAGCGGACGGTGCTGCGCGTGGTGGCGGACTTCGCCGCATGGTGGAAATAGACGGATTCCACGGAGGGCATGATCTCCTGCACCACCTCGGCCTCGAGGGTCAGGCTGGTGGCGGGGGTCTTCGGATCATTGCAGACCACCTCGATGGACTTGCGGACACCGCCCTTGAGGCCCCTGGGATCGAAGGTGGCCTCCAGGTCCGTGCTCTCCCCGGGGGCGATGGACCACTTGCCGATCACCGTGGCCGTGCAGCCGCAGCTGGGCCGCACCTGCGTGATGCTGAGGACGGCGTTGCCGGTGTTGGTGACGCGGTACTTGGCGGCCACCTTCCGGTCCGGCGTGATGCGGCCGAAATCGTAGTGGGTCTTGTCGAAGCTGATGGCGGGCGCCTGGGCCATGAGGGTGGCGGCGGCGCAGGCGAAGAAGAGGCGGCGGAGCATGCGGGACCTCGAGGAAGACCTGTGATTCTAGCCGGAGATGAGGCTCCGCAGCTCCGCCCACACCTGGTCGGGCCCGATATCCGCCAAGCAGGGGTGGCCCGGCGTGAAGCAGTCCCGCTTGAAGCAGGGGGCGCAGGGGATGCCCTCTTTGCGCAAGCCGCGGCTCCTGGGGCCCCAGGGGGTGGACCCGCCCGGGTCCGTGGCGCCATAGAGGGCCAGCGCCGGCGCACCGGTGGCGGCGGCCAGGTGGCTGAGGCCCGAGTCGTTGCCCAGGACCGCCGCCGCCCCGCGCATCCAGGCCGCAGCCTCCTTGAGGGTCGTCTTCCCGCAGAGGTCGAGGCCCTCGGTCCCCGCCACCACGGCGCAAGTGGGGGCTTCGTCCGGGGAGCCCAGCACGGCCACGGCGAAGCCCTCGGACCGGGCCTTCAGCAGCAGGGCCCGGAAGTGGTCCACGGGCCAGGCCTTGGAGGGCCAGGTGGAGCCGGGCATGAGGCAGAGGTAGCGCTCCGACGGCTTGTCGATGGCCACCTGCGGATCGAAGTCCGCGTAGGGCATGGGGGGCAGGTCCGGCCAGCGCCGCTTCAGCACGGCGTGGTAGCGGAGCAGGAAGGGGCCCTCGGCCTCCCAGAAGGGGCCGCTGTGGGTGTTGAAGAGGCCGGCCAGGCTCTCATCCACGCCGATGCGCTCGGGCACCCGGGCCAGCCAGGCGGCAAGCGCCGGTCGCAGGGATTTCGGGAAGTGGATGCTCCGGGCCGCGCGGTGCTCCCGGAGGATGCGCGCCATGGCGAGGGGGCCGGGCTTGCCCTCGTCGGGTAGGGTTGCGTCGCAGAACCACGTATCCGCCACCAGGCCCACGGTGGTCTTCGGCCCCCAGACGACGAGGGGGCCCGCGTCGATCTCCCGCAGCAGGCGCAGCACGGGCAGCTGCATGGCGGCGTCCCCCACGAACCGCGGGAAGCGCACCCAGGTGGCGTGATCGGGGATCACAGCCACGGCGCCACCGCCTCGCGGAATTTGGCCGCGGCGTCGTAGTCCCGGGTGAGGGCGGTGCCGAAGGCATGGGCTTTTTCCCGCTGGGCCCCCCAGGCGGCGGGATCCGCCAGCAGGGGGGCGATGCGCGCGGCGGCTTGGCGCAGCAGGGCGCCATCGATGGGTTTCCGGTCGTCGGGTTTCTGGATGAGGAAGCCACCCTCGCCGTCCTTCAGCACGGACCCGATGCCACCCACGGTGGGGGCCAGCACAGGCACGCCCCGCTCCAGGGCCTCGATGAGGGCCAGGGGGAAGAAGCCCTCGTTGCGGCTGGTCATGACGTAGAGGTCGAGGGCGGCGAAGGCGGGGGAAAGGTCCTGGAGCGGGCCCGTGCGGGTGCAGTGATCCAGCAATCTCCCGTCCTCCAGCGTGTCCTGGATCTCCTGGGCGTAGGCCTTGTCTTCCCGGCCCGCCAGCAGCAGGTGCAGTGGACCTGGCAGCTGCTCTCCCAGCAGGGCGGCGAACCGGATCACGTCAGCGGTCGCCTTCCGGGCATCCATCTGCCCGGCGTACCCCACCACCACCGCTTTTTCCGGTACGCGAAGGAGGGCACGCGCTGCGCGCCTCGCTTCCGCCTCCACAGGTTCCACCAGCTCCCGCGGATACAGGGGATGGATGATGCTGCATGGGGCGGAACTCAGATGCTCCCGCACCGCGGCGGTGAAATCGTAGGTGCAGAGCCAGCGGTCCACCAGGTTCCGCACGCCCCGGTACTTCCGCAGGTGGCGTTCGTAGTGCTCGTGCAGGGTAAGGACCGTCGGAATCCGCAGCCCGAACCGGCCCAGCCAGGGCAGGGCGCGCTGCACGCCCTTGTGGTTGCAGAGCACCAGCAGGTCCGGCCGCGTCCGGCGCAGCCAGGCGAAGGCCCCGAGGGCTCCGGGCAGGTGGAGCACCTCGGCCACGTTCGGGTTCCGTTCGCGCAGCTCCGCTTCGATGTCGCGTTTCCCCGGCTCCTTCCGGAAGAGCACGGAAACCTTCACGGGCAGGTCCGCCAGGGCGGCCACCTGTTCCAGGAGCACCCGCTCACCTCCTCCGAAGGACAGCTTCCGGTGGGCGAACACAACGTGCTTCACGGGACTCCGGTAAAGGGTTCAAGATAGGATAACTGACCTAACGCGTCACTTCTCCAGGTTGCCATGTCCCTCGCCTCGACCCAACGGATCCTGCTGGTGGAGGACGAACCCGGCCTTCGCGAAGTCCTGACGCTGGCCCTGGAGGGGGCCGGTTTCCGCTGCGAAGCGGTCGCGGGCATCGAGGAGGGGCAGCGGGCCCTCCGGGAGGCGGCCTTCGACGGCGTCCTGTCCGACCTGAAGCTCAAGGACGGCTCCGGCATCGAGCTGCTCACCTGGATGAAGGAGCAGGGCCTGGAGACGCCGGTGGTGATCATGACCGCCTACGCCACCACGGAAACCACCGTGCAGGCTCTCAACCAGGGCGCCGTGGATTTCATCACGAAGCCCTTCCGCCACGAGGACCTCATCGGCACGCTGAAGGGCCTGCTGGCCGCCGCTGAGCCCGAAGCCCCGCTGCCCCAGGATCTGGGCGAGCTGGTGGGCGTGGGGCCCATCATGCGGAAGATCAACGCCCTGATCGGCAAGGTCTCCAGGGCCGACACGACGGTGCTGCTCACGGGCGAAAGCGGCACGGGCAAGGAGGTGGTGGCCCGGCTCATCCACCGCTACTCGGACCGGGCCAAGGGGCCCTTTGTGGCCGTGAACTGCGGGGCGCTGCCCGAGGCCCTGCTGGAAAGCGAGCTGTTCGGCTTCGAAAAGGGGGCCTTCACCGGCGCCAGCGCCATGAAGCGCGGGCTCTTCGAGGAGGCGGGAGGCGGCATCCTGTTCCTGGACGAGATCGGCGAGATGCCGTTGTCGCTCCAGGTGAAGCTGCTGCGGGTGCTCCAGGAGCGCCGCCTGCGCCGCCTGGGTGCCACGGAGGAACGGCCCGTCGACGTGCGGGTCATCGCCGCCACCAACCGGGACCTGCGGGCCCGGGCCGAATCCGGGGCCTTCCGCGAGGATCTCTTCTACCGCCTGAACATCCTCCAGATCGAACTCCCCCCCCTGAGGGAGCGGCCCGAGGACCTCCCCGTGCTGGCGGAACATTTCCTCCGGCGCTTCTGTCAGAAGCTGGGGAAACCTCCCATGCAGCTGCACTCGGACACCATGGCCCAGTTGCTGGCCTACCGGTTCCCGGGCAACGTGCGGGAGCTGGAGAACCTCATGGAGCGCTGCGTGGCGCTCAATCCCGGCGGCCCCATCACCCGGGAGCTGCTGCCGGACGGGTTCGGGCAGGCGGCCGCCAGCGACGGGGGGGACCGCCCCGCGCCCCTGGTGATTCCAGCCGAGGGTTTCGACCTGGAGGCCTGGCTCAACGCCCTGAAGGGCCATTTCCTCCGGCGGGCCCTGGAGGACGTGGGCGGGGTGAAGACCAAGGCGGGCAAGCGGCTCGGCATGAGCTTCCGGGCCTACCGGTACTGGTTGGCGGAACTCGGGGGCCTTGAGGCCCTTCCGAAAGACTTCCCCTGGCCCGCGGACTTCCCGGCGCCGGTAGTAGATGAGGGGGGCGGAACCGAGGCCCCCAAAGACGCATGACACCGATGAAACCTTGTTTTTTCAGCCGTTCCTGGCACACTGGAACGCTCGGATGCAACGCAGACGAGCCCTCTCCCTGGACCCTCCCATGACCCCGTCCCCCGCCTGCCGCCGAGATCGCGGATTCTCCCTGCTGGAGCTGCTGGTGGCGATGATGATCATCGCTGTGCTTGGCACCCTCGGGTTCTCGCAGTACAAGAAGCACTCCGCCCAGGCCCGGTATCTCAAGGCCCAGGATGACCTCAAGATCGTGGCCGAGGGCCTCGACCAGTACTACCTGAAGCACGGCCGGTTCCCTGATTTCGGCAGCTTCGACGCCATGATCGACGGCAACTCCTCGCTGGTGAAGGAAAGCCTCATCAAGGTGGGGATGGGCGCCCAGGACCCCTTTGGCCAGCCCTACGAGGGCAAGTCCAGCCGGGCCACCTACGAGCTGAAATGCGCCGGAGACCCAGGCAACCAGGAGGATTCGGGCCCCATCGTCCGGACCCCGGGCCAGGTGTCGGGTTCCTCCCCGGTGAGCGCACCCCGCACGGATGCGGCCCCCAAGGCCGATGCCCCCGTGGGCGGCGGAGCCAAGAAGTGATCGACCTCCATAAGCTGCCCCCGGAGGGCCTCCGCCTGAATGGCACCACCGAGCAGGTGGCGCTGGAGGGCGGCGTTATGCTTCGCGACCTGGTCTGGTCTGTCTTCGCCCTGGCTTCCGATGGCGATATCTTCCTGGAAGTGAAGGGGCAGGCGGTCTGGCAGGGCGCCTGCAGCCGCTGCCTCGCCCCCTTGGACCGGCCCCTCATGGTGGAAAGCCAGTTCCTGGGCAGCAAGGATCCGGACCTGGTGGGCCGGGGCTCCCATACCCTGGGCACCCAGGACCTGGACGTGGTCTTCCTGCCCGAGGACACCCTGGACGAGACCGAACTGGTGCGCGAGCAGTTCGAGCTCCAGGCCCCCATGCATCCCCTCTGCGTCGACGACTGCAAGGGCCTTTGCCCCAGCTGCGGCAAGAACTGGAACAAGGGGCCCTGCCAGTGCCAGCCCGGATCCGAGCAGGCCCCTTCCGCCCTGAACAAGGCCCTGGCCAAGGCTCTGGCGGGAATCAAGCTGGACCCGGAATCCTGAACCCCTTAATCTGAAACATTGCGTTTCCCCCTAGGAGCAAGCCATGCCGAATCCCAAGCGCCGCCATTCCAAGGCCCGCCGCGACCGCCGGCGCACCCATGACTCGCTCGAAGTCATGAGCGCCAGCACCTGCCCCAATTGCCAGACCCCCAAGCTGCCCCACCGCGTATGCCCCAGCTGCGGCTTCTACCGCGGCAAGCTGGCCGTCCGCGTCGCCGCGACGGCTTGACAGAGCTCATGGCATCACCCGACGGCGCCGCGATGAAGCCAGGCGGGATGCACCGCAAGGAAGGGCCCGCAGGGCAACGTGGTTCGTTGTTCAAGGTGCCTGACGCCGCGGGGCGCCCGCCTGGCTTCATCCCTCCGGGCGAGGGGTGGCGGGCGTCGCGATGCCGCGTCACGCTCGTCGCGCGTAGTACCCGCTACGCTTCGACTCGCGTTCCTCGCCTCGCTCGCCCGGCCCCCCTCGCGCGGCGCCATGGGGTGGTGTCATGAGCTCTGACCGGCCGGTGGACGGCCATCGCATCGCATTGGACGTCATGGGGGGCGATCACGCTCCCCATGCGACGCTGCTGGGCGCCCGGGAGGCCCTTGAGGCCTGGCCGGGGCTCTTCCTGTTCCTCGTCGGGGACGAGGCGGTGCTCCGCCCGGCGCTGGCCCGGCACGGCTTCACGCCGGAGCTGATGGCCCGTGCCGAGGTGGTTCATGCCTCCCAGACCGTGGTGATGGAGGACAAGGCCACCAGCATCCTCAAGGAGAAGAAGGACAGCTCCATCCGGGTGGCCGCCCAGCTCGTGCGCGAGGGGCGGGCCCAGGGCGTGGTGTCCATGGGACATACGGGCGCCGCCATGGTGGCGTCCAGCCTCGTCATCGGCAAGCTCGACGGGGTGGACCGGCCGGCCCTGGCCAGCGTCCTGCCCAACATGAAGGGTGGCCCCACGGTCCTGCTGGATGTGGGAGCCAACGTGGACAGCCGGGCCGAGCACATCGCCCAGTTCGCGGTGATGGGATCGGTGTACGCGGAGGAAGTGCTGGGCCTTGAGCGCCCCCGCGTGGGCATCCTCAGCGTGGGCGAGGAGGACGGCAAGGGCACGGACGTGACCAAGGAAGCCTCCGCCATGCTCCGCCAGATGGACATCCGCTTCGAAGGCAACGCCGAGGGCCGGGACATCTGGAACGGCAACTTCGATGTCATCGCCTGCGATGGCTTCGTGGGCAACGTGGTGCTGAAGTCCAGCGAGGCGCTGGCCGAAGGCATCATCGGCGGCCTGCGCGACAGCTTCATGGAGTCGTCCATCACCAAGCTGGCCGGCCTTCTCGCGAAGCCCGCCATGAAGCGGTTCAAGAAGAAGCTCGACTACGCGGAGTACGGCGGCGCGCCGCTGCTGGGCGTCAAGGGCGTGAGCATCATCGGCCACGGCCGCAGCGACCACAAGGCCGTGCGCAACGCCATCCGCGCCGCCCTCCGCGCCGCCGAGCACCGGCTCCACGAGCGCATCCAGGAGCGCGTGGCCCTGCTGCTGCCCCAGGACTGAGCCCAGTCAGACAAAGGGAAAAGGATTTACCACCAAGACACCAAGGCACCAAGAAAAGCAAACTGCTGTTCTTGATCAGTTCTTGGTGTCTTGGTGTCTTGGTGGTGAGCTTTTTGGTCTTTCTTTTGGAGGTCCCCATGGGCAAGGTGGCGTGGCTGTTTCCGGGGCAGGGGTCGCAGGCGGTGGGCATGGGCGTGGCCCTGGCCGAGGCGGAATCCGCGGCGCGGGCGGTGCTTCAGGACGCGGACACGGCCCTGGGGTTCCCCCTCTCCCGGCTGATGGCCGAAGGCCCCGAAGAGACCTTGAAACTCACGGAACACACCCAGCCCGCGATCCTCACCCACAGCACCATGGTGGTGAAGGCCTGGGCCCACCGCCTGCCCAAGCCTGACTTCGCCGCGGGCCACTCTCTGGGCGAGTACAGCGCCCTGGTGGCCCTGGGCGCCCTGGATTTTCAGGATGCCGTCCGCACCGTGCGCGAGCGCGGCCGGGCCATGCAGGAAGCCGTGCCCGTGGGCGTGGGCGCCATGGCAGCTGTCCTGGGCATGAGCCTGGCCGACGTGGAGGCTGGTTGTGCCGAAGCGGCGGCTTCCACCGGGAAGATCGTCGTACCCGCCAATTTCAATGGCCCAGGCCAGATCGTCATCGCCGGCCACGCAGAGGCCGTGGACGCGGCCCTGGAGGCCATCAAGGCCCGGGGCGGGCGCAAGGCCATGAAGCTGCCCGTGAGCGCCCCTTTCCATTCGCCCCTGATGGAGCCCGCCCAGCTCCGCATGGAGCCCATCCTGCGCGATCTCGTCTTCCGGGCGCCGATCTGCCCCCTGGTGAACAACGTGGACGCAGCCGCGGTCTCAGCGTCCGAGGCCCTGCGCGATGGCCTCATCCGCCAGATCCCCGGGGCCGTGCGCTGGCAGGCCACCCTGGACCTGCTGCTGGACCAGGGCGTCACCACCTTCCTCGAGCTGGGCCCCGGCAAGGTTCTGGCGGGCCTGGTGAAGCGCCAGGCCAAGGAACGGGGCCTGGAGGTGTCGGCTCTCAGTTTCAGCACCCCGGAAGACCTCGCCCAGCTGGGCTGACACTGCAATGGCAGGGCCTCCGGCCGGGAAGGTGTGATGAAAAGCAAACCCCCCCGGGGGTAGGGTGGATGGGACGCCACCACGTCTTTCAGTGTGCGGTGCCGGGCGGCGAAATGCGGCCCCGGTATCAGCCCATCATCACCCTCAGTCCGAGGTGCCCATGCGCAAGGATCTTGTCTTCGGAATGGCCGGTTCGGGGGGCGATGGCATCGTCTCCGCCGGCGACTCCCTCCTTCAGGCCGCCGCCGCCGAGGGTTACCACGGCGTCATGACCAAGAGCTTCGGGTCCCAGATCCGCGGTGGTGAATCCTCCTGCCGCGTGCGCATCAGCACGGACCCCATCCTGAATCCCGGCGGCAACCTGGACGTGGCCGTGGCCCTGAACTGGGAGGACTTCCTCAAGTTCGGCGCCGAGCTCCCCGTGGCCGGCTCCACCGTGGTGATCTACGAGGCCGCCACGGGCATCAAGGAAACCGAGATTCCGCTGGTGGGCGTGACGCCGCTGCAGGTGATCGCCGTCCCCATCGCCGCCATGGCCAAGGAGACCGCGGGCACCGAGCGCGCCAAGAATACCGTGGTGCTGGGCCTCATCGCCGGCTGGTTCGGCATCGGCGCCGTGGCCGTGATGAAGGGCATCCGAAAGAAGCTGGCCAAGAAGGGCGAGGAACTGGTCGAAGCCAACCAGCGCGCCTTCGACGCGGGCCGGGCCTTCGCCATGGAGCATCCCCTCAAGGCCAGCATGAATGTCATCGCCTCCGAGACCAAGGGGCAGGTGAAGCTCATCACGGACGGCAACGACATGTGCGCGGCGGCGGCCATCTTCGCGGGCTGCCAGTTCTTCGGCGGCTACCCCATCACCCCCTCCACCGAGATCATGCAGTTCTTCACGGATCACGTCTGGAAGTACGGCGGCGCCGTGCTCCAGGCCGAGGATGAGATCGCGGGCATTGGAGCCGCCGTGGGCGCCTCCTTCGCGGGCAAGAAGGCCATGACGGCCACCAGCGGCCCCGGCCTGTCGCTCAAGTCCGAGATGATGGGTCTCGCCACCATCGCCGAGCTGCCTCTGGTGATCGTGGACGTGCAGCGCGGTGGCCCGTCCACGGGCCTGCCCACCAAGACCGAGCAGTCCGACCTCTTCGCGGCGGTCTTCTCCGCCCACGGTGATGTGATCCGCCCGGTGCTGGCGCCCACCTCCGTGGCCGACACCTTCCGCATCACCATCGAGGCCTTCAACATCGCCGAGTACTACCAGACGCCGGTGATCATCCTGTCCGACCAGGAGATCGCCTCGCGCAAGGAAACCCTGGATCCCATCGACACCAGCCAGTTCAAGATCCTCGAGCGGCTGCGTCCCGCCGGTGCCGACCTGCAGGACTACAAGCGCTTCAAGCAGACCGAGAACCACATCAGCCCCATCAGCCACCCGGGCATGCTCGGCGGCACCTACCTGGCGTCCGGCATCGAGCACGTCGAATCCGGCGCGCCCACGAACAGCGGCTCCGTCCACCAGCGCATGAACGACAAGCGCACGAAGAAGTTCGACCCCCTGAAGGACCGCAAGGATCTGTTCGAAGTGACGGGCAACCCCGATGCGCCCATCGCCATGGTGGCCTGGGGCAGTGTGGCCGGCGTGTGCCGCGAGGCCCTCGCCATGGCCCAGGCCGAGGGGCTGAACGTGAAGCTGCTGGTGCCCTACCTGCTGTATCCCGTGGCTGAGGGTGTCTACAACGACTACTTCGCCTCCGTCCAGAAGGGCCTCGTCATCGAGCAGACCCACCTGGCGCAGACCTTCAAGCTGCTGCGGATGCACATCGACCTGCCCAAGGGCGTGACGTCCCTGGCCCGCAGCGGCGCGAACCCCTTCCTGCCCGGCGAGATCGTCGCGGCCCTCCACCGTCTCCTCTCGGAGCTGCAGCGCAGCCACGAGGGCAACCTCCAGCCCCAGGAGTGAGGTCGACCATGAGCGCCACCTGCGAATTCCAGGCAAAAGACTACAAGAGCGACCTCAAGCCGATCTGGTGTCCCGGATGCGGCGACTTCTCCGTGGTGCAGGGCATCTACCGCGCCCTTGCCGCCATCGGCCGCCCGCCCCATGAGATCGCCTTCGTGTCCGGCATCGGCTGTTCCAGCCGCATCCCGGGCTATACCACGGCCTACGGCTTCAACAGCGTCCACGGCCGGTCCCTTCCCATCGCCCAGGGCATCAAGCTGGCCAATCCCGACCTGCTGGTGCTGGCCGCGGGCGGCGACGGCGACGGCTTCTCCATCGGCGGCGGGCACATCGCCCACCTGATCCGCCGCAACATCGACATCACCTACATCGTGATGGACAACCAGATCTACGGCCTCACCAAGGGCCAGCTCTCGCCCACCTCCCAGAAGGGCCGCGTCACCTGCACCTCGCGGTACGGGAGCTTCGAGAACCCCGTCAATCCGCTCCTCTACGTGCTGGCCTACGGCGCCGGTTTCGTGGCCCAGGCCTCGCCCACGGATCTCGCGGGCATGGCGGCCACCATCGAGGAGGCCATCCGCTATCCGGGTTTCGCCTTCGTGAACATCCAGTCCCCCTGCGTGACCTACGGCGAGGAAGCCCAGCAGATCAAGGGCCTTAAGGCCATCAGCGCCTCGCTGAGGGAGCTCGGCCACAATCCCGAAGACCGCCTGGCGGCCATGGATCTGGCCCAGCACTACGGCGAAAAGCTGCACCTCGGCGTGTTCTACAAGAACCCCGAGCCCCCGCCCACCTACGATGCCCTGATCCGCGAGCGTCAGGCCCAGCTGTCCCAGGGGGCCCTCCCCAAGGAGCGCATCCTGGATCTCTTCATCAAAAAGTGAGGGAGCCGACCATGGCCACGCGCATCGATTTTGCAGGCCTGAGCCTCATGGATGCCCTCGATCTGGCCGTCCTGATCGAGGAGGAGGCGAAGGAACGCTACGAAGAGTTCGCGGCGCAGATGGACCAGCACCGCACCCCGGACGCCGCCAGGTTCTTCCGCCTCATGGCGGTGAACGAGGCCAAGCACGGCCAGGAACTGGCGGCCCGCCGGGGCCAGTTGTTCGGCGATGTGGCCCCCATGGTCACCCGGGCCATGATCTTCGATGTGGAGGCGCCGGACTACGACGCCGCCCGCGCCTTCATGAGCCCGCGCCAGGCCATGAAGGCGGCCCTGGCCTCCGAGGTGAAGGCCCACGCCTTCTTCGTGGCGGCCCTCCCCGCCCTGAAGGATGCGAAGGTCCGCGCCCTCTTCGAGGAACTCCGCGACGAGGAGGTCGAGCACCAGACCCTCGTCAAGGCCGAGCTGGCCAAGCTGCCCCCGGACAGCGGGCTCTCAGACGAAGACTTCGTGGACGAGCCCACGGCCCAGTAGGCTGGTCGTCCAAGTAGGGAAAAGACTTTTCACCACCAAGACACCAAGACACCAAATTTCTTTTTGTCTCGCGTATCACCGCAGGTGATACCGAGAGGAACTGCTTTTGCTTTTCTTGGTGTCTTGGTGTCTTGGTGTCTTGGTGTCTTGGTGGTGATCGTTATCCCTTGCTTTCTGCAGGGCCGCGCCAGAGACCCACGAGCACCACGGCCACCAGGGCCAGGAAGGCCAAAGCCAGCATGATCATCCCTGCCCAGGCCGCCCAGGCATGGCCCGGATGGCCCTGACGGAGCCACCACTGTCCCGCATCGAACAACACGGCCACGGCGCAGCCGCCCGTGAGGGTTTTCCGGCCCACCCAGGCGGTCCGCCGGAGGTAGCCGAAGGCCGCCACCAGGAAGATCAGGGGGAACCCGGCGAGGTGGAGGCCCCGGGCTCCGATCGTGGCGTAGAGGCCTTCCGAGGCCTCCTCCAGCGCCAGCGGCCGCAGATCCTCGTAGCTGGCGATCCGGGGGAACTGGCCGCCGGAGCCATGGCAGCTGGCGCAGTTGTTCGCCACCACGGCCTCCACGGGCACGAAGCCCTCCCGCGTGGCGCCGCCCTGCATCCAGGCCCTGAATAGGGCGACCTCCGCCGGGCTGGTGTTGGGGGCCATGACGCCCTCCAGCACGGCCATCAGGCGGGGCCGGGCCGCCGGGGCCAGGGCCGTTCCGCTGCGCTCCTGGCGGGCCGTGAAGACGAGGCCCCCGGCGAGCAGGGCCGCCAGGGCCAGGATGACGAAGGTGGCGAAGGCGCGTTCGGAGGGGGGCTGGTTCCGCAGGCTCATGAGCCATGGTACCCACCCCTCCATCCATGGGCCCTCAATCCATGGGCAGGGTTCCCTTGGCCAGGCTGCGCCGCATGAGGAAGAGGAGGGGGAACAGGGCGAAGCAGAGCATGCCCATGAACCAGAAGGTATCCGCGAAGGCCATCATGCTCGACTGCTTGACCACGGTGCCATAGGCCGCGCCCTGGGCCATGTGGGCGGCATCCACGGGCGAAAGCCCGCCTCGCATGACGCCCAGCTGGGTGGCCCGGTCCAGGAAGCCCTGGTACGCGGGATCCCCCGGTGCCAGGTGGCCCATGAGGTTGGCCTGATGGAACTGCGAGCGGCGGGCCAGCATCGTCGTGGCGAGGGCGATGCCCGTACTGCCGCCGATGTTGCGCACCAGGTTCATGAGGCCGGCGGCGTAGGCCGTCTTCTCATGCGGAATGTGCTGGAAGGCCGAGACGTTGATGGGGATGAAGAGGAAGGCGAAGCCCAGGCTCTGGACCACGCGCGACCACATGGCCGTGCGGAAGTCCACCTGCAGGTTGAAGCCGGACATCTGGATGAGGCCCAGGCCGCAGGTGAAGAACCCGATGCCGATGAGCCACCGGGTATCGACCTTTTTGAGCAGCATGGCCACCACCGGCATCATGCACATCACCGCCAGCCCGCCGGGGCTCAGCACCCAGCCGCTCAGCAGGGCCGTGTAGCCCAGCAGGGTCTGGAGGAAGATGGGCAGCAGCGCCAGGCTGCCGTAGAGCACGAAGCCCAGCACGAAGAGCATGAGGATGGAGACCGCGAAGGTGCGGTCCTTCATGAGGCGGAAGTCCACGATGGGCCGCGCCTTGCGCAGTTCGTAGAGGACGGCGGCAACCAGGGCCACCACGGCGATGACGGCGAAGAAGACGATGTAGCCCGAGGAGAACCAGTCCTTGCGCTGCCCTTCGTCCAGGACGATCTCCAGCGAGGCCAGGCCCAGGGTGAGGATGCCGATCCCCATGTAATCGAAGCGGGCGCCCTCCTTGAGGGAAATGCGGTGGAAGGTCGGCGGGTCCTTCACCAGGGCGCTGGTGAGTGTGAAGGACAGGAAACCCACGGGGATGTTGATGAGGAAGATCCAGTGCCAGCTGAAGTTGTCCGTGATCCAGCCGCCCAGCACCGGGCCGATGATGGGCGCCAGGACCACGCCCATGCCGTAGACGGCCATGGCCGCGCCACGCTTCTCGTGGGGGAAGGTCTCCACCAGAATGGCCTGGGAGATGGGCTGGAGGCCGCCGCCGCCCAGACCCTGGAGCACGCGGAAGAAGATGAGCCAGCCCAGCGAAGGCGCGATGCCGCAGAGCAGCGAAGCCACCGTGAAGATGCTCACGCAGGTGAGGTAGAAGCGCTTGCGGCCCATGAGGCTGGAGAAGTAGCCCCCCAGCGGCAGCACCACGGCGTTGGCCACCAGGTACGAGGTCAGCACCCAGGTGGTCTCCTCCACCGTGGCGGACAGGTCTCCCGCGATATGCGGCAGGGCCACGTTCGCCACGCTGGTATCGAGGACCTCCATGAAGGTCGCGATCATCACCGTGAGGGCGATGACCCAGGGGTTGATGCGGCGGTGGGTCATGCTGGGGCGCTCGTGCAGAGAGGATTCACCACCAAGACACCAAGGCACCAAGAAAGACACAGATGGGGATGGCCACCCTCCAAGCCAGGGAGGCTCTTATGGCTTTGGCTGTTCATCCCCGCTCTGGGAAGGCGATTCATCTGCAGCGCCTTTTTGCTTTTCTTGGTGTCTTGGCGTCTTGGTGGTAATCAGTTGATTTTCATTTCAGGACATTAGTGGACGATGACCGTGGCCTCGACGTTCATGCCGGGGCGCATGACGACTTTCTGGGCTTCGGCTTCATCGATGTGGATCTTCACGGGGATGCGCTGGACCACCTTCACGAAGTTGCCCACGGCATTCTCGGGCGGCAGCAGGCTCATGCGGGAGCCCGTGGAGCCGGCGATGGAATCCACGTGGCCCTTCAGCACCACGCCGTTCATGTCGACCTTGATCTCCGCCTCCTGGCCAGGCTTCATCCGCGCCAGCTGGGTCTCCTTGAAATTGGCCGTGACCCAGGTCTGGTGCAGGGGGATCAGCGTGAGGAGGCCCTGGCCCGGCTGGATGGTCTGGCCCGCCTCCACGAACTTCCGGGTCACGACGCCGTCCACGGGGGCGAGGATCTTGGTGTAGCCGAGCTGGAGCTCCAGGCCCTCCTGGCTGGCGCGGGCTTGGTCCACCTGAGCCTGGGCCGAGGCCAGGCGGGCCCCGGCAGCGCCCACCGCCACCTTGCGGATGTCCGCCTCGCGCTGGAGGGAGCCCAGCTTCTGCTGGGCTTCGCGGTACTCGCCATCGGCGACCTCGGCCTGGGTGCGGAACCCATCGAACTGCAGGGCGGAGATCTCCTCCCGTTCCGCCAGGGGCTTCATGCGCTGGAGGTCCGTCTTCGCCTTGTCCAGGCTGGCCTTCTTGGAATCGAGCTTGGCCTTGGCGGTCTCCAGGTCCGAGCCGCGGGCCTGCTGGTAGGCCACCCCGGCCCGTTCGAGGTCCGCCTTGGCACCTTCGACCTGGGCCCGGGCCTGGGCCAGAGCGGCCTTCGCCTGATCCAGCTTCGCCTGGATGTCCCGTGGATCCATGGCCACCAGGGGATCCCCGGCCTTCACAGCCTGGTTGTCCTCCACCAGCACTTTGTCGACGGTCCCATAGACGCGGCAGGAGACGGGTACCAGGTGCCCGTCCACCTGGGCGTCATCTGTGCTCACGCGGTTGCGGGAGTAGAACCAGGCGCCGGCGGCGATGAGCAGCACGATGGGGGTGCCAAACAGCAGCGCCTTCAAGGCTCGGGATCCGTTGGCGGGCTCCTCGGCGGGCGGGACCGGCTGGGCGGAAGCATCTTGGTTCATGGGGGTCTCCATCAGCGGGCGAAGAGGGATTCCAGCTGGCCCGTGGCCCGGGCCAGGTCCGCGCGGGACTGGTTCAGGCGGTAGAGGGCGCTGATCTGGTTGTCGGTGGCCCGGGCCAGTTCATCCTGGGCGTTGATCACTTCGATGTTGCTGCTCACACCGGCCTCGAAGCGGTGCCGGGCCTGGGTGAGGGCTTCGGTGGAAAGCGTCACCGCGAGGTTGGCGACCTCCACCTCGTGGGCCGCGGCGTCCAGCTCGGCCTGGGCCACCTGCACCTCGTAGCCCACCTGGGCGCGCACGTCGCGCCGGGCCTCCTGGACGCGGTTCTGCTCGGATTTGGCGCGGGAGATGTGGGAGGACACAAGCCCGCCCGTGAAGAGCGGCACCCGGAGCCCCAGGGACACCTGGTAGGTGTTGGCCCAGGACTGGGACTGGAGGCCCGTGGAGCCATAGGTACCGGTGGCCACGAGGGTGGGCAGGCGCAGGCCCTGGGCGGCCTGGCGAAGGTTCTCGGCGGCCTTCTCCCGGGCATCGAGGGCCGCGAGTTCAGGGCGCTGGGCCAGGCCCGCCTGGTAGGCCTCGTCGAAACCGGCCGTGGGGAGCGTGGGTGCGGTGAGGGTGTCCGCCAGTTCGATGCGGGTGCCGGGCTTCAGGTCCAGCAGGCGGCCCAGGCCGGCCAGGGCCGTGAGGCGCTGGGTCTGGGCCTGGATGAGGCGCTGGCGCTCGGTCTGCAGCTGCAACTGGGCGCGCAGCGTGTCGAGCTTGGTGCCCACGCCCTGCTTCTGCTGGTTCTCCGCCAGCTTGGCCAAGGCCTCCGCCAGCTCCACGCGGGATTCCCCGGCCTTCACCGAGGCGCCGGCGCGGAGGGCGCGCAGGTACTGGCCCACCACCAGGGCGGCGATCTCCTCGCGGACGGCGCGGCCCTGGGCGCGGGTCGCGTCCTCCGCATGCCGGGAGGCGCGCCACTTCTTCCACAGGCTCAGGTCGAAGAGGGACACCTGGGCTTCGACACCCACCTGGCCCCAGTTGAAGGGGCCCACCACCTCGGGCCCACCAGGCGTGGGCATGCCGATGAAGGCATCCAGGTTGTTCTTGGCCCGCTGGCCATAGGCCTGGGCGGCCACCTGGGGCATGAGGGCCGCGGCGGCGGCCCGGCGGTCGTCGCCACTTTCCGCGATGGCCAGCAGGGACTGGTGCACGCGCGGGTTCTGGTCGAGGGCGGCCCGCAGCGCCTGGGCCAGGGTGAGCTGCACGGACGGGTAGGGGCTGACCGCCGGGGCGGGAGGGGACCCAGCGGCGGGAACCTGGGCCCAGGCCGCGCCAGCGCTCAGCAGGGCGAGCAGGAGCACCCGTCCCCCGCCGGGGGCTGAGAGGGCGCCAAGGGGCCGGAAGCTGGTGCGGGGCATGAAAGCCTCCCTCGGTCTTGAGAACGATCTTTTGCGCGTCATGCGGGCAGCCCGCTGTTGGCCCGGATCCGGTTCAGGAAACCCTTGAGCTGATCCAGTTCTTCCCGCGAGAAGCCGTTTAGATGAGCATTCAGCACCTTGATGGCCACCGGGGGCAGGTGGGGCAACAGGTCATGGCCTGCCTTCGTGAGTTCGAGATGGGTGACCCGGCGATCCTTGCTGCTGGGAACGCGGCGAATCAGCCCCTTCTCTTCCAGGCGATCGAGCATGCGGGTCATGGAGCCGGTGTCGCAGTGGCCGAAGCGGCACAGCTCGGCGGCCGTGGAGGCGCACCCCCGGGCGATGCGCATGAGGATCACCCACTGCGCCCCGGTGATGCCCATGCCCTGGCTGGCCAACTCCTCATCGAACCCGGCCAGGATCCGCCGGGAGACATCCGCGATGAGCCGCCCCAGGCTGTCCTCCGGGTTGTAGTTCTCGGGGGTGTACAGCGGCTCGGCCCCCTTTGGATCGATGCTCATGGAAAGGTCCTCAATTAGATGCCTAAGCAATCACTGCTAGAGCAGCAATATTCGGTGACCCCGAACCATCTGTCAACACCCCTGTTCGTGGAAGAAGGGGTGAGTTTATTTTATATTTTGAAAATTTTCAAAATGTCGTATCTTTTGATCAGGAGCATCTGCATGGAGGCACGGTCCCTGGTCTTCAAGGCCCTTGGCGATCCCACCCGCCGGGAAATCCTGGACCGCCTCCGTGAAGGCGACCTCAACGCCGGGGAGATCGCCTCCGCCTTCGAGATCGGGAAGGCGAGCATCTCGCACCACCTGAATCTGCTCAAGCAGGCCGGGTTGGTGAAGTCCCGCCGCCAGGGGCAGCAGCAGATCTACACCCTTCACACCACGGTGTTTCAGGAGGCTCTTCAATGGCTGATGGTTTTCTTCGAGAATCAGACGACTCCACCGAATCCCAAGGGAAGCGGGAAATTGGGAGAGAATGGCCCGCGTGGCTGATCCTGGTTCTGAGCTGGGGATTCAGTTTCTGGATCAAGGGCATGCTCCCGGCCCGTGTTCCCATCCACTGGGACCTTCATGGAAAGGTGAACGGTTGGGGATCGCCGCTCACGGCGTCCATGCTCTTTCCCACCATCGCCACGGTGATCTACCTCGGGATCCTGGCCTATGACTGGGGTCGGATCGACTTCAAGGCCGCACGGGCCATGTCACCTTCGGTTGCCCGCCAGGTGAGGCTGCTCGTGCTGCTGCTGATGGGCGTCCTGCAGGTGACCCTCCTGAGGGCCGTAATGCAGGGGCATCCACCGTCCACCAGCATCGTGGTCCTTGGCATCTCCCTCTTTCTCATCCTCCTGGGTAATGTCCTGCCGCGAACGGAGCCTAATGCCTGGGGTGGGATCCGCATTCCCCCCACCCTGGAGAGCCGGGAGGTCTGGAAGCGCACCCACCGGTTCTTCGGCAAGTGGCTCGTGGTGGCCGGACTGCTCGGGATTCCCGCCTGCCTGCTGCCGGAAGCCACTGCCACCCTCTTCATCCTCCCCCAGGTGCTCATCCCCACGATGGGCGCCATCGTCTACGCCTACTGGATCCGGCACCGGATGGACCATTCCAGCACCTCTCCTTCAGAGGCCCCATGACCCGTACCGTTCTGCTTGCACTCTTCCTGATCGTTCCAACGCTTGCTCAGGCGCCTACCCAGGCGCCGGACCGGGAGCTAGTCTTCCCGGGCTTCAACGCCTTTCCCATCAAGGGCAGCGTCAAGGCGGGCGGCATCCATCCCTACTTCGCGGTGATGGTGGCGGGTTCCGGTCCCACGGACCGCGACTGGTCGAACCCGCTGATTCCCATCCCCAGCCATGGTGGAAGGGATGTGGCGGCCTGGCTCCAGGGGCAGGGCATCGGGTCCCTGCGCTATGACAAACGGTTCATCGGGGCCAAGGACAAGGGCCTCGACATCTCCCTGGATGCCCAGGTGGGGGACCTCAAGGCCACGATGAAGGCGGCCCGGGCGCTGCCGGAGGCCAGGGGCAAGAAGCTGCTGCTGGTGGGCCACAGCGAGGGGGCGCTGCTGTCCCTGTTGGCGGCCGGAGAGGCGGACGCTGCCCTGCTGCTGGCCATGCCCGGCCTCAGCATGGGGCGGGTGATCCTGGCCCAGGTGAAGGCGCAGCTGGACGCTGCCGGGGCCCCTGCCGAGGTGGCCCAGGCCAACCTCGGCTACCTGGAGGCGGCCCAGGCCTCGATCCGGCAGGACAAGCCCCTGCCCGAGGCCGGAGCCCAGGTGGCCCCCGGCGTCCTGCGGCTGGCGCGGGTGCTGGCCCAGGCCGAAAGCCGGGGCTTCGTCCGGGACACCCTGGATCTGGATCCCTGGGCCCTGGCCCAGCGGTTGCCTGTGCCCTGCGCCGTGGTCTGGGGCGACCGGGATGTGCAGACCTGGCGGCCGGACGCCATGCCCCTCGGGTTCAAGGGCGCCGTCATCGAAGTGCCGGAGGCGAACCACCTCTTGAAGCGGGAGACCCGTCCCAGGGCCACCCTGGATGGGGCCTCGGCCATGACAGCCTATGGGGATAAAACGCCTTTGGCGGATCTCGGCCCGGTCGCCCGGTGGCTGAAGGCCTTGAAATAGGTAGAAACAGAACGGGGATCCTTTCATCATAGGAAAAGATCCTCGGAGTGTTCATGTTTCCTATTCGGCTTCTATCGCCGGTGCTTGCGTTGGTGGCAGCCCAGACTGTGCTGGCCACCGAGACCTGGGAGGCCGCTGCCACCCGGCTCCAGGCCCACGTGGCCGCGAAACAGGGGCCCGGGGCGATCGTGCAGATCGAGCGGGTGGACGCGGCGACAGTCCGGGTCAGCCTGAAGACCCTCTGGCCCAGGTTCCGGGGCGCCAGCTTCCAGGGCGGCGGGGATCCGAGCCTCCGGCATCGGGTCGGCCAGGTGGAGGGCAAGGGGAGCAATACGTTCGTGGGCACCACCACCATCGATCCCCGGACCACCCATCTGGACGTGCGCTTCCACGGCTCCGACTTCAATCCGAAGATCAGGATGAAACTGCCCGCCTCGGGCCAGACCGAGGTGGGCACGGTGCTCATGGGCGTGCGCTCGGACATCTGAGAGGCCGAGCTGGGGCGGTCCATCCGGCGGACGGGGAAAAAGGTATCGCTATATACATCATCTTGCGATGATCTAGCCACCCTACCCCGGAGCCACCATGCGCCGCGTCGTCCCCGCCGCCCTCGCCGTCTGCCTTGCCGTGGGCCTTGCCGCCGTGGAGGCCCCGACACCCAGCCAGTTCCTGAAACTGCCCGTGGGGGCCGACCGCACCCTGGCGGACTACGGCCAGATCACCAGCTACTTCCGGGCCCTGGCCGCGGCGAGCCCCCGGGTGCAGGTGGAGGAGCTCGGCAGGACCACGAATGGCCAGCCGCTGATCATGGCCGTCATCAGCAGCGAGGCGAACCTCAAGGACAAGGCCAGGTATCAGGAGATCGCCAAACGGCTGGCGGACCCCCGGGGGCTCAGCGAAGCGCAGGTCGAGGCCCTGGCGAAGGAGGGCAGGGCCATCGTGCTGGTGACCTGCTCCATCCACGCATCGGAGATCGGGGCCACGCAGATGGCCATGGAGTGGGCCCGTGCACTGGCCACGGCGAAGGACGCCGAAACGCTCCGCCGCCTCGACCAGGTGATTCTGCTGCTGGTGCCCAGCCTGAACCCCGACGGCCAGGTCATGGAGACGGAGTACTACCGGAAGCAGCTCGGCACCCGGTACGAAGGGGGCCGGCTGCCCTGGCTGTACCACCCCTACGTGGGCCACGACAACAACCGCGACTGGTACATGCTCACCCAGAAGGAATCCATCGCCGTCAACCGCATGGCCTACCACCAGTGGTTCCCCCAGGTGTGGCTGGACGAGCACCAGATGGGCGCCACCGGGCCCCGCATGTTCGTACCGCCCTACGCCAATCCCGTGGCGCGGGAGATCCATCCCCTGGTCTGGCGCACGGTCGACCTGCTGGGCAGCACCATGAGCCTGCGTCTGGAGGAGGCCGGGAAGGCCGGCGTGGCCTACGGCACCATGTTCGACGCCTACTGGCCCGGCGGCACCAAGAACACGGGCTGGTGGAAGAACGTCGTGGGCCTGCTCACCGAAGTGGCCTCGGCCCGCCTGGCTAGCCCGGCTGACATCGACGTCACGGAGCTTGCCGCCGGTGGCAAGGGCCTGGTGGAGTACAAGCCCCAGGTGAACTTCCCCAATCCCTGGAAGGGCGGCGCCTGGCGGCTGCGCGACATCATGGACTACGAGCGCATTGCCTCGGATGCTCTGCTGGAATCCTGCGCGAACCTGAAAAGTGATCTGCTCCGCAACCGCGCCCGCATGGCTCAGGCCAGCATCCAGGCCGGGGACCCCGCGCTGTTCTACCGGCTGCCGCTGGATCAACGTGATCCCGTGGCCGCGGCCCGGCTGGCCCACCTCATGGCCGAGAACGGCGCGGAAGTGCGCGTGGCGGAGGACGGATCGTACCTCCTGCCCACGGCGCAGCCCCTGGGCCGCTTCGTGAAGGAGATGCTGGAGCCCCAGCGCTACCCGGAGACCCGCCCCGCCGCGGGCGCGCCGCCCATGGCCCCCTACGATGTGGCTGCCTGGACCCTGCCCCTGATGATGGGGGTCCAGGTGGAGAAGGCACGGCTGAGTGAAACCCAGCGCAGCGCCACGCACCTGCTCAAGGCCGAGGATTGGCCCAGGGGCGGCATCACCGGCAGCGGCGCCGTGGCGGTGCTCGATCGGCGCGCCACCGCCGCCGCGGGCCTGCTCAACGAGGCCTTGAAGTCCGGAAAGGCGACCGTCGCCCTGGAGGCCTTCGCGGCCGAGGGCAAGCATTTCGAGGCGGGATCCATCCTGCTGAAAGCCGGCTCTGCTCTGGATGGCCTTGCCGCCCGCCACCACGTGGCCCTGCGGACCCTCAGCGGCAAGCCCGCTGTGAAACAGGCCACCCTGAGGGCGCCCCGGGTGGGGCTGCTGAGGCCGTGGTCGGTCTCCATGGATGAGGGCTGGACGCGGTGGATCCTGGAGCAGTACGGCTTCGCGCCCAGAAGCCTGGAGCCGAAGGCCGTGCAGGCGGGCAAGCTCAACGAGGCCTTCGATGTGATCGTGCTGCCGGACGTGGCCAAGGCCCTGCTGCTGGAGGGGCGCCCGAGGCCCGAGGGTGATGTCCGGCGCTTCGTGGAGGAAGTCCCCCCGGAATTCAGCGGTGGCCTCGGCAAGGACGGCGTGAAGGCCCTGAAGGCCTTTGTGGAGCAGGGCGGCACCCTGGTGGCCCTCTCCGCCAGCTCCGAATTCCTCATCGATGAGCTGGGCCTGCCCGTGCGGAACACGCTGTCCGGCGGGCGGAGCGGCGAAGACTTCGCCTGTCCCGGGTCGATCCTCCACCTGCACTTCGACGCTGCCCATCCCGTGGCCTATGGCATGGCGACCGAGGGTTTCGGGTTCATGGACGGCCGCCTGGCCTTCCAGACCTCCCCGGCCTCTCCCCAGAACCGCCGGGCCGTCATCGCGTCGTACCCCGACGACGCCCGCGAGATCCTCGCGAGCGGCTGGATCAAGGGCGCCGAGCGGCTGGAGCGCAAGGCCGCCGCCGTCAGCGTGGAGCTGGGCAAGGGCAGGGTCGTGCTCTTCGGCTTCCGCGTGCAGCACCGGGCGCAGACGGAGGAGAGCTTCAAGCTGCTCTTCAACGCGCTTTACTGGAGCGCAATGGGCGAGTGAGGCCCACGGGCCTTGCTAGACTGGACCTTCATCCATCTGGAGGTTCCATGTTCCGCCTCGACGGCAAGATCGCCCTCGTCACCGGTGCCAGCCAGGGCATCGGCGAAGCCATTGCGAAGCGCCTTGCCGCCCAGGGGGCCACGGTGGTCTGCGCGGCGCGGACACTGAGCAAGCTCCAGGCGGTGGCGGATGCTATCACCTCCGCGGGTGGCAAGGCCGACGTGATCGCGGCCGACCTGTCCGACGGGGCCTCCGTGCGGGCTGCGGTCGCCGCGACGGTGGAGCGCCACGGCGCCATCCACATCCTGGTGAACAACGCCGGCATCACCCGCGACAAGCTGCTCATCCAGATGAAGGAGGAGGACTGGGACGCGGTGATCGACACCAACCTCAAGGGCGCGTGGACGGCCATCCAGGCGGCCACCAAGCCCATGATGAAGCAGCGCTGGGGCCGCATCATCAACATCGCCTCCGTGGTGGGCCAGATGGGCAACCCGGGCCAGGCGAACTACGTGGCCGCCAAGGCGGGCCTCATCGGCCTCACCAAGTCCGTGGCGCGGGAGCTGGCCAGCCGCAACGTCACCGCCAACGCCGTGACGCCGGGCTACATCGAGACCGCCATGACCGCGGGCCTGCCGGCGGAGGTGAAGGCCGAGTTCACGAAGCAGATCCCCCTGGGCCGCATGGGCACCGGGGATGACATCGCCGCGTCCGTGGCCTTCCTTGCCAGCGATGAGGCGGGCTACATCACGGGCCAGGTGCTGAGCGTCAACGGCGGTCTGCTGATGGCCTGAGCCGGCCATGCTGTCCCAGACCCTGGACCTGATCCGCCGCGGCTGGGCTGCTTTCCGCTTCCGTCGCCACTGGCCGTGGGTGCTGCTGGCCATCGGCCTGCCGCTGGCCTTGAAGCCCGTGGATTCGGGCTGCGCCGCGGCCGTGGCCTGGGTCGGCGGCATGGTGCTCCTCTTCAGGGCGCTGCGCTGGATCTGGGATCGGCTGCTGTTCCGGGTGTCCCGGCGGCTCTGGGTGATCCTCGCCCTGATGTCGGTGCTTCCCGTGGTGGCCCTGGGGTTGATGCTCCTGGCGCTGGGCTGGCTGGGGCTCGGGGCGCAGGTGAGCCGCTCCACTCAGCAGACACTGACGGCCTGGGAAGAGGCCTTGAAAACGGCCAACGGCGAAACCTCCGATGCCGCCGCGCTGCAGGCCCTCCGCACCTATGGCGGGGCCTGGGTGGAGCATGCCCCTCAGCTTCCCGAGGGTGTTAGTGACGCGTTTGTCGGCATGGTGTGGGCCGACAGCCACGACGCGGATCTGACGGAATCTCGCAAGGACACCTACCTCCGGGCCGTGCGAAAGGAGCCCGGCGGCTACCGGATCCTGTCGCTCAACCTGGGCGTCCTCGGCGACCGCGCCCAGGCGCTGGCCGGGGGCCAGGTGGTGTTCCAGCTGACGCCGCGGAAAGAGGGCCGCGAGGGCGAGGGGACGCTGAAGGTCAAGGCCGGCGGCCAGCGCGCGGACAAGGACGCGCCCATCCTCGTGGGCCAACGGGAAGTCCTGGCGGGCTGGGCCAAGGGGCAGCCGCTGCATGGGGCGGGGCTGTTTGCGCCCTTCAACCTGCCGCCCCTGGCCTTCCCCATCCTGGACTGGTCCACGGGCCGGCCCATGGTGCTGACCGCCACGCCAGAGACGAACCTCTACGCCCTGTTCGCGGGCTTCCGCTCCGCCGACCGGCAGGTGCTCTCCGAGGGCACGGTGAAGGCCATCATCGTGGTCGCCCTGGTGCTGATGGGGCTGATCCTGGCCCAGGCGGTGGCGGCGGTTCTGGGGCTGGTGCTGGCCTGGTCCCTGGGCCGGGCGGTAAACGATCTGGACGGGGGAGTGAAGCGCCTCAGCCTCGGCGATTTCTCCGCCCGCATCAGGCCCCGGGGGCGGGACCAGGTGGCCCAGCTCTCCACGGCCTTCAACGAGATGGCCGCCCGCCTCCAGACCGCGGCGTCCGAGCGGGAGGAGCGCCTGCGCATGGAGGAGGAACTGCGTGTGGCCCGGGAGGTCCAGATGCGGCTGCTGCCGGATCTGGAGGCTCTGCGGATGCCCTCGGTGCGGGCCACCATCCTCCCGGCCCGCGAAGTGGCCGGGGACTACTACGACCTGTTCCCCCTGGCGGACGGTAGTCTCGCCTTCCTCATCCTGGATGTGAGCGGGAAGGGGACCAGCGCCGCCTTCTACGCTGCCGAGACGAAGGGCGTGCTGTCCGCCCTGGACAAGCAGATCCTCAGCCCGGTGGAGGTGGCCGACCGCCTGAACGGCATCTGGTGCCAGGGCCATGACCGCCGGCTCTTCCTCACCCTGGCCTACGGCACCTTCCACCCCCGTACGGGCCGCTACCAGTTCGTGCGGGCGGGGCACCCCTCCGCATTCCTCCGCCGCGCGGATGGCCGTGTGGCGCGCCTCCATCCCCGGGGCCTGGGCGTGGGCCTCAGCGCCACCAAGTTCAAGGAAGCGCTGGAGCTCAGCGAGGGTGTCCTGGAACCCGGTGACAGCCTGATCTTCTACACGGACGGCCTGTCCGAAGCCCAGGCGCCGGATGACTCGTTCTATGGGGAGGACCGTCTGGAGGCGCTGCTCGCCGGCCCCGCCGAGGATCTGCAGGCCACCGTCCTGGCGGACGTGGTGGCCTTCACCCAGGGCCGTCCCCTGGCGGACGACCTGACCCTGCTCATCCTGAAACGCTGAACGGGCCCAGTTTCGCGGCTGCCGCCTGACTCAGCGCAGCGCCTCCTTCAGCTCCCGGACGACCTCTGGAGCCTGGATGCGCGCTTCGGAGAGGGCCTTGGCGAAGAGTACCTTCGCCTGGTCGCCCCGGCCCTCGCTGCGGGCCAGCCAGGCCTGGGCCCGGAGGATGTAGGGCGTTTCCTCGGTGGAGAGGGCGCGGCTCCGGTCGAGCAGGACGCGGGCCATGCCGCGCCGGCCCTCCCGGGCCAGGCACTCGGCCTCGGCGGCCAGGCAGTGGGTCTCCATGAGGGCGTCCTTCAGCTCCTGGTGCAGGGCGAGGGACTGCTGGTAGAACACCCGGGCGGCGGCATAGCGGGCGGCGGCACGGTTGATCTCGCCGAGGTTGTAGAGGGCGGTGGCTTCCATGGGCCGCAGCTGGGTCTTCCGGGCCTGCTCGAGGCATTTCCGCGCCAGAATCCCGGCACGGTCCAGCTCGCCCCGGGCCTGGGCCACCGTGGCCAGCCCCATGAGGGAATAGACCAGGCCGTTCTGGTCTCCGATGGCTTCGCGCAGGGCCTGGGCCTGGCGGAAGAAGGTCTCGGCGCGGTCCAGGCCGCCCTCCTGCGCCAGGGCCAGGTCCCCCAGGTTGTTGGTGATGAAGGACTCGCCCCAGCGGTCGCCATAGGCCCGCACGGTCTGGAGGGAGCCCTGGTACCGGGCCTCGGCCTCCTTGAGGTGGCCGCGGCCCTTCTCGATCACCGCCAGGTTGTTGAGGGCCCGGGTGGCGTTCAGCTTGTCCCCCAGGCTCTGGTAGATGGTCAGGGCCTGCTGGTACTCGCCCTCCGCCTCCACGAGCTTGTGCTGGCGCTGGAAGTTCACGCCGAGGGTGGCGCGGATGCCGGCCTCGAAGGCGCTCTGTCCCAGGGTCTGGGCCAACTCCAGGGCCTCCCGCCCGGTGCGGTCCGAGGCTTCCCAAAGGCCCCGGTCCCCATGGCGCACGGACAGGTAATGGAGGGCCTTCATCTCGCTGACCCGGTCCCCCTGGGCGCGGGCCGTCCAGCGGGCCCACTGGAACACAGGCTCGGGGGGGATGTCGGCCAGGCGGCTGAGGCACCGGGCATAGCCCAGCACCGCCGGGGCGAAGTCCGGGGCCTTTTGCGTCGCGGCCTGGAAGGCAGGCGCGGCCTCCTTGAAGTCCCCCCGGTCCATGAGGCTGGCGCCGCGGACGTAGGCCTCCAGGGCCTCTGGAGCCACGAGCAGCGCCGCGTTGGGCTTGGAGGCCAGGGGATCGACCGCCTTGATGAGATCCGCCGCCACGTTGCGGGCCAGGGGCAGGGACACGGCCACCCGGTCGTTGGCCCCCCGGGTCTCGCCGGCGTGGCGCACCTTCCCGGCGGCATCCGTGAGCTCATAGGCCACCACCACCGTATTGCCGCCCTCCCGGGAGAGGGTGCCCCGGAGCACCAGCTGGGCGCCGAGGGCGGAGATCAGGCGGGGCTGGTCTGCCTGGGGGATCACCCCGAGGGGTGCGATGCGGAGTGCCGCCCGGCCACGAACGAGGCTTTCGGCATCGAGCGGTGCGAGCTTGGGATGCGCGCGAAGGGACGTTTCAAGCATCTCCGGCAGGGCCAGCTGCGCCAGGGAATCCAGGCGGTCATCCCCGGTGGTGTTGGCGAAGGGCAGGATCACCAGGCGCGCCGGGCGCTCGCGGGTCAGGTCCGCGATGATGCCGCGGGAGCTGAACCAGTTCGCGCCACCGGCCAGAGCCAGGGCGCCCAGGGCGGTGATGCCGGCCCAGCGTAGGGCGCTGCGGGGCCGGAGCAGGTGATCGAGGGTCAAGGCCACCTTCGCCACGGTGGGCCGCTTGAAGGGGTGGGCCTCCAGCATGGACCGCAGGAGATCCGAGGTCCCGGAGGGCAGGCCCCGGACTTTCAGTTCCCGGCGCGTGCCCTCCACGATGGCCTGCATCCGCTGGCGCCCCTCCCCGGGGAAGGGGTGCTCTCCCGCGAGGAGCTCCCAGGCCACGATGCCGAGCGAAAAGACGTCGCTGGAGGAACCCGCCGCCTGCCCCTGGATCTGCTCCGGGGACGCGTAGCTCGGGCTGCCCATGAAGGTGCCGGCCTGGGTGAGCTTCTCCCAGGACTGGTTGTTGGATGGGTCGCCTCCGCTCCCGCCCTCCTTCGCCCGTCCGGCCTCTTCGATGGCCTTGAGGGTCCCCAGCGTCGGCACTCCCGAGGGGGTGATGCGTGAATCGGCAGGGCCCTGGGGATCCACCAGACGGGCCAGGCCGAAATCCAGGACCTTCACCTGGAGCGCCCGGGTGCGCGAGGCCGGGGCCACCATGATGTTCCCGGGCTTCAGGTCGCGATGGATCAAGCCCTTCGCGTGGGCGGCCTCCAGGGCGTGGGCCACGGCACAGATCACCTGGAGCTTCTCCCGCACGCTGAGGCCCTCGGCAGCCTGATCCAGGGTCCGCCCCTCCAGGAGCTCCATGGCGATGTAGGTGCCGCTCGGATTTTCCACCCAGTCATGCACCTGGCAGACATTCGGATGGTTGAGCTGGGCCAGGGCCAGAGCCTCCCGCCGGAAGCGCTCCGGGGCGCCGGTTTCGCGCTCCTCGCCAGCCCGCAGGGCCTTGAGGGCCACGCTGCGTTCCAGGGTGGCGTCCCAGGCCCGGTACACCTCTCCCATGCCGCCCGTGCCCAGCAGGGACTCCACCTGGAACCGCCCCACCTGGGTGCCGGGTTCGAGGATCCGCCTCCCGGAAGAGGGCGCGGAGGCGGCGTTGGGTTCATTGGACATTTTGGCACCGGCTATTTTTTTTACCTTAGCACGTGACCCTAACCTGCACACCCTTCTCGGACGTACCCTCTGCGCACCCCCCAAAGGAGGCTTTCGATGCGCCTGTCCCGTTTCGGCCTTGCCGCTGCCCTCCTGGGCATGACGGCCCAGGCCCAGTTCCCCCCGCCCATCGCCCGCCCCGAGAACCGCATGAAGTTCTACGCCGCCGCCGAGGCCTTCCTGTCCCACCACCTGGGCGGCCGGGCCGAGGCGCCCAGCGACACGGAGAAGTGGGATGCGCTGAAGAAGTAGCGCCAGCTTTCGATCCGGAACGGGCGGCCCTGGCCGCCCGTTTTCATGCCGGGATGGGGTTCTTCGCCAGTACCTCTAGCACCGTTTGTTCGAGGGCGTTCAAGGTGTAGGGCTTCTGCAGGAAGGCGGCGAGGCCGCGGCCCATGAAATCCTGGATGGACTCCTGCTCGTTGTAGCCGCTGCTGAGGATGACGGGCATCCGGGGATGGATGTGCCGGATGGCCTGGAAGGCCTCGCGGCCATCCATGTGGGGCATGGTGAGGTCCATGAGGACCAGGTCCACCCTAGTGCCTTCCCGGTGGATCACGCCCAGGGCCTCGCGGCCGTCCGCGGCGGTGATCACCGACAGGCCCAGGGCCTCCAGCACCGCCGAGGCCGCATCGCGGATCATCTCCTCGTCATCCACCAGCAGCACCGTCGCCTTGCGGACCAGGGCCGGAGCGGTGGCGGCCGCGGTGGCCACTTCCTGCTTCGCTTCCGAGGCCGGGAACAGCAGCTTGAACGTGGTGCCCCGGCCGGGCTCGCTGTAGATGCGCATGCCGGCGCGGTGTCCCTTGAGGATGCCGGTGGTGGCCGACAGGCCCAGCCCGCGGCCCGTGACCTTGGTGGTGAAGAAAGGCTCGAAGATGCGGGCCTGGACTTCGGGGGTCATGCCGCAGCCGGTGTCGCCCACCTCCAAGGTCACGTAGTCCCCGGGGGCAAGGTTCTGGCCGTGGAAGACCTGGTCCAGGTAGGCGCGGTCGACCCGGAGGTTGCCGGTGGTGAGCCGGATGGTGCCTTCGGTGTCCCCGATGGCATCCGCGGCGTTGGTGACCAGGTTCATGATGACCTGCTGGATCTGGGCCGCGTCCGCCTCGATGGCGGGGATGGCGGGCGCCAGATGGAAGCGCAGGGCGATCTTCTTCGGGATGGAGACCTCCAGAAGGTGGGTGACTTCCTGGACCACGTGGTTCAGGTCGTAGGACCGCACCACGAAGCGCCCCTTGCCCGAATAGGCGAGCATCTGCCGGGTGAGGTTCGCCGCGCGGTGGATGATGCGCTCCAGGCTCTCCAGGTGGGGGGCGGCGGGAGATTCGGGAGCGAGCCTCATCTGGGCCACGTTCATGTGGCCCAGCATGGCGGTGAGGAGGTTGTTGAAGTCATGGGCGATGCCGCCCGCGAGCACGCCGAGGCTCTCCAGCTTCTGGGCATGTTGCATCTGCCGCTCCAGCAGGACCCGGGCATCCTCCGTGTTCCGCCGCTCCAGCTCCGCCGCGGCCCGGGCCGAGAAGATCCTCAACAGTGAGGCCACGCCTGAAGGTGAATCCAGGGGGGCGCGATGGAGGACCGCCAGCATGCCTAGGGTCTGGCCGTGGGAGTCCACCAGGGGGGCGCCCACGTAGCTGCTGGCCTGGAGGCGCTGCAGCATCCCGCAGGCGGGGAAGGCTTCCTGGACCTGGGCCGGGAATACGCAGACATCGCCCCGGACGGTGCGTTCGCAAGGCGTTCCCGCCTGGAGGTAATCGAAGTCCTCCACGGGGGCATCCTCCGCGTAGACCGACAGGCTCCGGATCCGCGGCAGGCCGTCCGCGGTGTAGCACTCCCCGATGAAGGCCACATCGGCCTCTGTGGCCTGGGCCAGGTGCTTGACCAGTTCGTGGAGGAAGGACTCGCCCGTGGTGGCCGAAACGCCGCTGGCCACGTGGAAGATCTGTTCCTCCACCCGCCGCCGTACCGACAGTTCCCGCTCCAGGCCCCCATTCAGCTCCAGGATCCTGGCGGTGGCCTTCCGGATCTTCCGCCGGAGGCCGATGGCCACAGCCATGGACAGGGCCAGCGCGGCGAGGATCCCCAGGCCCGCCCGCCAGGCCCAGACGGGCAACCCGGCTTTCACCTGGGGGGCCAGCCAGCGGTTGACCGCCCGGTGGTAGCCCGAATCCGGCGCGTTCCGTCCTTCACGCAGGTAGCTGTCCAGCGGCGCCAGCAGATCGCCGTTCCGCCCTTTCCCCACGGCAAAGCAGATATCGAAGGGGCTGAACACCACCGGCGTCCGTTCCACCTTGAACCTGGATTCCTCGACGTAGCCGAATGTGCTGGACGTCACCCCCCCATCCACCTGCCCTTCGGCGATGGCCTGGAACACATCGGTGAAGCTGCCGTATTCCACGTAGGAGACCGGGAGGTTGAAGCTGCGGCAGAGGTCCCGGAAGTGCTGGCCGTTCGTGTCTCCGCCCATCAGCCCGATGCGCCGGCCGCGGACATCCAGGGCCGTGCTGATGCCGGCGCCGGGGCGGGCGTACAGGATGCTCCACACCGTGAAGGAGGGTTCCTGGCCGTAATCCAGGTAGAGGCTGCGCTCCGGGGTCCGGGCCACGCTGGTGAGCAGGTCCACCTCGCCGGTGCGGGCCCGGTCGAGGCCTTCCTGCCAGGTCCCGGGGACGAAGCGCAGGTCCCACGACTCCCGGGCGGCCACGTCCCGGAGCATGTCCACGTAGAACCCCTGGGGCTGCCCCTGCCCATCCATGAAGATCGCCGGGACATGGGGGAAGACCGCCACCTTGACCGTCCGGCGCGGGGCCGCGGCCAAACCGAGGGCCGACGCCGCCGCCAGGCAGATCATCGCGATGGATTTCATGAAGGGGAAGGGTCGGAAGTGGATTCGTGACATGGGCCTGCCTGGAACCCTATCGTCACAAGGGTTTTGCGGGCTGAGCTTTGGCAAGCGCTAATCCAGCGTGGCTTTCCGCTCCCCGTCCCGCCAACGCAGGCGGAGGGCGGCGCCCGCAGGCAGGGCCTGGGCCGTGGTCACGGGGCGGCCCGCGGCGTCCAGGGCCAGCACGAAACCCCGCTGGAGTGGACCGGCCGGGTCCAGTCCGCGCAGCCGCTCCGCGAGCACCGCCAGACGCTGGTCGCGGTGCTGGAGCCCCCGCAGGACCGCCGGGGCCAGCCGGCGCTGGGCCTCGCGTACCCGGGGCAGATCCAGCTCCCGGGCGGCGCGTCCGGCGGCTTGTCCCAGGCGCTGGCAGAGCAGGGCCAGCTGCCCGCCCGCGGCATCGAGGCCGCGGCTGGGGTGGGCCAGGGCCAGGCGCTGGCCCAGGGCGGCCAGCCGGGCTCCCGGTGCCGCCAGCGGTTCCGCCCGCTGGAGCCCGTGATCCGTCAGGAGGTTGAGCGTCGTTTCCAGGCCCCGCAAACGCCAGGCGGTCTTGGCGGCCAGGGCCTCGACCCGCCGCCGCAGCTCCGCACCCAGGGCCGCGCGGTCCGGCGTGGCCAGCTCCGCGGCCTGGCTGGGGGTGGCGGCGCGACGGTCCGCGGCCAGGTCCACCAGCGTCGTATCGATCTCGTGCCCCACGCCGGTGATGACAGGGATGCGGCAATCCACCACGGCGCGCACCAGCGCCGGATCGTTGAAGGCCCAGAGGTCCTCCAGGCTGCCGCCGCCCCGCACCAGCAGCAGAGCCTCGCAGCCCCAATAGGGGTCCTCGAGTTCCTGGATGGCCAGCAGCGTTTCGGGCACGCAGCGCTCGCCCTGGGCCGCCGCGGGGGCGATGAGCAGGTCGATGCCGGGGGCCCGGCGGGCCGTCACCTCCAGCACGTCCCGCAGGGCCGCTCCGCCCAGGGCCGCCACGATGCCGAGTTTCTTCGGGAAGCGGGGCAGGGGGCGCTTGGGCCTGTCGAAGAGGCCCTGGACGCGCAGATCCGCCTCCAGCTGCCGCAGCCGCGCCTGTAGGTCGCCCACGCCCGCGGGTTCGCAGTGGGTCACCGCCAGGGTGATGGTTCCGCCCGCCACGTAGAGGTTGAGGCTGCCCTTGAGCACCACCCGCTGCCCGTCCGCCGGCCTGTGCTGGAGGAACCGCTGCTGCCCCGCCCACACCGCGCAGGAAAGCGCCGCGCCCTCCTCCTTCAGCGTGAAGTACCAGTGCTTGCCCGAGCCCCGGAAATTCGACACCTCCCCCACCACGCACACCGCCGCGAAAGGCGGTTCCAGCTTGGCCTTCACCTGCTCCAGCAGGCGCTTGACGGAAAGAGGGGCGTCCATCCAGCCATCATCGCACGGGGCGAACATCCGGTTTTGCCACGGATGGACACAGATGACAGAGCACCTTCCATCCGTGTGAATCCGTGTTCATCCGTGGCTGAATAGCCTTTCCTTTCGCCGAGGTAGGGGCCTGCCCCTTATGCTCGCTGCCGCTGTAATGAAGGCTGGCAGAATCTGCTTTCATCCAGACCGTCCTGACCAAGAAAATCCTTTAGCCAGGACGAACCGGATCAAGCCTCTCGTGATGGTTTTGGAGCGAGGACCTGAGCCAAAATTAGCGAGGCCGAGCGACCCGCTGATTCGTAATCAGCTGCTCAGATCGAACCTCAGCCCTGGCTCAAGGGCCGCTACTGCGACAGCATCACCGCCCGCCTCGATCTCCTCCCCGAGTCTCAGCATGCTCACCCCCGTGGATACTCCCGAGGACCCCAGCTGGTACTGGACCCAGGCCACGGGGACGTGATCCAGCCGTTCTTCCGCCCTGGCGCAGCGCGGTCGAGGTTCGGTCTTCGGGGATCCACGAGAGGTTTCCTCTGGACAAGTAATGTCCATCGCCGGAGGGTAGGGTGGACATGCCTGATCTTCAGGTCATCATTACTTCCTCCACGGCGGAACCCCATGAACATGAAGTCGTCCCTTCTTCTGGCCACCGGTCTTCTGGCTCTCCTCGCGTGCGGTGGCGGGGGCGGAGGTTCCTCCGCACCGCCACCGCCCCCGCCGGTTTCCGCGGGTGCCTTCGAAGGCCCCTGGAACGGTACCCTCGTGTCCAACACCGGCGGGAGCGTATCCGCCACGGCCCTTCTGCTTGGGTCCGGCGAGATGCGCTATGTGGCCTCCAATGGCATCCAGGCAGTGGGCACACTGTCCGCCGCGGGCACCAGTGCCACGGGCTCCGGCACGATGTACGCGCCCACGGGATACGCCTTCCCCGGAAACCTCACCTCCCTCAGCTACTCGATCAATGGTTCGGGCACGGGCGGATCAGTGCTTTCTGGAACCTACGCGAGCGCCTACGACAACGGGACCTTCGCCTTCACCTACAACGCCGGGGCCAAGTACGCCTTGCCGGTCGTCATGGCCAATGTGGCGGGAGCCTACACCTCCACCGTGACCAGCTCGGGCTACCCCATCAACGGCAGGCTCACGGCCAGCGGGACTCTGAGCGGATCGGACGCCTTCGGAACCCTTACCGGCACACTGACGGCCGTGGATCCCGCCAAGAATGCCTTCCGGGTGAACGTGACCTACACGCCCACCGGTCAGGCCGCCCGTACTTACGCTGGACTGGCCTTCTTCAACTTCAGCTTCTCCCCCGTACGCCTAGAGGTGCAGACCACCGGCGCCGCCGGCCAGTTCGCCGCCGAGCTGCAGCTGGTCGGGCCCTGAATGACAGGATCTGCATTCATCCCTTGCATTCCCTTCATCCCTGTTTAAAAAACCTTTGAACAGGGATGCAGGGGATGAAGGGGTTGGGGACCAAGCCGCGCTTGACGCGGAGGCTCTATCCCGACTCGTGGCCCTGAACAAGGAGTGCGCAGCCGTGCCGACCCAGGGGGCGCCGCTCGGAAGTTTCCGTTGGCTTGGTATTACCTCGTCATACAATGCCCGTGTCCCCCAACCCTGAGGTGTACCGATGCCTGGACGAACCCTCCTTCTTTCCCGGCTGGCGTTGGCGCTGGCCCTTTGCGGCACGGCGCAGGCCCAGACGAAGCTGCTCCGCTTCCCGGACATCCACGGGGACAAGGTGGTCTTCACCCATGGCGGGGACCTCTGGACCGCTCCGGCTTCGGGCGGCTCCGCCACGCGCCTGACGGCCCATCCCGGGATGGAGGTCTTCGGGAAGTTCAGTCCGGACGGCAAGTGGATCGCCTTCACGGGCCAGTACGACGGTGATGAACAGGTCTACGTCATGCCCAGCGGCGGCGGCATCCCGCGCCAGCTCACCTTCGACCCGGCAGCGGGCCCGCTGCCGCCCCGGGGCGGCTACGACCACCAGGTGGTGGGCTGGACGCCGGACGGCTCCAGCGTGCTGTTCCGCGCGGGCAGTGACGCCGACGGCGTGCTGAGCCGCACGGCGCTCTACACCGTGGCCCTGGAAGGCGGCCTGCCCAAGAAGCTGCCCATGCCCACGGCCGGGCCGGGGTCGTTCTCGCCGGATGGCAAGCGCATCGCCTACGCGCCCATGTTCCGCGACTTCCGCCACTGGAAGCGCTACCAGGGCGGCTGGGCCCAGGAACTCTACGTCTTCGACCTGGCCACGAAGCAGCAGAAGAAGATTGCCGCCAGCCCGCGCACCGAGCGCGATCCCATGTGGATCGGCGACAAGGTGTACTTCGCCTCGGATCGCGACGGCACCTTGAACCTCTATGCGGTGGATCCAGCGATGGAAGCGGCTGGGGACGGCGTGAAACAGCTCACCTTCCAGAAGACCTGGGACGTGCGCTGGCCCTCCAGCGACCACCAGTCCCGCATCGTCTACGAGCTGAACGGCGAGCTGCGCGTGATGAACGTGCAGGACGGCAGCGACAAGGGCATCGCCATCACCGTGCCCACGGATGGCGGCGCCTCCCGGCCCTCGCGCATCAGCGCCGAGCGCAACATCGAAGGCTTCGCCCTGTCGCCCAAGGGTGAGCGCGCCCTCTTCGTAGCCCGCGGCGACGTGTTCACCGTGCCCATCGAGAAGGGGCCCGTGCGCAATCTGACCAACAGCTCCGGCGCCCACGACAAGCACGCCCGCTGGTCGCCGGATGGCCGGAGGATCGCCTTCATCTCGGACCTGTCCGGCGAGGATCAGGTCTACCTCGTGAACCAGGACGGCAAGGGCAAGCCCGAGGCGCTGACCTCAGGCCTGGTGGGCCAGCTGAATGCCCCGGTCTGGGCGCCCGGCGGCAAGCACCTGGCCTTCACGGACAAGGATGGCGTCGTCTACGTGCTCGGCGTGGCCGATCGCAAGCTGGTCAAGGCGGCCAAGGATCCCTTCGCCCGGGTGGGTGATCTGGCCTGGTCGCCGGACGGGCAGTTCCTGGCCTTCTCGCTGGCGAACCTGAACGGCACCCGCAGCCTCCAGATCTGGAGCCAGGCGGACCAGCAGCTGCACCGCGTCACGGGTGAGCTGTTCCCGGTCACCGAGCCCGCCTGGGATCCCGAAGGCAAGTACCTCTACGCCCTCAGCCGCCGCGACTACGCGCCGCAGATCAGCAACCTGGAATTCGACTACGCGGGCAACCGCAACATGGACGTGGTGGTCTATGCCCTGCGCAAGGACGTGCCCCATCCCTTCCCGCCGGAAAGCGATGAAGTAGGCGCCACGCCCGAGAAGAAGGACGATGGCGAGAAAAAGGAAAACGGCGACAAGAAGGCGGACAAGCCTGCGGAGGCCAAGGGTCCCGTCGCCGTGCGCATCGACTTCGACGGCTTCGAGCAGCGGGGGTCGCGCGTGCCCGTGCCCGCCGACAACCTGGGCGGCCTGGAGGCGGTCAAGGGCTTTCTGCTCTACAGCAAGGTCCAACCCTTCGTATATGGCGAGGCCAACGGCCGCCGCGCCGGGGGCGGCAGCCTCTGGATCTTCGATCTGAAGAAGCGGCAGGAGAGTGAGCTCCTGCCCGATGCCCAGGGCTGGATGCTGAGCCAGGACGGGATGAAGGTTCTGGCCCGGACGGGGCAGGGGCCGGCGGCTTCCTATCAGCTCATGGACGTGAAACCGAAGGGCGCTGAGAAGAAGACCGTATCCACGAAGGAACTCTACGTGGACCGCATCCCCGCCGAGGAATGGCGTGAGGTCTATGACGAGACCTGGCGGCGCTTCCGCGACCTCTTCTACGTGAAGAACATGCACGGCTACGACTGGAAGGCCCTGCGCGAGCAGTACCGGCCCTGGCTCCAGCACGTCACCCACCGCTCGGACCTGACCTACGTGCTGACCGAGCTCATCTCCGAACTGAACATCGGCCACACCTACACGGAAGGTGGCGACCAGTTCCTGCCCGAGCGCGCCCGGGTGGGCCTGCCCGGCGCCCGCATCGAACTGGATGCCGCCGCGGGACGCTACCGGCTGGCCCACATCTACCGTGGCCACAACGAGGAACCCAAGTACCGCAGCCCGCTGACGGAAGTGGGCGTGGACGCCCGCGAAGGCGACTACATCCTCGCCATCGACGGCGTGGAGCTGAAGGCCAATGACAGCCCCTACCGGCTGCTGCGGAACAAGACGTTCTCGGTCACGCTCACGCTGAACGCCAAGCCCGGCTTCGAGGGGGCGCGGCAGGTCAGCTACCAGCCCATCCAGAGCGAGGCCAGCCTGCGCTACCTGGACTTCGTGCTGCGCTCCAAGGAAAGCGTGGACAAGCTCAGCGGCGGGAAGGTGGGCTACCTCCA
This sequence comes from Geothrix sp., assembly GCA_036504495.1. GTDB lineage: Bacteria > Acidobacteriota > Holophagae > Holophagales > Holophagaceae > Geothrix. The sequence goes on from DASXVC010000005.1 coordinate 42,338, forward strand.
CATCCCCGACATGGGGGCGCCGGGCCTGTATGAATTCATCAAGTGGTACTACCCGCAGATCCGCAAGGAGGGCCTGATTGTGGATGTCCGCGCCAACGGCGGCGGCAACATCAGCCAGATGATCCTGGGGCGCCTGGGCAAGAAGCTGCTGGGCACACGGTTCGGCTACGCGGGCGAGCACCCCTCGACCTACCCCAGCACCGTGTTCCACGGGTCCATGGTGGCGCTCACCAGCGAGACCAGCGCCAGCGACGGCGACATCTTCCCCTACCACTTCCGGTTCGCGGGCCTGGGCCCCCTCATCGGCAAGCGGACCTGGGGCGGCGTCGTAGGCGGCGGCAACTCGCCGCTCATCGACGGCGGCAGCGTCTTCGTCCCGCAGTCCGGCACCAACGCCCCCACGGGCGAATGGATCATCGAGGGCGAGGGCGTGACCCCCGACATCGAGGTGGAGAACGATCCCAACTCGATGCTGGCGGGCCGCGATCTCCAGTTGGAGCGCGGCGTTCAGGAAGTCATGAAGCGCATGGCCGAGAAACCCATGGCCCTGCCCAAGCGCCCGGCCGATCCGGTGAAGACGAAGTAGGCAGATTTGCGTGCGCCGGAAAAGTCCCGGTGAATTGTTGTGACAGCGAGGTCCGGAGCGGTGGGCGCTTCGGACCTCGCTTCACGATGGAAATTCTTCTTGGCGCAAGTGCGATCCCTGATAAGGTTCTGGGCAACTGATCCGGAGGTAGATTATGTTGTTAGGCGCCCTTGCAGCCATGCTGCCACTCATTGTCCTGCTCATCGGCATCCCGCTGATGATGAAGCCCGCGGCGAAGGTCGCGCCCGTGGCTTGGGCAGTGACGGTGCTCACCGCCATCTTCGTGTTCCACTTCCCGGCGAAGGTGACGCTGCTGGCGGCCCTCCAGGGCGGCATCACGGGCATCTTCCCCATCATGTACATCCCCTTCGGCGCGCTGGTGGTCTACAACGTGCTGAAAGCCACGGGCTGGATGGACAAGATGCAGGGCGCCATGGCGAACCTCACGGTGGACCGCCGCGCCCAGGCCTTGCTCATCGCCTTCGGCTTCGGCGCTTTCCTGGAGGGCATCTGCGGCTTCGGCGCCCCCGTGGCCATTCCCGCCAGCATCCTCATCGGCCTGGGCTACAACCCCATGATGGCCGCCCTCGTGTGCCTCGTGGCCAACACGGGCCCCGTGCCCTTCGGTTCCCTGGCCATCCCCACCGTGACGCTCGCCAAGACCACCGGCCTGGACGTGATGAAGCTCTCCCAGATGACGGGCCGCTTCATGGCGCCCCTGGCCCTGATCATGGCCTTCGCCACGGTCTATGCCATGTCTAAGTCCAAGGGGCTGAAGGGCGCCCTGGGCACGATCATGGTGTCCGGCCTGAGCTTCGCCATCACCGAGTTCTTCGTTTCCAACTTCATCGGCGCCGACCTCACGTCCGTCCTCGCGGGCCTCGTCTGCCTCGTGGCCACGGCCGTCTACCTGAACTTCCAGAAGCACGCCCAGCCCTGGCTCTTCGAGGGTGATGCCCCGGCCACGGACAAGCCCAAGGAATTCCACGCGAAGGAGCTCTTCCTCTCCTGGCTGCCCTACCTGCTGCTGGCTGTGCTCGTCATCGCCGTGAACCTGCCCAAGACCAAGCCCCTCTTCAACGGCAGCGCCGCGGGCTGGAACTGGGTGCTCCTCAAGACCCAGATCTACAACCCCGGCAAGCTCTACTCCTTCACCTGGCTCCAGAGCCCCGGCACCATCATGCTCATCGCTGGCCTCATCGCCTTCCCCTTCATGGGCATCAAGTATTCCGTGATGGGCGAGCAGTTCGGCAAGACCTTCAAGCAGATGATCCCCTCCTTCATCGCGGTGGCCAGCATCCTCGCCATCGCCGAGGTGATGAACCTGGCCCTGCCCATCATCGATCCCAAGACCAAGCTGGCCGTGGTCGGCGATCTCGCCACCAAGCAGATCTCCATGGTGGCCACCATGGCCAACGGCATCGTGGCCCTGGTGAGCAAGCACGTGTATCCGTTCCTGAGCCCGCTCTTCGGCACCCTGGGCGTGTTCCTCACGGGCAGCAACACCTCGGCCAACGCCCTCTTCGGCAACCTGCAGAAGCTCACCGCCCAGGGCATGGGCCTGTCCGACATCCTCATGGCCTCGGCCGGCAGCGCGGGCGCCTCCGCGGGCAAGATGATCTCGCCCCAGAGCATCGTCATCGCCGCCACCGCCGTGGGCCTGGCCGGCAAGGAAGGCCTGATCATGCGCCAGACCATCAAGTACACGATCCCCTACGTGATCCTGCTGGGCCTCATGGTCTTCGGCTTCGCGTTCCTGTTCCCGGGGCTCGTTCCGTAAGGATTTGAAAAAGGGGTGGACAGGATTAACAGGACGAAATGCTGGATTAGCAGGATTCAAGAAGGAAGCCCGTTTTTGGATCCTGTTCATCCCGCTTTCCAATCCTGTTAATCCTGTCTCAGCTTTTCCCTTGTCTTCTTTGGAAGGATGATTCCATGCGCATCATCGTGGCTCCGGATTCCTATAAGGGCAGCGTGTCGGCCCTCGGTGTGGCGGAGGCTATGGAGCGGGGCATCCATGCCGTGTTCCCGGCGGCGGAGGTCCTCAAGGTGCCCATCGCCGACGGTGGCGAGGGCACGGTCGAGGCTCTGGTGGCGGCCACGGGCGGGCGCCTCCTGCATGCGGGGGTGCGGGGGCCCCTGGGCGAGCCCGTGCGCGCCCACTGGGGCATCTCCGGCGACGGCACCACCGCCTTCATCGAGATGGCCTCGGCCTCGGGCCTACCCCTGGTGCCCAGGGAGCGCCGCGACCCGCGCAGCGCCAGCACCTTCGGCACGGGCGAGCTGATGAAGGCGGCCCTCGACGCCGGCCTGCGCAAGCTCGTCATCGGCATCGGCGGCAGCGCCACCAATGACGGCGGGACGGGCATGGCCCGGGCCCTGGGCGTGCGCTTCCTGGATGCGGAGGGTCGCGACCTGCTCGAAGGCGGCGCCGCCCTGGCCCGCCTGGCCCGCATTGACCTCTCAGGCCTGGATCCGCGGCTGGCCGAGGCCAGCGTCCTCGTGGCCTGCGACGTGGACAACCCCCTCTGCGGCACGCGGGGCGCCTCGGCGGTCTACGGCCCCCAGAAGGGCGCCACGCCGGAGATGGTGCAGGAACTCGACGCGGCCCTGGGCATCTTCGCAGGCGTGGCCGCCACTGCCACGGGCCGGGATGTGGCCCTCCTTCCGGGTGCTGGTGCCGCCGGCGGCCTCGGCGCGGGCCTGCTTTTCTTCACGCCGGCCAGCCTGCGGCCCGGCGTGGCCATCGTGCTGGAAACCACGGGCTTCGAGGCCCTGGTCCAGGACGCGGACCTGGTCATCACCGGCGAAGGGCGCACGGATTTCCAGACGGCCATGGGCAAGGCGCCCGTGGGCGTGGCGGCGGTGGCCAAGCGCCACGGCGTGCCCGTGATCTGCATCGCCGGGGGCCTGGGCGACGGCGCGGACGACGTGCTGGCCAAGGGCATCGACGCCCTCGCCACCGCGGTACCTCAGCCCATGACCCTCGAGGACTGCATGGGCCAGGGCGCGGTCCTCGTAGAAGCCGCCGCCGCCCGGGCCTGCCGCCTGGTGAAGGTGGGCATGGCTCTGCGCGGTTGACGCCCGGTAGCCACATCGGATCGGCGAGAATAGCTGTAAATATACCTGTCCATACAGACCCCTTGAGTGGAGACCCACCATGACCACGACCCTCGCCTTCCGTGACGCCGTTCTGTCTACCTACCCGGATGTCTACACACCGGAGGCGCTTCGTGCCCTGGACGTGCTGGCGCCCTTGGACGAGCGCCGCCGGGCGCGCATGGCCGCGCGGACCGCCCGGCGGAAGCAGCGGGCGGAGGCGCGCGAGCGCATCGCCTTCCTCGACCCGGAAGCGCTGATTCCGGGTACCCAGATCAAGGTGGCCGATGCCCGCACGGGGAATTTCGATGGCGCCGTGATCCCGCCCGATCTCACCCGCCAGTGGATCCAGGGCACGGGGCCGGCCACCAAGCCGCGCTCCGATGTGCGCTCCGGCATCCGCAACGTGGCCTACGCGCTGCTTTCTGGCGCCGACGGCTGGATGTTCGACGGCGAGGACGCGCTGGGCCAGGTGGACACGATGTCGCTGGACAACCACCGCAACCTCAAGCTCGCCATCGCCCGGGATCCGCTCTTCCTGGAGGTGGCTGAAGAAGTCGCCGGGGAGATGAACCGCTGGGCCGAGGGCTTTTTCGGGAAGCCGATCATCGCCGACTGGCGCCGGCAGCTGGACTTCACCACGCTGCTGTACCGGTGCCGGGGCCTCCACCTGGAGGACCGCCACATCCGCCGCGACGGCCACGGGTTCTCCGCCTCCATCGCGGACCTGGTGCTCTACGTGGTGAATAACCATGAGCGGCTGCGGGCCGCGGGCCGCAGCATCGTCCTCTACCTGCCCAAGACCCAGACCGCCGAGGACGCGGCCCTCTGGAACGACATGCTGCTGGCCCTGGAGGCCCACCTGGGCCTGGAAGTCGGCACCATCAAGGTCTACGTGCTGGTGGAACAGCTGGAGCAGTGCTTCCAGCTCATGGAGATCCGCGCCGCGCTGTCACCCCACTTCGTGGGCTTCAACACAGGCCGCTGGGACTACATCAACAGCGTGTCGGACGCCCTGGCCTGGGACCGCGAGTTCGTGAATCCCAACATCCAGTCCATCACCATGACCTACGGCTACATGCGGACCTACGAGGACCGCGTGCGCCGGGCCATGAACACGCCGGACAGGAACGGCCGTTTCGCGCTCTGGCAGGGCGGCATGGAACCCAACATTCCCGTGGGCAGCGAAGCCGGCGTGGCCGCCAGCATGAAGCGCGCCGTGGCCGGCGCCGAGCGCGAGCAGCGCGAGGGCGCCTCCGGCAAGTGGGTGGCCCACTGGAAGATGGTGCACATCGTGCGGCCCGTGTGGGAGCGCGTGGGCCAGGAGAACCAGATGGGGCGGGCCTTCCCGGCGCTGACTTACGGCCCCGAGGATGCCGCGGGATTGATGCAGCTGGAGGAGGCGCCCCGCACCATCGCCGGCGCCCGCGACCTGCTGTCCGTGGCACTCCAGTACGGCAACGCCTTCCTGCGGGGCTTCCAGGCCGCGGCGCTGAAGCCCGCGGACTTCTTCGGCAACGATGATGTGCTCTACCTCATGGAAGACATGGCCACGGGCGAGATCCGGCTATCAATCCTGTGGGAGTGGCTCCACAAGGGGGCCGTCTTCACCGAGGCGGACGCCGCCACGGGCACTGCCGCCGGGGACGCCTTCACGCCAGCCCTCTTCGCCCGGCTGCTGGATGAGGAATACGCCAAGCTCCGCCAGGCTAGCAATCGCGATGTCCACGACGATTCCAAGAACACCACCCTCCCCATCGCCCGCGCCATCGTCCAGGCCTACGTCCAGAGCAGGATCAAGGCCCCCTGGTACGTGGACCTGCTCAACCTGAACCTCGGGGTCGAGCACCTGGCGGGAGCCGAGAAGCGCATCGCCACCTTCCTCGAGACCTTCAAGAAGGACGGCACCCGTATCACGGAGAATCTGGATTTCTGAGGGAAGGGGGGAGGCAGGATCCGAAGGCCGCGCTGGTCAGGCGTCCTGATCCTGTCCTTCGTGCCGATGCCTCTGGGCCTGCTTGCCGGGGAAGTGCGTTTTCACGCAGTCGGGGCACAGGCCGTGGGTGAAGGACGCCTCCGTGTGTTCCGCCAGATAGTCCTCCACCTGGGTCCACAGGCCCGCGTCATCCCGGATTTTCTTGCACCAGCTGCAGATGGGCAGCAGGCCCTGGAGGGTCCGGATTTCGGCCAGACTCTGCTCCAGCTTGGCGTTCGTGGCGGTGAGCCGCCTCCGTTCCCGGTCGTAGGCGGCCATGACCACCCGCAGGACCAGGACGCAGACCAAGGTGCTGATGACGAAACTGGTCGCGAAATCCGATAGCCGATCCACCTCGCGGGCGTAGGGAACGACGAAGTGCGGGAAGGCCTGTTCCATCCACAGGAGCACCAGGCCATTCGCGAGATAGACCGCCAGGGCCGCCCACCCGACCCGGCCCTTGAAAAAGGTGGTCAGCACCATGACGGCGAAGAACATGAACATGCCGATGGTGCCCTTGGAACCCGCGTTCTGGAACCAGCTGAAATCCAGCAGCAGGAGCAGGAGCACGCAGAACGTCTTCGCCGCATGGACGCCACGCATGGAGGCCCGGTACAGGGCGTAGGACAGGATGCCGAAAGCGAACACTGCGAGGTTCAGGCTGGCAGGGAGGTTCTGGAAGTAGTTCGCGGGTAGCACGGCCCCTATCGCCAGACATGCGGAAGCCAGGCTGACTTTCCGGAACAGCCGGATTTCCATGTCGGGATGCTCGTCCCACGGGACCAGCCATGGCCAGAGCCGGGTCAACCTTCGGATCATGCGGGGGGCCTCAGAAGTGGCGGTGCCAGTCAGGGCAGGGAGGGGCTTGCGCCGACCTCATGATCGATGGGAAGCCCCTCTGGCCACAGTGACGCTGGACACGACTTCCTGCTGGGCACTCCATGCCGTTGGCAAAAAGTCGCCACTCTCAGGCGGTCGTTTGGCAGCGGGGGAAGTGCTTCCGGATGCAGTCCGGGCACACGCCGTGGGTGAGGACCTTGCCCGCCTCTTCCAGGAAGCGCTGCTCCCCGGAAACCCAGGCCCCCGCCTGGTCGCGGACCTTCCCGCACCAGCCGCAGACAGGGACCAGCGCGCCCGGGGCGCGGCGGCCCGCGCGGGCAGCGGACGGCTGGCTCAAGACATGGCTCATCGTGAGAAACTCCGGGGCTTCCGGAAGATCACCAGACCTTCATCCCCGAAACCCATTCACGATGGTGCCGCTATGAAGATGTTTTGACAGTGATCTTCAGCACGATCCCTGGACCTACCTCTGGTCAGGCTTTCAGCTTGGCCGCGAAGGCCTCCAGGGCGCGGTAGTAGGGATCGATGCTGGGGATGTAGTGGCGCTCCCCGGCGGCGTGGGGGCCGATGCCGGTCTGGCCCCAGACCACGCCCTGGCCCTTGGGGGCGAAGCGCGCCGAGGTGCCGGCGCCCTTGCGACCGATGCGCACCTCGCCACCCGCGGCTTCGATGCCCGCCAGCAGTGCTTTGAGATAGGGATTCTCGGAATCGCAGGCCACGCCGGGTTCCCAGGCCGCGGGCACGAACTCCAGTTCCCGTTCGGCAGCCAGGGCTTCGATGGCAGCGCGCAGGCTCGAGATGTCGTCCTGGGGGATGGGGCGGATCTCCACGCCCAGGGCGCCGCGATCCGGCGTGATGTTGTAGACGCCGGGCGTGCCCGCCTGGATGTAGGCGAAGCGGGCCAGGGACTGCCAGCCATCCGAGGCCTTCAGGGTGAGGCGCTTCCCGAACAGCTCGCGCAGGGCCTCGCGGGCCGTGAGGAGGCGCTCGGTAAGGTCGGTTCCGCCTGCCAGGCCGCTGTGGCCGCGGGTACCGTGGGCCACCAGCTCGAAGCGCAGGACGCCGCGGTTCTGGGTGCAGACTTCGCCCCAGAGTTCGGTGCCCTTTTCGCCGGTGCGCTCGCCGGCCACGAAGAAGGAGGGCTCGTAGCCCCATTCTTCCTTGAGCTGCTTCAGCACATGGGGTGTGCCCATGGGCTCCAGCTCGCCATTCTCCTCGTTGCCGAGCATGAGGAGGTTCACAGGCGGGTAGGGGGCGCCCTTCTTGAGGGTGTCCTTCATCCAGACGAGGTAGGTGGCGAGCACGGTCTTCATGTCCGCCGCGCCGCGGCCCCAGAGGTAGTCGCCCTCGACCTTCGGCTCGAACTGGCTGTCATCGGGCTCCGGGGCCACCACGTCGAAGTGGCCGCACAACATGGCCGGAGCCTTCTCGCCGCCAGGAAAGTGGGCCAGCACGGCCGGGAAGGTGGCCTGGTCGAAGTAGCGGACGGGCACGCCGTGGTTGCGCAGGTAGTCGTAGATGAAGGTGGCCGCCCGGTGGATCTCGGGCATGCGCTCCTCGGGGCAGGCGGTGACGCTGGGGATGCGGATGAGCCGCTGGGACACAGACAGCACCTCCGCGGTCTTGGTCGCGAAGCCTGATTCCACCAGCTTCTCGGGCCGGGGCCGGAATCGCACGGGGGCCCGGGGATCGAGGTGCACTTCGTCGCGGGCGTGCTCCACGAAGTCCTGGAGCTTGTTCTGCTCCGCGCCGAGGTCCGCCAGGTGGGCGGTGACGGTCTCCACTTCCTCGCGGACCTGGGCCTTCCGCGCCTCCGCCAGCTCGACGAGCAGATCGGGCGGCACGATGTCCGAGGTGCCGAGCTTGGCCTTCAGACGCTGGCGCATCTTCTCGGCGGTGCTGGGCGCGCCCTCGACCATCTCTTGCAGCGGCTGGAGGTCTTCCCAGAAACCGAGGGCCTCGGCCAGGGGCCGCAGCTGGTTGAGCGTCCAGGCGAGGAAGGCGCGCATGGCCACGGGCTTGGCGGTGAGGGGGTCCTCGATGACCGCATTCAGGCCTTCACGGGCGGCCAGGTCTTCGTTGCGGCGGGCCCGGGTGATGTCCTCCGCGTCGTACCGGAACCCGCGCGCGAAGTCGGGATCCGCGTAGAAGCGGAGCAGCAGCAGGTGCTTGAGGGTGAGATTCGCCACATCGAGGGCCAGCTCGTGGCCGGGGTCGTCCGTGCGCACCTCTACGCGGGCCATGGGCAGGTCGATGCGGGCGAAGAGGTTCTGGCGCTCGATCTGTCCGGCCATGTCCTCCACGTTCCGGGTTTCGCCGGCGGCGAAGAGGCCCCGGGCGTAGATGTCGTGCAGCTGGTCGCTGGTGACCTGGATGAGGCGCTCCACAGGCTCGACCTGGGAGCGGGCGCGCACGGGGATCCAGTTGTTGTTGCCGAAGCGCACGCCGCGGCGCACCAGATCGTAGGACAGGCGCAGGTAGTCGGCGTGGCTGCGGTTCAGATCCGGCACGTCCAGGGCGGGCGGGTTCGGGAACGTGAGGTTCCGCACCGATTCGTAAGGCGTGAGCCGGACGACGGGCTTGCCATCCTCCTCCGAGGCCTGGAGCGGCGTGCTGGCGCTGGTGGCGATGAAGAGCGCCGCGAAGGCCCGCATGAGCCTAGTGCTGGTGATGTAGACCTTGTTCTTGTAGGCGTCCAGGTGGTTGTCGCCACGCTGCGCATCGGGCAGATGCATGAAGTCCCAGGCCAGCATGGGCTCGGGCAGGCTCAGGTTGGAGTGCGTGCCGGCGGTGGCCAGCTCGGTGCCGTAGATCTCGACACAGCGCTGCAGGTAGCGCCGCTTGGCCAGGTGCCAGGACATGGGCACGCAGTCGGGCCCGATCTCCGGCAGCACGAGCAGGTTGCCGTGCCAGTAGTGCAGGGGCTCGCCGAAGGCGCGGCCGGCTTTGTAGAGGGCGTTGATGAGGGCGGCCTCCAGCAGGCGGCCTTCGTACACCGCGCCCTTGGGGGTGTGGTAGGGCCGCGTGACCCACTCGATCATCCAGTGGAAGACCTCCAGCTGGTGGTACTCCTCCGTCCAGGGGGCCAGCACCTTGGTCCGCAGGTGGTCCACGAAGGACATGCGATCCGGCCCCGTACCCACGGTGAGCAGCGGGCGGAACTTCGGATCCACCAGGTTCCACTCCAGCTCCAGCCCGCAGAGGCCGCCCGAGGGTCGGGTCTCCAGCGCAGTCTGGCGCGCCAGCTGGAACTTCTCAACGAAGGCGTTCAAGTCGAACACACAAGCTCCGGAACGAAAGGAATCAATCCACAGATTCCACAGATTTCACAGATTCGAAAAAACGCTTGATGAGGCAGCGGCGCGCACAGGCACTGGTGTTGGTCTGTGAGAATCTGTGAAATCCGTGGATAAAAATCTTTGATCAAGAACTCAGGCTTTTCAGTGCCGCCACGAGCCGTTCGGCGGCGCCCTGGGTGCGTTCGACGGGGGTGGCGTAGGAGAAGCGGATCCACTCGGCGCCGTAGGGGCTGAAGAAGGCGCCGGGCACCACGGCCACGCCGTGCTCTTCGGCCAGGTACTGGCCC
>DASXVC010000006.1:0-19635 GCA_036504495.1 Geothrix sp.
GTGGCGCACATGGGCTTGTGGCCCACGGAGGTGCGGTCGTAGCAGAGGTCGCACTTGAGCATCTGCTCCAGGCCCGAGAACACGATGGGCACGCCGAAGGGGCAGCTCAGCTCGCAGTTCTGGCAGCCGATGCAGCGGGGCTTCTGGGCGGCGTGCACCACGCCATCCTCGCTGCGCTTGATGGCGTCCGAGGGACACACCTGGGCGCAGATGGGGTCCTCGCAGTGCATGCAGACCGTGGGCACGGTCTGGGGGCTGTCAAAGCGGTCCATCTCGTCCAGGTGGATCATGGACCGGCCGCGGTGGGTGCCGCACTCGGCGCAGGCGCCCACGCAGGACCGGCAGCCGATGCAGCGCTGTGGATCGATAAAGAAGCCCCATTCCTGAAGATTCGTCTTAGCCACGATGTTCTCGCGAATCGCCGAAGGCGATTCCGAGAGGAAGCCGTAGTCCTGGGGCACCATCAGAACACCTGCTCAGGCATCTGGGACTGGGTGCTGCGGGCCTCGAAGGCCATGCGCTGCAGCTCCGCCAGCTCGGGGGAGAACTGGTCCTTGGTGGTCTTCTTGAGACGCACGGCGCTCACCTTGAACTCGGGGATCTTCGAGACGGGATCCAGGTGCCTCGCGGTGAGCCGGTTGGCGGACAGGGCCCCGGCCCAGTGGTAGGGGATGAACACGGTGTCGGGGCGGATGGTCTTCACCACCTTGGCGGGCAGCACCATGCTGCCGCGCCGCGAGGTGATCTCCACGGCATCGCCTTCCGCCAGGCCGTACCTCTCCGCCAGGCGCGGGTGGATCTCCAGGTAGGGGTGGGGGCACTGCTCCACCAGGAAGCCGATGCGGCGGGTCTGCGTGCCGCTCAGGTAGTGGAAGACCACGCGGCCCGAGGTGAGCCAGATGGGGTAGTCGGCATCGACCACTTCCATGGGCGGCCGGTAGGGCGTGGGGTTGAACTTCGCCTTGCCGTCCGGGTGGAAGAACTTCCCGCCTTCGAAAAGCCGCGGCGTGCCGGGGTGGTCCTCTGTGGGGCAGGGCCAGAACACGCCCATGTTCTTGACGATCTTTTCGTAGGTGATGCCGGCGTAGTCCGCGGTGCCGCCCTTGGAGGCCACCCGCAGCTCGTTGAAGATGTCCTCGGGTTTCTTGAAATGGTCGAAGTATTTCCCACGGCCCAGCCGCCTGGCCAGCTCCACCATGATCTGCCAGTCGGGGCGGGCGTCCCCGGGGCAGTCCACGGCCTTGTTGATCTTGATGACGCGGCCTTCGGCGCTGGTGGAGGTGCCCTCGTCCTCCTCGTGCAGGGCCGAGGGCAGCACGATGTCGGCGTGCTGGGCACTCTCGCTGAGGAAGAAGTCCAGGCAGACGAAGAACTCCAGCTTGCTGAGGGCCTCGCGGGTGAACTGGGAGTCCGGCAGCGAGACCAGCGGGTTGAAGCAGAGCAGCAGCAGGCCCTTGATCTCGCCAGCGTGGATGGCGTTCATGATCTCCTGGGCGCTCTGGCCCACGCCCGGCAGCTCCTCATCCGTGCAGCCCCAGACGGAGCAGATGTACTTCCGGTGCTCGGGGTTGCTGATGTCGCGGTTGCCCGGCAGCTGGTCGCACTTGTGGCCGTGCTCGCGGCCGCCCTGGCCGTTGCCCTGGCCGGTGATGGTGGCGTAGCCGCAGCCGGGCCGGCCGATGCGCCCCGTGGCCAGCACCATGTTGATGCAGCCCAGGACGTTATCCACACCCTTGCTCTGGTGCTCGATGCCCCGGGCGTGGAGGAGGAAGCTGGTCCGCGCCTCGCCCCACATGCGGGCGGCTTTTTCGATGGCGTCCACGGGCAGGCCGGTCTTCTCGCTGGTCCACTGGGGCGTGCAGTCCTTCACGGCCTCGAGGGTCTCTTCAAACCCGTTGGTGTGGGCCTTCACGAACTCCCAGTCGATGAGGTTCCACTTGTGGAGCAGGTGCAGGATGCCGTTGGTGAGGGCCGAGTCCGTGCCGGGCTTGAGGGGCAGCACCAGATCGGCGGTGCGGGCCAGGGGCGTGATGCGGGGGTCCACCACGATGAGCAGGGCGCCGCGGTCCCGGGCCCGCCAGATGTAGTCCGTGGTGATGGGCGAGCACTCGGCCACGTTGGAGCCGGCCACCCAGATCACGTCCGCCTGCTCGATGTCCGCCCAGGAGTTGGCGGCGCGGTCCACCCCAAAGGCCTTCTTGTTGCCTGCGCCGGCGCTCACCATGCAGAGCCGGCCGTTGTAGTCGAGGTTCTTGGTCTGTAATCCCAGCCGCGCGAACTTGCCCGCCAGGTAGCTCTTCTCGTTGGTCAGCGACACGCCGGACAGCACGGCGAAGGCGTCCTTGCCATGTTCCTTCTGGATGCGCTGGATCTCGGCCGCGGTGCGGTCCATGGCCTCGCTCCAGTCCATGGGCTCGAAGCCGTTCTCCGTGCGCTTCATGGCCTTGGTGAGGCGGTCTGGGTGGTTGCCCTGGAGGTAGCGCTTCACGCCCTTGGGGCAGAGCTTCCCCTGGTTGAAGGGGAACTCCTCCCAGGGATCGAAGCCGATGACCTTGTTGTCCTTCACCTTGAGCTTGATGCCGCACTGCTGGCCGCAGAAGCAGCAGTGGGTCTCCACCACCTTGTCGGGGGTGGGATCCGACAGCCAGCCCCCCGGCGGGGCCAGGTTCAAGTGGGGGCCGAACTGGGCGCGGAGCTGGTCCTGGGAGAGGGGAAGCGTGCTCATGGGGGCCTCTCAGGACTTCATGCTGATGGGATCGGAGATGGGTTCGGCCAGCACGGGGATGGTGGCGAAGGGATCGAAAGCGCCGTGGAGCCGTGCGCCCTGGGCCTTGGCCACCAGCCGGCGCTTGCACCGGGGGCAGAGGTCCAGGTGGTGGACCTCCCCGCCATGCCGTGCTCCGTCCAGTTCGAGTTCTTTCCACAGGGCCACCAGGTCGCGGTGCTGGTTGGCCCGGATGAAGGCCGTGCCGCAGCCCTTGCAGGCCAGGCGCCCCTCGGCCTCGCCTTCGGCCTTGTAGATCGCCACGCCCACCTGGGCGGGCCGCTGGACCACATGGAAGAGCTTGCCGAAGGGCAGGCCCAGCAGCAGCAGAATGACCGTCAGCTCGTGCAGGAAGGCCAGGGTGGCGAAGTTGCGGCCCTGGAGCCAGGTCTCGGAAGCCGTGAGCAGCAGGCCCGTCATGCTCACAGCGATCAGGAGCACCAGGGGCAGCAGGTCCAGGTCGAAGCGCTGGGTGGCGCTGTCCCCCTCGTCCTGCTTGCGGCGGATGAGGCTCAGCACGCAGCCCGCGATGACCATCACGGCGGCGATGTTGAGGATGTGGAAGCTCAGGGTGGCCACGAGGCTGTCCAGGGGGAAGGAGCCAGCGGGAAATCCGAGGACCCAGGCCTGGTAGCGATCCGGGTTCAGGCCTTCGCTGGTGAAGCGGACCCACCCGAAAACCAGGGGGATGGTGACGGCGAAGCCCAGCAGGCAGCCCCAGGCCAGGAGGGCGTGGGCCCCCCAGCGCTTGAGGGAGCGCTTTTCGATGAAGCGCTGGAGCACGATCTGATCGAGGGCCAGCACGGCCATCCGGGGAAGGGCCTTGAAGGCCCGTGCCGAGAGCAGGGTGCGCATTGTGTGGCGGAAGTACATCCCCGTGGCGGGTCGCTCGATCCAGGAGAAGTAGCGGTAGGCCACGCCGAAGCAGGCGAAGAGGGTGGCCAGCAGGTAGCCCAGGAGGGCGGGATCAAGCCAGCGCCCCCCGCGGCTGCCCAGGGCCACCAGGCCGCAGAGGGCCAGGGTGGCGAGGGTGGCCCGGATGAGGGGGCGGGGCTCGAGGTCGAGTTCGCCGGCAAGGCGCATGGCTGGACTCCGAAAGGACCTGAAGGTGATCTATAAACGGACTCTAAAGTCTTAAATTAGGGCAAAAAAAGGCGGCATCAAGGCCTTCCGTCGGAAGGCCGGCCCTTGCCTTCCTTCACGTTCCGCAGGTCCATGAGTTGCAGATCCCGGATGGTGGCTTCGGTCATGGAGGTGGCCACCTGGGCCTTCACGGCGCCCCAGGCATCGTGGAGAGGGCAGGGATGGTCCCCGCCGCAGCTGGGGAAGCCCATGATGCAGCCCTCCATGGAATTCGGACCTTCCAGGGCGATCACGACCTCGCCCACGGTGATCCGGTGGGCAGGCCGCGTCAGGCGGAAGCCGCCCTTGGGTCCCCGCACGGATTCGAGGATGTCCGCCTGCACCAGGCCCTGGAGGATCTTGGCCAGGTAGGGGCCGGGCAGCTCCAGCCGCGAGGCGAGGTCCTTCGCGAGGCAGTAGCTGCCATCCTCGGGCATGGCCGCGAGGGCGCGAAGGGCATAGCCGGTGGCGGTGGTGAAGAGCATTCAGGAATCCTGTTTCTGAATTACAGCATCAGGGATGGGGATTCCGGAGTCCAGCCCGGTTGTGACAGATGTCAGACCAGAGCCCGCCAGAGGAGGAGCAGTCCCACGGTGCTCAGGGCCCCCTCCCGCCAGCCCAGGGTGCGCGCCGGGATGGGCCGGTAGGGGAGGGCCGCCCGGAGGTAGAGCAGGGCGGTCCACCCGGTCCAGGCCAGTCCGGCCGTGCCGCGGGGCGCCAGCCACAGGGCGGAGGCGCCCAGGAGGACCAGGTGCAGGGCATGGACGGGGCGCCAGCGGCGGCGGAGTTCGGCGGCCTCCAGCCCGTGGGCATGGCCCAGGAGCCGGCGCACGTGGGCGAGGTTGGCGCCGCCCACGAGGGTGGCGAAGAGCCAGGCGGCGCCCGCCTGGGCAGAGGTCGCGCCGCCGGCGGTCACGATCACCGCCGCCAGGCCCGCGAAGGCCGCCTGGGCGGTCAATTCCACGGCCAGGGACCGCACGGCCCGGGCCACGTCCGCCCGCAGCGCCACGGCCACCAGGGGTGCCGTGAGGGCCAGGGGGATCAGGAAGCGGGGACCCGCCAGGAGCAGGGCCACGGCGCCCAGAAGCAGGGCCAGTACCGCGAAGAGGAGCAGGGCCCGGCGCTGGAGGGCATCCTTCTGGCCACCCAGCACCCGGCGCAGGGGCGGCCGGGCCAGGAAGACCGCCAGGGCAGCCAGGGCCAGGAGGCCTCCGGGGAGGCTGGGGCGCACCAGCAGGCCCAGCACGAGGGGGAAGCCGAGCATGAACCAGCTGCCGTGCTCGGCGGGCAGGAGGGTGCGCCAGGGTGGGAGGAGTCGGGGCATTTTCGGCTTTCTAAGTCCGAAATTGAGTCTGCTCTTAAATCCCTTCCTCGACCATGCCGAGGGTCACAGATCGCAGATCTGAAAGCGTTGTACCGCGTCCGAAATGATCACCACGAAGATCACGAAAACGCCCTGCGGGCGCCGGAAGCCCACAAATGCGCGCAGTCCCACCCCGTGCCATCCCTTTTCGGGCGGCGGCCTGGATGGCATTTAGGGGCCGCCCAGGCCGCCGCCCGAAAAGCCGGTCGCGTTCCGCGCCCGGGGGCCGACGGCCCGGATGGCCCTCGACGTCAGACGGGGCATGGCTTCGTGTCCTTGGCTTTTCCTTGGTGCTCTTCGTGGGGATCTTGAAATCCCTGCATCGGCCTATTTCATGCTTCCCGCGGTTCGCTTTCGTCACAGCTCGGACGCGATGAGCCGCAACCCCTCCAGGGCCTCTTCCATGGTCATGAAGACGGGCAGGCCCGCCTCGCGGAGGCCCTGCCGGTAGGCGTCGTAGATGGCGCCGCCCTCGACGGCCACGCCCACCCACTTGCCCTGGGTCCGCGCCAGCCCGGCCAGAGCCTCTGCGAAGGCGCCGTAGGCCGCGGGATCCGTGGTGTTGAGGCGCCGGGTCAGGGGCACCAGACCCACCACCACCACATCGGCCTCGGAGGCCAGCAGCAGCTTGGCACTGGCCAGGTAGGCGGCCTCGTCGGCCATGGGGGTGAGGTCCAGGGGCAGCCGGGCGCTCACCAGGCCCGTGAGGCCCTGGGCGTCGATGGTGGCGGCCAGGGCCGCGCCCTCGGCTTCCGTGAGCTTGGAACCGCGGAAGGGCCCGCCCAGGAGATCGGCGGAGGCCACGGACTCGAAGCCCGCGTTGGTCATGATGGCCACCCGGCGGGGAGTCCCCGCGGCATAGGTGGCGAGCCAGGACAGGGCGGCATCGAAGGCCTCGATGCGCTCGGCCAGCATGGCGCCCGCGCGCCGCAGCACGCTGGCTTGCAGGGCGTGATCGCCCGCGAGGGCGCCCGTATGGCTGCTGGCGGCGGCCATCCCCTCCTGGCTGCGTCCGCCCTTGTAGAGCAGCACGCGGCGGCCCGAGGCGCGGAGCCTGGCCGTGGCCTCGGCGGTGGCCTTCAGGTCCCCGGGGGCGAAGCCTTCCAGGTAGGCGCCCACCACTTTCACGGCGAGGTCGCTGGTGAACCCGGCCAGGAAATCCGAGCAGCGCAGGTCCATCTGGTTGCCGATGGCCACGGCGGCCCGCAGGCCCAGGTCGGGGCGCCGGCTGAGCCGCGTGATGAGGAAGGCGCCGCTCTGGCTCACCAGGGCGGCATGCCCGGCCTTGGGTCGCAGGGGCAGCTTCTCGCTGGGAATGAAGAGGGTGTTCAGGTCGAGGTCGGGGCTGTAGAGGCCCAGACCGTTGGGACCCACCAGGGCCGGAGTCCACTTCCCTTCGCGCCGGTGGGCGTCGAGGCAGGCCACCAGGCGCTGGCCCAGGCCCTCGGTGTCGGCGCCGTCGCCCAGGCCGCCGGCCACCAGGTAGACCACGGTGGCGCCCCCGCCCTGGCGGCAGAGCTGCTCCACGGCCTCCAGGGTCTGGGCCGCGGGCAGGGAGACGATGAGCTGGTCCGTGGGCGCCGCGGCCAGCTCCGCCACGGAGGCGAGGCAGGGCAGTCCCAGGAACTCGGTGGTGCCGGGTTTGATGAGGCGGATTGAGCCCTGGGGCAGGCTGGATGTCTGGACGTTCTCAAGGATGATGCGGCCCACAGTGCCTTCGCGGCTGGAGACGCCCGCGATGACGAGGTTCCGGGGGCTCAGGAGGGCCTGGTACCAGGCGGGGTCCGGGGTGGCGATGGGGGCCGCGGCGCTGGGATCCAGGGTGCCCACGCCGTCCAGGGCCGTGGGCAGCCCTTCGCTGTCCAGCACCACGGGGTTGAGTTCCAGGAGGGTGACGCCTTCGCCCTCGAGACCTTCCGCCGCGCGCCAGAGGCCCTGGAGAAAGGCCAGCAGCTTCGGTTCATCCGTGAGGGCCTCGGTGCCGCGCTGATGGCCCAGCCAGGTGCGGCCCAGCCAGTGGCCGCGCAGATCCGCGAGGGCCTGCTCCGGCGTGCACAGGGCCAGGGGCCAGATCAGGGGCGGCGCCAGGGCGGCCCAGGCGTCGGCCTGGAGGCCGCCGATGCCGCAGACCGCCAGCCAGCCCGCGTCCGGATCGCGCTTGAGGGACACAAGCGCTTCCGTCGGCAGGCCCGCCAGGCGCTTGAAGGCCACCTTCTCGCAGACCAGGCCGCCGATCCAGGGATGCTCCGCCACGCGCCCGCGCATGGCCGCGGCCTCGGCTTTCAGCGCCTCGGCATCGAAGGGCCCGAAGTGGACGGCGCCCTTGTCCGACTTGTGCCAGAGCTGGTCCGCGATGCCCTTGAGCACAATGGGTTCGCCCGGCGCAAAGGGAAGGGGGCCTGATTCCAGGAACCCGTGCCGGGGCACCCGCAGGCCCGCGGCGGCGAGCAGGCCGTAGGCCCGCCCCTCGTGGAGGAATCCCGAGGTGTGGTTCATATCAAACTCCTACCGTTTCCTGGATCAGGCCCCGGCCAGCCTCGAAGGCCTCAATATTCTTTTCCGTAATGCGGGCGCCCTTGGCTTCGAAGCGCTGGGCGATCACCTCGCGCCAGACCGCGTCGTCCACGGGCATGAAGCGGGAGGCCATGCCCAGCAGGGCCATGCCCCCGGCTTGGCGGTGGCTGAGGCGGCGGGCCAGGTCCTCGGTATCGATGAGGTGGGCGCCGGGCACGGCTTTGAGGGCGGCGTAGACGTCGTCCAGGGGCGGGTAGCCCGCCATGTCCATCTGGGGCTCCTCGGAGACGATGAGGTGGCCGTTGATGCGCAGCATGGACACGTAGCGCAGGGCCTCCAGGGGCTCCAGGGCGATGAGCAGGTCCGCGCCGCCCTCATCGAGGATGGGCGAGCTGAGGGGGGTCTCCGCGTAGCAGACCTGGGCATGGACGCTGCCGCCCCGCTGGCTCATGCCGTGGATCTCGGACTGGAGGGCGTGGAGGCCGCTGCGGCGCAGGGCTTCCAGCAGGATCTGGGCGAGGGAGAGCACCCCCTGGCCGCCGACGCCGGACAGGACGATGCCGTGGATGCGGGATGCGTTCATGAGCACACCTCGGTGGCGCAACGCTCGCGTTCCTGGCGGTCGTGATCCTTCAGGACACCGCGGCGGATGGACTGGATGCATTCCCGGCGGAACACCACCACCGAGGGGCCTGGGTGCCGGAGGGCGGCTTCCATGGCTGCCACATTGGCGTCGTGCTGCTTGGGCACGGGCAGGAGCACCTGCACTTGGGCTTCTAGAATGCCCATGCCCAGCACCATGCGCTCGACCTGGTCGAGGGCCTGGCTGGGCTGCTGGCCCGTCATGC
This sequence comes from Geothrix sp., assembly GCA_036504495.1. Classification (GTDB taxonomy): domain Bacteria; phylum Acidobacteriota; class Holophagae; order Holophagales; family Holophagaceae; genus Geothrix. The sequence goes on from DASXVC010000006.1 coordinate 8,612, forward strand.
CCACCACGCGGTTGTCGAGGATGACCACCGTGACGTTCACCCCGGAATCGGCGGCGGTCAGCAGGGCCGGCAGGCCGCTGTGGCCGAAGGTGGAATCGCCGATGACGGCCACGGAGGGCGTCTGGCCCGCCAGGGCCGCGCCCACGGCCATGCTGATGCTGGCGCCCATCTCGACCACGGCATGGATGGCGGCCATGGGTTCCTGGGCGGCCAGGGTGTAGCAGCCGATGTCGCCGAAGACCCGGGCCTCCGGGGCGCCGACGTTCCGCAGGGCCTCCTGCATGGCCCCGTAGGCGTCCACATGGCCGCAGCCATCGCAGAACCGGGGGGCGCGGATGGGCAGCTCAAGGCTGGCGGCGGTCTTTCCGGCCGGGACTTCCAGGCCCAGGGCGTCCTTCAGCAGGCGCGGGGCCAGCTCGCCCGTGCGGGGCAAGGTGCCGTCCAGGCGGCCGTGGACCTTCGCCGTGCCGCGGAGGCCGAGGCGCTCCTCCAGTACCGGGTAGTCCTCCTCGAAGACCACCACATCGTCCACCTGGGCCAGGAAGGCCTGCTCCAGGGCGGGGTCCACGGGATAGGCGGCGATCTCCAGGCGGGGCAGGGCCGCCAGGGCGGGGTTCTCATGGAGCAGCTGGCCGAAATAGGCCCGGCCCATGCCCGACAGGACCACGCCCCGGCGGGCCGTGCCGGGGACCAGATGGTTCAGGGTGGCGGCCTCCTGCAGCATGCGCGGCTGCTTCGCCAGCAGATCCACGTAGCGGCGGCGGGCATTCGCGGGAATCAGCACCCAGTTCTGGATTGACGTTTCCGGAACGAGGCCCAGGCTGGTGGGGGCCAGGGCCACGCGACGGGTCAGGGCGGCCCGGCAGTGGGCCAGGCGGGTCACGATCCGCAGCATCACGGGCACCTGGAGGGCCTCGGACAGCTCGAAGGCCCGGAAGGTGAGGTCGTAGCACTCCTGGACGGTGCTGGGCTCCAGGCAGGGGAGCCAGGCGAACTCCGCCAGGCGGCGGCTGTCCTGCTCGTTCTGGCTGCTGTGCATGCCGGGGTCATCCGCCACCAGCAGCACCAGGCCGCCCCGGACGCCCGTGAGGGCCGAGTTGGCATAGGCGTCCATGGCCACGTTCAGGCCCACATGCTTCATGGTCACGAGGGTGCGATGGCCGGTGTAGCTCACGCCCAGGGCCAGGTCGTAGGCCACCTTCTCATTGGCGGCCCACTGGGCCACGCGCCCGTCCTTGGCCCCATGAATGAGCAGCTCGACCGCTTCGAACCCCTCGGTGGATGGCGTGCCCGGATAGCCGAACGCGCCCTTGATACCGGCATCGAAGGCGGCGCAACCCACCGCTTCAACCCCCAGCGCGAGGGTGCTCTGAACCATGAATACCTCCAACCTTTTCCAAGTGGGAAGTATGTGGAGCCTTGCCAGTGCCTGGGGTCACACGGACGGGAAGAACCCGCCGGGTGTGCCGGGAGTCACAGGATTTGGTAGAACACCGGAGGATCTGATCGGCGCCACCGGCCTCCGGCTTTAGAACCAGTTCAAAAAAGGTTCATAGGCGACCATGTGGTGGGAAATTTCCCAGTGGCAACGGTCACAACTTTGTCAGTCGCGCAGGTAGCTGTTTCAACCGGGATATTTTCAATGTTCGAATTTTGCATGTTCATTTTTTTAAAAATTATTTATTTGCAATTTTTAAAAGATGACATAGACGTCGTTAATTGATCGTTTTTTGTATCTTTAAAACCATAGATGCATGCAGTGAAAATTCATTTACTCCCTTGAGGTCCGCAGAGTGAGGGATATAGTTTGGTTTCTGACGCAGGCATCAGCTTTCATGGGCTGTCCGGTCCAGAACCTCAAGGCTTTCCGCGAACACAGCTCTGCACCTTCTGCTATTCCACCCCGGTCCATTCACGCCACCGCATGAGGCGAATCATGAAGCCACGAACCCAAGTGGTCCTGCTTGCCACCCTGATGTCTGCCACGGCCTGGGGCCAAGAGGTGAGCCTGTACGGCACCACCATGGCCCAGATGTGGAAGCAAGAGACTCCGGGCTTTGACAAGAGCACCTTCACCCCGGCCACCCAGTATCTGGGCATCGATGCCACCAAGCTGGGCACCGACAACCTGTCCCTGCACCTCTTTGGATGGGGCAGGACGGACCTCAGCGATCCGAGCACCTTCGACGGATCGAAGTCCGGCGGCTACCTCAACTATGGGTACCTGCGCTACCGGTTCGACCAGGCCAACGCCGAGATCAAGGCCGGCCGCTTCACCATCAACCAGGGCGCGGGCATGGAGCAGGTGGACGGCGTCAGCGCCCGCACCGACCTCCGCGGCGGATTCGCGGTTTCCGCCTTCGGCGGCAAGCCGGTCTACTTCAAGACGGTGGATCCCCGGGCCCAGGCCGACTACGAATTCCAGCGGGACTTCATCTTCGGAACCCGCCTCTCCTGGCGCATGCCGAAGATCGGCGAGTTCGGCCTCTCCTACCTCCAGGACGGCACCAAGGCCGCCAAGGATCTCGACATCCCCTCGCCCGTGGATTACACGCGCAAGCAGCTGGGCGCAGACATCCGCATCGCCCCCACGACCATCTTCGACCTCCGCGGCCGGACCCTCTTCGACGTGGCCAGCCATCCCGACACGGCTCCGGGTTCGCCCGAACGCTCCCGCATCGCTGAGCACGACTACACCGCCACCGTGAAGATCGGCAGCCAGGTTGCGGTGTCGGCCAATTTCGCGGAACGGAACTTCTTCGCCTTCTTCGCCGGGACCAACCTCCCCTCCCTCTTCCGCCAGGACGAGAAGGACATGTTCCGCGGCTATGGCAGCAGCATCACCTGGAACACTCCCTGGAATGTCCAGGTGGTGGCCGACTTCCGCCACATGCACCGCGAGACCTACGGCGACGTGACCCGCGTCGGCGGCGAGCTCCGCTGGGCGAACAGCGAGAAGACCTACCAGGCTGGGGCCGCCGGCCACTATGTCAACGCGGCGAATGCCCTGCTGGTGGATGCCACGGCGCCCTACCGCAGCCTGAAGCACGGGGAAGCCCGCCTCTGGGGCATGGCCACCAAGGGCAAGTTCACCGCGAGCCTGGACGGCATCCTGCAGCGCTACTCGGAAGCCAACCCATACCTGAACGGGCTCAAGAATGTCTATGAAGTGGTCGGTTCGCTTGGCTTCCAGGCCACGTCGAACGTGAAGGTATCGGGTGATGTCAGCTACGGCAGCACGCCGGTCGCCAAGAACGAGACCCGGGGCCTGCTCCGGGCTGAATACCGGTTCGGCTTTGCTAAGAAGGGAGGTCGCTAATGGCCCGGAAGAACGTCCTCCAGCTTTTCGCCATCGCGCTGGGGCTTGGCATCTTGACTGCATGCAGCCTCATCTCGCCTGAAACGAGCTTCGCGGCCACCCACCCCCAGGAACTGGGCGCGGGCCGTCCCGTCTGCTCGGAATGCCACAGCAATGACGTGGCCAAGGGCGCCCTCAAGCCGTACGCGTCCTTCGACCACACGCCCACCTTCGTGAAGGACCACCGCTTCCAGGCCAACCAGGACTCCAACACCTGCGCGTCCTGCCATGCCCAGTCCTTCTGCGCGGACTGCCACGGCGGGAAGGTCCCCATGAAGCCGGCCACCCGCTTCAGCAATCGCCCTGACCGCGAAACGCCGCACCGGGGCGACTACATGACCCTGCACCGCATGGAAGGAAAGATGGATCCGTCCAGCTGCTACGCCTGCCACGGCCGCGCCAACAACGACAAGTGCACGGCTTGTCACCGGTAGGAATCCGCAACGTGTCCAAGGGGAACACCATGAGCCGAATGAAACTGATGGCAGGAAGCTGTTTCGCGGTGGTCTTCGCGCTGCTTGCCTGGGGCTGCGCCGGAACCGCCGGGAAGTCGGCCCAGTTCAACGCCACGACCGGGCAGCACCCGGCCAGCTGGCTGCAGAACCACTGGGCCGAATACGTCAAGGGTCCTGACCAGTGCCGCTCCTGCCACGGATCGACCTCCGATCCCGCCGCCGCCGGTGGCATCTCCAAGGTCAGCTGCTTCAGCTGCCACGCCAACGGCGTGAACCATCCCGCCGGCTGGGCGGATGCCAGCCAGCACGGCCGCCTGGGTGCCCAGGCAGCGCCGGCCGTGACCCAGGTGGTCGGCGGTGCGGTGGTCAGCGGCGCAGGCTTCGCCTCCTGCACCAAGTGCCACGGCGCGAACTACACCGATGGCCTCACCGTTTCCTGCAAGTCCTGCCACACCAAGGCACCGCACCCCAACGCCCCCTGGCGCGGGCCCACGTTCGCCTCGCCCAGCCACGTGAACACCAATACCGGCAATGCCCCGGAATGCTTCAAGTGCCACGCCGGTGGCGCCAACTCCTCGCTGAAGCCGGCCACGCCCGCTCCGGCCGGAACGGCTCCTGGCTGCTTCAACGCCACCATGTGCCACGGCCGGGTGATCAACTAGAACCCACGACCCAGGCTTCCGGTTAGATCGAAGAGTGCATCGAATTGATTGATATCAAAGGAGGTGCATGATCGGTTTGACCGAGCGGGATTGTGCAAGTCCATCTTCAACTGCAAGTGCCATTTTCGATGTCCCACCAACTCACACGGAGAAAAGAACCATGAAGCAACCACCTCTCAAACAGCTCTGCGGGCTCATTGCCACCGCAGCGGTCGCCCTGGTGCTGATCGGATGTAACGGGAAGGCCGGCCAGAGCGGTCTCAACGGCACCAATGGCACCAATGGGACGAATGGCACCAACGGGACCAATGGCACCAACGCCACCATCACCCTGAACGCCGCCCAGTTGACCCCCGACCAGTGGAGCCAGCTCACCCTCAAGGGCAGCGTCACCAGCGCCGCCGTGACCGGTGGCAAGCCCGTGGTGACCTTCACCGTCACCGACGGCGTCGGCACCCCCGTGGTGGGCCTCGGCTTCACCAGCAAGAGCTCCACGGCCCTGGCCGCCAGCTACGCCAACATGTCCTTCAGCATCGCGAAGCTGGTGCCCGGCACCAACGGCAGCCCCAGCAAGTGGGTCAGCTACGTCGTGACCACGATGCCGACTACCTCCGCCGCTGTCGCCGCGACCCGGCCCAGCACCGACAACACGGGCACCCTCGTCGACAATGGCGATGGCTCCTACAAGTACACCTTCTACCGCGACATCACCGCCGCCCAGACCACCCTGGACGGCCTGACCTACACGGCCCCCTCCGCCAAGGCTGACCTCGGCGACGTGACCTACCAGGCCGCCATGACCCACCGCCTGACCGTCGCCATCAGCGGCAACGCCCGCGGCACCGGCAGCAACACCACCAACGGCGCCAGCAGCGGCCTCACGGGCGTGCCCGTGAAGACCCCCGCGAACCTCTGGTACGACTTCATTCCGGCCACCGGAAAGGCCGTGGTCGCCACGGACGAGCAGCGCAACATCGTCGACACGTCCTCTTGCAACACCTGCCACACGAAGTTCAACGGCTTCCATGGCAGCGCCCGCATCAACGCCGAGTACTGCGTGGTCTGCCACACCGACCAGCGCAAGTTTGGCTTCGCGGACGCCACCACCACCGCCACGGGTTACGACAACACGACCAAGGACGCCAACGGGAACATCATTGGCCAGCGCAAGATCAACGGCCTGGCTGTGGGCGACTTCCCTGCCTTCATCCACCGCCTGCACGCGGGTGAGGAACTGAATAAGACCGGCTACTACTATGCCGGCGTGCAGTTCAACGAGACCACCTACCCCCAGGACCTGCGGAACTGCAACAAGTGCCACACCGCCTCCATCGCGGCCACTCCCCAGGGCGACAACTGGAACACCAAGCCCAGCCGCATGGCCTGCGGCGCCTGCCACGACAAGATCGACTGGGCCACGGGTGCCAACCATGACGGCGGCGCTCAGACCAGCGACCAGAACTGCTCCAGCTGCCACGGCGCGGCCGGCATCAAGCTGAACCACATTCCCGTCTCGCCCTTCAATCCCGCGTTCGCCACCGGCGGCTACACCAACGGCTCCTACCTGGCCGGCGACCCGAACAACCTGCCCCCCGGCGCCATCAAGGTCACCTACGACCTGACCAAGGTCGTCCTGAACGCGACCCGCAACCCCGTGTTTACCTTCCGCTTCCTGCAGGACGGTGCCCGCGCCGACTTCAACACCTACAGCGCCACCGGCAAGACCGAGCTGTGGGACAACTTCGTGGGCAGCCCCAGCGTCTACCTGGCCTTTGCTGTGCCTCAGGATGGCATCACCGCTCCCGCGGATGTGAATGCCACCGCTTCGGCCCTCATCAAGAAGGTCTGGAATGGCACCGGCACCGGCACCGGCGCTGGCACCCTCACGGGCCCTGATGCCACCGGCTACTACACGCTGACCATGACCGGCGTGGTGATTCCCGCCAATGCCACCATGATCCGCGGCGGCATCGGCTATTCCTACAACAAGAACAGCCAGTCTCTGACCCAGACCAACGTTCCCAAGCTCGGGAACACCGATTTCACCTACAACACGACCACCATGCTGGGCGGCTTCAGCGTTCCTGCCCCCAACAAGTTCCTGACCGTCGCCGGATCCACCGCGCGCCGGAACATCGTGGACAGCGCCAAGTGCAACGACTGCCACAAGGTCCTGGGCGTCTTCACGACCTCCGCCTACCACGCGGGCGAGCGCAACAACGCCGAGTCCTGCCACTTCTGCCACAACCCGAACCAGACCAGCAGTGCCTGGAGCGCGAACGCCAGCACCTTCATCCACGGCATCCACGCCGCGGGCAAGCGGGCCGTGCCCTTCGTATGGCACGCAGTGTCCACCACGGATACCTTCGCCAAGGTGACCTACCCGGCCATCCTCAACAACTGCGAAGCCTGCCACGTGTCGGGTTCCTATGACTACAGCAACAGCGCCAACGCTGCGGCCATCCCGAACATGCTCTTCAGCACCGTCGGCAAGGGCACTTACAACAACAACGCCACCACCAACCCTACGGGCTACTTCTCCATCTCGCCCTATGTCGTGGCGGACGGTGTGACGAACTACGGCACGGGCCCGAGCTACGCCGCTGGAACGGGCGTGCTCACCCAGGATGTCGCCGGCACCAACCTGGTCAATTCACCGATCACGGCCGCCTGCGCCTCCTGCCACGATTCCTCGACGTCCATCGCCCACTTCCGGGGCAACGGCGGTTCCTTCTACGAGACTCGTGCGACCGCGCTTCTCAAGGTCGAACAGTGCCTGATCTGCCACGGCTCCGGCCGGACTGCCGACATCAAGGCCGTCCACATGAACTTCAAGTAACGTCCCCCGCCGGGATGCGGTTCCAACCACGTCCCGGCAACGTTTGACCGCCATGAAGAGGACCCGGATGCTTTCCAGCGCCGGGTCCTTTTCTATGCCGGTGCTCCCGGGCCGATTGACAGGGGCGCCGTGACGGACGGAAAATCGGCCTCCGGTTCATGAGGCCCCCATGAAGAATCCATTGCTGACGATGGTCCTGGCCCTGTCGGCCCTCCTCGCTCCGGCCTTCCCAGCCCAGGCGCAGGAGAAGACCGAACCGTCCCGCAAGGCCGACGCCAGGGCCGCCAAGTCCGACAAGACGAAGACCGCCGGGGCCAAAGCCAAGGCGCGGGCCAAGGCCAAGGCCGAAGCCGAGGCCAAGGCCGTCGACATCAACAGCGCCACCAAGGACCAACTGAAGGCCCTTCCTGGCATCACGGACGCCTATGCGGACAAGATCATCGCGGGCCGTCCCTACAAGTCCAAGGCCTTCCTGGTCACGAACAACATCATCCCCGAGGGGCTCTTCCAGACCCTCCGCCACCGGGTCATCGCCCGCCAGCCGGGTGTGAAACCTACCACCAAGTAGACGCCATCCCCTGGCGCCAAGGCCCCCGACGCCCGGGGGCCTTGGCGCGTATGGGCCCTGGAAGCTGCATCCACCTGGCATTTCCAGGATTGTCACACGCGGCGTGACACAGATCACAACGGTGATTGACGACATAAATTACCGGAGGATCCTCATTTCAGAAATTCCGATGGAGTTGCAGCCTGAGGAGGTTTGCATCCATGCCCCAGCCCACCGGCACCGCACCCGATCTCCTCTTTTCTGGGGGGGCGGTCTCCTGGGCGGCCTCCCGCATGAATGCATCCATCTGGCCGGACCTGGTGCAGGTCTCCCCATCCGCCCGAACCCCCCGATGTTCCATTCCCTGAAGGAGGAGGAACCATGCAATACCGACCCCTGACACAGCTATGCGGTGCCCTCGCCGCATCCGCCCTGCTCCTGGCGATGATCGCCTGTAACGGCAAGACGGGCCCGGCCGGAGCCAACGGCACGAACGGCACGAACGGCACCAATGGCACCAACGGTACCAACGGCACCAACGGGACCATCACCTTGAACGCCGCCCAGCTGACCAGCGACCAGTGGGCCAAGCTGACCCTCAAGGGCACGGTCAACAGCGTCACCATGGGCGGCGCGCCCGTGGTGAACTTCACGATCACAGATGGCCTGGGCACGCCGGTGACCGGCCTCGCCACCAAGGCGGCGAACGGAAACTACACCAACTTCGCGTTCGCGATCTCCAAGCTTGTTCAGGGGACCAACGGCAGCCCCAGCCGCTGGGTCTGCTACAACGTGGTGACCACCCCGGCGGCGGGCCAGGCGGCCATGCCCTACTTCACCGAGCCCGAGAACAACGGGACCCTGAAGGACAACCTGGACGGAACCTACACCTACACCTTCGCCCTGGATCTCACCAAGGCCAAGAGCTACATAGACGGCGCCGTCTACGACGCCACCCACCTCAAGTCCGATCTCGATGACCTGACTTACGACCCAACCCTGACCCACCGCCTGATCGCGTCCGTGGGCGGGAACCAGCCTGGCACCACCACCCAGCTGCTCACCTCGGCGAACCTCTACTACGACTTCATCCCCTCCACCGGGAAGCCGGTTACGGCCACCGATACGGAGCGGGTGATCGTGGATATCGCCTCTTGCAACACCTGCCACACCAAGCTGGCGATGCACGCCAACTTCTTCCCCTCAATCAATGACACCCACCTGTGCGTGGTATGCCACACCGAACAGCTGAAGTACGGCAGCGGAGACTCCCTGCCGTCCTCCGGCAACGTCCTGCTGGCCAACGGCGTCTACGGAAGCACCCAGAAGCTGCAGGGCATGGCCCTGGCCAACTTCCCCAACATGATCCACCACATCCACACGGGCGAGCTCCTCTATTACCAGGGCTACAACCAGTTCTGGGCCTATAACGAGGTCACTTATCCCCAGGACCTGCGGAACTGCACCAAGTGTCACGCCAAGTCCACCGCCGCCCCCCAGGGCGACAACTGGGCCAGCGTCCCCAGCCGCCTGGCCTGTGGTGGCTGCCACGATTCCATTGTCTGGGCCACCGGCGCCAACCACTCGGGCGGCGCCCAGACCAGCGACCTGAACTGCTCCAGCTGCCACGGCGCGTCGCAGATGCAGGTCATCCACACGCCTGCGGTCGCGCCCAATTCAAACAACATCTACCTGAATCCCGCCACCGGAAACAACAATACCAACGCTTCGTACGTCGCCGGGTACATGAACGCCCTTCCGGTCGGCGCCATCAAGCCCAGCTGGGACCTCAACAGCGTCTCGCTGAATTCCAGCTCCCAGCCGGTATTCAAATTCCGCTTCCTTCAGGATGGAGCGGTTGTCGCCTTCAACGCGGCCCCCACCGCGGCGGACGCCACCGTGGAACTGTGGCCCAACTTCGTGGGCGGCCCCAGCGTCTACCTGGCCTTCTCTGTTCCTGAGGACGGCATCGCCACCCCGGCCGACTGGAATGCCACGGTCAGCGGCTACGTCCGCAACATCTGGAACAAGACCGCCACCGGCAACGGCGCCGGCACTGTGACCGGCCCGGATGCCAGCGGCTACTACACGCTCACCCTTACGGGTGTGAAAATCCCCGCCACCGCCACCAACATGATCGGCGGCATCGGCTACACCTATGGCCTGACCGCGACCCAGCCGTTCACCCAGACGAACGTCGCGGGATACGCCTACAACACGGATGGCAAGAAGCAGGGTGGCGTGAGCGTTCCGGCGCCGAATGTAACCAAGCTCATCAGCGGCCAGACAGCCCGCCGCGCCATTGTCTCCAACCAGAAGTGCAACGACTGCCACGCCACCCTGGGGATCTTCACGGAGAAGGTCTACCATGCAGGCCAGCGCAACGACGCGCCGACCTGCACCTTCTGCCACACCGTCAACCGCGTCAACAGCGGCTGGGGCGTGAACATCAAGGAGGCGGTCCACGCCATCCATGCCGCCGACAAGCGGGCCAACAAATTCTCCTGGGAAGCCAGCGCCGGCGACAAGTATTGGGAAGTCACCTACCCGGCCATCCTGAACAACTGTGAAGCCTGCCACGTGCCCGGTTCCTACGACTTCAGCAACAGCACCAACGCGGCCGCCCTCCCGAAGCTGCTCTGGACGACCGTCGCCACCGGCACCACCAAGAAGGTGGGGGATGCGGTGTCGACCACGAATCCCGCCCTCATCACTTACGTGGGTGTGGCCACCGATGCGATCGACTTCACCAACCCGGTGAATGTCGCCATCTCTCCCTTCATCACCCCCGGCACCGCTTACGGCTCTGGGTTCACGACCGACTTCAAGACCACGCCCACCGTTCCCGGCGTGAACTACACCGACGCGGCGGCCACCACTTTGGTAACCTCGCCGATCACCGGGGCCTGCTCCGCCTGCCATGACTCCGCGGTGGGAATCGCCCACTTCAAGGGCAACGGCGGCGCGTTCTACGAACCCCGCGCCACGGCGCTCCTCAAGGTCGAGCAGTGCATGGTCTGCCACGGCCCTGGCCGCACGGCCGACATCAAGGCCGTCCACATGAACTTCAAGTGATTTCCACCCGGAGCGCGGTCCGCCACGCTCCGGGGACTTCAAGCAGGACAGCAAACGACCCGGATGGAACCTCATCCGGGTCGTTTGC
>DASXVC010000007.1:0-26209 GCA_036504495.1 Geothrix sp.
CCGCGAGGTGGGCGTGAAGATGGCCCTCGGCGCCTCCGGCCGGGAGATCTTCAAGGGCTTCATGACCGAGGCCCTGCTGCTCACGGCCCTGGGCAGTCTGGCGGGCCTGGTGCTCGGCGTGGGCTTCTCCTGGGTCATCACGAAGAGCCTCGGCATCCCCCTCTACATGACGCCCGCCAGCTTCGTCTGGGCCTATGGCCTGGCAGCCGCCTTCGGTTTCCTCTTCGCGCTGTATCCGGCCTGGAAGGCTTCCCGGCTGTCTCCGATGGAGGCTCTCCGCTATGAGTGACGGGACCTTCATCCTCCGCTCTCCGGGCCCTTCCCTGCTGGATGGCGAGGCCCCCGCGCCGCGAACCAGGGCGCGCGGCTTCAGCGCCGCCATGTTCTGGGAGGTGATCCGCACAGGCCTGGTGGAGCTGTGGGCCCACAAGGTCCGCAGCCTGCTCACCCTCACCCTGCTCATGCTGGGCGTCTTCGCCCTGGTGGTGATGACCTCGGTGCTCGACGGCGTCATGGACAAGATCAGCACGGGTTTCGCGGGCATGAGCTGGGACGGCACCGTGCGCATCGCCCCGAAGACGGCGGAAACCGCCGAGGAGCGCAGCCGCTTCGTCATGAGCCCCGGCCTGCGCCAGGAGGACCTGTCGCGCCTCACGGCCCCCCATCCCAAGGTGCTGGCCTTCCTGCCCAGGGCCCAGCGCACGTCGTCAGTCCGCGTGACCGGGGACACCGAGCGCATTTTCGTCACCGGCGTCACCCCCGATTACGCCATCTGGATGAACCGTCCCATCGGCCTGGGCCGCAACCTCACCGAAGACGACCAGCGGCGGCGATCCACGGTGGCGGTCGTGGGGGCGACGCTGGCAGCCAAGCTCTTCGGCGGCGCCGATCCCGTGGGCCGCGACCTGGTGGTGGAGGGCGTGCCCTACCGCATCGTGGGCGTCCAGGCCCCGGGCCAGATCTTCAATGAGGAGAACTACACCGACGCCAACGGCATCCTTGTCCCCCTGGAAGCCTACATGGACCGCGTGGACCCCACCCACAAGCTGGCCCAGATCACCGTGAAGCTCCGCCGCACCGAGGATCTCGGCGAAGTCTCGGCCATGCTCCTCAGCCGCATCCGGCAGGCCCACCACGGCATCGAGGACGCCGAGGTGGTGGACCTCGATGCCGAGGCTGCCAAGGCCTACCAGAACTTCCTGGAGCAGATGCACGGCTGGAAGGTGGTGCTGCTGAGCCTGGCGGGCACGGTGCTGCTGGTGGGGGGCGTGGGTGTGCTGTCCGTCATGCTCATCAGCTTCAGCGACCGCCGCTTCGAGATAGGCCTGCGCAAGGCCCTGGGCGCCTCTGATCATGAGATCTTCATCCAGTTCCTGCTGGAAGCGGTCGTGCTCGCGGCCATTGGCGCCCTGCTGGGCACCGTCTCCGGCGGCCTGCTCTGCCAGGCCCTCTCGGCGAGCTTCCCCTACGGCCTGGTGGTGAACCCGCTCGGCCTGATCACCGCCTGGATCGTGGCTCTGGCGCTGGCGGTCGTCTTCGGCCTCTACCCGGCCTTCCGCGCCATGCGGCTGAGCCCCATGGAGGCGATGCGCTAGCATTCAGGCATGGCCGATCCCATCCAAGTCACCGATTCCGTCCGCATTCCCGGCGACGCCATCCGCTTCAAGGCGGTGCGGGCCGGGGGCGCGGGCGGGCAAAACGTGAACAAGGTCTCGTCCAAAGTGGAGTTGCGCATCGATCTGGTCGCCATCGAAGGCCTTCCGGAGGATGCCCTGGCGCGGCTGAGGGTGGCCCAGCGCAACCGCCTCGACGCCGAGGGCCTCTGGATCGTCATCAGCGACCGCACCCGCGACCAGCTCAAGAACCTCCAGGACGCCCGGGAGAAGGCCGCCGAGGCCATCCGCGCCGCCCTGGTGCGGCCCATCGCCCGCCGGGCCACGCGGCCCACCAAGGCCTCAAAGGAGCGGCGTCTGGATGCCAAGAAGCGCTCCTCCGACCTCAAGCGGCGCCGCAGCGGGCCCATGGAGTAAGCTGAAGCCTCCCCCGGAGACCCCATGTCCGCCCCCCAGACCTACGCGACCCACCGTCGCTTCGAGCCGCTGCAGCACTTCATTCTCATCCCCATCTTCCTGATCACCGCCGTAGCCACCATCTACACCTGCGTGCGCCGTCCGACTCTGGCCACCTTCTGGATCGCCGTGCTCGCTTTGGCGGTGCTGGCGCTGGCCGTGCAAGTCCGCCTCTATGCGCTCAAGGTGCAGGACCGCCTCATCCGCCTTGAAGAGCGCCTGCGCCTCGCGAGCCTCCTGCCCGAGGACCTCAAGGCCCGCCTGCCCGAGCTGACCGTCAAACAGTTCGTGGGCCTGCGCTTCGCCGCCGATGCCGAAGTCGCCGACCGGATGCGTGAAGCCCTCCGGGAAAACCTGGACGGCGAAGCCATCAAGAAGCGCATCCAGACCTGGCGGCCAGACGTGTTCAGGGTCTGAAGCCCGCCTGCTCGACGGGGCAGCACCCGGTCAGCCCCAGTGGGCGGCTGCCTTCGCGGTTCAAATCAACGCATCCTTTAGCCGTCCACGCAGCAACTCCTGGCGGATGACCTCCGCGATCTGGCCTGCCGCCTCCGATCCGGCCTGGTCTCCGGAGAGATGGCGGGCGTGCTGAACCCGGTGGGCGATGGTGATGCAAGCCTCAGCGGTCGATCGCTCGATCACTTTGACCGGTGCTTTGGCACGTGTATTTCCGGGCGGCATGGGTCCTCCGGACTGTGGGGTGTTTGGAGGAAGCATAGCACATTCAAACAAGCATCAATGCCTTTTTTTTGCCATTAAATACTTGGATCTACGGGCCAATAGAACTCAAGCCGCCGAGCACACCAAGCCTGAAGCCGCTTTGATCGGCCGCAGAATCAGCAGATACCGAAAGCCTGGTTGCGAACCCCTCAGAAGCTCAGGCTGCGCGTGCGCAGCTTGTGCACCAGCTGGCTCAAGGGGATGAAGAAGATGCGGAAGGCTGGGCTGTGACGCCGCCGGTCGCCCCTGGCCCGCAGCGCACGCCGCTCGGTCCCGACTTCCCGGCTGTAGTTCGAGAGGTCCTCGCTGGTCCGTCGATCCATCGCCTGGTCCGCTCCTCGGTAGCAATATAGGCCATGAACCAGGGCATTGCCTCAAGTGGATTTCACGGAGCGTTGACGCAGAGAAAATTCCCGCATCGCTGATAGGAAAGTGCCAACCCACTCGGGCGGGATTCGAACTGCGCCTGGCTTTGCCAGTCGCCGGTCCCGCTTCGCCAAAGGTATCGATTGCAAATGTACAAGATGCACTAGTTCAAATAATGAAAATTAACCATAACATCATATATTAGCTATTTTACCTTGACGAGTGCCCGTGCAAGCCGTATATTTAGTTCGGGAGATTCCGATGACAACCGCGAGAGCTTTACATCTGTTCATCAAAGAGCTACACACTCCTGACTTGCAGAGCGATGAGGACTTTCACAGGCTCTTCAATGTGGGCGTAGACCTTCTTGCGCTTCCTGATAAGGATCTTGCTCATGAATTTGGTGCAAGCCGCCCGACGATTTCACGGTGGAGAAATGCTCTGAACACACCACACCCAGCCATGCGAAAGCACATCTATGCTTGGATGGAAAAACGCGCGAGAACCGTGCTACGACGGATCGAGAAGTCCAAGGAATTGCCGGAACGGGCAGAGAAGCCCAAGGTTAGGCCTGTGATCGGTCATGCTTTGGCTGCTGGTTAGCTCATTCTTACACTTTAAAGACCAAATTATATTGACCAGCAGTCCCCCTTGCGTTTTACTAACTGCATGCAAACAGGGGGACAGCGGTCATTTGTAATCCGGATTTGTCCGGAAGAGCGTGCTGAGCTAATGCTCACATTTCATCAAGGCCATCTGACAGAGTATTTATGGCCTCGCAGTCTTGATCAAATTCGCGACCTTTCTAGGCAAGAGTGCCTCTTTGAGGTCGTTGAAAGGACTGGGACAACAAATATAATCGTCGGGGCATGCTATATCACGCATGCAAAAGAAATCGAACCTCCATTTGCTGAGAGGAACGAGTTCGGAGGCATTTATGTTAGCGACGACTGCCGGGGACTTGGTCTTGCTACTGCGCTCGGATTTGTCGCTATCGGAAACTTGTTCATGGTCGATCCTCCCAAGGGTCGCCTGATTGCGCATGTACATGAAGAAAACTCACTCCCCCGTAGAGTCCTGAAACAACAGGGCTTTGTGCAGAATGGTCAGGAAATTCCACCCAGATCAGTGGTGCCACTTTCAATGAAGCGAAACAAAGATGGTGATGTTGTTGGAGACCTCTTCGTATTCGACACCACATCACTTACGACAATTGCGGATTGGATCCATAATTTTCCTGGAACGATCAATGGTAAGAACGGGAAGTCTCTTCTTGAAATCGAGCTGCCCTCCTTTGCTCGCATGCGCGCTGACCTCGTTAAGGCACTTCGCGATAGAGCATGACGCTCCCCCCCATGACTAGGCACGCCTCGGGCGGTCCGACTCGACCCTAGATCCTCGCGACGCATGCGTCGCGAGGGCAGGTTCGAATCCCGAAGGGATTCACTCCAAAGAAAAGGCCCCGCACGCGGGGCCTTTTCTTTGGAGCCAACTACAGGATTCGAACCTGCGACCTGCTGATTACGAATCAGCTGCTCTACCAGCTGAGCTAAGTTGGCGCTGGCCTCCCAGTTTGCCCTGGGAGGCCGTTTGAATCAACTACTGGAGGAAGCCGGAGGGCAGCTTCATGTGGAGGTTCTTGACCAGGAAGGCCCAGTGGTCGGCCCGTTCGGCGATCTGCTTGGCGGTGGGCTTGCCGGCGCCATGGCCCGCGTTGGTCTCGATGCGGGTGAGGACTGGCGCCGCACCGACCTGATCGGCCTGCAGGGTCGCGATGAACTTGTGGCTGTGGGCAGGCACCACGCGGTCATCGTGGTCGCCGGTGGTCACGAGCGTCGCCGGGTACTTCACGCCGGGCTTCAGGTTGTGGAGGGGCGAGTACTTGATGAGGTTGGCGAAACCTTCGGCCGTATCGCTGGACATGTAGTCGCTCTTCCACATCCACCCGATGGTGAACGTGTGGTAGCGCAGCATGTCCATCACGCCCACGGCGGGCAGGCAGGCGCCGAAGAGGTCCGGGCGCTGGGTCATGCAGGCGCCCACCAGCAGGCCGCCGTTGGAGCCGCCCTGGATGGCCAGCCGCGGGGTGCTGGTGTATTTCTCCTTGATCAGCCATTCGCCGGCGGCGATGAAATCGTCGAAGACGTTCTGCTTCTTCTCGCGCTTGCCGGCCTCCCACCAGTCCTTGCCGTACTCGCTGCCGCCCCGCAGGCAGGCCACGGCGTAAACGCCGCCCATCTCCATCCAGACCTGGGAGACGGGTGAGTAGCCGGGCGACTGGGCGATGTTGAAGCCGCCGTACGCATAGAGCAGCGTGGGGTTGGTGCCATCCAGCTTCAGCCCCTTCCTGTAGGCCAGGAACATGGGCACCTTCGTGCCGTCCTTGCTGGTGTAGAAGACCTCCTTCACTTCGTACTCGGAAGGCCGGATGTCCACTTTGGGCTGGCGGAAGACGGTGCTGGCGCCGGTCTTCAGGTCATAGCGGTAGAGGGTGGGGGGCTGGTTGTAGGAGGTGAAGGTGTAGAAGGTTTCCGTGTCCTCGCGGCGCCCTGAGAAACCGCTGAGGTTGCCCAGCCCTTCCGGCTTGATCTCCTTCAGGAACCGGCCCTTCAGGTCGTAGAGCTTCACGGTGTTGAGGGCATCCACCTTCCAGGTGACCGCGAAGGTGTTGCCGAAGAGATCGGCTCCCGCGAGGACGTCGCGCCCCTTCCCTTCGGGGACGATGTCCCGCCAGGCCTTGGGACTCGGATCCTTGAGCTCCACGGCCACGATCCGGTGGCGCGGCGCGCTGGCATCGGTGTGCACGTAGAAGGTGCCACCATCGTTGCCGATGATGGAATAGGAACCGTCGTACTTGTCGAACAGGGGCACCACGGGGCTGCCGGCCTTGTGGAGGTCCTTCAGGAACACCCGATTCTTCCGCTCGGTACCCTGGCGCTGGGAGATGATCAGCCAGCTGCCATCGTCGGTCACGCCAGCGCCGAAGCCCCAGTCAGGCTGGTCCGGGCGCTCGTAGACCACCACGTCCTTCTCGACGGGATCGCCCAGCTTGTGGAAGAAGAGCTTCTGGTTCTTGTAGACCGCCGTCAGGGCCTTGCCCGCCTCGACCTTGGGGTAGTCGGTGTAGTAGAAGCCGCTGCCATCCTTGGCCCAGCTGTTGACGCCCATGCGGCCGGCAGGGAAGGTGTCCGGCAGGTCCGCGCCGGTGGTCACGTTGCGGACCTTCCAGGTGCTCACATCGGAGCCGCCCTTGGACAGGCTGTAGGCCACGAAGGCACCGTCCTCACTGAAGCGCATGCCCCCGAGGGATACGGTGCCGTCCTTGCTCAGGGTGTTGGGATCGAAGAGCACGCGGCCTTTGTCCTCCAACCGCTCCGTCAGATAGACCACGGCCTGGTTCTGGAGGCCAGAGTTGTAGGAGTAGGTGTAGTACTTCCCATGCTTGCTGGGGGCGCCGAATTTCTCGTAGTTCCAGAGCTTCGTCAGGCGCGCTTCGATGGCCTTCCGCTCGGGAATCTGGTCGAGGTAGGCCCGCGTCACCTTGTTCTGCGCCTCCACCCAGGCAGCGGTTTCAGTGGCGTGGTCATCCTCCAGCCAGCGGTAGGGGTCAGCCACCTTGGTGCCGTGGTAGTCCTCCACCACGTCGCCCTTGCGGGTGGCGGGGTAGGTCAGCGGTGTCTGGGCCACCAGGGCCGTGGCCGCCAGGGCCAGCAGACAGGTTCGGGGCAGGGAAAGCGGCATGGAAAGGCCTCCTGAAGGACAGGGAAATGTCCTTCAGGATACCTCGCAACACAATGGCTCAGTGGAAAATGTCAGTGGGTCTTCATGCCCAGGTTCTTCACCAGGAAGGCGAAGACATCCGCCCGCTCGGCGATGACCTTGGCGGTGGGCTTGCCCGCGCCGTGGCCCGCGCTGGTCTCGATGCGGGTGAGGATGGGCGCCGGACCCGCCTGCGCAGCCTGGAGGGTGGCCGTGAACTTGTGGCTGTGGGCGGGCACCACGCGGTCATCGTGGTCGCCGGTGGTCACGAGCGTCGGAGGATACTTCGTCCCGGGCTTGATGGTGTGCAACGGCGAATACTTCATGAGGGTCTCGAAGCCCTCCTTCGTCTCGCTGCTGCCGTAGTCGCTCTTCCAGCCCCAGCCCAGGGTGAACTTGTGGAAGCGCAGCATGTCCATGACGCCCACTTCAGGCACCGCGGCGCCGAAGAGGTCTGGCCGCTGGGTGAGGCAGGCGCCCACCAGCAGGCCGCCGTTGCTGCCGCCGTTGATGGCCAGCTTCGGCGTGGAGGTGATCTTGTGGGCGATGAGCCACTCCGCCGCGGCGATGAAGTCGTCGAAGACGTTCTGCTTCTTGTCCTTCCGCCCAGCGTCGTACCACTCCAGACCGTACTCGCCACCACCGCGGAGGTTGGGCATGGCGTAGACGCCGCCCATCTCCAGCCAGACCATGCGGGACACGGAGAAGGCCGGCGTCAGGGAGACATTGAACCCACCGTAGCCATAGAGCAGGGTCGGGTTCTGGCCGTCGAGCTTGATCCCCTTCTTGTGGACCAGGAACATGGGCACCTTCGTGCCGTCCTTGCTGGGATAGAAGACCTGTTCCACCTCGTAGTCCGCGGGCTTGAAGGCCACTTTCGGCGTGCGGAAGATGGCGCTCTTGCCCGTCTTCAGGTCCAGCCGGTAGATGGTCCCGGGATAGGCGAAGCTGCCGAAGGTGTAGAAGGTTTCCGTGTCCTCGCGCCGCCCGCCGAAACCACCGGCCGTGCCCAGCGCGGGTAGCGTCAGGGCTCCGGTCTTCTTGCCTTTGAGGTCGTAGAACTCGATGGCGGAATGGGCATCCCGCATCCACGTGGCCACGAAGCGCCCGCCCACCAGGGACACCGACTCCAGCACATCCTTCCCCTTGGCCTGGGGGATGACCTCGGTCCAGGCCGCCGGATCGGTCCGCCCCTTGCGGATGGCCACCAGGCGGTTCCTCGGTGCCCCCTGGTTGGTGACGATAAAGAAGCGGTCGCCCTCGTTGTCCACCACGCCGTAGCTGGCATCCATGCGGTCGAGGAAGGGTTCCACGGGACTGCCGGGCCTGGTCAGATCCTTGAGGAACACGCTGGTTTCCGGGTTGGTGCCCTTGCTGCCGGTGATGACGAGCCAGCGGCCGTCATCGGTCACGCTGCCGCCGATGTACCACTCGGGCTGGTCGGGACGCTGGTAGATGAGCGTGTCCTCCGCCTGGGGCGTCCCCAGCTTGTGGAAACAGAGCATGTGGTTGTTGTTCACGCCCGTGAGCGCCCCGCCCTCCTTGGGGGCCTCGTAGCGGCTGTAGAAGAAGCCGCTGCCGTCCTTCAGCCAGGAGGCGCCGCTGGCCTTGGACCAGCGGATCTCGTCGGGCAGGTCCTTCCCGGTGGCCACGTCCCGGACCTTCCAGGTCTGCCAGTCCGAACCGGCCACGGACACGGAATAGGCCATCAAGCGCCCATCCTCCGTGAAGCTCATGCCGCTGAGGGCCACGGTGCCGTCCTTGCTCAGCGTGTTGGGATCCAGGAGCACCTGGCCCTTGGCCTTGGGATCTTCCGTGACAAACAGCACAGACTGGTTCTGGAGGCCCGTGTTGTAGGAGTAGAAGTAGCGCTGGCCGCGCTTGAACGGGGCGCTGTACTTCTCGAAATCCCAGAGTTTGATGATGCGGTCCTGGATCTTCGCCCGCTCGGGGATCTGCGCCAGGTAGGCAAAGCTGACTTTGTTCTGGGCCTCCACCCAGGCCTTGGTCTCCGCGCTGTTGTCATCCTCCAGCCAGCGGTAGGGGTCAGCCACCTTGGTGCCGAAGAAGTCCTCCACGAGGTCGGCCTTGCGGGTGGCGGGGTAGGTCAGCGGCGTTTGGGCGGAAAGGGCGGTGGTGACGACAAGAGCCATGGGAAGAATCCTCATGCGACGGGCCTCCAAGCGGGCAGCCATTTTCACACCAATCGGAGGGTGAATCCCAGCCGTGCAAGCCCGGGCGCTTGGTGGTAGGCTCCGGCCAGCTTAGGACACACTCCTAGAGAGGTCTCTTTGGTCCCGCCATCCAGCAAGAAGGTCTTCGTCCTGGATACGAACGTCCTCCTGCATGACCCGAACTCCATCCTCCACTTCCAGGAACACGATGTGGTGCTGCCCATCGTGGTCATCGAAGAGATCGACCACTTCAAGAAGGATCAGACCGAAGTCGGGCGCAACGCCCGCACCGTGTCCCGCATGCTGGACAAGCTCCGGGCCGCCGGCAGCCTCAGCCGCGGCGTGCCTCTGGAAGGCGGCGGCTCCCTCAAGGTGGATGTGGAAAACCACCCCCTGGACATCGGGATCCTGCGGGAGGATAAGCACAAGGCCGACAACCAGATCCTGGCCTGCGCCAAGCAGCACCTCGCCACGCGCAAGGAGAAGGTGGTCCTGGTCACCAAGGACACGAACTTGCGCATCAAGGCCGACGCCATCGGCGTGCAGGCCGAGGACTACACCACCGACCGGGTGGAGATGGACGAGCTCTACACGGGCCACAAGTCCTGGGAGGTGGATCCCGCCAAGGTGGACTTGCTCTACGACGGTGGCCTCCAGCCTGACCCCGCGCTGAATCTCCAGCCCAACCAGTTCCTGACCCTGGTGGATCAGACCAACCCCAGCCACACCGCCCTGGCCCGCTTCATGGCCGGCGAGGGGCTCTTGCGGCCCATCCGGCGCATGGAGGCCTACCCCTGGGGTATCAAGCCGCGGAACCGCGAGCAGCAGTTCGCCCTGGAGCTCCTGCTGGACCCCGCTGTCCAGGTGGTCACCCTGCTGGGCAAGGCCGGCACGGGCAAGACCCTGCTGGCCATTGCGGCGGGCCTCCAGCAGGTGGTGGATGACGAGGCCTACGACAAGATCCTCGTGAGCCGCCCCGTCATGCCCATGGGCCGCGACCTGGGCTACCTGCCGGGGGACATCAGCGAGAAGCTGCGGCCCTACATGCAGCCCATCTACGACAACCTCGAGTTTATCGTGGGGGCCAACACCGAGGCCCGGAAACGCACCACCATGACCGCCGGACAGCTGGAGGAGGCCGGCTACCTCAGCGTGGAGCCCCTCACCTACATCCGCGGCCGCAGCATCCCCAAGCAGTACCTGGTGGTGGACGAGGCCCAGAACCTCACTCCCCACGAGGTCAAGACCATCCTCACCCGGGCTGGGGAAGGCACCAAAGTCATCTTCACGGGCGATCCCCACCAGATCGACAACCCCTACGTGGATGCCAGCACCAACGGCCTGAGCTTCCTCGCCGAACACTTCAAACACCTCGACATCTCCGGCCACGTCACCCTCATGAAGGGCGAGCGCAGCAAGCTGGCGGAGCTGGCGAGCAACCTGTTGTAGGAGCCTTTCATGGCTGATTCATCCTGGGACAACGGCGGCCACGGCGTTCCCCTCAAGCCGGGCCTGCCACTCTGGGGCAAGATCGCCCTGGGCTGCGGCATCACCTTCCTGATCGCCCTTGTCACGTGTGTGGGCGGAATCGCCTACGTGGCCAACAAGGCGAAGAAGGATCCCCAGGGCTTCAAGACCAAGGTCATGGGCTTCGCCTTGGAGAAGATGCGCCCGGACTGGGAAGACTTCCGCGCCGTGGTGGACCAGCTCCGCACACCCGGGGGCTGTCGCGCCCTCTATGCGGCGAATCCCGGACTGGCGAAGACCTGGTCCACGGAATCCGACTTTCTCCAATCCGCCGCCAAGTGGCAGAAAGATCTGGCTCCCACCCCTGACCTCACGCCGGACCTGATGGAACACCAGGGGCTCCGCATCAACCACGATTTCGGAGGCAAGGTGGAGGTGGGCTGGAGTCCGAAGTCGGGCCGGGCCGTCTACGTCACCTTCGAAGGCGCCCGGAAAGCTGGGGACAAGGGGCCGCGGCGCGTGGTGGAAGTGGATGTCCGATGACCGATCCGCATTGAGGATCTGCGGTTTTTCCGCCAAGATTCAATCATGACCGCAGCCTCCGGATCCGTATCTGACGCCCTCGCCCTGCTCACGAAGGGCACTGTGACCTGCCACAAGCTGGACCAGCTTGAGGCGAAGCTCAAGGAGGGACGGCCTCTGCGGGTCAAGGCGGGCTTCGATCCCACGGCGCCGGATCTCCATCTGGGCCATGGCGTGCTCATCCGGAAAATGGCCCAGTTCCAGAAGCTGGGACACGAGGTGACGTTTCTCATCGGCGATTTCACCGGCCTCATCGGCGATCCCACGGGCAAAAAGGCCACGCGCCCGCCCCTGACCCGCGAGGAGGTCCTCGCCAACGCCGAGACCTACAAGGCCCAGGTCTTCAAGATCCTGGACCCGGAAAAGACGAAGATCCGCTTCAACAGCGAGTGGCTGGAACCGCTCCACGGCGAGCAGTGGATCCGCCTGGCATCCCGGTTCACTGTCGCCCAGATGCTGGAGCGCAACGATTTCGCCAAGCGCATGGAGGCCCGCGAACCCATCGCCCTCCACGAGCTGCTCTACCCCCTCACCCAGGCTTATGATTCCGTGGCCCTCCAGGCCGATGTGGAGCTGGGCGGCAACGATCAGCTCTTCAACCTCATGCAGGGCCGCATCCTCCAGGAGGCCTCGGGCCAGAAGCCCCAGGTGGTGCTCACGGTGCCCTTGCTGCTGGGCCTCGATGGCACGGAGAAGATGTCCAAGTCCCTGGGCAACTACATCGGCTTCCTGGAGGACCCGGACACCCAGTTCGGCAAGGCCATGAGCGCCAGCGACGCCCTCATGTGGGACTGGTACCTGCTGCTCACGGACAAGCTGCCCGCCGAGATCGAAGTCCTCAAGCAGGGCCATCCCATGGACGCCAAGAAGGCCTTGGCCCGGCAGATCGTGGCGGATTTCCATGGCGCCGCCGCGGGCCGCGAGGCCGAGGAGCGCTGGATCCGCCGGTTCTCGGAGCGCAGCCAGGAGGAGGCCCCCGAAGTCTCCGTGCCCTCCACCGACGGCGAGGTCCCCCTCAGCCGTCTGCTGGTGGACCGGGGACTCGCCGCCAGCCGCAAAGAGGCCGAACGCCTCATCGGCCAGGGCGCCGTGAGCCTGGACGGCCAGAAGGCGGCGGACCCGGCGGTCCGCCTCTCCTTGCGCCCCGGCCAGTCCCTGCTGGTGAAGGTCGGCAAACTCAAGCTTGAACGATGGGTGGTCACATGAGCCTTCCGGCCCTCAAGGACCTCTTCGCGAGACGTCGCGACCGGGCCACCGGCCTGTGGCGTCTGGGCCAGGAGCCCTGCCGGACCATCTTCCTGGAGCAGGGCGACGTGGTGTTCGCCACCAGCAGCCACCCCCTGGACCGCCTCACCCACCTCCTCGTGGAGCGCGGCAAGCTCACCCAGGCCCAGCTCGACTACGCCATGGCCAATCTCAACCAGACCATGTCCATCGGCCGGAACCTCATCGAGATGGGATTCATCACCCAGCGGGACCTGCTGGATGTGGCCCGGGCCCAAGTGGAGCGGGTGGTCTGGGCCGCCATGGCGGGGACGGCGGAAAGCCCTGCCTTCGAAGTCAAGGACCTCGACGCCGCCACCGTCCGCCTGCCCTTCGACACTCCGGCGATGCTGCTGTCCGGCGTCCTGAACTTACAGGACCGGGAGCGCCTGCTGGAGGAACTGGGCCCCCTGAACCAGGTGGTGGTCCTGGAAGGCCGACGCCACCAGGAACTCACCCTGCCCCCGGACCTCGTCCGCATTCCCGCCCTCTTGGACGGCAGCCGGACCCTGCTGGAGCTGAGCCGTGAATCCGGCGTCGAGCCCTTCCGGCTCGGGGCTTTCGTGCTGTTCCTACGGGAGATGGGTTGGGCCCGGCTCCATGAGCTGCCCCCCCTGGACCGGCGGGCCCTGGAGCTGGCCCTGGACTCCCCCCCGGCGGCGCCCATCACCCCCCCACTGCCGCAGCCGGAGATGCCGCCCCCACCCTCCCTGTTTGCGGAGATCCAGGCCAGCCAGTTCCCCACCACCAACCTCGAGCACCTCTCCGAGGCCCTGGACCAGCTGGGACCCGAAGATGAAATCGACGAGCCCGTCCTCCCCCCGACCTCCCAGCCCCTGAGATCCCCGGAACCGTCCCTGCCCATCCACCATGCCGCCGCGGGCAGCACAGAAGAGGGCCCTGAGCCGCCCAGGCTTGAGACCGCGTCCCCTTCCCGGCGCCCCCTGGTCCTGGTCGTGGTCCTCTTGGCCGCCCTGGGCCTGTGGGGTGGTCTGCGCTGGTACCAGCGAAACCCCATCATCATTCCCCGATTGACCCAGTCCTCCCCCCAGAAGCCGGTATCGCCTGCGCCGAAACCAGAGCCTGTCCCGGACGCTCCCAAGCCGGAGGCCAAGGCCGCCCCGGAGCCCACCCCGGCCCCAGAACCCCCTCCTGTGGCCATGGTCCCGAAGGCAGAGGTCAAGCCACCCGCGGTTCCTTCCAAGGCCGAGCGCCTGCAGGCCATCATGGACGGGAATTGGAAGCTGACTCTCACCCAGGGGGCCGCCCTGCGTGACGTCCTCCAGGGAAAATGGTCACTGCGCCTCGAAATCGCCTGCCAGGGCGACACGATCCAGCGGGCCGTCGGGTTGCTGAAGGGCCGGGATCCGGATGTATTCATCCTGCCCATGGCCATGCGGGACGGACGCACCTGCTACCAGGTCTTCCTCGGAAGCTACGGCTCAGAGGCCGCCGCCAAAGCTGCTGCCAAGCGGCTCCCCCCTCCCTTCCTGGCGGAAGGGAACCGTCCGAAGCCCTTCCGGGTGGCTCAGATTCCAGCCCGCCAATAGGCATAAGCACTGTTTCTACCACATATATTCCTATTGCATTTTCCAGCCCTTTACAAAAGGACTAGGCTTCGCCATACTTTGTATGTATACGATCGGGTCCATTAAATACGACCTGTTGATCTTTGTGGAGTCCAATGCCCTCACCCTTCCATCCCACCAATTGGAGCAAGGCCTGTGCGCTATGGATCCATGAGATCCATGTGACGTTCGACCCTCCGACGCCGGTGGATCCAGGCAAGGGCGGGCTCCTCAGGCTCATGCGCTGGAGCACGCCGCGGGTGGCCACGCTGGTGATCCTCAGTTTCACCCTGCACTGCACCCGGCCTCCCGGAACCCTTCCCACCCCTGGCAGCGGTGTTCGCCGGGCCACCTCTCCGGACGCCCAGGCCTACGTCGAAGAGGGTCTGGCCAGCTGGTACGGTGGGGATGGCGATGGATTCGCAGGCCGGCCCACAGCCAGCGGGGAAATATTCGATCCAGAACAGCACACCTGCGCCCACCGGACCCTGCCCCTGGGCAGCTTCGTGGAAGTGGAGAATCTCGAAAACCGGAAGCGTGCCGTGCTCCGGGTAAACGACCGCGGCCCCTTCATCAAGGGACGGGTGCTGGATCTCTCCAAGCGCGGTGCCCAGGAACTGGGTTTCCTCTACCAGGGAACCACCCGCATCCGGCTGCGCACCGTGGATGCCATGGGCTTGCCGACGGCGCTGGACCCGGGCGCGGATCAGGCCGATCCTTTCGTGGTGCAGGTGGCAGCACTTTCCGATCCCAAGAATATCGAATCACTTACACGCGAACTTGAAAACACCTTCGGCCCAGTGACCCTGCAAAATGGCCTCACGGGCGGCGGCTTGGCCGTGAAGCGTGTGCGGGTGGGCAGCTACACCAGCCGCCAGGATGCCGAGCAGGCCGCCGAGCAGATTGCCAAGCTCCTCAAGGATCGCGGTGTCGAGCCCTTCATCACCCGCCAGCGCTGAACCCCAGCGCCCCTACCTGGTCATCCCGGCCGGGGGGAGGGGTCTGCGCATGGGAGGGGGCCTGCCCAAGCAGTTCCGGGACTGGGGCGGACGTCCCCTGCTCCAGGCCACCGTCGACGCCTTCCTCGACCCCGGCATGCCCCCCTTGGCCGGCATCGCCCTGGCGGTGCCGGAGGCCCACCTGGAGGAGACCCGCAGCTGGTCCTTCAGCGTGCCCTGCTGGGTGGTGCCCGGAGGGGGGACTCGCCAGGAATCCGTATGGGCGGCTCTCCGGGCCCTGCCGGACCAACCCTTCGCCCCAGTCATGATCCACGATGCCGTCCGCCCCTTCCCGCCCACCGCCCCCCTCTGGGAGGCCCTGGAGGCCTTGAACCGTTTCGATGGGGTTCTCCTGGGCGAGCCCTCCACCGACACCCTGAAGCGGGTGGATCCTGATGGCCGCGTGCTCGGCACTGAACCCCGGGAGGAGTTCTTCCGGGCCCAGACCCCCCAGATCGCCCGCCTGGGAACTTGGCTTCACGCCTTCCGCGCCGCGGACGAGGCCGGATTCACCGGCACCGATGACGTGGCCCTGCTGGAGCGCCTGGGCCTGGCCGTGAAATTGATCCCCAGCCCCAGCTCCAATATCAAGGTCACCACCCCCGAAGACTGGGAGCGGATCCAGCCCCGCTGACCACGGGTTGTGGTGGAGATACCCACAGCCGCTGTTTACTGAACGCAAATTAAATCATGAAATGATTTAATTTGCATCGTGGCACAAAACTGGCTTGTGAAAGTGCGAGGCCAACCTATGCCCCGCAGCACCACGCCCCAGACCCTGAGCCGCGAGATCACGATCTCGGGTCATGGTCTGCATGGCAACCGCCCTTGCTCGGTGCGCCTGGTGCCGGTAGTCGGGCTCACTGGCCTGATCTTCGTCCACACCCCCTCGGGTACCGAGATCCCCGCCAAGGCCGACCTGGCCGGCGATCTGGTGCTGGCCACCACCCTGGTGAAGGATGGCGTGCGCCTCCAGACCATCGAGCACCTGCTCTCCGCCCTCAGTGGCCTGGAAATCGACCATCTCCGCATCGAAGTGGACGCCGAAGAGCTGCCCATCCTGGACGGCAGTGCCGCCCCCTGGGTGGACGCCATCCTGCAGGCGGGCAGCCAGGCCCTCAATGGCCGCCGCCGCTTCCTCAAGATCACCCAGCCCGTGGAAGTCCGGAACGGCGACCGCTGGATCCGCGCCCTTCCCTACGATGGCCTGCGCCTGCGCTACGTCATCGACTTCCCCATCCCCGCCCTGGGCCGCCAGAGCCGCGAGCTGACCCTCACCCCGGAGAAGTACCGCCGGGAGCTGGGCGCGGCCCGCACCTTCTGCCTGGCCCAGGAGATCGATATGATGCGCGCCCGCGGCCTCGCCCTGGGCGGCAGCCTGGACAACGCCGTGGTCTTTGGCGCCGACGGCCCCCTCAACGAATCCCTCCGCTACGAAGACGAGGCCGTGCGCCACAAGATGCTCGATCTGGTGGGTGACCTGGCCCTCCTCGGCGCCCCCCTGCTGGGCCTCGTGGAAGCCCATGCCGCCGGCCACGCCCTGCACGTCGCCCTGGCCCAGGCCATCCTGGCGGATCCCAGCTGCTGGGAATGGACCGAGGACGCCGAGCCCGCCAACGTGCGCTTCTTCTTCCAGCCCTCCGACCTCAGCATCGCCGCACAGCCAGCCTGATCGAGCCTAACCCTCCGCGCCTAGGGGCAGGCTCTGCGGATGACTGCCTGCATCTCCGTGAAGTCGAAGGGCTTCATGAGGAGCCACACCCGGGGATAGGAAGACAGGGCGCCTTCCACGGCCCGGTCCACCCTTCCCGAAGAGAGGATGACCGGAAGGTCGGGTCGCCAGGTCCTGATCTCTTGCAGGGTCTCCACGCCGGTCATCCCGGGCATGTTCTGGTCGAGCACCACCAGGTCCACTGCCAATCCAGCTTTCAGCCGGTCCAGGCCTTCATGGCCGCTGGCGGCCACCTCGACCCGGTGGCCCACATGGCGGAACAGGGCCGAGGAGGACTCGCGGATCATCTCCTCGTCATCCACCAGGAGAATGTCCAGGGGCTTGTGCCCTGAGGTCCGGGGACCTTCCGGGATCACCTCGGGCCCAGGAGATGGGACCACCAGGGCCGGGAAGCGGAGCGTGACCCGTGTGCCTCGGCCCGGCTCGCTCTCGATCTTGCAGCTGCCCCCATGGGCCTTCATCGCCCCATAGACGACGGAGAGTCCCAGCCCCGTTCCCTTGCCGATGGGCTTGGTGGTGAAGTAGGGGTCGAGGGCCTTGGCCAGCACGTCAGGAGTCATGCCCTGGCCCGTGTCCTCGACCACCACTTCCACGCCACCCTCGCCCAGCCCCCTGGATTGGAACCTCAGCCGGCCGCCCTCCGGCATGGCGTCGATCGCGTTCACGCAGAGATTCATGAGCACATTGGCCAGCGAGACGGCCTCGCCCATCACCTTCGGAAGGGGTTCCTCCAGGCCCAGTTCCAGGTCGACCCTCTGGAAACTGGTGCGGGAGACCAGCTCCGCCTCCTGCCGAAGGAGCTGGTTCAGGTCCAGGGGAACAGCGTCTTCCAGCCTGTCGCGGGCGAAATCGGTGAGCCCCTTGACCAGCGTCCGCCCCCGCATGGCCGTGTTGAGGAGAAGATCAAGATTCCCGGCCACGGAAGGATCGCCTTCGAAACGGTTCCTGAGGACCGTGGCCACGCCCATGATCGCGGCCAGCACGTTGTTCATGTCGTGTGCCACGCCGCTGGCGAGGCTGCCGATGGATTCGAGTTTCTGGTATCGCAGCAGCTCGGCCTGGATCCGCCGCCGCTCCTCCTCCGCCCGCTTGCGCTCCAACTCGTGGGCACAGCGTACCGCCACCATCTGCAGAATGGATTCCGCCAGTTCCCTGTCGTCCACGGGTCCCTTCCCCATCACGGCGATCAGGCCGATGGGGTTGCCCTGGGAATCCCACAACGGAATCCCGATGTAGCTCTCCACGGACATCTGCTGGAGCATCAGATCTTCTGGGAAGAGTCGCTGGATTCCCCTGGGGTAGCAGCAGAGGCCCCTCCCCATGACGTTCTCGCAGGGGGTTCCGCTCAGGTCGTATTCCACGTCTGGGACGATTTCTCCGGAGGCATACAGTCCCACGGTACGTGCGCGCTTCTGGTCCGGAAGGAGCTCGTCCACCAAGGCGTATTCCACACCCAGCTTTTCACCAAGGAACTGCACCAGCGCCGGAAAGAATCCCGCATGGGATTGGGTCCAACCCTTCTGGGCGGTGAACACCAGAGTCTCTTTGATCAGGTCATCCAGGTTCGTCATGATTTCATGATCTCAAGATCGGTTGTGATGAGGGCAGCAGCACCTCCCGATGCTAGACGCTGAAGGCGGCAGGAAACAATGAACTGTCGTGGTAAAGAATCTGCCCAGACAGGGTTCATGCTTGCGCCCTCCTCCATCAGCTGTCAGTCTTCTCCCTTCACCCTTGAGGTGCACAGGTGTTACTTCATCTCCAGCAATGACCTGACGGACCGGGCGGACGTGCCCGGGTGGGTGGCCGCGCTGGCGCGGAATGGGGAGACGGAAGAGGACACGCGGAAGGCCGTGATGGCCATCCTGGCGGACGTGCGCAGGAACGGACTGAAGGCCGTCCTGGAGTGGACGGCGCGGCTGGACGGCGTGAGCCTCGATCCCTCGACCCTACGCATCCCCGGATCCGCCCTCGAAGCGGCCCGCACCGACCTGGATCGCCGCCAGCCGGACCTTATGGCCGCCCTGCGGGAGATGATCGCCAACGTCCGCCGCTTCGCGGAGGGCCAGCGCGGCTGCCTGCGTGATCTGGAGCTGCCCCTGCCCGGCGGCGGCACCGTGGGCGAGCGCTGGTGCCCCCTGAAGACCGCGGGTGTCTACATCCCCGGGGGGCGGGCCTTCTATCCCTCCACCCTCGCCATGACCGTGATCCCCGCCCAGGTGGCGGGCGTGGCCCGCATCGTGGGCGTCACGCCCCCGAAGCCGCAACCCACCCTGCCCGGCGCCTGGGGCGTGGATCCCCTCGTGCTGGCCTGCGCGGCGGAACTGGGGCTCACCGAGCTCTATCCCTTCGGCGGCGCCCAGGCGCTGGCCTGGCTGGCCTTCGGGGAACCCGCCGTGGACCTCGTCGCCGGGCCCGGCAACCGCTTCGTGGCCGAGGCCAAGCGGCAGCTCATCGGCACCTGCGGCATCGACGCCCTGGCGGGCCCCACGGAGCTGCTGGTGATCGCGGACAGCAGCGCCGATCCCGCCTGGCTCGCCGAGGACCTCATGGCCCAGGCCGAGCACGATCCTGACGCCGCCGCCGTGCTGGTGAGCGCCGACCGCGCCCTGCTCAAGGCAGTGGAAGCCGAACTCCAGACCCGCGTGGCCGCCTCCCCCCGCCGGGCCATCCTCGAACAGAGCCTGGGCGTCCACGGGCGGCTGGTCTGCGCGGAGCGCGACATGGCCATCGCCCTGGCCCAGGCCTGGGCGCCCGAACACCTCGAGCTCTGCGTGCGCGATCCAGAAGCCTGGCTGCCCTCGCTGACCACCGCCGGAGCCGTCTTCATCGGTAGCGCCAGCGCCGAGGCCTTCGGCGACTACGGCGCCGGCCCCAACCACGTGCTACCCACGGACCGCAGCGCCCGCTACACCAGCCCCCTGGGCGTGGCCACCTTCCTCAAGCGCCAGAGCCTGCTGCGGCTCTCCGCCGCGGACGCGGCCGCCATGGCCCCCTGGGTCGAGAAGCTGGCCGAGGCCGAGGGCCTCACGCACCACGGCCGCAGCGCCAGCCTGCGCGGTCATCACCACCCCTAGGGAGCGCCTCCTCGCTGGGCGCTCCGTTCCGCTTCTTCTCCCCGGAAGCCTGGTTTCCTCCTACCCTCATCCCGAGTTGCCCCATGTCCTTCCTCCGACCCGACCTCGCCGACCTGCCCGCCTACCGGCGCCCCCCGGAGCCGCCCACGGGCCTCCGCCTGCACATGAACGAGGCCGGTTCCGACTGGCCCGCGGAAGCCCGCGAGGCGCTGCTGGCACGGCTCCGAAACCTCCCCTTCCACCTCTACCCCGAGCGCCAGGAGGAACTCACCGAGCGCCTGCGCAAGCGCGTGGGCGCGCCCGAGGGCGGCCTGCTGCTGGGGCCCTCCAGCGGCGCCCTCCTGGACCTGGTGGCCATGGCGGGCCTCAGCTTCGGCGACACGGTGGCCATCCCGGATCCCGGCTTCAGCCTCTACCCCATGCTGGTGCGCCGGAACGGTGGTCAGGTGCGCAAGGTACCCCAGGGCACGGGCTTTCCGCTGGAGCCCTGGTTCGAGGCCCTGGACTGCCGCCAGATCTGGCTGACCCTGCCGAACAATCCCACTGGTGCCTGGGTGTCGCCGGAGGAACTGGACCCCCTGCTGGCGGCGGCCGCAGCCCGGCCAGAACCGCCGTTGATGGTGATGGACGAGGCCTATGCGGAGTTCGCCCCGGCCACCCACCGCCTGGCCGTGGACCGCTACCCGAACGTGGTGCTGCTGCGCACCTTCAGCAAGGCATTGGCTTCAGCGTCCTGGCGCCTGGGCTACCTGCTGGGCGATCCCGCCCTGGTGTCGAAGTTGGCCACACTGCAGCTGCCCTATTCCATCCCCGCCGCCAGCCTGGAGGCCCTGGACGTGGCCCTGGACTTCGCCCCGGCCTTCGAGCCCGCCGTGCGGGCCCTGCCCGGGCGGCGCGACCGCCTGGCCGCATCCCTGCCCGCGCACCGCGCCGCCCCCAGCGCCGGGAACTTCATCCACGTGACGCCGGATCCCTCGGACGCGCTGGAAGCCGAGGGCATCAAGGTGCGCCGCCTGCCCGGCACCGGCGCCGCGCGGCTCACCATCGGCACGGAGGCGGACACCACCCGCGTGGCCACCACCCTGGGCGCCGCCCTCCCCACCCCGGCGCCCCGCCCCCGTCGCCGCCTGCTGGTCCTGGACATCGATGGCGTGCTCATCGATGCCGACCGCAGCTTCATGGAGGCCGTGGCCCGGGCGCTGGCGGAGTTGCGGCCCGCCCTGCCCTGGTCCGACGGCGCCTTCCGCGCCTTCAAGCGCCT
Organism: Geothrix sp.; assembly: GCA_036504495.1. Lineage (GTDB taxonomy): Bacteria > Acidobacteriota > Holophagae > Holophagales > Holophagaceae > Geothrix. The sequence goes on from DASXVC010000007.1 coordinate 21,037, forward strand.
GGGCGGCTTCAACAACGACTTCCGCCTCACCGCCGGCGCCCTGGCCCTGGCGGAGGCCCATGGCGATGTGAACCTGCAGCCTGTGACCGAGGAAGCCGTGGGCCGCGGCTTCCCGCAGCTGGAAGCCCGCATTCAGGCCCTGGAGCCCTCGGCCCAGGCCATCGTGCAGAAGCACTACGCCGACACCATCCAACTCGAACGCCCGCTCGTTTCGCTGGCCGAACTCCAGGCCACGGGCTGGGATCTGGCGGTGCTCACGGGGCGGCCACCCGAGGAGCTGGACCTGGCCTGGCGGGTGCTCGGCTTCCAGCTGCCCGCGGTCTGCGATGCGGCAGCCCACCTGCGGAAGCCCGAGCCCGCAGGCCTCCTCCAGCTGGCGGACGCCTTCCGGGCGGAGGAGATCGTCTTCGCCGGGGACACGGTCGACGACGCGCGCTGCCTGCGCGCCGCCGCGGAGCTGAAGCCCGAGGTGGCCTGGCGCTTCGCCGCCCTGGGACCGGATCGAGACCGCTTCGCCGCGACAGGGGATGTCCAATTCGAGACTCTCCGCGACCTTCTGCCGATGCTCAACCAGGAGCTACCATGAGAACCGCCACCCTGCACCGCGCCACCGCCGAGACGGATGTGAAGCTGAAGCTCTCCCTGGACGGGGGCGAGGCGCGCATCCACACGGGCCTGGGCTACTTCGACCACATGCTGATGCAGCTCGCGAAGCACGGTGACTTCGGCCTTGAGATCGATGCCAAGGGCGACCTGCCCGTGGACAGCCACCACCTCGTGGAGGACGTGGGCCTGTGCCTGGGCGAGGCCCTGAAAGAGGCCCTGGGTGACCGCGCCGGCATCGCCCGGTTCGCCCACGCCTACGTGCCCCTGGACGAGGCCCTGGCCCGGGTGGTGGTGGATCTCTCCGGCCGCCCCTGGTGCGAATTCCATGCAGACCTGCCGCCGGTGATCCTGGGCGACGGTTTCCAGGTGGAGATGGTCCGGGAGTTCTTCATCGCCCTGGCCATGCGCGGCGGCCTCGCCATCCACGCGGACCTGCTTCGCGGCGTGAACACGCACCACAAGGTCGAGGCCCTCTTCAAGGCCCTGGCCCGCGCCCTGCGCCAGGCCACGCGAGCCGAAGGCGGCGGCGTGCCCTCCACCAAGGGGACCCTATCCGCATGAGCACCATCACCCTCATCGACTATGACGCCGGGAACCTGGCCTCGCTGGAGGGCGCCCTGGACCGTCTGAGCCTGCCCTTCGTGCGGGCGGGATCACCGGACCAGGCCGCGCCTTCGGGGCCCATCGTGCTCCCGGGCGTGGGCCACTTCGAAGCCGCCCAGCGGTCCCTTCGCGAGCGGGGCTGGTGGGGGGTGCTGCCGCACCTGGTGGCCGAGGGACGCCCCCTGCTGGGCATCTGCCTGGGCCTGCAGCTGCTGGCCGAAGGCAGCGAGGAGGCGCCCCGCGCTTCGGGCCTGGGGCTGATCCCGGGCATCGTGCGGCGCCTGGGCCCTGGCGTGAAGGTTCCCCACATGGGCTGGAGCCAGGTCCGGCAGGCCTGCGCCCACCCCGCCCTCCCGGACCCCGACGGAGCCTGGCTCTACTTCGTGCACAGCTACGCCCTGGAGGCCGCGGCCGAGACCATCTACACAGCCGACCATGGCCGTCCCTTCGCGGCCGTGGAGGCCCGGGGGAGGGTCATGGGCTTCCAGCCCCACCCCGAAAAATCGGGCCCCACCGGCCTCCTGCTGTTGCAGTCGGCCCTGACCTGGATGGGCGCCACGGCCCCCGTACCGGAGGCCCCATGCAATTGACGCGGGAGGCGTTGTGCAACTGATCCCCAGCATGGACCTGATGCAGGGCCGCCTGGTCCGCCTTCGCCACGGCGACCGGGCCCAGGCCACGTTCTACGAATTCGCGCCCCTGGGTTGGGTCGAGCACCTGATCGCGGCCGGGGCCAGGCGCATCCACCTGGTGGACCTGGATGGCGCCTTCGGCGGGCCCCGCCAGGGCGCCTTCACCACCTTCCCCACCCGCTTCCCCCAGGTGCGCTTCCAGTTGGGCGGAGGCCTGCGGGACCGCGCCGCCATCGAGGAGGTCCTGGACCTGGGCTTCGAGGCGGTGGTAGGCACCCTGGCCGTGGAACAGCCCTCGGCACTGAAGGGCCTTCCTGGCGACCGCATCATCGCGGCCCTGGACCTCAAGGGCGAGCGCATCGTCACCCGTGGCTGGCAGGCCCCCAGCGCCTGTGCCTCCACGGATGTCTTCGAAGCCCTGCTCACCCTCGGCTTCAACCGCGCCCTCGTCACGGACGTGAGCCGGGACGGGACGCTGGAAGGCCCTGGCCTGGAAGCCACGGCCTGGGTGGCCCGCGAGGGCTTCCAGGTGCAGGCCTCCGGCGGCGTCAAGGATCTCGCCGACCTCGTCCCGCTGTCTGCGCTGCCCGGCGTGGTGGGCGCCATCAGCGGCAAGGCCCTCATGGAGGGCTTCATTCCCCTGGACGATCCCCGCACCCGGACCGCCCTGGAAGGAGAGGCCTGATGCCCGCCAAGCGCATCATCCCCTGCCTGGACGTGAAGAACGGCCGTGTCGTGAAGGGCGTCCAGTTCAAGGAGCTCCGCGACCTGGGGCATCCCGTGGACCTGGCCCGCCGCTATGATGCCGAGGGCGCCGATGAACTGGTCTTCCTCGATATCGCGGCCTCCCTGGAGAACCGCGGCACGCGCGAGGCCTGGGTCCGCGACGTGGCCCGGGAGCTGAGCATCCCCTTCACCGTGGGCGGCGGCGTCTCCAGTGTGGAGGACGCCCGCAGCCTGCTGCGGGCCGGCGCCGACAAGGTGGCCGTGAACACCGCCGCCGCCCTGCGGCCCGCTCTGGTTTCGGAGCTGGCGGATGCCTTCGGGCGCCAGTGCGTGGTGGCGGCCGTGGACGTGAAGCGGGACCCCGAACTGGGCTGGCGCGTCTACCTGAAGGGCGGCACCGAGCCCACGGACCGGGCGGCCCTGGACTGGCTGTGGGAGCTGAACCGCCTCGGGGCAGGCGAGATTCTGCTCACCTCCATGGATCGCGACGGCACCGGCGACGGTTTCGACCTGCCGCTGGTGGAGAAGGCCTCGGAGCTGCCCATCCCCCTCATCGCTTCCGGCGGCGCGGGCCTGGAGATCCACTTCCTGGAAGCGCTGGAGCACGGCGCCGATGCCGTCCTGGCCGCCACGCTCTTCCACGAGGGCATCCTGCCCATCCCCCGCCTCAAGGCCTACCTGGCCCAGAACGACCTTTCCATACGGATCTGACATGGACCTCACGACCTTGACCTTCGATTCCGCCGGCCTCATCCCCGGCATCGTGCAGGACCGCGCCGGCGAAGTGCGCATGGTGGCCTGGCTCAACCGCGAGGCCCTCCAGCGCACCCTCGACACCGGCTTCGTGACCTTCTGGAGCCGCTCCCGCCAGGCGCTCTGGGTGAAGGGCGAAAGCAGCGGAAACCGGCTCAAGCTGGTCCAGATCCGCCCCGACTGCGATTCGGATGCCCTGCTCATCCTCGCGGAACCCGAGGGCCCCAGCTGCCACCGCGGCACGCGAAGCTGTTTCGACGATCCCTCCGAAGGCGGCCAGGCCGCCGGCCCCTGGCCCGTCACCCTGCCCTGGCTGGGCCGCCTGGAAGCCCTGCTGGCATCCCGCAAGGCCGCCGCGGATCTCAAGGGCAGCTACACCCAGAAGCTCTTCGCGCAGGGCGTGGACCGCATCGCAAAGAAGGTGGTGGAGGAGGCCGGCGAAGTGGTAATCGCCGCCAAGAACGACGACCGCGAGGAATTCCTGGGCGAGGCCGCGGACCTGCTGTTCCACCTCGACATGCTGCTGCTGGAACGCGGCGCCAGCCTCCTCGACGTGGTGGAAGTGCTGCAGAAGCGCCACGCCGACCGCACGGGAGGGCCTGCCTGATGCCTGTCCGCACGCCCCACTTCCCTGACCTGCTCTTCGCTCCGGCGGCCCGCCTGCGCCGCTGGGAGGCCGCCCTCATGGGTCTGCTGGCGGATCACGGCTACCGCGAGCTGCATCCCTCCCTCGTCCTGCGCGAAGCCGTACCCGAAGGCGCCCTGCGCTTCTTCGACGGCGACGAACTGGTGGCCCTGCGCTGGGACTTCACCGTGGCCCTGGCGGGGCTGCTGGCCCGGGGCTTCCCCCTGCCGCCGGACCGCGTGGCCTACGCCGGTGCGGTGTTCCGCCGGCCAGTGCAACCCTGGGAGGCCGTGGAGCGCTTCGAGGTGGGCTGCGAGCGCATCCAGGCCGAAAGCGAGTCCTCCACCGAAGCCGATGTGGAGCTGGCGCGGCTGCTCATGGCCATCCCCGGTGTCCTCGGGCTGAAGAGCGCCATCCTCCACCTGGGCAACGCCGCCCTGGTCCGCCGCCCCCTGGAGGCGGAAGGCATCTTCGGGGATCTCGCAGGTGCCGTGGTGGCCGCCCTTTCCCGCCGCGCACCCCATCGGGTGCGGGAGGCCCTGGACGGCCACCCCTCAGCCGCGCGTCTCGCCGCCCACGCGGAAGCGCTGCTGTCCGAACTCGATGGCCCCGGCACCTTGAACGCCCTTGGATCCAGCCCCTATGCGGATCTCCTGGAGGAGGAACGGGACCACATGGACCGCGCCCTCAAGACCCTGCTGCCGCTCCTGCCCCCCAACCTGGAGCTGCGCGTGGACTTGGCTGATGTGGCGGGCCTCGACTTCTACACCGGGCCCACGCTGCGCCTCTGGGCCCCCGGCGCCCAGCAGGAGCTGGCCTCGGGCGGGCGGTACGACCGCCTCTTCCCGGACCTGGGCCGGCCCTGGCAGGCCGCCGGGTTCTGTGTGCGCCTGTCCCGCCTCCTCGACCTTGCCGACACCCGGCCCGACCTCTTCGAGCAGCCCTGATGAATCCTGCCACCGCCATCCTCATCGCCTTCCCCAAGGGCCGTCTCGGTGACGAGCTGGTGCCGAAGCTCGTGGGCACGCCCCTGGCCCTCGATGCCCAGGCCTTGAAGTCCCGGGTGCTGCGCATCCCCACGGCCACGCCCGGCGTGGCGGCGCTGCTCCTCAAGGGCGCGGACCTGCCCCGCTATGTGGCCGCCGGCGTGGCCGCCCTGGGCATCGTCGGCTCTGACACCCTCGACGAGATGGATATGGACCTGCTCGAACTGGCGGACCTGGGCTTC
>DASXVC010000008.1:0-1723 GCA_036504495.1 Geothrix sp.
AGCAGCGGCCATGCAGGAGACCCTGCGGGACCTGAACGCGGCCCGGCCCGATGGGTACCCCGAGCTGCGGATGCGCATCGGCATCAACAGCGGCGAGGCCTTCGCGGGCGACATCGGCTGCGAGAAGCGCATGGACTACACCGTCATGGGCAGCACCGTGAACTTGGCCTCCCGCCTGGAGAGCGGCGTGGCCAGGCCCGGCCAGATCGTCATCGGCCCCCGCACGGCCGAGCTGGTGGGCTTGGAGCAGCTCCGGCCCCTGGAGGGCTTCCTGCTCAAGGGTATTGAGCAGGAGGTGCGGCCCTTCGAGGTGGTGTGGGGGGAGGATCGGCCGACGGTGGGCTGAACCTGCTCCCCACGGGGGCCCTACCCAAGACCGCGGACTCCCTCTAGACTTGGCCCATTCCCAACCATATCCGGGGTGACCCCCGGGCTCTCCGCTCCCAGGAGCCCCCAATGAACGACTACACGTCTGCCGCGCCGGTCAAAGCCCATCGGGGTGTCATGTTGCTGGTGTTTGGCATCCTCGGCCTGCTCTGTTGCATCATCTTCGCCATCCTCGCCTGGGTCATGGGCAACAGCGACCTCAAGGCCATGGCTGAAGGGCAGATGGATCCCAGCGGCGAGGGGCTGACGAAGGCGGCGAAGATCCTCGGGATCATCGGCTGCGTGCTGGGCATCCTGTCCCTCGTCTGGATGGTGTTCTTCGGTGGCATGGCCGTCCTCGGAGCCATGCGCGGGCACTGATCCGAAGGGCTTCATGCTGGTTCGTTGGGAACGGGTCCCCCGGTTGCCGCTGCCCCCGTTGTGGGCCGCGGTGCTGGTGGGTTCCTGGCTGTTGCTGGTATTGGGGGGCGTCCTGCTGAAAGGGCGGGGTGCCCCCTCCCTCGAAACCTGCCTCTTCCACCGGTGGTCGGGACATCCCTGCCCCACCTGCGGCAGCACGCGGGTGGTCCTGGCCTTTGGTAGGGGCGCCTGGGGGGAGGCCCTGCGCCTGAATCCCCTGGTGGCCCTGGGCCTGGGCCTAGGCTGCCTGTGGCTGCTGGTCCGGCTGGCGACGGGCCGGGCGCTCCGGGCGGAGGTGCCCCTCCGGGTGCGCGGCGCCCTGCTGGCCGTGGGGGTCACCCTGCTGCTGGCCAACTGGATCTGGGTGCTCCAGACCCAACCCTGATCATTCCTTCACGAAATCCTTCCACAGCATCGAAGGCTGGATGCCGGAGTTGCGCTGATACTTGCCCGACTCGTAGCTGTCGTACTCGCCGCTGATGGTGTGGTAGAAGATCTGGCAGATGCCCACGCCGGCGTAGATGCGCACGGGTTGGATGCAACTGATCTCCAGGGTCCAGAAGCCGCAGAAGCCGATGTCGCCGAAGCCGGCGGTGACGTGGACGAAGAGGCCCAGGCGGCCCACGCTGCTGCGGCCCTCCAGCATGGGCACCATGCCGTGGGTCTCCGTGTACTCCAGCGTGCGTCCCAGGTAGAGAGTCCCGGGCTTCAGCAGCAGGCCCTCCGCGGGGATCTTCAGGAACTCGATGCCGTTGGGCTTGGCCATGTCGAGCTCATGCTCGGTGTAGACGGCCAGGTCGTCGCCCAGGCGCAGGTTGTAGCTGTTGGGGTTCAGCTGGTCATCGCGCCAGGGATCGATGCGGATGCGGCCCTGGTTCCGGGCTTCCAGGATCTGCTTGCCGGTGAGGATCACCGTCAGCGGTCCACTTTGAGCACT
>DASXVC010000009.1:0-49634 GCA_036504495.1 Geothrix sp.
GAACTCGCGGCCGCCGCCCGCCAGGGAAAGCCCCTGGAGCGCATCGTGGTGAAGGATGGCCCCAAGGTCACCGTCATCCACCTGGATCGCCTCGACTGGGTGCAGGCCCAGGACGACTACGTACTGCTGCGGACCGAGGGCCGGAACCTGCTCAAGCAGCAGACCCTGGCCAACCTCGAAGCTCAGCTGGATGGAAGCCGGTTCATCCGGATCCACCGCAGCTACATCCTGAACCTCGACCGCCTGGTGCGGGTCGAGCAGGACACCAAAGAGCACCGTGAGGCCATCCTTCGCGATGGCACGCGCCTGCCCGTCAGCCGGGCGGGGTATCAGCGGCTGCGAGAGCTTTGGGAAGGCGCCTGATCAGATTCCGCCGTGGAGACGGCAGGGATGGTGATGGCAGTGTCCGCAACGCCCCTCGCAAGGCACTCCGGGAGCAAGATCTTCCTCGGGCTCGAGCATGGCCTTGTTCCCAGGTTTGGGGGCGGTCATCGGCACGATGACCTTGGCCACGCGGATGGTGCCCACAGCCTCCTTCCCGGGTTTGGGGCCCGGGGTCCTCTTGCGGGAGGGGGCGGTGGGAGGCGTCACGGCAGACTCAGGCTTCAGGCCGCTTGAAGCTCTTCGCGACCTTCTGCATGAGCAGCGGGTCGCCCTCGATCTGGATCTTGCCGGTCATGAAGGCCTCCTGGGCATTCAGCGTTCCGGTACTCATGGCAATGAAGTCGTCGGCCTTGGCTTTGAGGAGCGTATCACAGGGTTTGAAGAGGCGAGGGAAGACCATGCAGGCGCCGTTCCTGATGAGAAGCGTGTAGCCCAGGTCATCAATCTGGTAACCCACGGCGGCTTCAAGATCTCCGGCCTTTTCGGCGTTGAAACGCTCAGGCATGGATTCCAGCAGCCCCTGGGCGGGGTTCACATCCACATCGAAATGGGCGGTGTAGGCCGCCACTTGGCTCATGTCGCCCTTCACCGTGATGGCGCCGCCCAGCAGGGCCGCCACCAGGTTCAGCTTGCCGGCGTTGAGGGTCGCGAAATCGGCATCCGTGATTCCCAGCGCTGCACCACCCTCCACCTCACCGGGTCGCACGGCCAGGCCTTCGGGGCTGAAGTCCAGGCGGTAGGGCACGCCGTCGACCTTCACTTCCAGGGTGCCGCTGGCACCGCCCTTGTAACGTTTGCGCAGTGTCGCCAAGGCCTTGCCGCCCGGCGTGTCGGGGAAGGTGATCTCGGGCTCGGCGGACCAGGTCTTCCAGGCCTTGCGGAGGAGACTCATGTCGCCCGTGTACCGGATCTGGCCGCCCAGCAGGGCCGGGCCGGGATCGGAGATGCCACAGACCAGCCCGCGAAGCGCGGCTTCATCGCCGGACACTTCCGCGCCGTCACCCCAGCTCTCCGTTCCCACGGTCACCTTGATCCCGGCTCCGGCCAGCGCGAGGCGCGCGGGCACCAGATCCTTCAACGGCTTCATGGGGCCGCCCTGCTTCTGGGGCTTCTTGAAGAACTTGGGGAATTTCTGGAGCAGGCCGAGATCCCCGGTGCCCTTGAGCTTGCCAGTCATGAAGGCCTGCATGGGATCGAGCTTCCCTTCGTTCAGGGCGATCCAGTCCTCGGCGGCGATCACCACCACGGAGGTGGCGTCGGGCTTGGCCTCCCGCTTCAGGGAGAACACGCCGTTGTCGATCTGGCAGGTGTAGTCCCCGCCACCCTCACCCGTCACCTGGTAGTAGACGGAGACCGTGAGTCCCTGGGCCTTCTCGGGCAGGAAGAGTTCGGGCATGAGCGCAAAGATGCCATCCACCGTCAAAGCCATCTGATCACCTCGGAATGTGGGATCGAGCATGGCCGGGTGGCCGGACTCCGCGCAACGGTTACCAGGAGTCAGGTTTCTTCATGCCAGTCTCAGGGCGCAAAAGGGGTCGGATGGCCCCATTTGCGCCCTGGGGAACAGCTTCACCTCAGGCGGAAAGGCATCGTGAGTTTGAACCTTGCGGCCACGGGTTTCCCCTTCACCTTGACGGGCTCGAATTCCCAGGTCCTGGCGTAGCCGACGGCGCAGGCATGCAATTCGGACGGGCCAGAGATGGCCTTGGCCTCCGTCACCTTGCCTTCAACATCGATGACAAGGACCACCACGACGGTGCCCTGGATGCGCTGGGCCTTGGCTTCGGGTGGATAGGCGGGCGCGTCGGGTTGATGCTTGACGCGGATCTTGTTGAAGTTCACCTCCACGGGATCCGAAGCCGTGGACCCTGGTGTTGGGGTGTCCGTGGCGGAAAGCGTGGTGACGCCCAGAACAACCGCCAGCAAGAGCGCTGGGATAAAGGCGGCCACAGGCGAAGCCGGAGCATGGGTGGGATGGGGGCGCAGCAGGCGCTGGATGCGGGACATAAGTTGGCCTCCACTGGCCGCGGGGGCCAGATCGGGAATCAGGTTGGGTCGGGTGCGGAGTTCCTCCAGCCCGACGAGGGCGGAGGCGTAGAGGATCGGATCGCCGCAGGTCTGCACGGCCGCATCATCGCAGCAGTGCTCACGCTCCTGGCGGATGCGCCGGGAGAGCCACCAGACGGCGGGGTGGTAGAACAGCAGGGCTTCTGCAAGGGTCTGGAAAAGGTTTGCAAGGAAGTCCCTCCGGCGGACATGGGCCAGCTCGTGGGCCAGGAGGGCCTCCAGGGCCTCAGGGGACAGGGCCAGGAAAGCCGCGGCCGGAACCAGCACCACGGGCTTCAGCCAGCCCAGAACCACGAGGGAGTCCACCTGGTTGGAAAGTCCCAGGCGGACGGGCATCCGCACGCGGACGCGGACCCTCAGGGCCTCGAACCGCGCCAGCCATTCGGCGGGCGGTGTCTGGAGGCTGTCGAGGCAAGGCCCATAGAGCCAGGCCATGGCATGACCCACCTGGACAAGGCGGAGGCTGAAGCCCAGGACCCAGGCCAGGAACAACCAGGGAATCCAAGGGCCGAGCACGGCGTGCAACCGGAACATCCAGTCCCCCAAGCCGCCTCCCTCACCCATGGGGGTGATCAAGACCGCATCGGCAGTGGACAGAGGATCGCCGCTGGTCGAGATCCAAGCCAGGGTTCCCGCGAAGGCGAGAACCAGCAGGCCGAGGGTCGTCGATGCAATGGCGTAACGGAATTCCGCGGAGCGGCGCCGTGCGAGCCAGAGCATCACCGCCGCCAGCAGGGCCAGCAGCGCGCCCTGCCAGAGGCTGTGAAGCAGGGCCCAGCCGATGCCTTGAAGCCATGGGAAGGCTGAGAGGCCGGTCATCGGGCCCTCCCTTTGACTTCGTTCAGCAGCATACGGATGTCCTCCAGTTCCTCGGCCGAGGCGGGCTCGGCTTCGAGGACCTGAAGCACGAGCTCCCGGCGGCTGCCTGCGAAGGCCTTGTGCAGGAGTTCCTTCAGCAGGCAGCGTTGGGTTTCGGCCTCCCCCTGGAGAGGCCGGTAGGTGTGGGAGCGCGCGCGTTCGTCCCGCGCCACCAGGCCCTTCTCCACCATGATCTGCATGAGCTTCAGCACGGTGGTGTAGCCCATGTCCCGGTCCTTCGACAGCTCGGTATGCACGTCCCGGACGGTCGAGGGCCCCCGTGACCACAGGACCCGCAGGATGGCGAGCTCACCATCAGACGGGCGGATGGGCTTGGCGGACATGAAACCTCCAGGGGGTCTGGAGACAACATACGAATCGATTCGTAAGTTGTCAACGAATCAATTCGTACTTTTTGAGGGCGCCGTCCGGCCACAATCGTTTCATGCGGATCGCGGCCGTGGACGTTGGATCGAACTCTATCCATCTGGTGGTGGTGGAGGCGGATCCCATGGGCGGCCAGCTGGTCCTGGCCCGGGAGAAGGCCATGGTGCGCTTGGCCCGCGGCGAGGCACGCTCCGGCGAGATCGGTCCCGAGGCCTTCGGGGCCGGCCTTGATGCCCTGGCCCAGATGGCGAAGGTCATCCAGGGCTTTGCGTGCGAGACCGTGATGGCCTGCGGCACGGCGGCCCTGCGCGACGCGAAGAACGCCCAGGCCTTCGTTCTGGAGGCCGAGACGCTGGGTATCCCCATCCAGGTGATCTCAGGCGAGGAGGAGGCCCGGCTCATCCACCAGGCCGTCTCCCACGCCATCCCCTTCCCCCTGGAGCCCGTCGCCCTGGTGGACATCGGCGGCGGCAGCACCGAGCTGACCTGGGTGCAGGCCGGGCGCGTGGCGGCCAGCATCTCGCTGCCCTGGGGCCTCCAGCGCCTGGCGGACGCCGCCCAGACCTCGAACCCGCCGTCCGCCCATGACCTCAAGCGGCTGCGGAAGATGATCCGCCGCATCCTCAAGCAGGCCCGCAAGGACCTGCCCACGGAGCTGCCCGAGCCCACGCTCATCCTGGGCACCTCCGGAACACTGGAGGATCTGGCGAAGGGTTCGGACGACGGCCGGGGGTTCACGGCGGAGCAGCTCCGGGCCTACACCCTGCGGCTCTGGCGGGCGGATGCGCAGCAGCGGACCGAGCGCCTGGGCGTGGATCCCAAGCGCGCCGATGTGCTGCATGTGGGTGCCATCTGGGCCCTGTCCCTCATGGAATGGCTGGGCAGCCCGCCCCTGCGCCACCTCCCCGTGGGCCTGCGTGAGGGCATGATCTGGGAGGCCCTCAAGCACGGCGGCGCCGCCATCCCGCCACTGGCGGACCGCCGCCGGGCCTCCATCGAGCAGCTGGCCGCGCGCCTGGACCCGGATCCCAACCACAGCCGCCAGGTGGCGCGCCTGGCGGACCAGCTCTTCATGGCCCTCCAGCCCCACTTCGAGCTGGGCGATACCGAGCGCCAGTGGCTGGCCTTCGCGGCGCGCCTGCACGACATCGGATTTTCCATTTCCGAGAAGGACCACCACAAGCACGGTGAATACCTGGTGCGCAATGCCGCCCTCCCTGGCTTCTGGCCCGATGAGGTGGACCTGCTGGCCCAGGTGGTGCGGTTCCACCGGGGCAAGCCGCCCCATCATGCCAAGCACGAGGCTTTCCGGGCCCTGGCGCCCTGGCATCGCCAGGTGGTGCGGAAACTGGCGGCCATCGTGCGAGGGGCGGATGCCCTCGACCGCCGTCGCCGCCAGGTCGTGCGGGACCTGGCCGTGGAGATTGATGACCAGACCCTGCGGGTGCGTCTGGAGGTCGTGGGCGACGGCGAGGCGGAAATGGAGGCCTTCCGCGACAAGAGCGCCCTCCTGGCCACCCTGCTGGACCGCAGGATCGAAGTCACCGTAATCTGAGTGCTTCATGACCTTGGACGAGCTGATCAACGACTGGAACGGCCCGCTGGCCAAGGGCACGCGTATCCCCATGCTCCTCGACGAGACCCTGCGGGACGGCCTTCAGAGCCCCTCCGTGCGCGACCCGGACATTGCCGCCAAGCGCGATCTCACCCACCGCCTGGCACGCCTGGGCGTGGATGCCGTGGACCTGGGCATGCCCGGGGCCGGCCCCAAGGCCCTGGCCGCCGTGCGGGCGCTCATGGTTGAGATCCGGGACCACCGCCTCCCCATCCATCCTCAGGTGGCCGTCCGCACCATGGAGGCCGACCTCGCCCAGGTGGCCGAGATCCAGCAGCGCGTGGGCATCGCCCTGGAGGCCGGCGCCTTCCTGGGCTCCAGCCCCATCCGCATGGACGTGGAGGGCTGGGACCTCGCCTTCCTGGTCGACACCGCCCGCAAGGCCGTGTCCTTCTGCCGCCGCCACGAGGTGCCGGTGATGATGGTGACGGAAGACACCACCCGCGCCCGGCCGGAGGTGCTCAAGGCCATCTACGGCGCCGCGCTGGACGAAGGGGCGCAGGTCATCTGCCTGTCGGACACCTGCGGCCATGCCACACCCGACGGCGTGCGGCGGCTGGTGCGCTTCATCCAGGACGAGGTCATCCGGGACCGCTCCGTGCGCATCGACTGGCACGGCCACAATGACCGGGGCCTGGGCGTGGCCAACGCCATCGCGGCCTTCGAGGCGGGCGCGGACCGCCTCCACGGCACCATCCTGGGCATCGGCGAGCGCTGCGGCAACGTGGCCATGGACCAGCTCATGATCAACCTGCACCTCATGGGCTTCCCCAAGGGGGACCTCTCGGACCTGCCGGCCCTGGCCGAACGCGTGGCTGAACTCTGCGGCGTGGAAATCCCCGCCAATTATCCGGTGCTTGGCAGGGACGCCTTCCGCACGGGCACCGGCGTCCATGCCGCCGCCATCGTGAAGGCCCTGCATCGCGGCGATGTGGAACTGGCCGATGCCGTCTACTCCGGTGTCCCCGCCGCCCTGGTGGGCCGCCGCCAGGAGATCGAGATCGGCCCCCTGGCTGGTCACAGCAACGTCGTCTACTGGCTCGAGATGAACGGCTACGACCCCAGCGCCGACCGCGTGGACCGCATCCTCCAAACCGCCAAGAACAGCCCCCGCATCCTCAGCGAGACGGAGATCCGGGCGGTCCTGTGACATGGAGAGGCCTTGGTGAAGATCCCGAAACCCCTGGCCGCAGCGGCAGCGCTCCTGGCGATCAACAAGGACCACAACTAGAACCGGGTCCCTCGGGACCGGGTCAGCTCATGCCCCTTATGTCCCCCACACTTAGCCGCCGGACCCCTTCCGCCGTGGCCACCTTCAAGCGACCGTCGGGCTCCCAGCCCAGGCAGGCGCCTTGGCCATCCTCCCAACGCAAGGGTGCGCCCGCTTCAGGCCAACGGAAGAGTGGTTGAATGTTTTGCGCCAAATTGCTCCATGATTTGGCGATGTGAACTGCCAAATCGGAAATGTACGAGGTTCTCAGCCCAAGGTCCTTCAGACAGGCGGGGGGGATGGCCCGGCCAGGAATGTCGGGGGCGGAGGTCAGGTTCACCCCCAGACCCAGGATGAGGCGCCCGCCCACCTGCTCACCGAGGATGCCGCCCAGCTTCACCAGGCGGCCGTCCCTCCAGGCCACGAGGTCATTGGGCCACTTGAGGCCCAGTACCCGGCCATCGGGATCCAGCACCCGGGCGGCAGCGGCCATGGCCCGCTGCAACACCAGGCCCGGGGCCACACCAGAAGGAGATGGCAGCGCCACGGACATCCAGAGACCGGCTCCGGGAGCGCTTTCCCAGCGGTTGCCCTGGCGGCCCCGGCCCTGGATTTGCCGGTCCGCCAGCACAGCGCAGAAGCCCAGGTGGGGATTCCGCCGCAGAAAGGTCTGGGTGGAATCCACCTCGGCCAGCCGGATCAGCGGCAGATCCATCGGATCACTTCCGGCTCGAGCCCTGGTTGCGGAACCAGAGGATGCGCAGGCCATCCAGGGTGAGGTCCGGCGCGATCTGGCGGATGTGCTTGGTGTGGGGGGCGATCACATGGCCCAGGCCCCCGGTCGCGGCGATCTTGGCCTCCGGGCATTCCTTCAGCAGGCGGTCCAGGATGCCGTCCACCATCCCCACGTAGCCGTAGAAGATGCCCGCCTGCATGGCCTGGACGGTGTTGCGGCCCACCAGACGCTCGGGCTCGGCGATCTCCACCCGGGGAAGGCGGCTCGCGCGCTGGAACAGAGCATCCGCGCTGATCTTCAGGCCCGGACAGATCAGGCCGCCCAGGTATTCCTTTTTGGCGTTGATGACGTCGAAGGTGGTGGCGGTGCCGAAGTCGACCACAATGAGCGGCGCGCCATACTTCTCGATGCCCGCCACGGCGTTCACCAGGCGGTCGGCGCCCAGCTCAGCCGGGTTGTCGATGAGCACCTTCACGCCGGTCTTCACCCCGGGCTCGATGTAGAAGGCATCCACGCCGAAGTAGGTCTTCGCCAGGCTCATGAGGATGGGATGGAGCGGAGGAACCACGCAGGAGATGGCCACGTGCTTGACCTGGCCGGCCTCAATGCCCTCGTGCCGCATCAAGGCCAGCGCTGAGACGCCGTACTCATCCGCGGTGCGCTCGCGGCTGGTGGCCAGGCGCCAGGAGCAGACCAGAGGCGCGTCCGGTCCCTTTGACAGATCGTAGATTCCCAACACCACGTTGGTATTGCCCACATCGACGGCCAACAGAAGACTCATGCGCGCTCCGAGCCATTTAGGATCGCCTGACAGGGCCCCGCCCGCCACCCTCTTGTGATGCCCATCCCCGTTGCCTCCATTACCCTGGGGGTTCCGCCTGGAGCCGCCATGCCCCGCACCATGATCGAGCCCTTCCGCATCAAGTCCGTGGAACCCATCCGCATGACCAGCCCCCAGGAGCGCCTGGAGATGCTGGAGGCCGCCAAGCTGAACGTGTTCAAGCTGCGGGCCGAGGACGTGCTGCTTGACTGGCTGACGGATTCCGGAACGGGCGCCATGAGCTCCGCCCAGTGGGGCGCCATCATGGTGGGGGACGAAAGCTATGCCGGATCCCGCAGCTTCTTCCGCCTGGAAGCCGTGCTGAAGGACCTCACCGGGATGGAGCACTTCATCCCCACGCACCAGGGCCGGGCCTCCGAAAAGGTGCTCTTCAGCGCCGTCTGTAAGCAGGGCGACCTGGTACCCAACAACTGCCACTTCGACACCACCCGCGCCAACCTGGAATTCAACGGCGTGGAGGCCGTGGATCTGGTGATCCCCGAGGGCCTGCAGCCCAGCCTCATCCATCCCTTCAAAGGCAACATCGACCTGGCCCGCGTGGAGGAAGCGCTCACGAAGGAAGGCCACCGCATCCCCTTCGGCATGATCACCGTCACCAACAACACCGGCGGCGGCCAGCCCGTGTCCATGGCCAACATCCGCGCCTACGCGGCACTGCTCAAGAAATACGGCAAGCCCTTCATCATGGACGTCTGCCGCTTCGCGGAAAACGCCATGTTCATCAAGCTCCGCGAACCCGGCTACGAGAACACGCCCATCAAGGCCATCTGCCAGGAGCTGTTCAGCTACGCCGACGGCTGCACCATGAGCGCCAAGAAGGACGGCATGGTGAACATCGGCGGCTTCATCATGCTGCGCAGCGACGAGTGGCTGGATCCCGTCCGGAACATGCTGATCCTCACCGAGGGCTTCCCCACCTACGGTGGCCTGGCCGGGCGCGACCTGGAGGCCCTGGCCGTGGGCTTGGAGGAGGGCATGCAGGAGGACTACCTCCGCTACCGCCTGCGCACCGCCGAATACCTGGGTGAGAAGCTGGAGACCGCGGGCGTGGGCTTCGTGAAACCCACCGGTGGCCATGCGGTCTACATCGACGCCAAGACGGTATTGCCGGACATGCCCGTGGCGCAGTACCCAGCCTGGGCCCTGTGCAATGCCCTGTATCTCGAAGGCGGCATCCGGGGCGTGGAGATCGGCTCCGTCATGTTCGGCAAGCACCTGGACGACGGCACCGAGACCTACCACAGCATGGAGCTGGTCCGCCTGGCCTTCCCCCGCCGCATGTACACCCAGAGCCACTTCGACTTCGCGGCCGAGGTCATCGCCGAGGTGAAGGCCAAGGCCAAGGAGATCCGCGGCGTGAAGATCGTCAAGCAGAGCAAGTACCTGCGGCACTTCACCGCCGAGATGGCCTGGGTCTAACATTTCGTTCCCACCGAAAAGCTGAACCACCAGCACACTAAGGATTGCTTTTGCTCTTTTCTTGGTGTCTTGGTGTTTTGGTCGTGAATCCTTTGTAGGATGGGCGCACCCCCCGGAACCTGGAGCGCCTGTGACATCTGATGTGGAAGCCCTTTTCGCCCGCCAGCAGGCGGCCCGGTGGCGGGTGTCGGCGACCTCCGCGGATCAGCGCAAGGCCAAGCTGCGTGCCCTGCTCGAAGCCCTCATGGCCCACCGGGCGGAGGCCCAGGCGGCCCTGGCGGCGGACTTCCGCAAGGCGCCCGAAGAGGTGGACCTCACGGAGCTGTACCCCGTCATCTCCGAGATCAAGGAGGCCTTGCGCCACCTGCCCCGCTGGGTGAAACCCCGCCGCGTGAGGACCCCCATCGGGCTCTTCGGCAGCGCCGGCACCATCCGCCACGAGCCCAAGGGCGTCGCACTCATCATCAGCCCCTGGAACTACCCCATCTACCTGACCCTTGGCCCCCTGGTCTCGGCCATTGCCGCGGGCAACTGCGCCGTGCTCAAGCCCTCGGAGTTCACGCCCCACACCACGGCCTTCCTGAAAAAGCTGCTGGGCGGCCTGTTCCCCGAAGATGAGGTCGCCCTGGTGGAGGGTGAGGCGGACATGGCCCAGGCCCTGCTGGCCCTGCCCTTCGACCACGTCTTCTTCACCGGCAGCCCCGCCGTGGGGAAGGTGGTGATGAAGGCTGCGGCCGAACACCTGGCCTCTGTGACCCTGGAACTGGGGGGGAAATCCCCCGTGCTGGTGGACGCGGATGCCAACCTGCGCGAGGCCGCCCGCAAAATCGCCTGGGGCAAGGGCCTCAACGGCGGCCAGACCTGCGTGGCACCGGACTACGTGCTGGTCCACGAGCGGCTGCACGACGCCTTCGTGGAGGAGCTGAAGCGGGCCTTCGAAGCCTTCTACGGCGCCACGCCCGAAGCCCGGAGGGCCAGCCCCGACCTGGCCCGCATCATCAACGACCGGCACTTCGTTCGGCTCCAGTCGCTGCTGAGCGACTCCACCGCCCAGATCGCCTTCGGCGGAGCCATGGATGGGGCCTCACGCTACGTCGAACCGACGATCCTGACCGGCGTGGATCCGGCCTCGCCGATCATGCAGGAGGAGATCTTCGGGCCCCTGCTGCCGGTCCTGAAGGTGCCAGACATGGACGGGGCCGTGGCCATCGTGAACGCCCGGCCCAAGCCCCTGGCCCTCTATGTCTTCAGCGGCAGCCGCCGGAACGCCGAGAGCCTCCTCGCCCGCACCACGGCGGGCGGCGGCTGCATCAACGACACGGTGCTGCACTTCGCCCACACAGGCCTGCCCACGGGCGGCGTGAACGCCTCCGGCTTCGGCAAGGCCCACGGCATCCACGGCTTTGAGGCCTTCTCCAACGCCCGCGGCATCCTGCGCCAGCGCACCCGCTTTTCCGCCATCCAGCTCATGTACCCGCCCTATACGGGCTTCGTACGGCGGATGATCGACCTGACCTTGCGCTATTTCTAGTGCCGCCCCACGAACTCGTCCATGCTGCGGTTCACACCGAAGAACCCCAGCACGGCGTCGAAGAGAAAGGGCGGCAGCACGCGGATCACGGGAACGGTCATCACGAAGCGGGGCATGATCAGCCGTGAGCGGTTCCCCGCGATGGCCTTCATGATGCGCCGCACCACGTAGTCCGGCTTGAGGATGGGCAACAGCCAGGCGAAGCGGGTCTTCACCCCCTCGAACATGCCCGTGTCGATGAAGAAGGGGCACACCACGGTGGTCTTCACGGGACTGTCCAGGCGCTTCAGTTCCATGCGCAGGGATTCGTCGAAGCCCACGGCCGCGAACTTGGACGAGGCGTAGTCCACCAGCCGCGACGTACCCGCCAAGCCGGCCGCGGACGCCACGGTGACGATGTGACCCTTCCCGGCCGCCAGCATGCCCGGCAGGAAGGCCCGCACAGTCCAGAAGCTGGCCAGGGTGTTCACCTGGAAGGTGCGCTCGATGGCGTCGTCGCTGCATTCCAGCAGGGTCTTGCCGGAGACGATGCCAGCGTTGTTGATGAGGATGTCCACGCCACCGCGGTGGGCCAACACCTCGGCGCAGGTGGCCTGGAGGGCCGCCCGGTCGGAGAGGTCCACCACGAAGCCCTCGGCATCGCCGTTCCCGCCGTGAATGGCCTCACAGACCTCGGCCAGGCCCTTGGCGTCCCGGTCCAGCAGGCTCAGGCGGGCCCCGCGCTGGACGGCATCCAGGGCCATGAGACGGCCTAGCCCACTGGCCGCACCGGTGATGAGGACGTGGGCGCCGCGAAAGTCAGTCATGGATGCCTCAGGGTTTTCCTGATGCTAGCACCGCACCAGCTACCTTCGCAGCGCCTCAGCGCTGTGCCTCCTCCAGCGCGCCCTGGGCGGCCTCCCAGTCGCTCATGGCATAGGCCAGATCCGCCTCCAGGGCCTTCTGCCCGTTCAGCTTCGCGCTGAAGGCCTGCCAATCGGCGGGGTCCATGGCGGCCATTTCCTTCTGCATGTCCGCCAGCTTCGCCTCGAGATCTGCCACCTTGGCCTCGGCTTCGGCCACCTGCTTCTCGAAGCGCTTGATGGTCCGCTGCCTGTCCTTGTCGATGGGGGCGGGTTTGGCGGGCTTGATGGGTGCCGTGGCGGAGCTCTGCGGCTTCGCCGCAGAGCTGGATTTCGCCTGCGGCGAAGCCTTTTTCTGGGGTGGATTTGGATTCGGGGTGTCGACTTCATCCTCACTGCCCAGATCCAAATCCACCCAGGCCTGGTGATCCTCGTAGCTGCCTTCGCGGAACTCGGCCTTGCCCTCATGGATGCGCAACAGCGAGTCCGCCACGCGGCCCAGCAGGTAGCGGTCGTGGGTCACCACGATGGCCGCGCCCGTGAAGCTGAGGATGGTGTCCTCCATGGCTTCCATGCTGGGGATGTCCATGTGGTTGGTGGGCTCATCCAGCAGCAGCAGGTTCACGCCGTGGCGGATGAGCGTGGCGATGCTGAGCCGGGCCCGTTCGCCGCCGGAGAGGGCCGTCACGGGCTTGTCCACGTCGTCGCCGCGGAACTGGAACTTGGCCAGGAACCCCAGCACGTCCTGCTTCATGGCCTGGGGGGTTACGCCGTGGATCTGCTGGAACACGGTGTTCCTGGGATCCAGGTTCCGGTGGTGCTGATCGAAGTAGCCCAGCTTCACCTGGCTGCCCAGGCGGGCCTGGCCGGTGATGAAGGGGATCTCGTCCGAGATGGCCTTCAGCAGGGTGGACTTGCCGGTGCCGTTGAGCCCCACGATGCCCATCTTCTGGCCGCGCTTGATCTGCAGCTGGTCCAGGGGGGTGTAGAGGGCCTTCCCGTCCCAGCCCACGCTGGCGTTCTCCAGCACCAGGGCCACGTCGCCGCTGCGCTGGGTTTCGGGGAAGGTGAACTTCACCTTCCGCCGGTCCTTCAAGGGCTTCTGGATGCGGTCGAGCTTGGAGAGGTGCGTGCGGCGGCCGCGGGCCTGCTTGGTGTTCTGGCCCGCGATGTTGCGGCGGATGTACTCTTCCTGGTTCTTGATGTAGGCCTGCTGCTGCTCGTAGTGGCGTTCCAGCAGCTCCAGCTCCTGTTCCTTCTTCTCCATGAACTCGGAATAGTTGCCTTCGTAGGCCCGGGAACGGCCCAGTTCCAGCTCCAGGATCTCGGTGGCGATCTTGTCCAGGAAGTAGCGGTCGTGGCTGATGACGGCCACGGTGGCATCCGTGTCCTGGATGAAGCCCTCGAGCCAGCGCAGGCTGGGCAGGTCCAGGTGGTTGGTGGGCTCATCCAGCAGCAGCAGATCCTGCCCCTGGAGGATGGCCTTGGCCAGCATCACGCGGCTTTTCTGGCCGCCGGACAGGGTCTCCACCGGGCGCTCGAAATCAGCCGCGCTGAAGCCGAGGGACTGGAGGATGCTCTCCGCGCGGGCGCGGATCGTGAAGCCGTCCAGGTGCTCGAAGGCCTCCGTGACCTTCTGGTAGCGCTCCATCACCTCGTCGAGATTCGCACCGGCCTCGCCCATCTGGTGTTCCAGCTCACGCATCTCGTGCTGGAGTTTCTCCACGTCGCCGAAGGCCGCCAGGGCCTCTTCCAGCACGCTTCCCTGCGTGTCCGGCACCAGGTCCTGGGCGTAGTGCCCCATGCGGATGCCGCGTTCCTTCGTGGGCCGCACGACGGTGCCGCTGTCGGCTTCCAGCTGGCCCAGCAGCAGCTTGAAGACCGTGCTCTTGCCAGCGCCATTGCGGCCGATGACGCCCCAGCACTCCCCCTCCTGGATGGCCCAGGTGACATCCTTCAGCACCTCTTGGGGGCCGAAGCGGAGATCCACGTGGTTCAGGGATGCGAGCATGTCCGGCGACCTTCAGCTGAAAGCAAGAAGGCCACCTTGCGGTGGCCTTCTGTTTGGTGGAGCCAATCGGGATCGAACCGACGACCTCTTGCATGCCATGCAAGCGCTCTCCCAGCTGAGCTATGGCCCCAATGGGGAAGACCCAGTATCACACCCCCTCTGCGCTTCTGCAAGCACAGATCATCGCGGCGCCAGCTGGAGCCGCTGTCCGGCCTGGATGCGGTCACCCTTGAGCCGGTTCCAGGCCTTGAGGTCCTTGGGATCCAGATCGTACTTCCGGCCAATGGCAGCCAATGTCTCCCCCCGCTGGACCACGTGGCTCTTGGGGATTGCAGCGGCACCCTTCGAGACAGCAGCAGGCCCAGAACCCGGCAAGCGCACCACATCACCGGGATGCAGGGCCTTCACCGCGTCAGGGTTCAGCCGCATCAGCTGACCCAGGGACAGCCGCTGCGCCCGGGCGATCTTCGCCAGGGTGTCACCGGGCTTGGCCCGGTAGGTGGGGCCCGCAGGTTCGGGTTCCGAGGCCGGAACGGAGGAGGCGGGTGAAGGTATCGCCGGAGGCGCGGGCGTTGGCGGTGGCGTTACGACGGCAGGGTCGGCCAAGGCGGTCCCGGAAGTAGCCGCGAGAGGTGCGGGGTCCTTGGGCGCTGACGCGGTGACGGCCGGGGAATCGGCAGGCTCCGTTTCCACGGGAAGGCCGGGAAGCGGCTCCAGGGGCCGGTCCCCAAGCAGCTTGACGCGCTCGATCTTGGGCGCGAGGTCGCGGGGATCCAGGGCCACACCGGGCGGAGGCGGCACCAGCAGCCGCTTTCCGGGCTTGAACTGCTTGGCCGTCAGGTCATTGGCATCCAGCAGATCATCGGGGGCCACCTTGAACCGCTTGGCCACCTTCGCGAGGGTGTCCCCCTTGCGCACGGTGTAGTGCTGGAAGTCCAGGCGCTTGCCGGCCGGCATGCGGGCGAGCTGACGCAGGCACTCCACGGCCTTTCCGGGCGGTACCCGGAGTGTGTAGTTCCCTGGGGGCGTGGAACCCCGCAGCAACTCGGGATTCAGGACCTTCAGCGTGGCCGCGTCAGTACCAGCGCAGCGGGCCAGCACGGCGAGGCTGGTCATGGCGGATACGGAAACCGTCTCGTAGACATAGGGCGTCAGGGGCAGGATGCGCAGGCCGTAGCGCTCGGGATTGCGGCCCACCAGGATCGCCGCGCAGAGCTCGGGCACGTAGTTCTTGGTCTCGGTGCGCAGCCAGCGCGACCGGGCCAGGTCCCAGAAGTTCCGGGTGCCGATGTTCTGGATGGCGCGCTCCAGCGTCAGGGGACCGGCGTTGTAGCCTGAGGCCGCCAGATACCAATCGCCGGAGATCTCGTGGAGCCGCCTCAGGTAGCGGGCGGCTGCGCGGGTGGCCTTCACGGGATCCCGGCGCTCCTCGACCCAGGCATTGGCGGTCAGGCCGTAGATGCGCCCCGTGGAGCGGATGAACTGCCACATGCCGACGGCCTTGGCGCGGCTCTTGGCTTCGTTGCGGAAACCGGATTCGATGACGGCCAGATAGGCCAGGTCCTGCGGCACGCCCTCTTCGGCGAAGACCTGGCGGATCATGGGCATGTACATCGACGCGCGGCCCAGGGCGTTCTCCATGAAGCCGCGCTTGGTGGTCGTAAAGAGGCTCACCCAGGTGAGCACCTTGTCGTTCAGATCGATGGGGAAGTCGTAGGTGGCACCCTTCTCCGCCTCCCTTACCTTTTCCAGTTCAGAGCGGAGTTCCTCCCCGCTGATGGAGACCACCTCCTCACCGGCCTTGAGCCCTGGTTCCGCCTCGGGGGTTTCCGCCACGAGCTGGTCCTGGACATCCTTCAGCCGCTGCAGGAGGGCCTGCGCCTCCGGCCCCTTGAGCAGCTCGGGCGGCCAATCAGCGGTGAGGACATCGGCTTCATCGGCGCGCGTCCCGGCTGCCTCTTCATCCTCCGCTTCCAGGGCCCGCTCCGCCGCCTCGACGAGGGTGCGGAGCCGCGCCAGGCGGGCCGCATCCGATTCCGGCGCCCGGGCGGGAGCCACGGCCACCTGCGGCCGGGGAGGTGGCGGCGGCACCTGGGCCGGCGCCACCCCCCAGAGCAGGGCTGTCAGAAGCGGCAGCGGCATGGTCCTAGTGGCTTTCCGCGCTCACCAGAGCCTCGTAGGCGGCGGTGTCCAGCAGGTCGCCGGTCAGGGCGCCCGTCAACTTGATCTTCACCATCCAGCCCTTGCCATAGGGATCTTCGTTCACGGCTTCGGGATGGTCAGCCAGACCGGCGTTCACCTCGAGAACCTCACCCCCAGTGGGCATGTTCAGTTCGGAAACCGTCTTCACGGATTCCACCGTGCCGAATTCCTCGCCGGCCTCAAAGGAGGCGCCCACCTCCGGCAGGTCCACGAACACCACATCGCCCAGCGCGTCCTGGGCGTAGTGGGTGATTCCCACCAATGCAGTGCCGTCGCCCGCAGGCTTCAGCCACTCGTGGTCCTTGGTGTACTTCAGGTCGGCAGGGAACATGGATCCTCCAGGTGGTGTCGTTTGTTGACTGAGAGCTGACAGCTATTTCTGCCGCTTGTAGAAGGGCGTGGGGATGAGCTCGGCCTCCACGGCCCGGCCGCGGATCTCGATCTGGATGCGGCCGCCAATCTTGGCCAGTTCCGTGGGGACATAGGCCAGACCGAGGTTGATGCCGCAGGTGGGTGAAGGCGCCGCGCTGGTGACGAAGCCGATCGGCTTGCCGTCCTGCACCACGGGCATGTGATCACGGGCGATGTCGCGCTTCTCTAGGGTCTTGAAGCCCACCAGCTTGCGGGGGGCGGGCGCGGCCTTGGCGGCCAGCAGGGCCTCGCGGCCGATGAAGTCGCCCTTGTCGAGCTTCACGATCCAGCCCAGTCCCGCCTCCAGGGCGTGGATGGTGTCATCGATCTCGTGGCCGTAGAGGGCCATCTTGCACTCCAGGCGCAGGGTGTTGCGGCAGCCCAGGCCAGCCGGCAGCAGGCCCTTGGGCGTGCCCGCGGCCATGACTGCGTTCCAGAGCTTCTCGGTGTCTCCGGCGGCGCAATAGAGCTCGAAGCCGTCCTCGCCGGTGTAGCCCGTGCGGCTGATGAGGCACGGGATCCCCGCCACCTCGCCGTGGGTGAAGAAGTAGTAGCCGATGGGATCCAGCGCCGTCTTGGTGAGGGGCTGGAGGATGTCCAAGGACAACGGCCCCTGGAGAGCGATCTGACCCGTGACCGGGCTTTCGTTCACCACGGTGCAGTCGAAGCCCTTGGCGTGCTGCTGCACCCAGGCGAAGTCCTTGTCGGAATTGCCCGCGTTCACCACCAGCAGGAACTCCTCCTCGCCCTCCCGGTAGACCAGCAGATCGTCCACGAAGGTGCCGTTCTCGTAAAGGAAGGCCGTGTAGTGGACCTGGCCGATGACCAGCTTGGAGACGGCGTTGGGGGTCAGGTGTTCCACCAGCGCCAGGGCGCCGGGGCCCTTCACGCGGATCTCGCCCATGTGGCTCACATCGAAGAACCCTGCCTTGGTGCGCACCGCCTCATGCTCGGCAAGGATCCCCGCGGGGTACTGCACCGGCATGTCCCATCCGCCGAAATCCACCATCTTGGCGTTCAGGGCGCGATGGGCTGCATTCAGCGGCGTCTTCATGAGTTCAGACACGGACGTGGACATGGGAATCTCCGGCGGGAAGCCTCAGTCTATCGCCTGGGAACCCAGGGCAGAAGGCCCGGCACTTCCCAGCCCAGGCTCCACAGACCACCCTGGCCAAGGCTTGTGACGAGGCGCACAGCCAGAGGCAGGACGGCCACACCGGTCTCCGCCGCGCGATCCAGCTCGGCGGCATAGACCGGATCGATGTCCCTGGCCGCGTCAAAGCGGTCCACATCGGTCCGGTGGACGAACAGGGCGATGGCCGCCCGGTGGCCTTCCCGCACCATGGTCTGGAGCTCCCTCAGGTGCTTGGTGCCACGCTCGGTGACCGCATCCGGGAAGAGGGCCCAAGGGCCATCCTTCAACGTCGTGTTCTTCACCTCGATGAACACCTGGCGGCCATCGCCATCCAGGGCCAGCACATCGATGCGGCTGTTCTCGGCGCCGTATTTCACCTCGGTGCGGACGCTGTGCAGGCCCGGCAGGCCAGGAAGGACGTCCCGGCGCGCGGCCTCGGCCACCACCCGGTTGGGCATGCCCGTCTCCACGCCCACCCAGCCACCGGACCGTTCCACCGCCAGCCAGGTGAACTTCAGCTTGCGCTCCGGGTTCGCGGCCGGTTCCAGCAGCACCCGGTCACCGGGCTCCCAGCAGGTCTTCATGGAGCCTGTGTTGGTGGTGTGGGCCGTGACGATGGAACCGTCTTCCAGCCGCACGTCCGCCAGGAACCGCTTGTACCGCTGAAGCAGCGTGCCCGGAACCAGGCCTGTCTTCTGGATCAGGATCATGGCCACTGGGCCAGGATGCGGTCCACGGCCTCAGCGAGATCCGAGGCCACCAGGTCGGCCGCGGAACCATCCACCTGGGCGCCATAGCCCGTGCGGACCAGGACCGCACGGCACCCGGCCCGGTGCCCCGCCTCCAGATCGATGGCCTTGTCGCCCACCATCCAGGAATGGGCCAGGTCGAGGCCATGCTCTTCCGCCGCCCTCAGCAGCATGCCCGGGTTCGGCTTGCGTTCCGGATGGTCTGCCACGCCGTAATCCCCCTGCCCCTTCTCATGGTGCGGCGAGGCATAGACCGCGTCGATCCAGGCGTTCTCCAGGGCCAGCAGCGTCCCCATGCGGCTCATGACGGCGGCGAAATCCTGCCAATCGTACTTGCCGCGGCCGATGCCGCTCTGGTTGGTGACCACCACCACGGGAATGCCCTTGGCGTTCAGCCTGGCCACAGCCGCCGCGGCGCCGGGGATCATCATGAGGTGTTCCGGGTCGCAGAGGTAGTCCACCTCCTCGTTCAAGGTGCCATCGCGGTCCAGGAAGACGGCCGGTTTTAGGCTCATTCGGCACCTCCGCCGGACGCACGCGATGCGCGCTCCCGCTTGCTGCGCTCGCGGCGTCGGAGCCTCCCTGTGCCGCACCCTTCGGGCTTCGGCTTCGCCAAAGTGGCTCTCCGCTCCTGCTTCGACCTCATGGAAGCCACTCCGCCACGCACACGTCGAACTGCCGGGGACCACGGGGATTCCGCCCACTCACCCAGAGCAGCTTCTTTCCGTCCGGGCTGAAATGGGGGAAGGAATTGAAGAGGCCAGTCCAGGTGAGCTGTTCGAGGCCAGTCCCATCCAGGCGGATGCGGAACAGGTCGAACCCCCGCCCCTTGCCGTCGTGGTCATGGTGGTTCGTGGCGAAGACGAGGCCCTTGCCGTCCGGCGTGAAGATGGGCGCGAAGGCGGCGCCCGGCAGCTTCGTGACCTGCCGCTTGCCGCTGCCGTCGGCGTTCATCACCCAGATGTCCATGTCCATGGGTTCGACCAGGTGCTGCCTGAGCAGCTCCTTGTACTTCGCTGTGGCGGTCTCGCCCTTGGGGTAGTTCGTACGCCAGGCGATGAGCTTCGAATCGGGGCTGAACACGGCCCCGCCGTCGTAGCCCACCCCGTCCGTGAGGCGCATCAGGTGGCCTCCGTCGAGGTCCGCCCGCCAGATATCGACGTCGCCGCCCCGCTCGCTGGTGAAGACGACCCACTTGCCGTTGGGCGCGACCGTCGCCTCGGCGTCATAGCCCGGAGATGGAAGGAAGGGTTTCGGATCCTTTCCGTCAGCCGAGGCCAGGTAGAGGTCATAGCCCTGGAAGACCGGCCACTGGTACTTGCCGGGCGTGAAGGGCGGCGCCGGGGGACAGTCCGGCCCGTCCCCATGGGTGCTGGCGTAGAGGATCCCCCGGTCGCCCGGCAGGAACCAGCCGCAGGTGACCCGCCCCTTCCCCGTGCTCACGCGCTTCTGGTCCGTGCCGTCGGCGTTCATGGTGTAGAGCTGGTCACAGGGGTAGCCATCCCGGGTGCTCTGGAATACGATCCGCTTGCCGTCATTCGACCAGTAGGCTTCGGCGTTGGAACCCACCCCCGTGAGCTTCCGGACGTTCCGGAGGTGGATCTCCCGGGCATCCCTCAGATCATCCCCGGCCGCAGGCTGGAAGTCAGGGACCGGCTGGGCGCAGAGGACCAGCGGGCAGAGGCAGGCAAGCAGCAGTCGTTTCATGGTCGCCTTCTTCCAGGTCAAACAGGGACTGGAGCAGGATGCCAGAGATGGCACACTGTTGGGCCGTTCGAGGTTCAACCCATGATCGACAAGCGCATCAGCACCGCCCTGGAAGCCGTTCGCGACATCCCCGACGGGGCCCAGCTCGCCGTGGGCGGTTTCGGCCTCTGCGGCATTCCCGAGCACCTCATCGCCGCCCTGGCCCAGACCGGGGTCAAGAACCTCACCTGCTATTCCAACAATGCCGGTGTGGACGATTTCGGCCTGGGAATCCTGCTCCGGAACCGCCAGATCCACAAGATGGTCAGCAGCTATGTGGGTGAGAACGCGGAGTTCGCCCGGCAGTTCCTCAGTGGCGAGCTGGAGGTGGAGCTGGTTCCCCAGGGCACGCTGGCGGAGCGCATGCGGGCCGGCGGCGCCGGCATCCCCGCCTTCTTCACGCCCACCGGCGCGGGCACGAAGGTTGCCGAGGGCAAGGAGACACGGCGGTTTCACGGCCGGGAATGCGTGCTGGAGGCCGGCATCTTCGCGGATTTCGCCCTGGTGAAGGCCTGGAAGGCAGACCGCCTCGGCAATCTGGTCTTCCGCAAGACCGCCCGGAACTTCAATCCCATGGCTGCCACCTGCGGGAAGGTCTGCATCGCCGAGGTGGAGGAGATCGTCGAGGTGGGCGCCCTGGACCCGGACGCCATCCACACGCCGGGCATCTTCGTCCACCGGCTGGTGCTGGGGACCAGCTATGAGAAGCGCATCGAGAAGGTGGTCACGCGGCTCAATCCATCGGAAGGCTGAGCCGGACGATGGATCCCTGCGGGGTGGCCAGAAGCTCCACGCTGCCCCCATAGGCGTTCATGAGCTGGGCGCAGGAGGGCAGCCCTGTGCCGGGGTGGCGGCCCAGGTCCGGACCGGGGTCCGCGGGCCGCAGGCCCGAGAAAGGTTCAAAGGCTTGCTCGATGCGCTCCGGCGGGATGGGGCCACCATCATCTTCCACCTCCAGGCGGAAGTGCCGCTTCCCACCCCAGGACCGGATCTGGATTCTTCGAGGTTCCCCTCCCCGGGCATGGGTCACGAGATACCCCAGAAGCTCGGAGAAATCCGTGTACACGCCATAGATGAGATCCCGGGGGGCCTGCAGGTTGAACTCCAGGGGGACCTCCGCGGCCAGGGTCCCGTCCGCCTGGAAGATCTCCAATTCCTGCCGGAGCAGATCGTGCAGGTGGATCCACTCGGGGGTGCTGGCCTCGGCCTGGCCCGCCCTCCGGAGCAAGGCGCGAACCAGGTCGTCCACCTGGGAGATGGCCTGCCGGACCGATTCCATGGACCGGTGGCACTCCTCCCGTGCCTGGGGCGGCGGAACCTCGCCCCGCTCCATGTAGATGGAAAGGTTGTGGCTTTCCTCTTTCAAGGTCCGCACCGGCTGCTGGAGCCGCTGGGCCATCTGCAGGAAGAGGGCGCCCAGTGCCGTCATCCGGTCCTGGTTGCCCAGGGCGCGCTGAGCATCCTTCAGGGCCACATAAGCAGATTCGAGCCCCTCATAGCTGGTGCCCAGAGCCCGGCTGGTCTCATCCAGATGTGCAATCAGCTCGGCATTCTCCAGACTAGCCTGCAGAATGTCGGCATGCAGGGCAGCCAATTCAAGCTCGAAGGGCTGGAAGGCCGGTTCGGCCCGATCCGCGGCGAGGAACCCCCACAGGCAGTCCTCCCCGGAGCGGCTGCGGAGCGGGAGCAGCAATGCCAGGGCCCTCGGGTCCCAGAGGCCGAGGTCGATCCCCCGCTCCCAGGCGGCAGTCTGCCGGAGCTCTGTATTCAGGAGGATCGCGCCACCGGGAAGCGCCCCGGCCACGGCGGCCATGGGATGCTCCACAGCCAGCACGGGCGTGTCCTGGAATTCGCCCGCCTCCCAGGCGCGCCCCTGGAAATAGGCTCCGCTTGAATGGAGGCGGTAGACACTCAAATGCTCGAGGCGGAGCTCATCGTGGAGCTGGCCGAGGACCCGCGTCAGGATTTCACCCGCATCCCGGATGGGGATGATGTCCTTGCTGAGGGAGAGCAGGCGGGAGAGCTGGTGGCTCCGCTGCTCCAGCGATCCCTGGGCCTCCAGTAGCTTCCGGTTGCCGTCCTGGGCTTCCCGGAGCTGGGTCTCGAGGCGGTCGACCACCTGATGTGTGAACTGCCGCAGGGCCGCCCCTTCCCGGCCCTTTTCAAGGTGGTCCCGCTGCCCCCCCAGATAGGACTCCAGCTGCCCCACGAAGAGGAATGGGTCAATGGGCTTGGAGATGAAGCCATCGCAGCCCGTCACCAGGGCCGTCTCCCGGTCACTGCGCATGGACTTGGCCGTGAGGGCGACGATCAGCGTGCCGTCCATGTCCGGGTTCTGGCGCAGCTTGGTGGCCACCTCGAACCCCGACAGGCCAGGCAGGTTGATGTCCAGCAGGATCAGGGCCGGTTTCAGCTTGACGGCCATTTCATACCCGGTGAGTCCGTCCTCGGCCCAGTGCGCCTCGAAGCCCGCCTTGGAAAGCAGGCGCTGGACGAGCCGCCAGTTCATGGCGTTGTCCTCGATGCAGAGGATCTTCTGAGCCGCGTCGCTCATGCCGACTCCCCGGATGCCAGGGGCATCTCCACCACAAAGACGCTGCCTTCACCCTTGCGGCTGGTCGCCGAGATCCGGCCGTTCATGAGCCCCATGAACCGCTGGCTGATGGCCAACCCAAGGCCCGTGCCGCCGAACCGCCGGGTGATGCTGCCGTCCACCTGCTGGAAGGGGTTGAACAGGCGGCCCAGTTCCTCTTCGGACATGCCGATGCCCGTATCCTCGATGCGGACCCGGAACCGGCCGGTCGGCCATTCCACGGCAATGCGGACCGAGCCGGTTTCGGTGAACTTGATGGCGTTGCCGACCAGGTTGGTGAAGACCTGCCGGAGCCGGTCCCGGTCGCCCATGACCCGGACCGCACCTTCGGGCCGCTGGTACTCGAGGCTGATGGGGCGGTCGTGGATGAGGCCGGCCGCCATGGCCTTCACATCGTCCAGCAGTGGCAGGGGATCCACCTCCTGCAGTTCCAATTCCATCTTGCCCGCCTCGATCTTGGAAAGGTCGAGTATGGAATCGATGAGCCCCAGGAGAGACCGTCCATTCTGGTAGATGATCTGGAGATCCTCCCGCGCCTCGCTCCCCAGGCGCCCCTCGGGATCCTGCATGAGCATTCCCGAGAACCCGATGATGGAGTTCAGCGGGGTCCGGAGTTCATGGCTCATGTTCGCCAGGAACTCGTCCTTCAGGCGGTCCACCTCCTTGAGTTTCTCGAAGCTGATGAGGAGGCTCTCATTGAGTTCCCGCAGTTCCTGGGTCTTTTCCTGGACCTTCTCCTCCAGCGTGCTGGCCCAGGCCCGGAGCTCCACCCGGCTCTGCTCCAGCCCCCGGGTGCGCTCCTGGACGAGCTGTTCGAGGTTGGCCCGGATTTCCTCCAGCTCCCAGATGGTCTCCATGAGCTGGCGGGTGCGCTCCTGCACCCGGTATTCCAGCAGGCGGTTCTGGCGTTCGATCTCGTCCCGGGAGACCCGGAGCTTGTCGGTCATGACCTCGAAGGATTGGCTCAGATCCTGGATCTCATCCCGGGTGTAGACCTTCACGGAGACGGTTTCAAGGTTGCCCTGGGCCACCTTCTGGGCGGCCTCGGTCAGCTGGATCACCGGACGCAGGTAGCGGTTGGAGAGAAAGACGGCCACGCCGATGCCCAGCACCAGGGTCACCAGACCCACGGCCAGGCTGGCGCGGATGTTCTCCTTCACCGCCCGCTGGGTGCCCTCGGTGGTGAACCCGATGACGAGGGTCCCCACCTGGTCGGCCCTGGGCTCCTCGTAGAAGACCGGTGCCACGGCCACGAGCATGCTGCTTTCCTCGCGGGTGTAGGTGTGGGAGATGCCGTCCTTCAGGACCTGGCCCGTGGCCCATTCAGGCGTGGTGGGGGTGCTGTCCAGGGCCTCCCCATCCGCGCCGTAGACGGCGCTGAACCGGAAGGAGGGGATGTTCTGCACGCCCTGGAGCACCTTGGCGATGTCCCGGGTGTTGCCCGTGCTCACGGCCGGGCCCAAGGCATAGCTGGCCGTCTCGGCCACCTGGCGGGCGCTCAGTTCAGCCTGGGAACGGATCTGCCGCTCCACCCAGCGCGGGTAGTACAGCAGATTGAAGGCGATGAACGAGAGGACCAGGATGCTGATGACAGCGCTCAGCTTGGTCTTGATGGACAGGCGATACATGCAGGGGAGCCCGGGAAGCGGCCTCCAGCCTAACAGGTGGCGGAGCTAGAGTTTGAAGAGGTTCACTTCCCGGTTGAGCATGTGGACCTGGACGCCGAGCTGCTCCACGACGTCGCTGGAGGCGCCGATGGCGTGCTCGCTCTCCACGGCCTTGCCCAGTACTCGGTTCATGGTCTCTTTCAGGGACAGCACATGGTTTTCCTGGCGGGCCAGGATCTCGTGGAGGTTGCTGGCCAGGGCCCGGACCTGCTCCGTGGCCCGGGCGATCTCGTCGCTGCCGGTGCTCTGTTCCCGGGTGGAGTCGCGGACCACGCTGGTGGCCTGCTGGACATTCATGGCCAGCGACAGGATGTAGTTGCTGGTCTGCTGCTGCTCCTCGATGACCGAGCGGATCGTCTCCACCTGATGGTGGATGTTGCGGTTGGCCTCATGGATGAGGGAAGCCTGGCCGCCCTGCTGGAGGGTCTCGCTGAGGATGCTCTCCACCACGCTGTCCATCTCGCCCACGGACTCGAGGATCGCCTGGAGGGCCTCCTCGCTCTGGGCCACGGACTCGGCGCCATCCCGCACGGCATCGATGCCCAGCTCCACCTGCTGGTAGGCCTTGCGGATCTCGGACTGGAGCGTACCGATGATCTGCTGGATCTCCTGGGTGGAGCGCCCGGTCTGCTCGGCCAGCTGCTTGATCTCGTCAGCTACCACGGAGAACCCCTTGGCCTGGGCGTCCCCCGCGGAGCCGCTCTGAGAGGCGATGATGGCCGCGTTCAGGGCCAGCAGGTTGGTCTGCTGGGCATGGTCCCCGATGTAGTCCAGGATCTTGGCGATATCCGCCCCCTGCTGGAGCAGGGTCCGTGTGGTGCCATGGAAATCCTGGACGACCCGGTCGATGACCTGGATCTTCTCCCGGTTCCGGGCCACCAGCTCCATGCCCCTCGCGGCGGTGTGGATCACCCTCTTGGCGTAGCGCTGGGCGATCTTCACGCTGTCGTCGATGGCGGAGGTGCTCTGCTCCAGGTTCTCCGCGAACTCCTTGGTGTGTTCGGCGTGGCCCGCCAGGTGGTCCACATTCTTGCCCACGTTCTTGATGGCGATGTCGAAATCCCGGATGGAGGAGGTGATGCCCTCCACCACCATCAGCAGTTCATCCATGCTCTGGTTGATCTGCTGCACGGTGGCCGCCATCTGCACGATGGTGGCGTTGGTGCTTTCCGAGGCCAGGCTCAGTTCCATGGAGCTGGCGCTGATGCTGATGGACGTATCCGTCAGCTCGTTGATCTCCTGGTGGAAGGACTCGATGAGCTCCCGCTGGCCATGGCTCGACTGGCGGACCCCATCGGCGGATTCCCGGATGGCGCTGGAGGCCTTGGCCAGGTCCCGGCTGGCCGCCCGGATCTGGACCACCATGCCCCGCAGGCTCCCCACCATCCGGCCAAAGCCCTGGGCGAGAGAAGCTACTTCGTCGTCGCTGTACACCGTCTCCAGGCTGTCGATGCGGCCTTCACCCACCTGCTGGGCGTTGCGGCTGAGCAGCAACAGGGGTTGTTGCACGTCCCGGAGGATCAGCTGGATGAAATAGACCAGGAAGAGGCCGGACAGGACCAGGATGGCGAGGTTGGGACGGAGCGCTTTCCAGATGGCGTCGGCGTATTCCGCCTCGGGGACCACCGCCCGCAACTCCGATCCATCGGGCAAGGGCTGGACCACAAGGACGTCCCCCGCGCCCGAAGGCTGGATGCGGGAGCCGAGCAGTTTCCCGCCCTTGATAGCCGGAAGCTGAAGCGAAACACCGCCCCCGGCCCCCAGCTTCAGGGTTCCCATGAAGGCGTCAAGGTCTTCGGGGGTGGTGTTCATCTCTTGAACAAAAGCCACCGAATCAGCAAGATTCACCAATTCGTTCTTCGTATAGCTCGTCACCTTCGTACGGATGGAGGACTGGAGGGTAAGCCCGGATACGAGGATGGAAAGCAGGAGCACGCCCCCGGTCATGGCCAGGATTCCAAACGCGAACTTGGCCCGCAGACTCGTGGAGAAACGGGCATGCGAATCGATGAATCCAGGCTGATCGGCCAGCAGCTTGTAGATCTTCATCAGGTTCTGCTTGACCAGGAAGTACTGGCTGATGGCCGCGAGAGAGGCCAGCACCAGGAACATGGCCACCGTGACCGAGCTCACCCAGATGCTCTGATCGAGGTAGAGCTTCACCCACAGGTAGCTGCCCGCGCTCAGGCAGGCGCCCACATAGAAGAGCAGCAGGGACGAGGTCTGCGGAAAGCGGGTCAGGGGGCGGTAGAGCTCGGGGCCCAGGGACCCGCCAGCGAGGGCATGGCCCAGGCGCCGGATCTGCATGAGGGAGACCCCGACGGATAGGGTGAGCAGCCCCAGGGCGGCCGCGAATCCCTTGACCGACAGGTGGAACTCCGGCGGCGCCGCGAAGAGGAACAGCAGCAGGCCCACGATGAAGGCCGCGAGCCAGACGAGTCCGGTGCCCGTGTACAGGCGGGTGAGCACCAGGTCCAGGACGGCTGAGCCCATCCGGGCGGGCGCCTCAACCCTGAGTTCAGGCCGGGGTCCAGAGATGAAATCGGGCGGCACCATACTCGCGTGTTTCGGCCAATGCCCATCCTGTCTGTAATTCCGGCTCGGTATGCCGGTCGGTCTCGAAGACCAGCACTCCCCCGGGGGCGATCCAGAGTCTCAGCCGGGCGGCCATCCGGCCCCACAAGTCTCCAGCCTGGTCGTAGGGCGGATCCAGGAACACCACGGCCTGGCCCCGGAAGGCATCCTCCGGCAGGCGCCTCATGTCCGCGCGAAGGGTTTTGATACCAACACTAGCGGTATTCCGGAGTAGACACGACCAGCCGGGATCGGCCGCCTCCACGCAGGTGACGGGCGCGTAGCCCCTCGAGTGGGCCTCAAGCCCCACGGCTCCCGTCCCCGCGCAGAGGTCGAGGAAGGGACCGGAGGGCCACCGCTGCAGGATGGAGAACAGGGCCTCCCGGGCCCGGTCCGAGGTCGGCCGCACCCGCAGGTCCCCGGGCGGCGGTGCCACCAGCCGGCGTCCTTTCAGGGTCCCGGCGATGATCCGCATCGCCGGAGGGTCAGTAGGCCCAGCGCAGGAGGGTCGATCCCCAGGTGAAGCCCGCCCCGAAGGCCGACAGCACCACCAAGTCGCCCTTGGCCATGCGCTTCTCCTCGAAGGCCTGGTGCAGCGCGGTCGGAATGGTGGCCGTGGTGGTGTTGGCGTAGCGGTCGATGTTCACCATCATGCGGGCCGGATCGAGCTCCAGCCGCTTGGCGGCGGCATCCATGATGCGGATGTTGGCCTGGTGGGGCACGAAGAGCTTGAGCTCGTCCCCGGAGAAGCCGTTGCGGTCCATGAGCAGCTTGCTGTTGTCCGCCATCTCGCGCACGGCATTCTTGAACACTTCGCTGCCGGCCTGGTGGATGTAGTGCTCCTTGGCGGCCACGGTCTCGGCCGTGGCGGGCTTCAGCGAGCCACCGGCGGGCATGTAGAGAAAGCAGCCGCCCGCGCCGTCCACCTTGTGCTCGAAGTCGAGAATGCCGAGACCCTCGTCCACCCGCTCCACGATCACGGCCCCGGCCCCGTCACCGAACAGCACCGAGGTGGCCCGGTCTTCCAGGTTGATGATGGTCGACATGATGTCCACGCCGACCACGCCGACCCGGCGGATGCCGCCCGCGGCCACCAGGCTGGCGGCGGTGGTCAGGGCGTAGAGGAAGCCCGAGCAGGCGGCGTTCAGATCGAATCCGAAGGCGTTGGTGGCGCCCACCATGTGCTGGATGCGGCAGGCAGTGGCGGGGAATAGCGTGTCGGGGGTCACGGTGGTGACCAGGATCAGGTCCAGTTCCGTGGCCTTGATGCCGCGGTTGTCCAGGGCCATCTGAAGGGCCGGTGCCCCCAGCTGGGAGGCGCCGGTGCCAGGCTCGACCCAGCGACGCTCACGGATGCCCGTGCGGGTCCGGATCCATTCGTCGTTGGTGTCCATGATCTTGGACAGATCGTCGTTGGTGACCACCTTGGGGGGAAAACATTGCCCGGTTGCGGTAATTCCCACGGGGGCGGCAAGGCGACGGTTCAAAGGAGCCTCCGAATGCGAAACAGCCATCATCGCATGGACGACCCGGCCCGTCAGGGGTGCTTGCGGAGACGGTGCAGCAGCGCCAGGAGCCGATCTGGATCCAATAGAGGCAAGTCCCGGTCATCTACGCGGCAGAGGCTCACCATGATGGGGCTCCAGGGATCATCCTCAGGCGGTTCCTGCCAGCCTGCTTCGAGGGCCTCCAGGGTGCCGATCAACCGGTCCAGGGGGAGACCCAACCGGGGCCGGAGTACGGCCATCGCCAGGGCGGGCTCCAGGTCCGGCGGACAGCCCGGGACGGCCTTCCAGTCCAGCACCGGGAGGAATTCGCCCTGGTGGAGCACCACGCCTTGGATTCCGCGGGGACCCCCGGGAAGCGGCGTCACGGGTGTGAAGGCCACCACCTCACGCAGGTCATGGACCGGCAGCAGGATTTCCCGGCCGGCCGCCCAGGCATGGAGGAACGTGGAGGACTCAGACACGGGCCACCCGCCGCATGAGGGAATCCACGGCCAGCCCCATCACGGCCTCCGGATCCAACACCCACAGGATGCCCTCCTCCTGGAGGCTCCCACCCATGACCCCCGGGGTGTGGGCCAATTCCGGAAGGCTCCGCAGCAGGAGCTCGGCCCGGCCCACCACCTCGTCCACCCCCAACACGATCTCCAGGCCCGCGCCGGCGGAGGCGCCCTGTTGCCGGAGCACCACCAGGAGCCGCTGGCCCCCAGCGGGTTCCGGCAGTCTGAGGCAGGCCTGGAGGGATTCCATGGGCAGGTTCTGGCCCAGCACCTCCACGTGCTCCCCGCCTTGGAGGGCTGAAGGGCTCGCTTGCACGCGGAGCACATGGCTGAGGGGAATTCCGAAGGCCTGCCGGTCGCAGCGGACCTTCAGGCAGCTGACCACGGCGCGGGACAGGGGGAGGCTCAGCCGGACCAGGCTGCCCCGGCGGGGTTCGCTCGATATCTGGATCTCGCCGCCCAGGCCCTCGACCTCGGCACGCACCACGTCCATGCCCACGCCCCGGCCGGAGAGCTGGGAGGCCCGCTCCTGGGTCGAGAATCCCGGTTCCAGGGCCAGCCGGTGCAGCCGTTCCGGAGAGTGGGGCTGCCCCTCCTTGATCAGGCCCAGGGCGATGCCCCGGGCTTCGATGAGGGCCAGGTCAAACCCGCGGCCGTCATCCCGGATGTCGAAACGCAGGTTCCGGCCCCGCTGGGAGGCTGAGATCCGCAGGGCCCCCGCCTCGTTCTTGCCTTGGGCCAGGCGTTCCGAGGGGCTTTCCAGGCCGTGGTCCAGGGCGTTTCGGACCAGGTGGAGGAAGGGCTCCGTGAGGCGCCCGAGCAGATTCCGCTCCAGTTCCAGGTCCCCGCCATGGAACGAGAGACGCACTGGCTTCCCCGTGTCCCGGCTGAGCGCCTTCACCATGGGCTCGATCCGCTGGAACAGGCTATCCACTCTCACCATGCGCATCTGGAGCAGGGATTTCTGGACTTCCAACAGTCCGATCTCGATCTCGCCCATCATGGCCAGGGGCTGTTCGGTGTCCTGATCCTGCCGTTTCCGCAGGATCCGGCTGGCGGCATCCCGTAGCTGCGCCACGGCCATGAGCCGGGCCTCCAGTGCCTCCACCCGCTGGGCCGGCAAGCGCAGCACCTCCATGTCCTGCGCGGGCGCTGCGGCAGGCGCGGCCGGGGGTGGCACTTCGGCGGGAGGGACTTCCGCTGCCGGGGCGGGTTCGGCCCGCAGGCTGGCTGGAATCCGCTTGGGGTCGGCCAGCCGCCGGGCTTCCAGCCCCTCCTCTGGAAGGGCGCCCAGGGCCTGGATATCCATCGCATGGGTGCCGACCACGAGCAGGAAGGCCAGGCCCAGGCTGTCCTCAGGCGCCTCCCAGGGCAGGGTCGAGATGAGCTCTCCCTGGGAGCCCGCCGCCTCGCTCAGGGCCCGCAGGCGCTCATCGAAGCTGGAGAAATCCAGGCAGACATTGATCCCGTAGATGGGGGTGCCCGCCAGCAGGACCGCCGTCACGCGGGTCCGCTCGTAATCCGACAGCCCCTTCAGGACATCGGTCGGAAGATCCAGCATCGAGGTCAGGTCCCGGACCCCGCCCTCCGAAGGCCGGGCCAGGGCTTCCAACTCGCCGAGCTGGCGCCGGAGGGCATGCAGGTAGTCATCGGGTTCCGGACGCCCCCTCCGGAGGCCCACCAGCCCCGATTCCAGGGCCTGGATACCCGATTCCAGGGTCTCGATCAGTGAATCCGTGGAGCGCAGGCGGCCCTTGCGCATCAGGTCGAAGATGTCCTCCAGGCGGTGGGCGGCCTGGCTGAAGCGGGGGAACCCCAGCATCCCCGCCATGCCCTTCAAGGTGTGCGTGGCGCGGAAGAGGGCGTTCACCGAGGCCTGGACCAAGTGCGCGGGCTGGGGCTCCTTCAGTGATGTCAGCGTCTGCCGGGCCTGGATGAACAGGTCCTCGCATTCCGCCCAGACATCATCGAAGGATTGATCCAAAGGGGCTCCCAGATTCCGTGACATCGGCAGGAGAGTCTGGAGTCTGGAGTCTGGACGGCTGGACGGCTGGTCGGATTGTCAGAGCAATCTCATCCGCAGCCCGGAGGGCCCGCCTTCTCCCAATCCTCCGACCATCTGACGATCCGATCATCAGAGACGGCCTTCAAGCCGCGTAAACTATCGCGATGCGCACCCTCGCCGTCCTCCCCTCCCGCTTCCAGGCCTCCCGCTTTCCTGGCAAACCCCTGGCGCTGATCGCCGGGAAGCCCATGATCCAGTGGGTCTTCGAGGCTGCCCGCCGGGCGGAGGGCGTGGACCAGGTGGTGGTGGCCACGGATGACGACCGCATCGCCCAAACGGTGAAGGCCTTCGGCGGCGAGGCCGTGATGACGGACCCCGCCCTGCCCTCGGGGACGGACCGCACGGCCGCGGCCCTGGCGGCCCTCGGCGAATCCTTCGATTGCGTGCTGAACATCCAGGGCGATGAGCCCGCCATGCATCCCGAAACTGTGGCCGCCGTGGTGGCCCTGATGCGTGATCAGCCGGACCTGCCCATGGGCACCGCCGCCTGCCCCTTCGCCCACGCCGACGAGCTGTTCAACCCCAACGCCGTGAAGGTGGTGGTGGACGACCGCCAGCGGGCCCTCTACTTCAGCCGCAGCCCCATCCCCTACCTGCGCCATAGCTCAATCTTCGAGCCCGACTTCCGCCCCTGGATGAAGCCGGAGCAGCTCTCCCATTTCAAGCGCCACCTGGGGCTCTATGCCTACCGGCCCGACACGCTCAAGGCTTTCACCCGGCTGGCGCCCCACCCCCTGGAGCAGCTGGAGATGCTGGAACAGCTCCGCGCTCTGGCCGCGGGCATCCCCATCGGCGTGGCAGATACGCCCTTCCTGAGTCTGGGCGTGGATGTCCCCAGCGATGTGGCCGCCGCCGAGGCCCTGCTGCGGGAAAGAGGACTGGCACGGTAGACTCGAAGCGCGGCCGAACATCCGTTCCTTGCCAGGAGAATTCTGTGAGCCACCACAAAGTCGTCGTGATTGGTACTGGTCCCGCAGGCTATACCGCTGCGTTGTACGCGTCCCGCGCGAACCTCGCCCCCCTGGTCTTCGAAGGCATCCAACCCGGCGGCCAACTCACCATCACCACGGAAGTGGAGAACTTCCCGGGCTTCCGCCAGGGCATCGCCGGGCCGGCCCTCATGGACGAGATGCGGGAGCAGGTGCTCCGCTTCGGCACCACCATCAAGTCCGAGACCGTCCTCAAGGCCGATCTCCAGAACCGCCCCATGAAGCTCACCACCGACAAGGGCGAGTACACCGCCGACGCGGTGATCATCGCCACGGGCGCCTCGGCCAAGTGGCTGGGCATCGGCAAGGATGAGCAGCTGTCGCGCTCCGGCGGCGGCGTGAGCGCCTGCGCCACCTGTGACGGCTTCTTCTTCCGCGGCAAGGAGATCGCCGTGGTGGGCGGCGGCGACACCGCCATCGAGGAAGCCACCTTCCTCACCAAGTTCGCCACCAAAGTCCATCTCATCCACCGTCGCGACAAGCTCCGGGCCTCCAAGGCCATGCAGGACCGGGCCCTCAAGAACGAGAAGATCCAGCCCCTCTGGAACAAGACCGTGCTGGACGTGATCACCGCCGTCCACGAGACCCCCATGGGCGAGAAGGTGGAGAAGATCCGCGCCCTGAAGCTCAAGGACACCGTGGACGGCAGCGAGTCCGAGCTGCCGGTGGAGGGGCTCTTCGTGGCCATCGGCCACCAGCCCAATACGGGGCTCTTCACGGGCCAGCTGCCCATGGACGAGACCGGCTACCTCGATGTGGAGAAGGGTTCCAGCCGCACGTCCATCCCGGGTGTCTTCGCCTGCGGCGACGTGCAGGATCACGTCTACCGGCAGGCCATCACGGCCGCGGGGAGCGGCTGCATGGCCGCCATCGACGCCGAGCGC
Organism: Geothrix sp.; assembly: GCA_036504495.1. Taxonomy (GTDB): domain Bacteria; phylum Acidobacteriota; class Holophagae; order Holophagales; family Holophagaceae; genus Geothrix. Next base: position 32,922 of record DASXVC010000009.1, read on the forward strand.
TGGCTGGCGGAACAGGGCCTAGCCGAATGAAGAGCGCCTGGTGAATGAGCAGCACCTTGAACCCCTGAAGCGGCATCCAGAGGGCCGGGCCCTCCGGGCGGAAGTGGACCTGGGCCGCATCGCGCGCAACCTCGGCCGCATCCGGGCTGCCTCGGGGGGGCGGGATGTCTGGGGTGTGGTGAAGGCCAATGCGTATGGCCACGGCGCCGTGCCCGTGGGGCGCGCCCTGGCGGAGGCCGGCGCCTATGGACTGGCCGTTTCGAACCTGGAGGAGGGCCTGGAGCTTCGCCAGGGCCGCATCGACTGCCCCATCCTCGTGCTGGGCGGCCTCCGCCCCGAAGCCCTGCCCGCAGCCAGCGCCGAAAACCTCACCATCGCAGTGGTGGGGCCTGAGCATCTTGAGGATTACGCCCGGGCCCTGCCCCAGCATCCCGTCCGCCTCCACCTGAAGCTGGATTCCGGCATGGGACGCTTCGGGTTCCTGCCGTCTGAACTCGGGGAATGCCTGCCCAGTCTGAAGCAGCTACAGCCCTGGATCGAGGGCGTCATGGGCCACTTCGCGACGGCCGACGACCCCGATCGGGGTTTCGCCCTGCGCCAACGGCGGGTCTTCGATGCCTGCCTGTCGCAGCTGGCCGATGCCGGAATCCACCCCCCACAGCGCCACCACGGGAACAGCGATGCCTGCCTCCGGGGTCTCCTGGATCAGGACACCCATGTGCGCCCAGGCCTGGCTCTGTACGGCCTGACCACCGTGCCGGAGGGGCGGACCCTCGGCCTGGAGCCCGCCCTGGAGCTGGTGGCCGAAGTGGCCCGGGTGAAGGCGGTACCCGCGGGCGCCACCGTCGGCTACGGGCGCACGTTCGTCGCGCCCCACCCCCTCCAGATCGCCACCCTGGCCTGCGGCTACGCCGACGGGTATCGCCGGGACCTGGGCAACCGCGCCGTGGTGGGCTTCCAGGGCCGGGCCTTCCCCGTGGTGGGCCGGGTCTCCATGGACTACCTCACCGTGGCCCTGCCGCTGGAGGCCGAGGTGGCGCCCGGGGATCCCATGGTGCTGTTCAGCGCCGATCCCTCCGCCCCCCACAGCCTGGAGCGTTTGGCCCAGACCCTCGGCACCATCCCCTACGAACTGAGCTGTGCGCTCCACCGCCGGATATCCCGTCGCTTTTTTCCATAGCCCCTGAATGAACTGCACTACCATGAGGCACCCCCTTTCCGGCCGCCCATGAACCTGCTGGTCATTACCCGCCATGTCGACCTTGTAGAGCGCCTCCGCATGGCCTTCGAGGGGGCGGGCCACCGTGTCATCCACGCGGGGGACCCGCTTGAGGCTCTGGCGAAGGAGGCCTGGAGCGAGGCCCATGTCCTGCTGGTGGATGCCGGGGGCGACCCCATGGACGGCTACCGGCTTTCCCGCCTCCTGCGCGGGGAGACCCGGGTCCTGTTCAGAAACCTTCCGATCTTCCTGGTGCTGGACCACCCAGCCACGGAATCGGATCTCCTGGCCCTCGATGAAGCCGGAGGAGATGGATTCATTCCCGCGGGCCACACCATCCAGCAGCTGCTGAACCACCTCGGCCCCGTGATGGCCGGAGCCACCACCCGGGGCGAAGCCCAGCGAGTACCGGTGCTGGGCCTGGGGCTCCACCCGGAACTCACCACCCGGACCCGGGATCTGCTCCACCACTTCCTCATGGAAATTCACACTCCCCCGGCCCGGAATGCCGTGGAGGCCCAGAAGGCCCTGAAGGCACCCGTCCTGTTGCTGGGCCTGGCCGGCGGGCCGGAGGGGGCCATGGCCCGGCTGGAGGAACTCCGCGAGCAGGGCTGCCTGCCGTACACCATCCTGGTGGGGCAGGTGAAGGACGAGGTGAATCAGCGCAAGCTCCTGCTGGCGGGCGTTTCCGATTGGATCCCCCTCCCCCTTTCCCCGCCTCTGCTGCTTCACGCCTGCAAGCGGGCCATCGAGTGGGTGCACATCCGGCGCATCCAGACCGAGTACGAATCCGCCATCCACGACCTGCGGGAGCGGCGCAGCATGCTGGAGATCGAGGCTGCGGCGCTCCGCAGCGAGGTGCTCACCGACCCGCTCACGGAGCTTCTCAACCGCCGCGCCTTCGATCAGAACCTGGAGCACGCCATCCGCCAATGGGAACGCCATCGCCGGACCTTCGTCCTGCTCCTGGGGGATGTGGACCATTTCAAGCTCATCAACGACCGCTTCGGGCATCCCGTGGGGGACGAAGTGCTCCAGCAGATGGCAAAACGGATCCGGGCTGGCTTGCGCAAATCCGATCTGGCCTTCCGCATCGGCGGCGAGGAGTTCGCGGTGCTGCTCACCGAAACCAGCCTCAAGGCCGGCGCGGAGGTGGCGAACAAGCTCCGGCGGCGCATCGATGAAGAGCCCATGGTTCTGCCCGCGGGCCAAGTCATCTTCCCCACCATGAGTTTCGGGGTGGGCGCCCCGGAAGCCCACACTCCGACCAGCCTGATGGCCCAGGTGGACAAGGCGCTCTACCAGGCCAAGCGCCTCGGCCGCAACCGGGTGGTGGTGATCGAGGACGGCGACCGCCCGCGGGCCTTCAGCGGCGGAAACTGAACAGATCGCCCAGGCCGCGCAGGGTCAGGGTCAGGTCGATGCGGTCCTCCCGCCCTCCGGAGACCAGGGCCGTGTTCAAGGCCACGTGGGTGTACTTCAGCACGTAGGCCACGCAGGGCTGCACATAGGCCAGGGCCACCTGGCTGGAGGCGAAGCCTTTCTGGTGGAAGTCGTAGTTGGCACTGAACTCCAGGCGGAGCCGGTCATCCCAGACGCGCTGGATGCCCCCCACCTGCAGGCCCTTCTGGCGCACCAGGAAGCGGTTGATGCCCGTGGAAAAGTAGGCCAGGTTGAAGCGGCTCCCATCCTTCGCCTTCACATCCAGGCTCAGGGCGTTGTCCGATCCCCCGGCCCCCAGATCCGAGGAGCGGCGGAGGCTGATGCGCAGGCGGTCGTCCGGTTCCACGTCCAGGTCCGTATCCACGCTGGACCAGCCCTTCTTGTAGCGCCCATCGCTGAGGATGATGGGGGAGGCGTGGTAGCGGGTGGCGATGCGCAGGCGGGCCAGGTCGGCGAAGCCGGTGCCGGAGCCGGGGCGTCCCAGGACGTGCTGCTTGAGCCCCAATTCGAAGCTCCTCTCACCGGAGGCGCTTTCGTTCACCCCGGGGAAGGAGTCCACGGTGTCGAAGCGGGGCAGCGCACCGGCCTCTCCGTAGCGGCTGGTTTCCGTCCACCCGAAATAGGGCTCCGCCACATGCTTCAGCTCGCCCTTGTAACCGAGAATCGAGACGTCCTTGAAGCTCCGGCCCACCTGGGGGCCCGACAACCGCAGGTGCCCGGAGGCCAGGAACCGCGTGGCCGCGGCGCCATCCACCTGGAAGGGGCTGGTGGCGGGATTCACCACGGTGTCCGTGAGGCCACCCTCGGGATCGAACACCGGGGAGCTGAGGCTTGAGCTGTAATGGGTCGCCCGGCCCATGGCCTCGAAGTCGGCCCGGAAGGGCCCCCACTGCCCCAAACGCCCGTGGACCCGGGTGTTGGCGTCCTGGCGGCCCCAGGCGTAGGACTGGGCGGGCGTCGTCTCGCTGCCCTCGATGCGGTACGCGAAGCGGCCCAGCCGGATGCCGCCGTCCAGGTAGAGCGGGCCCAGCAGCGACACGGGGAAGAACCGGAATTCCGCCTGGGGCAGCGTCTGCCGGCGGAGCGAAGCCGGGAAATCCGCGCTGTAGAACGGGTCGCCCTGGTCCTTGGTGTAGAAGAAGCTGCGCTGTTCCGCCGCCGAGAGGCTCAGGCTGCCGAAGGTGTAGCTGCGGCCCAGGTAGAGCGCGGAGTCGAAGCTGGTGGCGCCCAGGTAGCCGATGCCCTTGCCGAAATCGGCATCCACCAGGTTGTCCGAGGCCTGGTTCACGTCCGCCGTGAGCTGCCAGCCGTCCTCCCGCTGCCACACCTCCTTGAGCGAGTAGCGGTAGCGGCGGGTATCGAGACTCTCCTGATGGATGGTCTGGCCCGAGAAGCTCCCCTGGTGGGTCAGGCTCGGCCGCCAGCGCATCTCGCCACCCCAGAGGGCGCCCTCCTTGCTGAAGTATTCGGGCGACAGCGTGGCATCCGCCGAGTCCCCCAGCACCTGGTAGTAGGAAAGCCCCACGGTGGTTCCGAAGGTGCTGGACATCCCGAGCTTGGGGGGAAGCAGACCCGAGGTGCGCTCCGCCTGGGCCGGGTAGATGGCGTAGGGCACGTAGTAGATCGGGACCGCCCCCAGCTGGACCCGGGCGTTCCACATGGTCGCGAAGCCGTCGAGGTCGATCTTCAGTGAGGACAGACGGGCCTTCCACCCGGGCCGCTCCTCTGGACAGGGGCTCAGTTCCACGGCATCGAAGGACCAGGTCCGCAGGGTGGCGAAGGCCACGTGACTCGAGCGCAAAGTCCAGGTCGGAGGCAGGTCCATCTGGAGCGCCCAGGCCTCGCCCGAGCGGCGTTCCCAATCCATCAGCAGGCGCTCGCAGCGCAACCGCAGGCCGGGACCCTCCAGGCGGATGTGGCCCTGGGCCACCAGGCGTCCATCGGGGATGTTGTACTCGATGCGATCCGCCAGGAGCAGGAGGCCCTCGGATTGGATGGCGCCCTGCTCCAGGATCCACACATCCCCTTGTTCGCGGACGCGGTCCCCGCGCCAGTCGAAGGGCACCCGGGAGAGGCCCGGGCCCTGTTCCACGCGGAAGGGGCGGAAGGGCAGCAGCTCCACCGGGGTGGGCGCCTCCAGCGGGGCTGGCATGGGAATGTCGGGCAGGCCCTGGGCCGCCAGCAACGCCGGCAGGGTACCCAGCAGCAGGCCTCGGGTCCTTCCAGGGAAGGCCATCAGACGGTCAGTGCTGGTGCGGCAACAGCCGCGCGCTGATGAGGAAGATCCCGACCCCGCTCAGGAGCGCCACCGTGCTGCGCAGGCCCGATACCTTCTGCACTTCCGGCAGCAGGTCCGAACTGGCCACGTAGAGCGCCAATCCCGCCGTGAGGCCCAGGATCGGACCCGTCGGCAGGTTCAGCCAGGACTGTCCGGCGGACCCCACCAGGGCCGCCAGGGCCAGGGTTCCCGCCGCCAGGATGGCCGCGCGGTTTCCGAAGCCCCGCACCAGGAAGATCGATGCGATGGTGCCGCCCTCGGGAATGCGGTGGAACAGGATGCCCAGCACCACCAGAGGCCCCAGGTTGCTGTGGGTGGCAAGCGCCGCCGCGATGGCCACGCCATCCATGAGGCTGTGCAGGGAAAGGCCCACCAGCGCGAGCACGCCGCTGAGGGGGGTGCCGTCCTTGTGGGTTTCCTCACCGTAATGGAAGTGGAGCGTGATGCCGTGCTCCATGATGTGCACCAGCAGATAGCCCGCGAGGATCCACAAGGCGTTGTGCTCTCCGCCCCGGGTGTCTTCCAGGCATTCCGGGATGATGCGCACCACGGTGACGGAAAGCAGGTAGCCCGCGGCCACGCCCGAGAGCAGGCGCATGAACTGCGCCCGGCCCTGGAGGAACCGCACCACGCCCCAGCCACCCAGGAGGGTGGCCAGGGACGCGAGAGGGGCCAGCCAGTAGAGGGACACGTCCGGCTACTCGGCCTTGGGCTTCCTGGGCCGACCCACCTTGGGCTTGGGTGCGGCTTCGGTGGCCTCAGCCGTCTTGACGGCCGCTTTGGGGGCCTTCGCCTTGGGAGCGGCCTTCTTCTTGGCGGGAGCCTCAACGGCGGGTTCCGGCATGGGAGCGGGAGCGGCCTTGGTCGGCGCCGAAGCCACCGCGGAACTCACCTTGGGCCGGGGCGTGCGCTTGGGCTTGGCGGCCGCGGCCACCGGCTCAGCTGCGGCCACGGGGGCGCTGGCGCCGATTCGCGGACGGGGGCTGGGGGTCAGCAGGCTGGCCACCAGGCCTGGGGTGGCCTTGGGGGGCTCGGGCTGGGCCTCGAACCTGTCAGCCCGGGAAGCGGTTTCCTCGCGCAGTTCGGAGGACGCACCTGCGGTCTCACCGGTCCGCTCGGCTCCGCCCTTGCGGCGACGGCGGCGGCGCTTGCGCTTGGTGCCTTCACCCTTGGCATCGTCATCGGAGGTCTCGGGGCCGTCCTCATCCTCTTCATCCTCGGGCTTGGCACTCTCGAAGAGGGCGCGCAGGCGCTCCCGCTCGTCCAGGGCCGCCCGCTGCAGGTCGCGGCGGTCGTATTTGAAGGCTTCCTTCTTCGCCTCCTTGGGACCATCGCCGTGGACCCCCAGGGCCTTGTCGAAGGAGATGGGGCTGTCGCCGCCCAGGACCACGGTCTCGTCCTCGGGCGTGCCCTTCTCGCGATGGGGCTTGGGAGCCGGCTTCTCGACCGGAACCTCTTCCGCACGCTCGATCTCGGCGGCCATCTCCCCATAGGACATGGACCAATCAGCCTGGATGAGGACCTTCGCGTCGCTCTGCTCCTCCATCTGGGACAGCTCGCGGCGCTTCTGGTTCAGCACGGCGGCGGCGATGGCCGGGGCCAGCTTCACGCGGATCTCACCGATGCCGCCCTTGGCCAGGATTCCCTGGATGCGCCGCACCACGGACAGCACCAGCGCCTCCATGGTCTTCACCTTACCGGTGCCCGCGCAGGTCGGGCAGGGCTCGTGGTTCACGTGCTGGAGGCTGGGGCGAATCCGCTGGCGGGTCATGACCAGCACGCCGAAGCGGTTGATCTTCCCCACTTCCATGCGGGCCTTGTCGGCCTTGAGGCAGTCCACCAGGCGGTCCTGGACGGAACGGATGTGCGAATCGCGCTTCATGTCGATGAAGTCGATGGCAATGAGACCGGCGAGATCGCGCAGGCGCAGCTGGCGCGCCACTTCCTCGGCCGCCTCCATGTTCGTCTTGAAGGCCATGTCCTCCACGCCGTCGCCGGAGGTCCTGCCGCTGTTCACGTCGATGGCCACCAGGGCCTCGGTCTGGTCCAGCACCAGGGCGCCGCCGCTGGGCAGGGGCACCTTGCGGCCGTAGACACGGTCGATCTGCTCTTCCAGCTGGAAGCGGGAGAAGAGGGGCTTCTTGCCCGTGTAGTGCTTCAACACCTCGAGGTACTGGGGCATGGTGCGCTTGAAGAAGGACTGGGCGGCATGGAAGGTATCCAGGTCGTCGATCTGGACTTCCTCCACGTCGGCGCTGAAGGTGTCGCGCAGGGTGCGGGTGACGACGTCATCCTCCTGCCAGACGAGGCCCGGCCCCTGGCGGTGCTTGTAGCGGCCCAGCACCTCCTTGTAGGTATCCAGGAGATACTCCAGGTCGCGCTGGAAGTCCTCCTTAGTGACACCCAGGCTGGCGGTGCGGACGATCACACCGATGTCCTCGGGGATGTCCAGGGTGTCGATGAGCTGCTTGAAGTGGCGGCGCTCGTCGGTGCCTTCGATCTTGCGGCTGATGCCGTTCACCGGGTTGCCGGGGGTGATCACGAGGTAGCGGCCCGCCAGGCTCACCTGGCCGGTCATCATGGCGCCCTTCGAACCCAGCTCCTCGCGCACGGCCTGGACGAGGATCTCCTGATCGCGCTGGAGATGCTCCTGGATGCGACCCCGGCCGCGGCCTTCGCCGCTCATGTCGCGGGGCAGCTCACCCAGCGGCAGGAAACCGTTCTTCTGGCCGCCGAAGTGCACGAAGGCCGCCTGGAGGCTGGTATCCACGCGCATGACCTTGGCTTTGTAGAGGTTGCCCTTGATCTTCTCGTTGTGGAGGAATTCAACATCGTAATCGAACAGCACACCGTCGATCAGGGTGGCCACCCGGATCTCTTCGGGATCGGTGGCATTGATCATCATGATTTTCTTGGGGTTCAAGGAGTCTCCTGTGGTTCCCAGGCTGCGGCTGGCGCAGGGCCTGCGCGGCGGCCTTGGGGGATGGATGGCGGGATGGGAGGTCGGGAAACCGAAGGGGGCCCTGCCCTGGCTTCGGCCACCCGGGATGGAAAAAAGGGATGGTCGCGATCCCTGGGGGCAAAGGGCGGTGCCTCGATCTGCCCACAGGATCTACAAGCATTAAACCCACTTATTCCATCCGGGGCAAGCGGCATCCCATATTCCTGCCGGGGTGGCAACCATCCGGGGAAGTTACACGGATGTCACAGCCCGGGTCGAAAGCCTTCACCCCCGGACTCCAGCATGGGACCCATGAAGGAGGCATCCATGCAGATCCGATTCCTGGCCCAGACCATCTTGGCGGGCTTGCTCTTGGCCACAGCTGCCCAGGCCCAGACCGTGACCGTCATGGGTTCCACGGCTCTGGGACCCATTGTCAAGAAAGCGGCTGAGGACTTCATGAAGTCCCACCCCGGTGTCCAGATCGCGGTCAGCGGCGGCGGCTCCATGACCGGCCTGAACCAGGTGACCAGCGGTGGTTGCCACATCGGCATCTCGGATGTCTTCGCCACCCCCGAGCAGGACAAGGCCGGCGTGAAGAACCACAACATCGTAGTGCAGCCCTTCACCCTCATCGCCCACCCCGGCGTCGGCGTGAAGACCCTCTCCGCCCAGCAGGCCGAGCAGGTCTTCACGGGCAAGATCAGCAACTGGAAGGAAGTCGGCGGCCGGGATCAGAAGATCGTCCGCGTGATCCGCCCCGAATCCTCTGGCACCCGCGCCGTCCAGAAGAAGGCGATCCTGCACGACCACGATTTCAGCAAGGACGTGCTGATCCAGGATTCCACGGGCGCCGTGGTCACCGCTGTGGCCACCACCCCCGGCGCCATCTCCTTCGTGGAGCTGGAACACCTCGAGAAGAACAAGACCCGCATCGCCGCCGTGGCCTACAACGGCGTCGCCTGTTCCAACGAGGCCGTCAAGGCGGGCAAGTATCCCGTCTTCTCCTTCGGCCATGCCTACACCAACCCCGCCAAGCTGGCCGACCCCAAGGTGAAGCAGGCCGTGGACGGTTTCCTCGCCTTCATCCTGGGCGCCGAGTTCCAGCAGAACGTCCTCAAGGCCGGCTACCTGCCCGTGGATTACGTGAAGTCCCTGAAGACCCAGCTCTGATGCCCGTTGGATCAACCCTTGCCCGCCCGGCTGACTTCCAGCCGGGCGGTTCACGGAAAGCCGGACCCATGCCAGACGCGCCAGAGACCGCCCTCATCGCCGCCCCTGCCTGCCGGGTCGGCGATTCTGCGGATTCCAGGGTCGAAGCCAACCCCTCCGCCAGAACACCGACCTTCCGGCAGAGCCGGGCACACCGGTTGATGGATCGCTGGGCCAACCTCGCCTTCCTCGCCTGCAGCCTCCTGGTGGTGGGCCTCATCGGGGGCATCCTCTTCTTCCTCGCGTCCCGGGGACTAGCAGCCTTCCTGCCCATGGCCGGCAACACGGGCCGCACCCTGGCCTTCTCCGAGGTCTTCCTGTCCGCGGACTGGGCCCCATCCTCGGATCGCTTCGGGATCCTTCCCTTCATCGCCGGCTCCCTCGGGGTCACGGGCCTGGCCCTCCTCATCGCCGCCCCCACCGGCACCCTCACCGGCGTCTTCATCGCCAAGCTCGCCCCGGCCTGGATGCGGGACCTCATGCGGCAGGTCATGGACCTGCTGGTGGGCATCCCGTCGGTGGTCTACGGCATCTTCGGCCTCACCGTGGTGCTGCCCCTGGTGAGCCGCACCTGGCTGGGCGAGGCGCCCGCCTCGGGCTTCGCGGTCTCCGCCGTGATCCTGGCCGTCATGATCGTCCCCACCATCGTCAGCCTCTCCACCGATGCCTTCGAGTCCCTGCCGTCCAGCCTGGACGAGGGCGCCCAGGCCCTGGGTTCCAGCCGCTGGCAGGCCATCTGGCACGTGCTCATCCCCGCGGCCCGCCCCCGGCTGATCACGGCCGCGGTGCTCGGTCTGGGCCGAGCCATCGGCGAGGCCATGGCCGTCCAGATGGTCATCGGCAACAACCCCCAGTGGATCGCCCTCATGCGGGAATCCACGGACCGGGCCCCCTTCCTCCGCGCCCTGTTCACGCCCGCCGCGACCCTCACCACCGAGCTGGTCCAGGAGCTCCCGAATACCCCTGCGGGCAGTCCCTGGAACAACGTCCTCTTCGCCATGGGCCTGCTGCTCTACCTGATGACCATGGTCCTGATCCTGGCCACCCGGCGGCTGGGCCATAGGAAGGAGGCCTGATGCGCGTCGCGCTGCGTCCCTCCCCCACAGCGAAGATCGTCGACCGCGTCATGCGGGTGGTCCTGTGGGCCATCGCCTTGATGTTCGTGGTGGTGCTGGTCCTCTTCGTCGGGGCGATCCTGAAACAGGGTTGGCCCGTGCTGAACCTCGGATTCCTGACCAAGATGCCCGAGACCCTCGATGCGGGCGGCGGCATCAAGCCGCAGATCTTCAATTCGCTCTACCTGGTGGCCCTGTCCCTGGCCCTGTCCCTGCCCGTGGGCCTCGGCGCGGGGGTATACATGGCCGAATACGCGGGCAAGGGCCGGGCGCTGAACTTCCTGCGCCTCTGCATCGAGACCCTGGCCGCCACGCCCTCCATCGTGCTGGCCCTCTTCGGCATGATCGTGTTCGTGCAGACCCTGGGGTGGAGCTTCTCCATCCGCTCCGGCGCCCTCACGCTGGCCCTGCTGAACATCCCTGTGATCACCCGGGTCACGGAACTCAGCCTGCTGGCCGTCCCCCGGGAACTGAAGGAGGCCAGCTATGGCCTCGGTGCCACCAAGCTCCAGACCATCCTGAAGGTCGCCCTGCCCTACGCCGCCACGGGCATCCTCACCGGCCTGGTCCTCACCGCGGGCCGGGCCTTCGGTGAAAGCGCCATCCTCGTCTTCACGGCCGGAACCAACGCTAGCGCCCAGTTCCCGGACTTCCGCCTGACGGTGCCAGGAGAGACATTGTCAGTGCACCTCTGGTACGTCACCTCGGACGGCACCCTGCCCGATGCCCGGGAGATCGCGGCGGGCACTGCCGCGGTGATGATCCTGGTCCTGCTTTCCCTGAACATGCTGGTCCGCCTCGTGGACCGCACCATCCGACGACGGACGCGCTGATGCTGAGTCCCACCCTGCCCGAAACCAAACCCATCAAGCTGTCCGTGCGGAACATGGCCTTCAGCTACGGTGAGAAGAAGGTGCTCGATGGGCTGTCCCTGGACATCCACGCGGAGCGCGTCACCGCCATCATCGGCCCCAGCGGCTGCGGCAAGAGCACCTTCCTCAAGTGCTTCAACCGCATCCACGAGGTCTCCAGCGCGGTGAACGTCAGCGGCGACATGCTCATCGACGGCGTGGACATCTACCGCGGCGGCATCGACGAAGTGGACCTCCGCCGCCGGGTGGGCATGGTGTTCCAGAGGCCGAACCCCTTTCCCAAGTCCATCTACGAAAACGTGGCCTTCGGCCCCCGGCTCTTCGGCGTCAAGGATCGCGCCACCCTGGACGGCATGGTGGAGGACGCCCTGCGCAAGGCCGCCCTCTGGGACGAGGTGAAAGATCGCCTCAAGGACAGCGCCACGGGCATGAGCGGCGGGCAGCAGCAGCGGCTCTGCATCGCCCGGGCCCTGGCTGTGAACCCCGAAGTGCTCCTCATGGACGAGCCCTGCTCGGCCCTGGATCCCATCGCCACGGCCAAGATCGAGGAACTCATCTTCGAACTGAAGGAGAGCCTCACCATCGTCATCGTCACCCACAACATGCAGCAGGCGGCCCGCGTCAGCGACTACACGGCCTTCTTCTGGCTGGGCAAGCTGGTGGAGATGGGGCTGACGGAACGCATCTTCACCACACCTAGGGAACGAATGACGGAAGACTACATCACGGGGAGGTTCGGCTGATGCGGCTGTTCGACACGGAACTGAAGGAGCTTCGGGACGGCATCATGGCCATGGCCGGGGTGGCGGAAGACATGATCGAGCTCACCATCCAGGCCCTGGCGGAGCCCTCTCCGGCCAAGGCCGAGCAGGTCAACCTCCTCGACCGCAAGATGGACGAGTGGGAGCTGAAGCTCGACCAGCAGTGCATCGACCTCCTGGCCCTCCATGCCCCGGCGGCCTCCGATCTGCGCCGCATCGCCTCCAGCCTCAAGATCATTCCCGAGCTGGAGCGCATCGGCGACCACTGCTGCAACATCGCCCGCCGCGTGCAGATGGTCCACCCGCCCATCCTCGCCGGAAACGACCTCGAACAGCTGGGCACGGAAACCCGCAGCATGGTCCGCCGGGCCGTGGATGCCTTCGTGGGCAATGACGCCGCCCTGGCCCAGGCCGTGATCCTGAGCGATGACAGCGTGGACGCCCTCTACGGGAAGATCTACCGGGACCTGCTGCGCATCATGCTGGCGGATCCCCTTTGCATCGAGCGGGCCAGCCACCTCATCCTGGTCATCAAGAACTGGGAGCGCATCGCGGACCAGGCCACCAACATCGCGGAGGAAGTCCTCTTCATCCTCGAGGGCCGCAGCGCCAAGCACCCCTACCTTCGTGGCGAGACCCAAGACTAGTCCTCACAGGCGCCCCATGCCCCACATCCTCCTCCTGGAAGACGACACCGAGATCCGCCTGGGTCTCGAACAGCATCTGCGCCGGGAAGGCTTCAGCCTGACCTCCGTGGGCACCGGCCGCGAGGCTCTCAACGCGCTCGGCGCCTCCGGGACCCGGCTCGATGCGGCCCTCCTGGATCTGAGCCTTCCCGACATGGATGGCCTCGACGTGCTCCGTGCCATCCGCGCCCACCCTTCCCACCGGGGCCTGCCGGTGCTGCTGGTGACGGCCCGGAGCGAGGAGATCGACCGGGTGCTGGGCCTCGAACTGGGGGCGGACGACTACATTTCGAAACCCTTCTCCGCCCGGGAACTGGCGGCGCGCCTCCGGGCCATCCTCCGGCGGTCCGTCCCCCCGGAAGTGGTGGAACGCGCGCCCCGGCTCACCTTCGGCCCCATCGCCGTCGACCTCGACATGCACACGGCCCGAGTGGGCGACCAGCTGGTGGACCTCACCCGGCGGGAGTTCGAGCTGCTGGCCTATTTCCTGGCCAACCCCCGCCGGGTCCTGACCCGGGAGAAGATCCTCCAGCAGGTCTGGGGCCTCGAGTACCTGGGCGAGAGCCGCACCATCGATGCCCACGTCCGCCGGGTGCGGGCCAAGCTGGGCGAGCCCACCGCCGAACTCATCGAGACCGTGGTGGGCGTGGGCTACCGGCTGGGCGGGCCCGCCGGTTCCTGATCCTCGCCGGTCGGCACCGGCGGCAGCATCACGCGGAAGGTGGCGCCCTCCCCGGCCCGGCTCTCCACGGTGACCTCGCCGCCCATGAGCCGGCAGAGGTGCTTCACGATGGCCAGCCCCAGCCCGGTCCCCGGCTTCGCCTTGGCCACCTGGGACCGGTAGAACCTTTCGAAGATGCGCCCCTGCTCCCCCTCCGGGATGCCGGGTCCCTGATCCACCACCTCCCAGAGCTGGCCCTGCTCCGACAGGTGGATGCCCAGCCGCACCCGGCCTCCCGGAGGGCTGAACTTGATGGCATTGGAGAGCAGGTTCTCCAGCACCTGGCTCAGACGCAGGGGGTCCGCCAGCAGGGCGGCCCCGTCCGGCGCGTCCACATCCACCGCCAGCCTCACGCCGGCTTCCGCAAGCTTGGCCTGCTGATCCTTCACCACCGAGCTGACGAAAGCCGCCAGGTCCAGCCGGACCGGATCGAGGTGCAGAGCCCCGCTTTCGATGCGGCTCAACTCGGAGAGGTCGCCGAGGAGCATCGCCAGGCGGTCCACGGACCGGAGGATGGATTGCGCCCCGACCTGGGCCAGATCCGGCAGGGCCTCCTCCTGGAGATTCTCCGCGGCGATCCGGATGGCGGTCACGGGCGTCTTCAGTTCGTGGCTGACGTTGGAGATGAATTTCTGCCGGGTGGTCTCCAGCGCCTCCTGGCTCGTGACGTCATCCAGGGTCAGCAGCACGCCGGACACATGGCCTAGCGGCGCGAAGGGAATGGCCCGCACCCGCAGCGTCCGGCCCGCCCGCGCCAGCCGCCACTCCGAGGGCACGCCCTGGTAGGCCCGCTGCACGGCCGGGGGGCTGTCGGGATCGCGGAACACGTCGCCCACCGCCATCCCCTTGCCGAGGGGGGCGCCCAAGCCCAGGTGGCGCTGGGCGGCCGGGTTGAACTGCTCCAGCCCACCGGAGGGGCCGAAGAGCAGGACACCCTCCTCGAGTCGAGCCATGATGCTGGGCAGCAGACGATCCTCCCGGGCAGCGCGCTCGCGGAGGTCCAGGTTCTCCTGCTCCAGCTCCGACCAGGCCCGGGGCAAGTCCTCTATGGCGCTGGGCCTGGTTCCCCCCAGCAACTGGCCCAGCGGTTCCGCCACCAGGCGTACCTGCCACCGGGCCATGAGCAGGACCACCAGGACCACCGTGGCGACGAGCCCCAGGGTCCAGAGTGCCGACAGGCCCTTCTGGACGCTCATGCCGAGCCCCAGGCCCAGGAACAGCACGGCTCCCAGGCAGACCAGGGCCCGCTCCAGGAAGGCCCGCACCCCGGGCCCCACCTCGTGATGTGTGTCACGTTCGACCATGCTCACAGACCATACACCGTCCGTGGCGCGCCACCCACGCCTTCGCGGCCAATTTACGCTCCGTTTACCTCCCCGGAGCCGGTACAGTGGAAGAGGATCTGTGGGAGTGAACATGTCGATGAATGCGGTGATGCGCTGGCTGAAGCCACGAGAAATGGTCTTCTTCGATCTCCTGGAATCCGCGTCGAGCAATGTGTACCAGGCGGCCCAGCTCTTCGACCGGGAGATCCGCAGTGGCGATCCGGCACGATTCGCGGAACTCCGCCGCCAGATGAAGGACCTCGAACACATCGGCGACGACCTCACTCACGAGATCATCGACCGCCTGAACCACACCTTCGTCACCCCCATCGACCGTGAGGACATCCTGACCCTCACCCACGCCATCGATGACGTGATCGACCGCATCCACTCCGTGTGCGAGCGCCTGATCCTCTACCGCATCAGCCACGTGATGCCCGCGGTCACGGAAATCAGCTCCATCATCGTGGAGGGCGCCGGCGAGATCCTGCACCTCACCAAGTCCCTGCGCAACATGTCCAACCAGAAGGAGATCGGCGACCGCATCCGGCGGGTCCACGCCCTGGAGAACAAGGCCGATTCCATCTACCACGCAGGCCTGGCGCAAATCTTCGAAAACCCGACGGACCCCATCGAGCTGGTGAAGTGGAAGGAAATGCTGGAGAAGATCGAGGACGCCACCGACCGGATCGAGCTGGTGGCCAAGGTCATCGGCTCCACGGTCATGAAGAACGCCTGAGGCCTCGATGATCGAAGCGTTCCTCATCCCGTCCCTGGCGGTTCTGGTCCTCCTCGCCTGGGGCATCGACTACATCAACGGGTTCCACGACACGGCCAATTCAATCGCCACTGTGGTGAGCACGGGCGTGCTTCCCGCCAAGTACGCGTTGATCATGTCCGCGACCCTCAACTTCGCGGGCGCCCTGGCTGGCACCTCCGTGGCCACCACCATCGCCAAGGGCATCGCCGACAGCCAGCACGTGGTCCCAGCCGTCATCGCTGCCGCCCTCATGGCGGCCATCACGTGGGATCTGCTCACCTGGTGGTTCGGCATCCCCTCCAGCACCAGCCACACCCTGCTCGGCAGCCTGGCTGGGGCCGTCGTCGCCCACGCGGGCTTCGGAGCCCTCCACACCAAGAAGCTCCAGGAGATCGGCGCCTTCATCATCATCTCCCCTGCCATGGGCTTCATCGTGGGGATGCTGCTCATCCTCATCATCCTGTGGGTCGTGCGCCATTTCTCCGGCCACAAGGTCAACGTCGTCTTCCGCAAAGCGCAGCTGGTGAGCGCCGCGGCCATGTCCTTCACCCACGGCCAGAACGACGCCCAGAAGGCCATGGGCATCATCTGTCTCGCCCTCATCGCCTACAAGTTCCATCTCCCCATGGATGCCAAGGCGAAAGTGATCATCCCCCTCTGGGTGAAGATCGGCAGCGCCAGCTTCATGGCTCTGGGCACCGCCTCCGGCGGCTGGAAGATCATCAAGACCATGGGCTCGAAGATCGTGAAGCTGCGGCCCATCCACGGCTTCGCCGCCGAGACCGCTGCCGCGGCAGTGCTCTTCACCACCGCCCACTTCGGCATCCCCGTCAGCACCACCCACAGCATCACGGGCGCCATCATGGGTGTCGGCACCTCCATGAACGCCAGCGCCGTGCGCTGGGGCGTTGCCGGGAACATCGTCGTGGCCTGGATCCTCACCATCCCCATCAGCGCCCTCCTCGCCGCGGGCTTCCTCAAGCTGGTGGCGCCCTTCTTCTAAGAGCGCCTAACAAAACTCCGCGGTGCCGCGATGAAGCCAGGCGGGATGCACCGCAAGGAAGGGCCCGCAGGGCGATGCGGGACATCGTTCAAGGGCCCTGACGACGCGGGGCGCCCGCCTGGCTTCATCCCTCCGGGCGAGGGGTGGCGGGCTTCCCGATGCTTCGTCAGGCTCGTTTCGCGTAGTACCCGCTACGCTGCCACTCGCCTTCCTCGCCTCGCTCGCCCGGCACCCCCCGCGCGACGACGTGGAGTTTTGTTAGGCGCTCTTAGGCCCGGCGGAGGTCGCAGAAATGTGACCGCGAATGAGCGGACCCGTCACAGGCCGCGGCCATACTGGAAGGCCCGGTTGATGGAGACTCCGTAACTGGTTGGTAC
>DASXVC010000010.1:0-5316 GCA_036504495.1 Geothrix sp.
CCCCTGGAACAAGGGCCTGAAGGTCGAGCAGATCGAAGCGACCTATGACGAGTACAAGTTCCCAGACGGCGGCCGCTTCTTCGACTGGAAGCACGGCAAGACCGGCGCCGAGGTCCTCAAGGCCCAGCACCCCGAGTTCGAGATGTGGAGCCAGGGCATCCACGCCCGCTCCGGCGTGTCCTGCTCCGACTGCCACATGCCCTACAAGCGCGAAGGCGCCCTCAAGATCAGCGACCACCAGGTTCGCAGCCCCCTCCTCGACATCTCCCGCGCCTGCCAGACCTGCCACCGCTTCCCCGAGGAGGAGCTGAAGGCCCGCGTGACCTCCATCCAGGACCGCACCAAGGCCCTGATGGATCGCGCCGAAGACGCCGTGGTGAACCTCATCACGGACATCGAAGCCGCCAAGAAGGCCGGTGTGGACGAAGCGAAGCTGAAGGCCATCTACGAATTCCAGCGCAAGGCCCAGTGGCGCGTGGACTTCGTCAACGCCGAGAACTCCATGGGCTTCCACGCCCCCCAGGAGGTCGCCCGCATCCTCGGCGAGGCCATCGACTTCGGCCGCCAGGGCCAGGTGGCGCTCCGCGACCTCGGCGCCCCCAAGGCCGCCAAAAAGTAGCTGCTGGAACGGAAACACAAGAAGGGCCGGCATCGCCGGCCCTTCTTGTCGCTTGGAATCACTTGACGCCCGGGCCGGATCTCCTGAGGCTTGAGTCGTCCATCCCAAGCCATCCGGAGGTTCCATGCCGAAGCTCCTTGTTGTCCCGGCCTTGCTGCGCCTCATCTCCGAGGGCAGCCTCTTCAAGCAGGTCTTCGCCTGGCTCCTGAGGCTGTGGACCGCCTCGGCCATCGTGGCGGGAATCTGGCTCTCCATCGAACTGTGGCGGGGCGGGGGGGCGAGCAGCCAGGCGATCTTCGGACAGCTGGTCTTCCAGGTGGCCCTGGTGGTGGCGCTCTACCTGGTGGCCCACCTCAGCTGGGTGCGGGCGCAGGATGTGGCCGCCATGCCCCAGATCGCGGGGGAGGTCATCATCCCCCTCACCCGCCTGCTCCTGCGCCTGGGCGGAGAACTCTACGCCAGCCTGGTGGCCGTGGCCAGCACGGGTGGGGCCCTCATGATCTGGATCAGCGCGGGCGAGGCCCGCCCCGAACTGGCGGAGTTGCGCGTCCTGCTCCCCAGCGCCGGTGGCGACCCCTTCCCCGCAGGCCTCGCCATGCTGCTGACCGGCCTGGCCTCCGCCGCCCTGGGCCTGCTGGGCGGCTACCTCGCCTCCGAACTCCTGGGCCTCCTCTGCGCCATCGAAAGCAACACGAGGGGCGCGAAGCAGGGCTAAGGAGCGTGACCGGAAAGGCGATGTGCCCAGCCCCACCGAGCTGGCCCGGCGCCACCGTTCCTACCGCTGCCGCATCCTCCTGGGGCCTTCGTACCGGGCCGACATGTGGGCCGAACTGGACCGGGATCCCAGCCTCTCCGCCGCTGAACTGGCCCGCCGGAGCTACGGCTCCTTCGCTACCGCCTGGCACGTGAAGCGGGACTGGCAGGTGCTGGCGAAGACCCCATAGCGTCGTGAACGCCCCGCTCCTCCCTGGCCGAATGTGTCTCTTCCTTTTGTCTGAACGCGGTGTTCAATTCCGAGGATGTTCAGAGAAAATCCCCTTCATCCCTTTCACCCCTGTTCAAAAAGATCTTATGAACAGGGATAAAGGGGATGGACGGGATCAACTGCATCGACAGGTGAGGAACAGTGAGGGCCGGTGAGACGGCATCTGTCCTGTTCACTGGCCCTCACCGTGACTCACCGGTGAACAACTTTCTGGATGTTCGGTGCGCTTCGCTTCATCCAGGCCGGTCGATGACCGTGGACATGTGATTCCTTTGAAAATGGGGAGTGCATCGAAATGGTTGTTGATTAACGATAGCTCGCAACCATGGCTTTCAATGTGGAAGCGAGGTGCGCCCGCAGCGCCTTCGGCTCGATCACTTCCGCATCCGCCCCGAACTGTAAGACAAACCGGGCGGGGCCATGGAAGTCCGTGGCCATGAAGCTCAGCAGCACCGTGCCCCCCTTCTCCTTGCGGACTTCGATGCGGGGCAGGGCGGGGGGGGCGTCCAGGAGGGCCTGGGGCCAGTTGGAGCCGCCCACGCGCACTTTCACTTGGAAGGGGGCCGCGGGGCTGAACCAGCCGCCGATCTGGAGCTCCCGGGCCTGTTCCAGGGGGCGCTTGTCGGGGATGAGGCCGCGCTTGGGAAGGGCCTTGGCCTCGACGATGCGGGCCAGGCGGAAGTGCCGGGGCTCCTGCTTGGCTGGGTCCCAGGCCAGCAGGAAGGCGCCGCCGGAGAACACGTCGTGGGTGAGGGTGAAGGGCACCACCGTGCGGGCGCTGGTGCGGCCCGTGGAGGCGGCGGCATAGGTCAGCTCCAGCTCGCGGGGGCCTTCCGGGTGGCCCAGGGCCATGAGCACCTGGGTGAGCATCTTCGTGTCGAGGGCCTGCTGGTCGTCGGCGCCTCCGCGTACGCAGACATGGGACTGGAGGGCGTCGAAGAGGTTCCGGTCGCGGCTGCTGAGGTGGCTGTCCGCCAGGGCGCGCAGGCCCTCCAGCTGGTCGTACCACATCTCCGTGGCCGTGCCCTCCAGGGCCATGAGGGCCACTTCCAGGGCCAGACGGGCGTGGGGCGTGATCCTGCTGTCCCAGTCCGGCGCCTTGTCCAGGGTGAAGTGGATGACGGCGGGGCGCCCCTCGCGGGCCTTGCCGAAGCGGGCGCCCTGCTCCTCCAGCAGCGTGATGGCGCGGTCCACGGTGCGCATGGCCACGCCGCCCAGCTTCCGGACCAGCCCGGCCTTGGTGATGCCCCGCTCCCCGGCATCCCGGATGGCCTCCAGCACCGCCTGGAGCCTCTCGGGCTTCACGAGGCTGGCCCCGTCGGGGCGGGGGGATTCAGGAGCCTTGCGGGACGCGGAACGGGCCATGGCGACCTCCGGTCCCAGGATTGGCCAGTCGATGTCCAATGGCAAGGGGGAGAAATGCCTTCTGTGAAAACAACCACGAAGCCACCACCTGGTCATGGGAGAACCCGGCCCGAGGCCCTTCATGGCCAAAACCCGAGCCACGGATCCCAGGGATTTCGCGGATGGGGCAAGACACCCCGGCGCAGGCCGGCAACCCGCACTTTTCAATCCGTGTGAACCCGTGAAATCCGTGGCCTCATATCCTGGCTTTTAATCCTTGTGATGACCCGTCGAGGCGGGATCCTCTACACAGCCCTCACCCGTGCCCGGCGCAGCCGTCCTGGGCGATCCCGCCCTCCTGGCGCCTGGGGGCCGCGCGCCCCTTGCAGCGGGAAGGCGGGCTCAATCTGGGGTGAAGAGGCGTCCCCTTTCTAGGGACGGAGTGCCTGTCCCGTGTTTTTCAAGGTCACTACCCCCGGGGCGAACGTGAATTGGTAGCCGAGGTAGTAGTGGGTTTCCGCCGGGCCCGAAAGGTTCTTCCCCAGGCTCATCAGAAGGTGATGGCGCTCATTCAGGTTCACGATGGCGCCCAAGGTCCAGCCCACCGACGCCTGGCCCTCCAGGGTGCTGGCCGTGGCCCGGAACACCTCTCCACCGAGAGTCAGGTGTTCCGACACCTCCCGCTGGAGGAGCCAGCCCGAATAGCTCCAGTTCCTCTGGCCTTCGCCGGGGTTCCTCCACCATCCATGGCCGCCGTAGGTGGTCCACTTGCCAAAACCCTTCTGGATCCATAGCGGGAGGTAGATGGCTGTGTGTCCCGCGCCCAGGCCCCGCTCGGCCCGCCCTGTGGGCAGCTCGACCATGGGGAAGATGCCGATCTGCGGAACGCCGTCATGCTCCTCGACGAACCGGTATTTCAGGCCAATTTCCGTGTCCCCGTATCCGCGTGCCCACGGTTCGCCGGAGGGTTTCGCCTGCGCACAAGGGGCCGCGACATGGAACTGGAGATCCGGAAGGATTCCGTAATTGAATTCCAGCAAGGGGGCTGCAAGCGCCTGGCCGCTGGACGTGCGCGAGCCCACCCCGGCCAGATAGAACTCGGCGTGGCCCAGGGCTACAGGCTCGGGGTCATCGGTGCGGAACGGGGGGCCTGCCCAGAGATTCAGCCCTGCACCCAGGGCGATCGTGATCACCAGCCTTCGGGGGAATCGCGGCAGAGGGCGGTAGTTGGCTGTCACAAGAACTCCTGGAGATTCGGATGCAGGGTCGCCCTCCCCCGTGAGGAAGCCGTCCATGGGAATGATTTCGGGCAGAGGCTTCAGAAAAACGGCGCGACGAAATCCGTCGCGCCGTTTCTCAAACCTTCAGCCGGAACTAGAAGCCCCAGGTGATCTGCATGAAGTAGCGCTTGTCCTTGAACTTGGTGGTGCCGGCGGTGGTGATGTTGCCGCCCAGGTAGGACTGCTTCTCGGTGTACTCGAAGTTCCAGCGGGCGCCGCTCTTGTCGCTCTGGTAGAGCATGCCGTTCAGGCCGATCATGGCCATGCTGGTTTCGTTGTTGGCGAGATCCTTGTTGGGATCCAGGTTGTCGAGGCGGGCGAAGATGCCGAAGCTGTCGGTGAAGTTGTAGTCCACCAGGCCGTAGTAGCCCTTGTTCTTGGTCTTGGTGCCGCCGAGGTTCATGGTCTCTTCGCCCAGGAAGTAGGCGCCCACGACGCGGAACTTGTCGCGGATGAAGCGGGCCAGGAAGCCGTCCTTCTTGAACTTGTTGTCGAAGGTCAGGGCAGTGGCGAAGTCATTGGCGGTGGCGTAGTTGGAGTACTGGCCTTCGTAGTGGTAGAGGCCCACGGCGCTCTGGTTCTTGTCGAAGCTCCACAGGGCGGAGGCGTACCAATCCTTGTGGTTGTCGGCGTCGATGGAGTTGGTGACGGAGGTGCTGGAGCCGTTCACCACGCCCACGGAGAAGGACGTCTCGGAGTGCGCGCTGTTCAGCGTGGCATCCATGCCCTGCTGGCGGCTGAAGGGGCGGAAGGTGTTGCTGTTGCCCGCCAGGGGGTCGTTCAGCACGAGGGCGCGCTGCTCAGCGGACCGGGCGCCCACACCGAAGACGTGCAGGATGCCGGGCAGGATTTCGCCGGCCCGCACAGACAGGAACAGGTCCTTGTTGATGGGCTGGTTGTACTGGATGAAGGCTTCTGCGAGCTTCTTGCGGGCGGCGTCGCCCTGGACCACGTTGGCGCCCGAGGTGTTGCCGGTGTTCTCGTTCAGGTAGAGCTCAGTGAAGTAGGAGAAGCGGTCGGACAGCGCGCCGCCGGTGTAGAGGGAGAAGCTGTGCTGCTCGAAGTTGGTGGCGGGCTTCTGGGTGGTG
>DASXVC010000011.1:0-29796 GCA_036504495.1 Geothrix sp.
TCTCCAGGGTCTCGCGGTGCTCGTAGCCGTTGGCGATCATCCACTTCATGAGCGTGATGTTCGAGGTCATGTACTCGATGATCGGTTCCTTGTCCAAGCGCACGGCGCAACCGGCGGCGGAGCGCTCGGCAGAGGCGTCCGACAGCTCGAAGGCCTGTTCCACTTTGAGCTTGGGCAGGCCCTCGATCTCGAGGATGCGGCCGCTGAAGATGTTCTTCTTGCCCTTCTTCTCCACCGTCAGGAGGC
Organism: Geothrix sp.; assembly: GCA_036504495.1. Lineage (GTDB taxonomy): Bacteria > Acidobacteriota > Holophagae > Holophagales > Holophagaceae > Geothrix. Next base: position 247 of record DASXVC010000011.1, read on the forward strand.
CCTGCTGGATGGCGTAGTAGGGGATGGCGTTCACCAGGTCGCGCAGGGTGACGCCGGGCTGCAACTCGCCCTTGAAGCGCACCAGCACGGATTCCGGCATGTCCAGGGGCATGACGCCGGTGGCGGCGGCGAAGGCCACCAGGCCCGAGCCTGCGGGGAAGGAGATGCCGATGGGGAAGCGGGTGTGGGAATCGCCGCCGGTGCCGACGGTGTCAGGCAGGAGCAGGCGGTTCAGCCAGCTGTGGATGACGCCGTCGCCGGGCTTGAGCGACACACCGCCGCGATTGGTGATGAAGGGTGGCAGCTCGCGGTGGGTCTTCACGTCCACGGGCTTGGGGTAGGGCGCGGTGTGGCAGAAGGACTGCATCACCATGTCAGCGGAGAACTGGAGGCAGGCCAGATCCTTCAGCTCGTCGCGGGTCATGGGGCCCGTGGTGTCCTGGGAGCCCACGGTGGTCATCCTGGGCTCGCAGTAGGTGCCGGGGCGGATGCCGGCAACGCCACAGGCTTTGCCGACCATCTTCTGGGCCAGGGAGAAACCCTTGCCGGTGTCCTTGGGGATCGCGGGGAGGCGGAAGATGGTGGAGGGCGGCAGGCCCAGGGCCGCGCGGGCCCTGGTGGTGAGCCCGCGGCCCACGATGAGGGGGATGCGGCCGCCGGCGCGGACTTCGTCGAAGATCACGTCGGACTTCACCTTGAATTCGGCGATGACCTGGCCGTTCTTCAGGGCCTTGCCCTCGTAGGGGCGCAGCTCGATGACATCGCCCATCTCCATGCTGTTCACGTCGAGTTCGATGGGCAGGGCACCGGCGTCTTCCATGGTGTTGTAGAAGATGGGGGCGATCTTGGCGCCGAGGCAGACGCCACCGAAGCGCTTGTTGGGCACGAAGGGGATGTCCTCGCCCGTGAACCACAGCACCGAATTGGTGGCGGACTTGCGGGAAGAGCCGGTGCCCACCACATCACCCACGTAGGCGATCAGGTGGCCCTTGGCCTTCAGGGCCTCCAGTTGCTTGAGGGGCCCGATCTTGCCGGGCTCGTCAGGCTCGATGCCAGGGCGGGCGTTCTTCAGCATGGCCACGGCGTGGAGCGGAATGTCGGGGCGGCTCCAGGCGTCCGGGGCCGGGGACAGGTCGTCGGTGTTGGTTTCCCCGCTGACCTTGAACACGGTCAGGGTGAGGCTCTGGGGCACTTCGGGGCGGCTGGTGAACCACTCGGCCTCGGCCCAGGACTTCAGCACGGCCTGGGCGTTCTTGTTGCCCGCGTCGGCCTTGGCCTTCACGTCCGCGAAGGCGTCGAAGACCAGCAGGGTCTTCTTGAGGCCCTCGGCGGCGATGCCACCCACCTGGGCGTCGTCCAGCAGGTCGATGAGGGGCTTGACGTTGAAGCCGCCGAGCATGGTCCCCAGCAGTTCCGTGGCCTTCTCGCGGGACACCAGGGCCACCTTCTCCTTGCCGCTGGCCACGGCGGCCAGGAAGGCGGCCTTCACCCGGGCGGCGTCGTCCACGCCGGCGGGCACGCGATACGTCAGCAACTCGAGGAGGGCCTTCTCCTCACCGGCCGGGGGGTGAGCCAGCAGGTTGGCCAGCTCGGATGTCTGCACCTCCGTGAGCGGAAGGGGCGGAATGCCCAGGGCGGCTCGTTCAGCGACATGTTGGCGATAGGCTTGCAGCACGGTCAACCCCCCTGAGTGCGCCGCTGGGCGCGGTCCGAACGTTCATTCTACATCTCGCTGCGCCCGGAACGGAGAACGCGTCTGCCATCGGGTCCTTCGGATCCTGGCAGTTTCCTGAAGGGTTCGCCCTTCGGATTTCGGAGGGGTTTTTCCTTATCCTTTTGAGATTCCGGGCCGATTCAAGGCAGACGGAGTGAGAGTGCATGGCGATCAAGCGGGTGCGAGTCGATGACCTTCGGACCGGGATGTATGTCCATGATCTGAATTGCGGGTGGCTGGATCACGGGTTTCTCCGCCAGCGGTTCTCGCTGAGGCATGCCGGCCAGATCCAGAAGATGAAGGACCAGGGGCTGCACGATATCTACATCGACACCGACCGTGGCGAGGATGTGGCCAGCGCCCCCACCCAGGAGGAGATCGAGCGGGACCTGAACCGCCGGTTGAAGGGTTCCGCCACTGGAGGGCCGGCTCTCACACCGCCGCAGGTGCCTCAGCGGGAGGAGTCCGCCGCTGCGAAGCGCATCCTGAGCGAGGCCACGAATGTGATCGAGGGCCTGCTCCTGGACGCGCGATTCGGGAAGCAGGTGGACTTCGCGAAGGCCCGCCCCCTGGTCAAGGAGATCAATGCCTCCGTGCTCCGGAACCCGGGGGCCCTCATCAGCCTCTCCCGGATCAAGCTGGCGGACACCTACACGTTCCAGCATTCGGTCAGCATCTGCGCGCTCCTGGTGTCCTTCACCCACGCCCTCGGCATGGATGCCGCCACCGTGGAGGAAGCGGGCCTGGGCGGGCTGCTCCACGACCTGGGGAAATCAAAGATCCCCAACGAGATCCTCAACAAGCCCGGGAAGCTGACGGAGGATGAGTTCACCATCATAAAATCCCACGTCGCCCACGGTGGAGACCTCTTGGCCGACATGCCCGGGATTTCCCAGCTGGTCATCCAGATCGCCGGGGAGCACCACGAGAAGGTCGGGGGCGGCGGCTATCCCAGGGGCCTCGCGGGGGACCAGATCTCCCAGATCGGGCGCATGGCCGCCATCGTGGATGTCTATGACGCCCTCACCTCCGACCGCGTCTACCACAAGGGGAAGGAACCCTCCGAAGTGCTGAAGCGGCTGCTTGAGTGGAGTGGATCCCACCTGGATGGCGAGCTGGTGGAGTTGTTCATCCGGGCCCTGGGCATCTACCCCGTGGGTTCCCTGGTGCGCCTGACCAGCAACCAGCTGGCGGTGGTGGTGGAGCAGGGGGATGATCTGCTGCAGCCCACGGTGAGGGTGATCTTCGACATTGGCCGGAAGCGGTGGCTCCATCCGGTGGATCTGAGCCTGGCTCGCACCGGGCATCGGATCATGGATTACGAGGATCCCGTGGCCTGGAAGGTGAATACGGGGGATTACCTCTAGTACCCCGCCGCCTGCCCATCCTTCCGGGACTCGCTGGCCCCGAAGTAGACCTTCTGCTTGGGGTCCCAGCGGATGGCCTGGTAGCCGCCGTAGCCGCCGAACATCCAGCCCACGCCATGGCCGCGGTTCATCAGCTCCCGCACGGTCTCGTAGGGGAAGCCGCTCTCCAGCTGGATGGTGCCCGGGAGCTTGCCCTTCTCTCCGGTGGGTTCGGGCGAGCCGTCGTGGCTCATGCGGGGGGCGTCGCCGGCCTCCTGAGTGTTCATGGCGAAGTCGATCAGGTTCATGACGATCTGCACATGGCCCATGGGCTGGAATTCGCCGCCCATGACGCCGTAGCTGAGGAAGGGTTCTCCGTTCTTCGTGATGAAGCCGGGGATGATGGTGTGGAAGGGGCGCTTGCCGGGGGCATAGGTGTTGGCGTTACCCTCCTCCAGGTTGAACAGCTCACCCCGGTCCTGGAGGCAGAAGCCCAGGTCGCCGGGCGTCATGCCGCTGCCCATGCCGCGGTAGTTGCTCTGGATGAGGCTCACCATGTTGCCTTCGCCGTCGGCGGTGGTGAGGTAGACCGTGTCGCCTTCCTTCAGGGGCGGGTGGCCCGCCTCCAAGCGCCGCAAGGCGCGGTCACCGATGAGGGCCCGGCGCTGGGCGGCGTAGTCCTTGGACAGCAGCCAGGAGAGCGGCACCTTCATGAAGGCGGCGTCCGCGTAGAACTTGGCCCGGTCCTCGAAGGCCAGCTTCTTGGCCTCCGCGAACAGGTGGACGTGCTGGGGGCTGCCGAAGGGGATCTTGGAGAAGTCGTAGCCTTCGAGGATGTTGAGCATCTGGAGCGCGGCGATGCCCTGGCCGTTGGGGGGCAGCTCCCACACGTCATAGCCGCGGTAGGTCACGCTGACGGGCTCCACCCAGTCCGAGTGGTGGGCCGCCAGGTCCTCGTAGCTGAGGAAGCCGCCGTTGGCCTTCATGTAGGCGTCGATCTTCCGGGCGATCTCGCCCTTGTAGAAGGCGTCGCGGCCATCCCTGGCCAGGAGCTCCAGCGTCTTGGCCAGGCGCGGGTTGCGGAAGACCTCGCCACTCACGGGGCCCCGCTTGCCGTCCACGGTGAAGGTCTCCAGGAAGCCCGGGAACTTGCCCAGTGCCGGCACGCTGCGACCCCAGTAGTAGGCGATGAGCTCGCTGACGGGGAAACCATCCTTGGCGTAGCGGATGGCCGGGGCCAGCACCTGCGCCATGGGCAGCTTGCCGAACTTCCTGTGCAGCTCGAACCAGCCGTCCACGCAGCCGGGCACGCTCACGGGCAGGGGCCCCTGGGCGGGGATGTGCTTCAGGTCCAGCTTCTTGAAGTGATCGAGGGTGAGCGATTTCGGAGAGCGGCCGCTGCCGTTGAGGCCGTGCAGCTTCTTGGTCTTCGCGTCCCACACGATGGCGTAGAGGTCGCCGCCCATGCCGCTGCCCGTGGGCTCCATGAGGCCCAGGGCCGCATCTGCGGCGATGGCCGCGTCCACGGCAGAACCGCCCTGCTTCAGCACATCCAGGGCAATCTGCGTCACCAGGGCCTGGCTGGTGCAGGCCATGCCGTGCTGGGCGGCGACTTCCGATCGTGTGGCGAAGGCCCGGCCGGTGACCCGGTCTCCAGCGGCCAGTGGCGAGAAACTCGACCCAAGCAGCAGGGCCAGGGCGAGGCCGGACAAGCAGTGTCGGGACATGGGGATTCCTCCTGGGCGCTGGTTCACATGAAATCATAGTTGCCTCGCAAAATGAGGCAAAAAGGATTCGATGGCGCGCCTTCCCTGAGAACCGTCGTACCCTCGGCGCATGTCAGACAAGATTGATCTGGGGGCCTACTACCGGCGCATCGGGTTCAGCGAGGACACCCGTCCCAGTCTGGAGACCCTGCGGGCCCTGCATCTGGCCCACGCCACGACGATCCCCTTCGAGAACCTGGACATCCAGATGGGCCTGCCCATCCGGCTGGACCTCGCTTCGCTCCAGGACAAGCTGGTGCGGCGGCGGCGCGGCGGCTACTGCTTCGAGCAGAACACCCTGTTTCTGGCGGCGCTGAAGACGGCGGGCTTCGAGGCCATCCCCTGCGAGGCCCGGGTGCGGCTTGGGGCGCCTGGAGTCCTGCCTCGCACCCACATGTTGCTGATCGCCCGGTTGGAGGGCAGCCACTGGCTTTGCGATGTGGGTTTCGGCGGGGAGGGGCTGCTCCAGCCGGTTCCGCTGGACGGCAAAGCCCATGCGCAGTTCCAGAACACCTACCGCATCGTTCCGGAAGGTTCTTTGCGCGTCCTGCAATCGCTTCGCGGGGACATCTGGGAAGAGCTCTACGCTTTCCAGCCCGAAGCCTGCTTCCCGGTCGATTTCGAGATGGCCAACCACTACACGAGCACCCACCCGGAATCGCGGTTCGTGAAGACGCTCACCGCCCAGCTCCCGGGCCCCGGCGTGCGCCGCATCCTCCGCAACCGTGCCTACGCTGAAATCCGTGGCCTCGACGTGACGGGCCGTGAGCTGGCACCGGACGAAGTGATTCCCGTCCTGCGGGAAGAGTTCGGCCTCGACGTGCCGGAAGGGGCCACGTTCAGGGCCTTCGAGGGGTAGGGCCGGGCCCGTTCGTCCCGTAGCGGTCGGGGAGGGCGGCCAGTTCCCGGGAAACAGCGCTGATCAGCTGCTCCCGCTGCCCGGGGAGGAGCCGATCCGCCAGCGGGTAGACCTGCGATTCCTCAAGGGCGTTGTGGGTGGCGAGACGCTGGCGGACCGACGCCAGGGCGGACGCCACCGCCGCCCAGTCCACAGCGGGATCTTTCAGTCCATTCACGGCTCCGGCCAGGGTGGCCATGAAGAAGTCATGGTCTTCGCGGAGGGTCTGGAGGGTGGCTCCCAGGTCCGGCCGGAATTCCGCCACGGCGGGGAAGAGGACCTTGTGTTCGGCGCGGATATGCACCGCCAGGCGCATCCAGATCCGGTCCACGGCTCGGTGGGCCTCGGCATGGAGCTCCCGCCCCACGGCCGCCCGGGCCTCCCGGAACAGGTGGTCGATCTCGTCATGATCCGCCGCCAGCTTGGCGGCGAGGGGATCCGGGGATTCCTTCCGGCCGTCGTGCATGGCTTCAATGACGTGCTCGGTCTTGCCTGATTCGAAGATCTTCTGGAGTTCCAGGAAGGTGGCGCCCAGGGCGGAGCCCTGGGGCTTCCGCTTTCGCCAGTAGATCCAGCCCCGGCTTTCCATCCAGAGCCCCAGGCGGTCCAGGAGACCGAGGGCCACAAGGACGAGGGCGAGCGCGAGGAGGGGGTCGGGTGGCGACACGGTCACGGGGCTTCCTGTCGGAATGGTGGAATCATGGTGCCATGGCCAAGGCTCCCTCAACGAACGCCACGCGGTTGCTGAAACAGGCGGGCGTTCCCTACACCGAGTACCTCTACCGCTACGAGGATCACGGCGGCACGGCTGCGAGCGCCCGGGAACTGGGCGTGGACGAGCACGCCGTGGTGAAAACCCTGGTCATGGAGGACGAGAAGGGCGCGCCGTTCATCATCCTCATGCACGGGGACCGCGAGGTGAGCACCAAGGAATTGGCCCGGCAGATCGGCGCGAAGTCCGTGCAGCCCTGCAAGCCCGAAGTGGCCAACCGGCATAGCGGCTACCTGGTGGGCGGCACCAGCCCCCTGGGCACCAAGAAAGCCCTGCCCATCCACGCCGAGGCCAGCATCTTCGGCCTGGCTCGGATCTACCTCAACGGCGGCAGCCGCGGCTTTCTCGTGGCATTGGATCCGAAGGACCTGGAACGGGTGCTGGAGATCCAGCGCGTGAACGTGGCGATTCCCTAGGCGCCGACCCATTCCTGCAGGCTGTCGACCGCAGAGAGCGCAGAGGAGAAAACGGACCTGGTGATCGGTCCGACTCAGCCCGAAAAGCAGGAACCGCGAATGGCGAACGATCCTGCTTCGCCTCCACACGCGAGGCGGGTCTGGCGGCCCATTTTCTCCATGTTTCGCGCCATTCTCGGTTCGATCAGTTCAGGCGGGGGCAAGCCGGTAACCAGGAAAACCAATCATCGAAGTCAGGGGAATCCCCAGCCCGTTCTTTCTCTGCGCCCTCTGTGCCCTCTGTGGTTAACAATGCAGTTCGTCCCAGCGGACCTTTGGAGGTTTCGATGACGCACGCCAAGCGCCCCCTCGGCCGGACCGGCCTCGCCATCTCGCCGCTGGTCTTCGGCGGCAATGTGTTCGGCTGGACCACCGACAAGCAGACCTCCTTCGACCTCCTCGACCGCTTCACCGGGGCCGGCTTCGAGACCGTGGACACAGCCGATGTGTACTCGTACTGGAAGCCCGGCAATGTCGGCGGCGAATCCGAGACCATCATCGGCGAGTGGATGCGCGCCAGGAACTGCCGGAGCCGCATCATCCTCATCACCAAGGTGGGCATGCAGATGGCGCCGGACCGGAAGGGCCTGTCCGCGGCCTGGATCGAGCGCGCGGTGGAGGACTCCTTGCGCCGGCTGCAAACCGATCACATCGATGTCTACCTGTCCCACAAATACGACCCGGATGCGCCGCACGAGGAGACCCTCGCCGCCTACCAGAAGCTGATCACGGCCGGCAAGGTGCGGGCGGTCGGGGCGTCCAACTACGACGCGGGCCAGCTGCGCGCGGCTCTGGACACGGCCGGAGCCAAGGGGCTGCCGCGCTACGAGGTGCTGCAACCCGAGTACAACCTGTACGACCGAAAGAGCTACGATGGCGCCCTGCGCGAGCTCGCGATGGCCGAGGGACTGGGCGTCATCACCTACTTCAGCCTGGCCAAGGGGTTCCTCAGCGGCAAGTACCGCAGCGAGGCCGACCTCGGGCTCAGTCCGCGGGGAGGCGGAGTCAAGGCCTACCTCAACGAGCGGGGATTCCGCATCCTCCGGGCGCTGGACGAGGTGGCCGAGCGGCAGGGGGCGAAGCCCGCGGAGGTGGCCCTGGCCTGGCTGATGGCCCACCCCGGCGTCACTGCCCCCATCGCCAGCGCCACCAGCCTGAATCAGCTCGACAGCCTGATCCGGGCGGCGTCACTGGCCCTGACCGGCGAGGATCTGGTGGCCCTGGAGGACGCCAGCGGGGCATGAGGGCCGCCGCGTCTTGATCTTTAGACCTTCGAGTCCCGTTCGTAGGCCCGCCTGAGCCACGCCAGGGCGAGGTCCAGGTCGGCCTCGCCGGCCAGTTCCAGCTTATGGGTGATGCGGTCCTTCTTCCTGAAGCCGCCTGTGTCCTTCAGCCGGCCGGAGGGATCCTCCACGGTGGCGGGATCGCCCAGGGCCAGGCCCAGATCCAGGCGCGAGGCGAAAGGCTTCACCTCGGCGAAGACGTGGTTGCGGTAGAAGGGGACGATGGTCTCGCAGGGGCAGACTTTCACATCGGATCCCAGGCCCCGGGCGAGGTGAGCGATGCGTTCGAAGAGGGGGCGCAACGCGGCCTTCTTCCCTCCGTACTGGGTGTCCACATAACCCGGCGCGGCGGCGAGGTAGCCCTCCGGCGTGTCGTCGAAGGCGTGGCCGGGTTCGGCGTCAGCCCGCTGCGCCACGAGCCCGGCCTGGTTGGTGCCCAGTCCCTGGGCCTTCAGCCAGGCCTGGCGGGCCTTCCGGTCGGTGGGTCCCTCCCTCCGGGCAAGAGCGACCCACTCTTCCAGGGGGCGGCCGGTCTTGCCCTTGAAGTTGGCGAGGATGGCCTGGAGGTAGGCCACGCTGGGATGCAGGTCGTAGGGGGCCGGGACTTGCGCGGATTTGGGCATGGGGTCCTCCCGGAAAAGTCTAGCTGTGATCCCGGTCGCCATCCTTTCCCGGGCACTCGTCGCGGGCCCGTGCTACCTTCCCTCCCAACCTATCCCATCCAAGCCACCTCACCCCGTTCTCGGAGTCCTCCATGAGCGACGTGGAAATCAGCATTTCCCAACAGGCCACCATCCAGGCCCTGCAGAAGGGCGAGGCGCCCATCCCCATGCGGGGCTGGCTGGCCAAGCAGGCGGCCATCAATTACGAAGTGGAGCGGGCCCTGGCCGAGGATGACCCGGCGGCCTTCTGGGGCGACAAGGCCAAGGCTCTTGATTGGGCGGAACCCTGGACGAAGGTGTTCGAGTTCAAGGCCCCCAACCACGCCTGGTTCATCGGCGGCAAGCTGAACGCCACGGTGAACTGCATCGACCGCCACGTGCACAGCGACCGGCGCAACAAGGCGGCCCTGTTGTGGGTGGGCGAGGACGGCGACGAGCGCTCCTACACCTACAACCGCCTGTACCGCGAGATGAACCGCTTTGCCAACACCCTCAAGCGCCTGGGGGTGAAGAAGGGCGACCGCGTCATCCTCTACATGCCGCTCACGCCGGAAGGCATCATCTCCATGCTGGCCTGCGCCCGCATCGGCGCCATCCACAGCGTGGTCTACGCGGGCATGGGCCAGGCGGCCCTGCGCACCCGCATCGAGGATGCCGGCGCCAAGGTGGTGGTGTGCTCCGACTTCACCTACCGGCGCGGGAAGGCCATCCCCCTGAAGCCCATCGTGGACGAGGCCGTGCGCGACCTGGTCTCGGTCGATCATGTCATCGTCCACCGGCGGGGTTCCCGTCCCGGCGATGCGCCCGTCACCTTCGCCAGCGAGCGTGAGAAGGACTTCTACGACATCCAGCAGGGCCGCGAGATCCACTGCGATCCCGAGATGGTGGACGCGGAGCATCCGCTGTTCATCCTCTACACCAGCGGAACGACTGGGAAACCCAAGGGCGTGGTACACACCACCGGCGGCTACCTGGTGGGCGTGAACTACCTGAGCAGGGCCTTCTACCAGATCCAGGAGCGGGACATCTACTGGAGCACGTCGGACATCGGCTGGGTGGTGGGCCACAGCTTCATCGTCTATGGACCCCTCAGCATCGGCGCCACCGTGCTCTGCCGCGAAGGCGCGCCGGACTACCCGAGCCCGGAAGTCACCTGGGAGATCTGCGAGCGCTTCGGCGTGAACGTGATGTTCACGGCGCCCACGGCCGTGCGCATGTGGATGAGCCACGGTTCTGAAGCGCCTGAAAAGTTCGACCTCAGCAAGCTGCGCCTCATGGCCTGCGCTGGCGAGCCACTCAATCCAGAGGCCCATCGCTGGGCCCAGAAATACCTCGTCGGCCAGGGCAACGGCATGGTGGTGGACAACTGGTGGCAGACGGAGATTGCCGGTCCCGTCATCGGCACCCTGCCCACCTTCGAGGCCCGGCCTGGCAAGGCGGGCAAGGCCCTGCCCGGCGCCCAGCTGGCCGTGGTGAACAAGGATGGTTCTCCGGTGCCGGATGGCCAGGGCGGCCTGCTGGTCATCAAGTTCCCGCTCCCCTACATGCTGCGGACCGTGTGGAACGACCACAAACGCTACGAGGACTACTGGAACGAGATCCCGGGCTACTACACGGTGGGCGACGTCGCTGTGAAGGACGCCGACGGCTACATCGCCGTGCTGGGCCGCTCGGACGACGTGTTGAATGTGGCGGGCCACCGCATCGGCACCTCCGACGTGGAAGGCTCGCTCATCCGCCACCCGGCCGTGGCCGAAAGCGCCGTGGTGGGCCTGCCTGATCCCATCAAGGGCGAGCGCATCATGGCCTTCGTGGTCGTGAAGGCCGGGGTGTCCACGGGGCCCGGACTCATCGCCAGCTTGAAGGATCACGTCCGCGAGGACCTTGGCGGCATCGCCATGCCCAGCGAGATCGAGATCCGCGCCACCCTGCCCAAGACCCGCTCCGGCAAGATCGTCCGCCGCGCCCTCAAGGCCCAGGCGCTCGGGCAGGATCCTGGGGATCTGAGCACGCTGGCAGACTGATCGCAGTCTTCATCGGATTGCGTTCAAAAAAACAAGAACCACCACCAAGGCACCAAGACACCAAGAAATACAAAAGACACTGCTCATGCAGTGCTTGGTGCCTTGGTGCCTTGGTGCCTTGGTGGTGAAAAAGGCCTTTCTATCAGGCTGAATGAACACTGGTATCAGCCTTCAGTCAGAAGATCCGTACCAGGTTGAAGCCGAGGGCCCACTGCCCGGGTGCCCTCGGCCCGCCGGCGTAGTCGCCCCCCAGCACCTGGTGGGTGGTGGTGCCCTGGACGTTGGTGGCGAGGAGGGTGAAGCGGTGGCCCTTGGTCTGGAAGCGGTAGCCCAGGGCGAAGCCCTGTTCGAAGGCGGCAGCGTCGAGGCGGCTGGGGCGGGGGTAGTACTCGGCGAGGATGGACTGGCCGTCGAGAACGCGCCACCGGAGGCCGGCCCCGGCCGTGAAGAGGGCCCGGTCCCGGGTGGTGGTGCGGGAGAGCCAGGTGGGCACGAGGCTCAGGGTGACGGGGCCCGCCCGGAATTCCGTGGGCAGCTGCAGGGCCGCGCCGGTCACGCCCACGGTCCCGAAGGCGTAAGTGGCGCGCTGGATCGTTTCATCGAACCGTTCGCCGCGGACCGCCATGCGGAGGTGCGGGCGATCCAGGAGCTGCTCCTGGAGGGCCAGGATCACGGTCTTGCCGTCCGAAGTGCGGTAGACCTGGGCGTTGAGTCCCGGCACCGCGGCGATGCCGAGGTCGAAGCCCAGGCCCGCGAAGTTGCCGCCGTCCAGACCGTAGAAGTCCTTGGAGTTGCCACGGGCCGCTTCCGCGAAACGGTGGGTGAAGCGGATGGCGGGCTGCCAGCCCTGCAGGTGGTCCGCGGTGGGCAGGTTGAGACCCAGGGGGAGCTCCGAGTCCTGGCCCAGCAACGCGGTGGACAAGAGCACGGGCAGGAGGAAGGACGGGGAGATCGGGCGAAAGGACATGGGCATCCCGGGCCGGATCAGGTGAGCCGCGTGGTGGCGGAGACGGGCTTGGATGGGTCGATGACGAGCACCCCGCCCGGCGTGGATTCGCTGACCTGGTAGTGCTGGAGGATGGATCCCACCGGAGCGGGGCCCACGGTCACGGTCCCATTGAGGTCGTACTGGCTGCCGTGGCAGGGGCAGCCGAAGCCCGTCTGGGTGGTGTTGAGGCGGCCGCCCTGATGCAGGCAGCTGGCGTTGAAGGCGTAGATGCCGGCGCTGTCGCGGACCAGGTAGTAGCCCTGCGCGGCTCCCAGGACCAGGGGGCAGGCGCCGGAGGCGGTGGTGGTGTAGTCCCGCACGGTTCCCGAAGGCTGGCCCAGCATGCTGGTCTTCGTCTCGGAGGTGGTGACCGGGCTGGGCGCTGGGGGCGGGGGAGGTGGCGCAGAGGATGAGCCGCCACCGCCGCCGCCCCCACAGGAGACGACCGCGGCTGCTGCGGCTACGGCGAGGGCGCAAGCGCAGAATTCACGGCGGTCGAGGCCACTGGTTGTTCCGGTTGGCGCGGATGGCTCGGGCTGGGACATGGGACCTCCTTAGGTGGGGCCGCTCGCGCCTGCACCCCCGGGCCCTCTTGGAAGGCTGGCCAGGCTGATGCGAGGCGGGAAGGGCGTGCGAAGGCCAAGATGCGGCCTGCCCACCAGGGGCCCCAGATCCGGATCGAAGAAACCGGCCCATCCGGTCTGGCCTCCCCCCCTGAAGCGGGCGCATCCTCATGGCAACCCCGCCCGACCCCTTCCCTGGAGCCCGCCGTGCCTCCCTTCAACCACCTCCACCCCGTCATCGTGCACTTTCCCATCGGCCTACTGGCGATGGCCCCGGCCCTCTTCCTGCTGGGGGCCCTCTGGCCGGCCCAGCGCCGGGGGATCCACGCCGTGGCCCTGGGCCTTCTGGTCCTGGGGCTTCTGGGGGCCCTGGCGGCCCTGGCCACGGGCGAGGCGGCGGAATCCTTTGCCCGGAGGACCCCGGAGCTGAGGGCCGCCCTGGAGCACCATGAGGTGTCAGCCCAGTGGACCGCGGCCATCTTCGGGCTCCTGACGGTGGCGTGGTTCGCCCACCTGGGGCTGTCCCGCTTTCGCCACCGTGATCTTCCGCCGGGCGCGGTCCGGGCCCTCTTCATCCTCTGGCTGCTGGTCAGCGTCATGGGCGTCGCCGCGCTGCTCCGCACGGGGCACCTGGGGGGCCGCATGGTCCACGAGCTGCACACCCATGGAGGGGACACCGCGAACGGCTGGTAAAGCGACTCCGGTTAGGCTGGTGGGATGAAGCCCCGCCAGTACACCGTCCTCCTGCTGCTCGGGTTTGCCTCGGGGTTGCCGCTCTTCCTCACGGGCTCCACGCTGAAGGCCTGGATGACCGATGAGGGGCTGAGTCTGGCCACCATCGGCCTCTTCAGCTTTGTGACGCTGCCCTACAGCCTGAAGGTGTTCTGGGCGCCCTTCCTGGACCGCTTCGCGCTGCCCGGCCTGGGCCGCCGCCGGGGCTGGATGCTGCTCATGCAGCTGGGCATGGCGGCGGCGCTGTTCCTGCTGGCATTCAGCCAGCCCCATCTGGATCTCATGCGCGTCGTGGTCTTGGCCCTGGCGGTGGCCGTCACCAGCGCCACCTTCGACATCGCCGTGGACGCCTGGCGGGCCGAAGCCCTGGACCAGAAACACCTGGGCCTGGGCAACAGCATCCACATTGCCGCCTACCGCGTGGCCATGCTGGTGAGCGGCGGCCTGGCCATGATCCTGGCCCAGATCTTCAGCTGGCGCGCCACGTACCTGGGCATGGCCGGTCTTACGCTGCTGGGCATGCTCGGGACCTGGCTGGCCATGAACACGGACGTTGTGGCCCGCGCGCCACGCACGCTGCAGGAGGCCATCTCAGGTCCGCTGAAGGACCTGCTCCAGCGCAAGGGCATCGGCTACCTCCTGGCCTTCGCCGTGTTCTACAAGCTGGGGGACTGGCTGGCGGAGGCCATGACCATGCCCTTCCTGATGCGGGGCATGGGTTTCACGAAGATCCAGATCGGCACGGTGCAGAAGACCACCGCCATGGTGGCCATCATCCTGGGCGGGCTGATCGGCGGCTGGATGCTCATGCGCATGAGCCTGCGCAAGGCGCTGTGGATCTGCGGCTTCGTGCAGGCGGGCAGCATCCTGGGCTTCTGGGCCATCTCCATGCTGGGGCGGCACCTGCCCCTGCTGGTGGCCGCGAACACGCTGGAGAACCTGGCCTACGGCATGGGTGGCAGCGCGCTCGTGGCGCTGCTCATGGGTAGCTGCAACCGCTCGTACACGGGCACCCAGTACGCCCTCTTCAGCGCCCTGACGGCCCTGCCCCGGACGCTCTTCGGGGGCCTCACGGGCTTCATGGCGGAATCCTACGGCTGGAAGCTCTACTTCCCGGTCTGCGCCGCCGCGGCCATCCCAGGGCTGTTGCTGCTGCTGCTGTGGGATCGCTGGGGCTTGCCGGAGACGGACGGGAGCTGAGCTACTTCACCACCGGCCGGCTGGCGCTGCGCCAGGCGCGCATGCCGCCCTTCAGGACGTAGACCCACTCGAAGCCCCGGGCGGTGAGCTGATCGAAGGCCCGGTGGGAGAGGGCATCGGTTTCATCCACCAGGACGAGGGCGCGCTTGGCCGTGGGATCCGGGGTTGCCAGGCGCCGGGCCAGGTCCCGGAAGGGGACGTGGAGGCAGCCCCGGATGTGGCCCTGGCGGAAGGCCCCGTCCTCCCGCAGGTCCACCAGCAGGACACCGGGGCCGTGCAGCAGCTCCTCGACCTGGAGGGGATCCAGCACGGGGCGGCCCTTGGCGCGCTGCCAGGAGCGGATCCGCGGCAGCGCCACCGTGAAGATCAGGAGAAGGCAGAGGGCGGCGAAGACCAGTCCGGGCAGGAAGGGGTAGGCCTCCATCCAGCCTTTCAGGGTCGTTTGGGCCTGCGCGATGGCGGACATGGCTCCCCCCGGTACGGGGATGATGCGCCCGCCTCAGAACTCCGGCAAGCCCAGAGCTTCGGCCAGCGACCGGAAGGCACTGGGAATCGGGGCTTCCGCCTCGATGCGGGCGCCCGTCACGGGGTGGTCCACCGAAAGCTTCCAGGCATGGAGGGCCGGATGGGGCAGCAGCAGGGCCCCGCCGTCCACATCCTTCCAGCGGCCTGGGCCGCCGTAGAGCGGATCGCCCATGAGGGGGGCGCGGAGGTGGGCCAGGTGCACGCGGATCTGGTGCGTGCGGCCCGTGAGCAGCTCGCATTCCACCAAGGCCACGCTGGTGGTCCGGGCCAGCACGCGGATGCGGGTCTGCGCGGAGCGGCCGCCCGCGGCCACCACCATGCGCAGGCGGTCCCGCTTGTGGCGGGCGATGGGTTCGTCGATGAGCAGGCTGCCCAGCTGGGGCAGCTTGGGGGAATGGCGCACCAGGGCCAGGTAGCGCTTCTCGACGGTGCGGGCCTTGAACTGGTCCTGGATGGCGCGCTGGGCCTCGGCGGTCTTCGCGAGGCAGAGGCAGCCGGTGGTGTAGCGGTCCAGGCGATGCACGAGTCCCGGCCAGCCCACAGCCACATCTTCGGCCAGCTCTTCGGCGTCCTCCGCTTCCTCGTCATTGGGCTCGAGGATCACGGGTGCCTTGAGGCGGTGCAGCAGGGCGTTGACGATGGTGCCGCTGGCGTGGCCGGGGCCTGGATGGACGACCATGCCCGTGGGCTTATCCACGATCCACAGGTGGGCATCCTCGAAGAGCGTGGGCAGGTCGATGGCCTCGGCCTCCAGGTGGGCGGCAGGCACGGCGATCACCGGCAGTTCCGTTTCCACCAGATCGCCCGGGCGCAGCTTGACGCCGCCCTTGGTCACCGGCTGCCCGTTCACCTTGATCGCGCCCGTGCGGACATGGACATCCCAGCGGGCCCGGGGGACTTCGGGGAAGCGGTCGGCCAGGAAGCGATCCAGACGGGGGGCGCCATCTTCGGCGATGATTTGGGTCACTTCGACTCCTTGCGGCGGTTCCAGAACATCCACAGGCCCAGGCCCAGCATCATGAAGGCGATGCCGGTAAGGCGGCCCGTGCTGAGCCAGGCCCAGCCCAGCCACCCCGTGCCGCGGTCCACGTCGCCCCGCCAGGTCTCGGTGATGACGCGGCCCAGGCCCTCCACCAGGAAGTAGAGCGCGAAGACCTGGCCCTGGAACGAGCGCTTGCCGCGGGCCACCAGGAGGATGGCCATCACGGTGAGGTTGGCGAGGGTGTTGTAGAGCTGAACGGGATGGAGGGGGATGCCCAGAGGCGTGCCACTGAAGGCCTGGGCCAGGGGATTCGTGAACGTGGCGGCCCAGGACACGTGGGTCTCGGTGCCATAGCAGCAGCCGGCGGAAAAGCAGCCCAGGCGGCCGATGGCCTGGCCCAGGGCCACGCCGGGCACCAGGGCGTCGCCCGTGAGGCGCAGGGGCAGGCCCTGGCCCTTGCGGAGCTTCCAGAAAAACACCGCCGTGGCGGCGATGATGCCGCCGTGGATGGCGCCGCCGGCCCGCAGGGTCGCCAGGGAGAAGACCTCGCGCAGGGGGGCGCCGCCGAACAGATCCACCAGGATCATGAGCAGCTTGGAGCCCACAATGGCCGCGATGAGCATGGCGATGGCCAGATCGGTGATGGCGGCGGGGGCCAGGCCGTCCAGTTTGGCCTGGCGCTGGGCCAGGGCCGTGCCCGCGAAGAACGCGATGGCCAGCAGCAGCCCGTAGGTGCCCAGGGGGAATGAACCGATCTCGAAAAGAACTGGATGCATGTTGGATTCCGAACGGATGACTGGAAACTGAAGACTGAAGACTGAAGACTGAAGACTGACGAGGAGGGCCCCATGACGTGCACCACAACGACCCTGACGGCGCAGGATCTGGCGGAACGTCTGGGCGGCTCCCTGGAGCATTGTCCCCCGGAACGGCTTATTTCCGAAGTGAAGCCGCTGGAAGAGGCTGGCGCTGGTTCCATCTCCTTCCTGGCCAACCCCAAATACGCAGCCAAGGCCAAGGAGAGCCCCGCGGGCCTGATCCTGGCCGACGCTGCCGCCGACCTGGGCGACCGCCCCGTGCTGCGGGTGAAGCATCCCTACTGGGCCTTCGCCCAGGCCATCGGCTGGCTGCACCCGGAACCGGCGTCCGAATGGGGCGAGGTTCCGGTGCACCCCACGGCCGTGATCGGGGACGGCTGCCGCCTCGCCCCAGGCGCCACCGTGGGGGCCCGCACCGTGCTGGGGAAGGGCTGCGTCCTTCACCCGGGCGTCCACATCGGCGACGACTGCGTGCTGGGCGAGGGCTGCGAACTGTTCTCCGGCGCAGTGCTCTACCGCCGCACCCGGCTGGGCAATCGCGTGGCCGTCCACGCCAATTCCGTGGTGGGCAGCGACGGCTACGGCTACGTGCTGGTGGAGGGCCGCCACGCCAAGATCCCCCAGGTGGGCTGGGTGGAGGTGGGCGATGACGTGGAGATCGGCGCCTGCGTCTGCATCGACCGCGGCGTGCTGGGAGCGACCCACATCGGCATGGGCACCAAGATCGACAACCAGGTCCAGGTGGCCCATAACGTCCAGGTGGGGAACCACTGCCTGCTGGTGGCCCAGTCGGGCATCAGCGGCTCCACCAAGCTGGGCGACTACGTGACGTTGGCGGGCAAGGTGGGCGTGGTGGGCCACATCGAGATCGGCAGCCGCAGCGTCGTGGGCGGCAACAGCGTGGTGGCCAAGAGTCTGCCCGAAGGCAGCTTCGTCACCGGCTTCCCCGCTCGTCCCCACCGCGAATGGACCGAAGCCCAGGCCGCCCTGAACCGCCTGCCACGGCTCATGAAGCAGCTGCGGCGGGGATGATCAGCCCAGCGCCGACAGCGACGCCCCTCCCGCCATGGCCCGCAGGTCCGGGGCTCCCTCGGGCAGGGGCAGGACCTGGAGATCCACAGGACGGCCCAGGGCCGCCAGTTCGGCTGTCAGGGCCGTCCGGAGGGGGTCGAGCTGGGAGGGGTCCTTCAGCCAGAGCCGGACCCGCAGGCCTGCGGAGCGCTGTTCCAGGCCCAGACGCACATCTCCGAGGCCGCTGAAGGGGACGCTGAGGAAGACCCGGTGGACCCGGTCCTCCTGGGTGCTGCCGGAGTCCTGATCGGCCTCGACCCAGAGCCGCAGGGGCTCGGCGCCCGCCGCCCAGGGGAGGGGCACCTCGAACCAGCCCGTGCCCTCCTTGGCCTGGAGGGTGTGGAAGGCCGCCTCCGCGGGAGAGGCGGCCGGATTGGCGAGGGTGCGGACCGCCTCCTTCATCCAGGTGGACCAGGTTTCCGGCTGCTCCGCCGCCGCGGCTCCCGCCTGCACCAGGGAGCGCAGCAGGGTGGCCAGGGGCTCCAGGGCGGCGTTCGGGGACTGGAGGCGGGCCATCAAGGGGGCCGCCTCGCCCTGGGTGAGGGGGTGCAGCAGAGGCGCCGCCGGGGGCGGCGTGGCGCGCACCACCTGGAGCTGGATGCCCGCCCCTCCGGGCAGGGGCAGGGCCTTCAGGCTGAGGAGGCTCCCGGCGGAGAAGGGCAGGCTGCCCTGGGCCACCAGCTCCTTGCCGTCCGCCAGACGCAGGTGCAGGCCGTCGGCTCCGGTGGATTCCAGGGTGGCCTCGAGGGTCTGGCCCACCAGGGCCTTCAGCAGGTCCGCGGCGACGGGCGCCGCGAGCGCCGGAATCCTCAGGGAGGCGAGGACCGCCGGCGTGAGCTGGACGGGGCTCGTCATCAGATCCGGAAGTGGCGGCGGATGTGGCCCGCGACGTCCGGCAGGGGGGCCACCACGTCGACGCAGCCCCGCTCGAAGGCGGCCCGCGGCATGCCGTAGACCACGCAGGTCTCCTCGGCTTCGGCCAGGGTGTAGGCGCCCTTGTGCTTGAGCTGCTCCATGCCCTTGGCGCCGTCGGCGCCCATGCCCGTGAGGATGCCCGCGAAGGCCTGGCCGCGGAACAGCTCGGCCACGCTCATGAACAGCACGTCCACGCTGGGGCGGTGGAGGGAGGCCATGGGCTCGGGGCTCAGCTCAACGCAGCCCTTGGGGCCACGGGCCCCATAGGTCATGTGGATCCCTCCGGGCGCAATGTAGACGGTGCCCGCTTTCAGGGGCTCGCCGTGTTCAGCCTCCTTGACGTGCACCTGGCAGAGCCCGTCCAGGCGGTCCGCGAAGGGCTTGGTGAAGGTGCTGGGCATGTGCTGGACGATGAGGCAGGGCACCGGCAGGTTCGCGGGCAGGGCCGGCAGGATGTCCTGGAGCGCCTTGGGGCCGCCGGTGGAACTTCCGATCACCAGCAGCTCGGCCTGGGGAGACGGGGGAATGCCGGTTCCCGAAGCTGCCGCGCCCGCGGCCGGAGCTGGCGCCGGGCGGGGCGGGAGGGCGGGCTTGGCCGTGGCCGCAGGCGGGGGCGCGTGGTGCGCTGGCGGCGAGGGCCGGTGAAACCGGGGGCTGGTGGCCAGCCGGCGCACCTTCTCCTGCAGGTCGTGCTGGATCTGCAGGATGCTCATGCTGGCGAAGCTGCTCTCCTTGGGGATGAAGTCGAGGGCGCCCATGGACAGGGCGTCCAGGGTGGCCTGGGCGCCTTCCTGGGTGAGGCTGGACACCATCAGCACCGGCATGGGGTGGTCCGCCATGATCTTCTTCAGGCAGGTGAGGCCGTCCATGCGCGGCATCTCGATGTCGAGGGTGACGATGTCGGGCTGGTACTCCTGGATCTTCTCGAGGGCGTCCACGCCATCCCGCGCGGTGGCCACCACCCGCAGGTCCGGCGCCTCCTCCAGCATCTTCTGCAGGGATTTCCGCATGAAGGGGCTGTCGTCCACCACCAGGATCTTGATCGTCATGGGTCTGCCTCTATGCCTGAAAAGCCGTTTCGACGAAGGCGAGGGCGTGGTCCACCTCGTCGTCGATGGAGAAGGTGAGCCGTTCCACATCCAGATCCTTCTGGAGGGAGCCGGCAAGGACCGAACGGAAGGCAGGCAGGCTGTCCAGAGACACCACCATCCGCTCATCCGCAGGGCCCATGGGGATCCGGGTGCGCACCAGCAGGTCGCACAGGTGGATGAGGTTGGGGAGGAAGTCGTTGGGCTGGGGATCGTGGTGGTCCCGGATCACCTCCACGATGGCAGCGGGGAAGGACCAGTCCGCCGCGAGCAGGGCGCCCGCCTCGGCGTGGTCCATGCCCAGCAGGCTCCGCTCGGCGTCCACGAACGGGACGCCCGCGGCCACCTGGGCCAGGACACCGGCATAGTCCTCGGGAAAACAGGTGTCGAGGGCGATCTTGCCGATGTCGTGCAGCAGCCCCGTGAGGAAGGCTGTTTCCGCCTGGCCGTGGCGCTTGGTGAGGACGCAGACACCCTTGGCCGCGAGGCCCACGGCGACGCTGTGCTGCCAGAGCCGGAGCGCGTCCAGATGGGCGCCGCCCTTGAGGGTCCGGATGACGGCGGCGCCGGTGCCGAGGTTGGCGACGGCATCGAAACCCAGGCGCAGGATGGCCGTCCGGAGGTCCATGACCGACCCTTCGCCCGCGTAGAGCGCGGAGTTGGCCAGGCGCAGCAGGGCCGCGGAAAGGGATGGATCCTTGGAGAGGATGCCCAGAATGCGGTCCACGCTGCAGCGCTCATCCTGGACGGCTTCGCCCAGAGCCACCACCGTGAGGGGCAGGCTTGGCAGGGCTCTGGCCTTCAGGCGCGAGGCGAACTGCTCCCGGGTGATCATGTCAGGACTCCGCGCGTTTCATCTAGAACTCCGCGATCATCGACTTGTCCTGCTCGATGGCGTTGTGGACGCCCTCCTTGAGGCTCGCCAGGGCTTCGGGGCCGAGCTTCAGGATCTCCATGGCCTGCTGGGAGGCCCCTTCCAGGTGCGAGGGGTCGCCGATGCCGACCTTCTCCACCAGGGCCAGCTGGTTGGCCAGGGCCACCACGGCGGCCAGCTCGCGGTGATCATCGCCCGCGTGGATGGGGTCGTGGTGCCACCGCACCGCGGCCTGGAGGCCGCTGGCCAGGTTCCACTGGTTCACCAGGGCTTCGCCCACCATGGCATGGTCGAATCCGAAGAGCTCCAGCTCCAGGTTCTGGCCGACGGCCTTCTCGTTGTAGACCGTGCGGAGCAGGGCCCCGTAGCGCTCGGGGAACTTCACGCCCATGACGGACTTCCCGATGTCGTGCAGCAGGCCGCCGATGAAGGCCTCCTCCACCCGCGGAAAGCGCAGGCTCTTGGCGAAGGCCCGGCTCGCGACGGCCGACACCAGCGCGTGCTCCCAGATCAGCCGCTCCTGGAGGCCCACGGCGCCGCGGTGGTAGAGGTTCTTGGCCGAGCTGGCGATGACCACGCTTTTGATGGTGGAGAAGCCCAGGGTCATGATGGCCTGGGTCAGGGTGGTCACTTCCCGCATCATGCCGAACATGGCGGAGTTCGAGATCTTGAGGATCTGGCTGGTGAGGGCCTGGTCCATGGAGATGACCTTGCGGAGATCCTCGGCGGTGGCGTCCGGGTCGGCGGAGATGCGCAGGACCTGCGTGGCCACCTGGGGAAGGGGTGGCAGGTCGCCGAGGTTCGCAATGAGTTCTTGGGGGGTGATGGGCATGATCCGCTCCTACCGCTCAGGTCCTTTTCCTATATCCCATGGCCTTGCTGAAGTGCAGCAGCTCGAACCCCGTGTTGAAAGCATGGATGCTTTCGCTGTGGCCCACCAGCAGGTGGGCTCTCGAGTGGAGCAGGTCGTGGAATCCTTTCAATACCTGGGCCTTCACGGCCTCGTCAAAGTAGATGAGCACGTTCCTGCAGAAGATCACATCGAAGGTCCCCAGCTGGCGGTACGCGGCGTAATCCACCAGGTTGAAATGGCGGAGGGTGGTGAACCGGCGGACCTCGGGCTTCACCTGGTACAGGTCCTTGCCCAGGGGGATGAAATGGCGCTGCAGCTGCTCGGGCGTCAGGTTCCGCAGGGTGTAGCTGTTGTAGGCGGCATCCTCGGCCTGGGCCAGGACCTTCTCGCTGATGTCCGTGCCCAGGATCTCCACGGACAAGCCCCGGAGGACCGTGTCCTTCTGGTCCTGGCAGATCATGGCCAGGGTGTAGGGCTCCTCGCCGCTGGAGCAGGCCGCCGACCAGATGCGCAGGCGGCTCTGGCCCCGCTCCCGGGCCTGCCGGGCCGCTTCCGGCAGGACGATGTTCTGGAAGGCCTCGATCTGGGGGGGATTGCGCCAGAAGCTGGTCTCGTTGGTGGTGATCTCCACGAAGAGGTGCTTCAGCTCCGCGGACCCCTGGAATCCCTGGAGCAGGGATAGATAATCACTGTAAGTCTTCAGCTTGAGATCGGCCATCCGCTTGCTGAGCCGGTTCTCCAGAAAGTATTGTTTCGACTCGCTGAAGAAAATGCCGGATTTTGCATAGATAAAGTCCCGGAGGCTCCGGAACTCGGCGAGGGTCATCTGTTGCTTGGCCTGGAGGGGATCCATCGGGTCGTCCTCTACCGGGAATCGGCCTGGGACGGGGACCCTTGAGTTTCCGTCCGGTCAGCCCTCCAGGATGACCACGGCCACGGCCAGGTCCCCGTCGTGGCTGACGCTGCCGTGGAGCTTCTGGATGCCCCGCGCCGCCAGCAGGTCCGCCAGGGCGCCCACGGCCCAGAGCCGGCCGTTCACGTAGCGCAATTCCTTCCAGGACCAGCCATCCAGGCCCGTGCCCAGGGCCTTGCCGAAGGCCTCCCGCAGGGCCCAGCGCCCCGCCAGCCGCTCCGGCAGCCGCTCCCGGTTCCCGCCCAGCAGGTAGGCCGCTTCCTCCGGGTGGAGGATGCGCTTCGCGCCCTTTTCGGCCCCGAAGCGGTCCACGAGGTGGCGCCAGCGGCTTGGAGGGCAGAGGTCAGTTCCAAGGCCAAGGATCATGTCAGGCTCGAGTCCCGTGAGGGTGCTTGGGGGGCGAGAATCCGATTCACCAAGGAGAGGTTGCCGTGGTCTTTATCACCGTTTCTCACTGTTCATCACCGGTTGAACTTTCTTTTTCCCTTGGACGAGGCGCCACCGAGAAACAAACAGAGAAATAAGAAACCGGTGATAAACGGTGATGAACGGTGAGGAAAACAATGGCTCGGTGATGATTCATTTCAGTTCCCTGGCATACCAGCGGTCGCAACTGCCGTGCCCGGTGCGGCCCATGGGCGCGCAGAGGGGCTGGAAGCCCACCTTCCCGTAGAGCTTCATGGCCTGGTCCATGCCCGTGAGGGTCTCCAGGTAGCAGGTGCGGTAGCCCAGGGAGGCCGCCGTGGCCAGGCAGTGGCGCAACAGGGCCTCGCCCATGCCCTGGCCCCGGGCCTCGGGCAGGAAGTACATCTTCCGCAGCTCGCAGACACCCGGATCACCGCCTTCCAGGGCCGCGACGCCGCCGCCGCCCACCAGCCTGCCGGTCTCGTCCTCCACCACGAAGTAGGCCGCGCCCGGGATCGAATAACCCCGGCTCATGTGGTCCACCTCGGGATCGTGGAGGGCGAAGCCCGGGCCATCGGCGCCGAATTCCGGCATCACCTTGCGGATGATGGCCGCCATGGCGGGCTCGTCCTGGGGCTGGATGGGGCGGAAGGTCAGCATGGTTCCACGGTACCCGAAAGGCTTCCCCCAGGGGCCCGTTCCCGTCCAAGCTGGCGGGGGGTGATCCATGATCCAATCCGCCTTCCACGACCGGCTCCAGGCTGGGGAGCGCCTCATCGGCACGATCGTCCAGATTCCCCATCCGGACGTGGCCGTGCGCCTGGCGGGCCAGGGTTTCGACTGGCTCTTCCTGGACGGCGAGCATGGCGGCTTCGGCCCGGCGGAAACGTCGCGGGCCCTGGCTGCCCTGAAGGGTGCCGTGCCCTGCCTGCTGCGGGTCCCCTCCCAGGATCCTGAGGTTCTTGCCGATGCGGCCGCCATCGGCGCCGAGGGCCTCATCGTGCCCCACGTGGACAGCGCAGCCCAGGCGGAGGCGGCCGTGCGCGCGGTCAAGGGCCGCGGCCTCGTGGTGGTCCAGGCCGAGTCCAGAGAGGCGGTGGCCAACATCAGCGCCATCGCCCGCGTCCCCGGCGTGGCGGCGGTGTTCGTGGGCCCCTACGACCTGAGCGCCAGCCTGGGGATTTCCGAGCAGTTCGATCATCCGGTCTTCCTGGATGCGGTGGCCACCATTGCCCGCGCCTGCCGGGAGGCTTCGATGCCCCTCGGCATCTTCCGCATGACCGCCGCGGAGATCCGGACCCACGAGGACGAAGGATTCACGCTGCTGGCCACGGGGCTGGACGGCACCCTGCTGGAGGCTGGGGCCCGGGCGCTGTTGGGGGAATTGCGGAGCTGAGGGAAAAGGCTTTACCACCAAGACACCAAGGCACCAAGAACTGCAAAAAGCCTTGTTTTTCTTGGTGTCTTGGTGTCTTGGTGGTGATCTTTGTCTTCCTGAAGAAACCAGGTCCTACTCCGGCCAGTGGTGCTTGGGATACCGTCGCGACAGGCCCGGGCGCAGCTCCTTGTAGACGCGCTGCCAGAAGCCGGCGAGGTCGGTGGTGACTTGCAGCGCCCGCATGTTGGGGGCGAGCAGGTGGAGCACCAGGGGCACGGCCCCGCCCGCCACGGCGGGGCTCTTCTTCAGGCCCCAGAAATCCTGGAGACGCGAGGCGATCCAAGGTGGATCGTCTTCGTAGTGGACCTTGGTCGGCCGGCCCTTGGGCAGCTGGAACGTCTCGGGGGCCCAGGCATCCAGCAGGCGCAGGATCTCGGCGGGGAAGGCCTGGCGCAGGGCTCCGGGCCAATCCACATCCTGCACCTCGCGCAGGGTCGTGCGGCCCGCGCAGGCACCCGCCAGCAGCGGGCCCAGCAGATCCTCCGGCAGGTCCAGCTCCGGCCGGTGTTTCCGCAGGAAGGCCAATCGGGCCAGGTACCGGGCGGGCACTTCGTCCAGAGGCCGTTCCTTCAGGGCCTGCGCCAGCAGGCCCGCCACACGCGGATCCGCGGGATCCGCGGGCCCACGGCTGATGTCGAGGCTCAATCCCTCGTAGCGGATCTCAGAGCGCCGCTCCACACGCCCGGCCGAGGGGTTGAACAGCACCTCGTCCACGTCCTCCAGCCGCTCGGGGAAGGCGTCCAGCAGCCAGTCCGCCTCGCAGCGCGACGCCTGGCGGATGAGGGTCTGGCCGCCCGTGCCCTGCTTCACGGCCTCGGCTTCCAAGGCCAGGATCAGGCCCGGCCGCCGCACCCGGGAGGCGGCATCCAGCTTTGCCCCGCCACCTCCGGCAAAGGCGCAGGTGCCATTGGCCGACAGCTGGCCCACGCGATCCGGGTAGGCCATGAGCAGGGCCTTCAACAGGCGGGTTTCGGCGTCCGCGGGTTCCGCGGGCGAGGGCAGCAGCCGCGCCAGGGACTGCACGGCCCGCTTGGCGCGGTGCAGGGCGGCGGCGTCCAACCCGGCGGCCCGGCAGGCTCCGGGGCCGAAGCCTGCGGCCTCGGCTTCCTCGAACTGGTCCAGGCGCAGCAGCAGGTCCGAGTCCGCGCCATGGCCCGTCTTCACCGGGGTCCGGTCCAGGCCCTGGCGGGCGGTGAGGTTGCCGGTCTCCAGGAGGGCGGCGGCGCGCAGGGCCAGCTGGGGAATGCCGAGATCGTCGCCGGCGATGGCGAGCCGGGCCAGGCGTGGGTGCAGGGGCAGATCCGCCATGCGCCGGCCCACGGGCGTGAGGGCGCCGTCCGCCAGGGCGCCGAGGCGCGTGAGCAGGGCTTCGGCGGCGGCCGTGGCGGCTTCCGGCGGCGCCTCGAACCAGTCCAGGGCCGAGGGCTCCGTGATGCCCATGCCATGCAGGGAGAGCAGGGGTTCGGCCAGATCGGACCGTTGGAGTTCCGGCGTATCGAAACCTGGGCGGGCCCCGAAGTCGGCTTCCGTGTAGAGCCGCAGGCAGCGGCCCGGCCCCGTGCGGCCCGCGCGGCCCGTGCGCTGCGTGCAGCGGGCCTGGCTGATGCGCGTCGTGCGCAGGCCCGACAGGCCCGACCAGGGCGAGTGCGAGGCCTCGCGGCCCAGGCCCGAATCCACCACGGCGCCGATGCCATCCAGCGTCACGGAGCTTTCCGCCACGTTGGTGCTGAGGATGACCTTGGGGGCGCCGCTGCTTTCCAGCGCATGGGCCTGGGCATCGGGTGACAACTCGCCGTGCAGGGGCCGCAGGCTCAGCCCCCGCCGCGCAGCCACGGCCTCGCAGCCCTTCAGGCAGGCCCGGATCTCCGCCGCGCCCGGCAGGAAGACCAGGGTGTGGTTCTTCAGGCCCTCGCCATAGAGGCGGTCCAGGGCGTCGGACACCTGCTGCTCGATGGGCCGGTCGTCGGGCCGGGGCAGAAAGGCCGTGTCCACGGGAAAGGCGCGGCCCTCGCTCTTCATCACCGGGGCGTCGAGGTAGGCCGCCACGGGGCCGGGATCCAGCGTGGCCGACATGACCAGCAGCTTCAGGTCGGGCCGCGAGGCCCGTTGAAGGCGCCGCAGCAGGGTGATGCCGAGGTCCGTGTGCAGGTGCCGCTCGTGGAACTCATCCAGCACCACGGCGGCGATGCCGCGCAACTGCGGATCGCCGTGCAGGCGGCGCAGCAGGAGGCCCTCGGTGACGAAGCGCAGCCGCGTGGCCTTCGACACCTTCTGCTCGAAGCGCACGGCGTAGCCCGCCCGCTGGCCCAGGGGCTCGCCCAGTTCGTCCGCCACGCGGGTGGCGGCGAGGCGCGCGGCCAGGCGGCGGGGTTCCAGGATCCAGCACTCGCCCTCCCCGAGGAGCCCCGCCTCCAGCAGGGCGGGGGGCACCCGCGTGGTCTTGCCCGCGCCGGGATCGGCCTGCAGGACGAGATTCGGGTTGCCCCGCAGGCTGGCCACGAGCTGCGGCAGCAGGGGATCGATGGGGAGGGTTGAGCGCATCCATTCAGCCTATCGGATCTGCCAGATCGCCTCTGGCGATCTGGCATGCGGCGCCGCAGGGCGGCGCCGCTCACCTTCGCGTAGAATAGAACCTTCGAGGAGAAGTCATGGCGGGCATGGAAACGGCGGGTGTGGGCGGCAAGGTCGGCGGGGTGATGGACAGCCTGCGGGACGCCTACGGGGACACCCTGGTGGAGCTGGGCAACGAGGGCGCCAACATCGTCGTCTTCGACGCGGATCTGGCGGGGTCCACCCGCACCAGCAAGTTCGCCAAGGCCTTCCCGGACCGCTTCTTCAACATGGGTGCCGCCGAGCAGGGCATGGTGGCCGCCGCCGCGGGGGCCAGCACCACGGGCGTGGTGCCCTTCGTGAGCACCTTCGCCATGTTCGCCACGGGCCGGGCCTACGAGTTCGTGCGCCAGGCCGTGGGCGTGGGCCACCAGAACGTGAAGATCGTGGCCACCCACGCGGGCCTCACCGTGGGCGAGGACGGCGGCACCCACCAGTGCCTGGAGGACCTGGCCCTCATGCGCATGATCCCGGGAATGACGGTGATCTCCCCGGCCGATGCGCTCGAAACGAAGCAGGCCATCCGGGCGGCCTACGCCCACAAGGGCCCGGTCTACGTCCGCCTCACCCGGGACAAGTTCCCCCGCCTCCACGCCGAGGACTACCGGTTCCAGATCGGCAAGGCCGTGATGATGCGCCCCGGCACGGACGTGCTGCTGGTGGGCTGCGGCCTGGGCACCTCCATCTGTCTCGCCGCGGCGGAGCTGCTGGCCGCCGAGGGCATCGAGGCCACGGTGCTGCACGCGCCCACGCTCAAGCCCTTCGACCGCGAAACGCTGCTGAAGCTGGCGAAGGCCCACCGGGCCGTCGTCACCTGCGAGGAGCACCAGGCCCATGGCGGCCTGGGCGGGATCGTGGCGGAACTCCTCTCCGAGGCCCATCCCATGCCTCTGCGCCGGGTGGGCGTGCAGGACCAGTTCGGCCAGAGCGGCAAGCCCGAGAAGCTGCTGGAAGCCTACGGCATCACGCCCCAGGCCGTGGCCGCCGCCGCGAAGGACGCGCTCTGATGGCCACCGAGACCTTCAAGGCCAGCCGCTGGACGAACGGCAACCACCTGTTCACCACGGTCATCGAGGTCACGGACGCCGCGGTGATCCGCCGCAAGCGGTCCTGGTTCACGGTGAACGAGATCAGCATCCACCTGTCGAAGGTGGCCAGCGTGCGCATCGAGACGGGCCTGCTCTGGTCCGACCTCACCGTCGAAAGCACCGGCGGCAGCGATCCCCTCACCAGCCACGGCCACACCAAGGCCGACGCCCGCCGCATCAAGGAACTCATCGAGGCCGCCCAGAGCCGGGGAATGCGGTAGGTCAGCCCTTCGCAGTGCCCGCCAGCTTCGCCGCCACGGCCTTGAGGTCGTCCGCTGGCGAGAGGTGGTGCCGCACTTCCTGATCGCCCTGTTTCAGGGCCACGCAGATCCGCCCGAAGGGGCAGTTCCGCAGGCAGGATTCCCGGACGATCTGGAGCCCCTGAAGCCGCTTGCGGCTGAGGAGCAGCTGGGTGAGGCAGGCCAGGGCCTCGGTGGTGGCTTTGCCCCGCCGGGGGCTGCGGAGGGCCTGGCGCTCACAGTCGGCGCAGATGGTGAGGATGGGCATAGAAATAAAAATGACACATAATGCCGGAATTGGCCAAGCCGGTCCTTGTCCTGTCCAGATTCAGGCGAACCGGGGTGCCCGCTTCTCGAAGAAGGCGGCCAGGCCCTCCCGGGCGTCGGGATGGCGCATGGCGGCCTTCATCTGGGCGCCTTCGGCCTCCAGGCGGGCGCGGAGGCCCTCGGCGTCCAATCCCTGATTGCGCAGCAGGGTGGCCTTGATGCGGGCGAGGGTCTCCAAAGGGCCGGCCGCCAGGCGCTGGACCAGGGCTTCCACGGCGGCCTCCAGCTGCTCCGCGGGCACGACACGGTTCACGAGGCCCAGGGCCTGGGCCCGCGGGGCGTCCAGGGTGTCGCCGGTCAGCATCAATTCTGCGGCGAGGGAGGGATTCACCAGGCGCGACAGCATGACGCTGCCGCCCCAATCCGGATGCAGGCCGATCTTCACGAAGGCCATGCTGAACGCGGCCTCGGGCGTGGCGATGCGCAGGTCCGCGCAGAGGGCCAGGCTCATGCCCGCGCCCGCCGCCGGGCCCTGCACCACGGCCACCACGGGTTTCGGCAGGGTGGCGAGTCCGTGGGCCACGGCAGCACCCAGGTCCAGCAGCGACTCCAGCTCGGTCCAGCGGCCTTCGGAGAGGGCTTGGGCGATCCAGCCGAGGTCGCCCCCGGCGCAGAAGGCCCGGCCCGCACCCCGCAGCAGCAGCGCCTTCACGCCCGGTTCCGCGGCCTTGGCCAGGGCCTCCTGGAAGCCCTCCCGCATCTCCGGCACCAGCGCGTTCAGCTTGTCCGGCCGGTCCAGTGTCAGCGTGGCGACGCGATCGCGGATCTCGAAGCGGACGGGAGCAGACATAGAGACTCCAACAGAAGGAAAAACGGGGACAGGATGAACAGGATTCAGAAGGATTAACAGGATTAAAACAAGGGTCTTAGGAAGCAAACAGGAGAGGTGAGACCATGAAAGCCGCGCCGATCCTATGGAAAACAAGTACTACACCCGTTCAAAGATTTCCGAGGCCAAATTCCGCCACCTCGTGAGGTGCTTTGCGCTCGATCTGACGGCT
>DASXVC010000012.1:0-21644 GCA_036504495.1 Geothrix sp.
CGCCCACGGCTGCGACTTCGAGCTGCTGGGCGCGGACAAGACCATGATCCAGTCCGCCAAGCCCGTCATCGGCATCACGGCCGTGCGCACGGGCGCGGGCAAGAGCCAGACCACCCGCTACATCAGCAACATCCTCAAGAAGCTCGGCAAGAAGGTCGTGGCCATCCGCCACCCCATGCCCTACGGCGACCTGGCCAAGCAGGCCTGCCAGCGCTTCGCGGACTACAGCGACCTGGACAAGCACGAGTGCACCATCGAGGAACGCGAGGAGTACGAGCCGCACATCGACAACGGCTTCGTGGTCTACGCCGGTGTGGACTACGAGCAGATCATCCGCAGCGCCGAAAAGGAGGCGGATGTGATCCTCTGGGACGGCGGCAACAACGACCTGCCCTTCTACAAGAGCAACCTGCACCTCTGCATCGCCGATCCCCTGCGCTCCGGCCACGAGATGGCCTACCACCCCGGCGAGGCCAACTTCCGCATGGCCGACATCATCCTCATCAACAAGTGCGACAGCGCCAAGGAGGCCGACATCAAGGCCATCGAGGACAATGCCGCGCTCGTGAACCCGAAGGCGCGGGTCATCCGGGCCAACAGCCCGGTCACCTGCGACAAGCCCGAATGGGTGAAGGGCAAGCGCGCCCTCGTCATCGAAGACGGACCCACGCTGACCCACGGCTCCATGTCCTATGGCGCCGGCGTGGTGGCCGCCAAGGCCGCCGGGGCCCACGAGATCGTGGATCCCACGCCCTACGCCGTGGCCTCCCTCGCCGCCACCTACCGCAAATACCCCAACGCCCAGGGCATCCTGCCCGCCATGGGCTACGGCGAGCAGCAGGTGAAGGACCTCGAAGCCACCATCGAGGCCACCCCCTGCGACGTGGTGCTCAGCGGCACCCCCATCGATCTCACCCGCGTCCTCAAAGTCACCAAGCCCATGACCCGCGTCCGGTATGACCTGGCGGAGATCCGGGAGGGGGTGTTGGAGGCAGAGGTTCGCCGGGTGTTGGGATTGTGACGGTGTGAATCGCGAGGCAAGCCTCGCGATTCACACGTGGTAAGAAAGGCATTCTTCGTGGACGGCCCAGTGGATGGACTGGGCCGTCTGTTTGCCGATGCCCATCCCCCCCATCCCTTGCATCCCTGTGAATCACCAACAGGAGCACAAGAACAGGGATGAAGGGGATGAAAGGGATGGCCGCATACTGGGCGAAGGGTTTCAAAGATTGATGTCATGGGCCCTCGCTATGAAGGCCCCACCCTTCCACGGAGCGCCCCATGTCCCGTCTCTTCACCCCATTAAACCTCCGCGGCCTCACGCTGCCCAACCGCATCGTGGTGTCTCCGATGTGCCAGTACCAGGCCCAGGATGGCGTGGCCAATGACTGGCACCTGGTCCACCTGGGCGGCCTGGCCCAAGGCGGCGCGGGTCTGGTGATCACCGAGGCCACGGCCGTGGTGCCCGAGGGCCGGATTAGCCCGGAGGACCTGGGGCTCTGGAACGACGGCCAGGCCAAGGCCCTCGCCCGCATCGCGCGCTTCGTCGCCTCCCAGGGCGCCGTGCCGGGCATCCAGCTGGCCCACGCGGGCCGCAAAGCCTCGAATCCCGCGCCCTGGAAGGGCAGCGGCAGCATCCCCCCGGCCGCCGGCGGCTGGACGCCCACGGCCCCCAGCGCCCTGCCCTTCGACGAAGGCTGGACCGTGCCCACCGCCCTCGATGAACCCGGAATCCTGGCCGTCATCGAGGCCTTCATGGACGCGGCCCGCCGCGCCGTGGCCGCGGGCTTCCAGGTCATCGAGGTCCACGCCGCCCACGGGTACCTGCTGCACCAGTTCCTGTCGCCCCTGTCGAACCACCGCACCGATGCCTACGGCGGCTCCTTCGAGAACCGGACGCGCCTGGTTCGCGAGGTGGTGGGCGCCTTGCGCAACATCCTGCCCGAGGAGCTGCCCCTCTTCGCCCGGATCTCCGCCACGGACTGGGCGGAGGGTGGCTGGAACCTCGACCAGTCCGTGGCCCTCGCCAAGGAGCTGAAGGCCCTGGGCGTCGACCTGGTGGACTGCTCCTCCGGCGGCCTGGTGCCCCGCGCCGAGATCCCCCTGGGCCCCGGCTACCAGGTGCCCTTCGCCGCCCGGATCCGCGCCGAGGCGGGCCTCCCCACCGGCGCCGTGGGCCTCATCACCGACGCTGAGCAGGCCGAGGCCATCCTGGCCCAGGAATCCGCCGACCTCGTCCTGCTGGGCCGTGAACTCCTCCGCGATCCCCGCTGGCCCCTGCACGCGGCCCAGGAGCTCGGCGTCAAGGTGTCCTGGCCCGCGCCCTACGTGCGCGCCGCGAAGGGATCCGTGCCCATCCGTTAGCCACGCTGCGTACGGAAGAGCAGTGGAAAGGAATTGAATAAGCGGAGGAGAGCGGAAGATCTGAGGAAAGCAGAGAAAAGAAAAATGGGCTCACCATGATCCTGAGCTTCCGCTCTCCTCCCCGCCTCTGCTTTCCTCCGCTTTAACAATTCCTTTCGTGATCAGGCCTTCCCAACGCAGGAGCAGGCAACTACAACGCCCGGAACAGCGTCAGCACGCGCACCTCCGCCGCTCCGCCCGCCAGCAGCGCCTGGGCGCAGCGGAGCAGGGTGGTGCCCGTGGTCCACACATCGTCCACGAGCAGGATCGTCCCGCCGGGTGCGGCACCCCGGCGCAAACCGATGGCCTTGCGCGGCAGGCGCCTTCGCTGGGACTCGGTGCGCGACACCTGGCGGCCGCTGAGCCAGCCCTTGGCCAGCAGGGGCTCGAAGGGCCGGTCGATCCGGCCGGCCACCACGCGGCCGATCTCCGCCCCCAGGTCGAAACCCCGCAGCAGACGGCGGGGAAAGGCGCTCGGGGCCGAGGTCACCCGGTCCACCTCCAGGGCCCAGTCCGGCAGGGGCGCCTCGGCCAGCCGCCGCAGGAGCGCCGCCCGCCATCCCGTCTCGCCCTCCTTGATGCCCGGCAGCAACAGGGCGCCCAGGGGGGGACGGCCGCCATGGTAGTCCCAGAGGGCGTCGCCCCGCTCCCAGGCCACGGCCTTGGGGCAGGTTTCTTCCAGGTGCATCAGCGCGCAGCGGGAACAGCGGCCCTCGGGCAGGGGGAGCAGACCCGCCCAGCAGCGGCCGCAAAGCCCCGCCTCCGAGCCCCCGGCCACGGGGCCAAGACAGCCCCGGCAGAGCAGGAGCGAGCCCCGGACCGCCACGAAACGGGGGCGGACCGCCGCGAGGCGGGGGAGGAGGCCATCCGGGAGCATGGGGCATCATAGCCAGCATCGATCTGCTAGCATCGCCGGAAGCCCCTGGCCCGCCATTTCCCTGGAATCCCCTTCCGGGTCCACCTACCCGGATCGCATGGAGTTCTGTTCATGTCGAACGACCCGCGTCCCGAATCCCAGCTCTTCGCCCGCAAACCCCTGGCCCTGCTCCTCGAAGAGGCGAAGGGCGAAAACCGCCTCCGCCGCGTCCTCGGCCCTGTGCAGCTCACGGCCCTGGGCATCGGCGCCATCATCGGCGCCGGCATCTTCGTGGCCACGGGCGCCGCCGCCCACAACATCGCGGGCCCCTCGCTGATGCTGTCCTACGTCATCGCCGGCATCACCTGCATCTTCGCGGCGCTGTGCTACGCGGAGTTCGCGGCCATGGTGCCCGTGGCGGGATCGGCCTACACCTACGCCTACGCCACACTGGGCGAGCTGTTCGCCTGGATCATCGGCTGGGATCTCATCCTCGAATATGGGGTCTCCAGCGCGGCCGTGGCCACGGGCTGGTCCGCCTACTTCCAGAGCGCCGTCAGCAAGATCGGGATCCACATCCCCAAGCTGGTGAGCGAGTCGCCCTGGAAATACGATCCGGCCACCGGCGGTTTCGCGTCGACGGGCGCGGTGATGAACCTGCCCGCCCTCATCATCGTGGCCATCATCACCGCCATTCTCGTGAAGGGCATCCAGGAGAGCGCCACCTTCAATGGCCTCATGGTGGCCATCAAGGTCGCCGCGGTGCTCTTCGTCATCGGCGTGGGCGCCTTCTTCATCAACACCACCAACTGGCATCCCTTCGCGCCCTTCGGCTGGACCGGCATCAGCTTCTTCGGGCACCGGGTGGCGGGTATGGTGGACGGCGGCGGCGCCCCGATCGGCACCATGGCCGGCGCGGCCATCATCTTCTTCGCCTACATCGGCTTCGATTCCGTCTCCACCCATGCAGAAGAGGCCAAGAACCCCCAGCGGGACGTGCCCATCGGCATCATCGTCTCCCTGCTGGTCTGCACCGTGCTCTACATCGCCGTGGTGGCGGTGCTCACGGGCATGGTGAAGTTCGACCAGCTGGACATCAACGCCCCCGTGTCCACCGCCTTCAAGCAGAAGGGCATGGGCTGGGCCGAGGGCCTCATCGCCACCGCCGGTGTGGCCGGCATCACCTCGGTGCTGCTGGTCATGATGCTGAGCGGCCCCCGCGTGTTCCTGGCCATGGCCCGGGACGGCCTGCTCCCCAAGGCCACCTTCGGCGACGTGCACCCCAAGTTCCGCACGCCCTGGAAATCCACCATCCTGGTCGGCCTCTTCGTGGGCGCCCTGGCGGGCTTCCTGCCCATCGACGCGCTGCTGCACCTGGCGAACATCGGCACCCTGCTGGCCTTCGTCATCGTCTGCGCCGCCGTGCTCATCATGCGGAAGAAGCACCCCGAAGCCGAGCGCCCCTTCCGCTGCCCCTGGGTGCCCTTCGTGCCCATCATGGGCGTGCTCACCTGCCTCATGCTCATGTTCTCCCTGCCCGTGGCCAACTGGTGGCGGCTCATCACCTGGCTGGCCCTCGGCTTCATCATCTACTTCCTCTACGGCAAGAAGCACAGCGTCATGCGGAAGCAGAACGTCTGAGGCCTGCCCGGCTTCAAGGAATAAAGATTCACCACCAAGACACCAAGACACCAAGAACGGCTTTCTTCTTTTCTTGGTGTCTTGGTGTCTTGGTGGTGATCATTTTCGTTTGTCCCTTCCCTTTCTGAGGTTCCGATGTCCGCCTGGAACGACTTCACCCCCTCCAAGCGCTGCGACTGGATCGACCAGCTGCGGGGCTGGGCGGTGATCGTGATGATCGAAGTGCATGTGGTGAACGTCTGGCTGCAATCCGGCCTCCGCCCGGACTGGCTGAACTACCTGAACGGCCTCGTGGCGCCCAGCTTCACCATGGCTGCGGGGTACAGCCTGGTGATCTCCACTTTCCGCACGGACGGCACGCTGCGTCCCTTCTGGCCGGATACAGCCCGGCGCCTGGGCTTCATCCTGCTCTGCGCCTACGCGCTGCACGCCCCTGGGATCGCCGCCGCGGACTGGACGGTGCTCAACACCGCCCAGAAGGCCCGGGAGCTCTTCAAGATCGACGTGCTCCAGTGCATCGTTTTCTCCCTGCTCATCCTCCAAGGCCTCGCGCGCCTGGTCCGGAACCCCCGCGTCTTCACCGGCCTCGCCCTGGTGATCGCCGTCTTCGTGCCGCTGATCTCGCCCCACCTCTGGGCCACGGGTGTGGCGGACGGCCTGTGGCTGCCCATCCGCGGACTCTTCAACAGCAACCCCGATCGCGGCGTGCAGGCCCTCTTCCCGCTGTTCCCCTGGCTCGCCTTCCCGGCCTTCGGCGCGTTCCTGGGGGGGCTCTACCGCCACTTCCGGGTCATGCAGGCAGATGGCAAGGCCCGCTGGAGCGAGGCCCGCTTCCTCACCGGACTGGCCGTCATCGGCGCTCTGCTGCTGGTCTGGGGCGCCTCCGCCCAGCACGCCTGGCTCTGGGGTGGCACCTGGATTCAGCAGAATGGCGTGTGGATGCTGCACAGCCGTTCCGGCGCCTTCACCTACAGTGAACTCGGCGCCATCGCCAACACCACCCTGCCCAGCGTGGCCGCCCGCGCGGGCTGGATCCTCCTGGGCGGAGCCCTCATGGGCGCCGTGGAGCTGCTGCGTCCCAAGTGGAACGGCCCCAACCCCATCAAGGCCGCCAGCGCGGAATCCCTGCTGCTCTACATGCTCCACCTCAACCTGATCTTCAGCCTGCTGCTGGCTCCGGCGGTCATCAGCCTCACCGGCTGGGGCTGGGGCACGCTGGGCTGGGCGGGCACGCTCCTGATGACCGCCACCATCATCGGCTTGAACCTCTGGGCCGGCATCGCCTGGCAGAAGGTGCGGCAGACACCGGAGATCATGCGGGGGCTCCAGCACAAAGCCGTCGCCGTGCTGGGTGTCTGGTTCGTGCTGGGCGGGTGGTGGACCTTCCGCCACTTCCTCCTGAGCCCCGAGCTGGCGCGGGAACCCTACACCTTCCTGAACGCCGCCCGGGCCCGCAAGGGGCTGCCCCCCACGCCCGATGGCCTCTGCCGCGATCCTGAGGAGTACTTCCGCGAGGCCGCCCGGCTGAAGCTGCACCTCAGCCCCGAAACCAAGGCGGACGTGACCCGGCGGATCCTGGCGCGCGACGGCGGGAGCCGGTAGTGCCGGCCGGAACCCGCTAGAATCAAGTCAATCATGGCTGATATCGGCGGCAACGCCCCCCCATCCTGGCTCCTCTTCGCCGCCTTGGCGCTGCTCCTCTACCGGGGAGCGACCATGGCCCTGCTGTCGGCCTTCCACGCCATGCCTTCCCTTCAGCGCCGACGGCTGCTGGAAGAGGACGCCATCCGGGACCTGCGCCTGGCGACACTGCTGGAGCGGCCCCGCGCCCTGGGCATGGGCCTGGAGTTCTGGAATCAGATCCTCCTGCTGGCCCTGCTGGGCCTGCTCTGGCCCTTCCGGCTCGCCCTCCCCGGCGGCGGCTGGACCCTGGGCCTCCTGGTGCTGGCGGGGCTCTGGGTCCTCGACCTGGCCCTGCCCGCCCTCCTCACCCCCGGCGACCCGGCCCGGTGGCTGGTCCGCCTGTTCCCGCTTTATGCCGCCGTCCATCCCCTCCTGGCGCCCCTGGTGGATCCCCTGGCCCGCCTCATCGACCGGGAATCCCAGGATCGGGCGAAGGAATCCGAACCCGAGGACGCCACCGAAGAGGCCGTCACCGCCCTCCTCGAAGAAGGCGAGGCCGAGGGCATCCTGGAGGCCGGGGACCGGGAGCTCATCCGCAACGTCGTGACCTTCGGCGACACCCTGGTGCGCGAGGTGATGACGCCCCGCACCCGCATCGCCGCCCTGCCCCTGGAGGCCACGATTCCGGAGGCCTGGCAGGCCTTCACCCGGACCCGCCATTCGCGGCTGCCCATCTTCGAAGGCGGCATCGACCACATCCGGGGCGTGCTGCTGCTCAAGGACCTCATCCAGCTGCCGGACGGCGAGCACCCCCCGCTTTCAGCGCTCATGAAGCCCCCCCGCTTCGTGCCCGAGAGCAAGCCCGTGATGGACCTGCTCCGCGAGATGCAGCGGACCCGCACCCAGCTCGCCATCGTGGTGGACGAGTTCGGCGGCGTCTCCGGCCTGGCCACCATGGAGGATCTGCTGGAGGAAGTCTTCGGCGAGATCCAGGACGAACACGAGGCCCCCGCCGGCCTGGTGGAGCAGGCCCCCGGCGTCTACCTGGTGTCCGGCCAGGCCCATGTGGAGGATGTGGCCCAGCGCCTCGGCCTCACCTGGGAGCGGGATGGCTTCGACACCCTGGCCGGCCTCGTCCTGGCCCGCCTGGGCCGCCTGCCCCGGCCCCAGGAGGCCGTGGACGTCGAAGGCGCCCGCCTCACGGTGCTGAGGATGGAGGGGACCCGGATCGTGCAGGTGCGGGTCGAGCGGATTTAAGGTTGTGGCCAGCTCGCGAACCTTCGGTTCGCGAGCTGGGAAAAGCCTTTGGAACGGCGAAGCCGTTCCTCTCTCCAATCTCCAGCCGCTAGGCTGGAGATTGGAGCAACACGATGACCCGTCGCATCCTCGCCCTGATCGCCATCCTGGCCCTGCCCCTCACTCTCTGGTTCGTGCGCCGCGCGCAGCGGAAGGCCCTGGTGCCGCAGCCACGGGGCATGGTGCTGGGGCTCTATGCAGGCGTGCCGGACTACGACTATGCCGAGGAGCTGGACCGCATCGCCGCCACGGGCGCCACTTGCGTGAGCCTCCAGGCCATCTACCGCATGGACACGGGCCACAGCACCGAGATCCGCCGCCACCCCACCTCCAGCCCCACGGAAGAGAGCCTGCGCCGCACCTTCCACCAGGCCAAGGTCCGGGGCCTGCGCATGATGTTCTTCCCCACCATCAACCTGCGGGACGAGGCGGACAACGCCGACTGGTGGCGGGGCAACATCGAGCCATCAAGCTGGGACCTGTGGTGGCGCAACTACACCGACTTCAACGTGCGCCTGGCCGCCCTGGCCCAGGAGGGGGGTGTGGAGTGGTACAGCCTCGGCACCGAGATGGCCTCCACCCACCCCTTCCCGGACCAGTGGCGGCGGCTGGCCTCCGAGGTCCGCAAGGTCTACCGGGGCAAGCTGGTCTACAGCGTGAACTTCGACAGCCACGACAGCTTCACCTTCGGCGACTGCCTCGACGTGATCGGCATCAACACCTACGACCCCATCGCCAAGTACGACGACTACCCCACCCAGCCCCAGATCCGGGACGCCTGGTGGTGGATCGTCTACAAGGCCCGCACCCTGTCCGCCCGCTTCGCCGATGCCAAGGGGCCCAAGCCCGTGATGATCACCGAGGTGGGCTACCCCAGCGTGGCCCATGCCCACGTGGGGCCCTGGGATTTCCGCACGGACAAGCCCCTGGACCTGGCCCTCCAGGACCACCTGCTGAAGGGCGCCTTCGGCGTGCTGCGCCACTGGAGCGACGGGGACGCGGTGTTCTTCTACCTCTACGGGGAGAATCTCAACGAGAAGCCCATCGGCGGCCCCCTCGACCGCACCTACGCCGTGTGGGGCAAGCCCGCCGAGGCCACCCTGCGGAAGTACTTCCATGAGCCCATCTGGGAGGGGCACGTCCCGCCCAGGGCCGAGAACATCCACGAGGCCGTGGTGCAGGCGCTCGTGAGCTGGCACCGCAAGCTGCGGGACTACGAGGACGCGGAGCTGCCCCCCTGGGTGGTGGACTGGGAGGCCCGCCATCCCCGGGACGCGGCCGAGGCCCTGGCCATCCTGGCGGCCGAGCCCGCCCCCGCGCGCAAAATTCCCAAAGGCGAGGCCCGCTGACGATACGCTCGGAAGAGACGCCATGAACCTGCCCATCCGCCCCCGCCCCTCGTCCCACCCCGAGGCCCCCACCTGGACGCTGCTGGTGGCGGAGGATGACCGCGCCACGCTGAGCCTCTACCGCGCAGGGCTGAAGGGCCTCCAGGGCTTCAAGATCCTCATGGCCCAGGATGGCGCCCAGGCCCTGGCGGTGCTGCGCCAGGAGGTCGTGAATGTCCTGGTCACGGATCTGAACATGCCCGTGATGGACGGCTTCAACCTCATCACCAAGGTGAGCCGCCAGTACCCCCAGGTGCCCATCATCGTCATGACCGGCCTGGATGAGAGCCAGCACCTGAACACCCCCCTGCACCTCGGCGCCATCCAGATCCTCACCAAGCCGCCGCGCCTCACCCTGCTCATGGACGCCATCCGCACCGCCGCCCAGTTCGAACCCACCGGCCAGATCCGGGGCATCGGCCTGAACAGCATCCTCCAGCTCCTCAACTGGGAGCAGAAGTCCTGCACCCTCACCGTCAAGTCCGAGGAGGGCATGGGCTTGATCTACCTCCGGCGGGGCGAGGTCGTCCACGCCGCCTTCCGCGACCAGGAGGGCCTGCCCGCGGCCTACGAGATCCTCAGCTGGGACCGCCCGGACATCGAGTTCGTGGAAACCTGCCGGGTGGAGCGGACCATCGACCTGCCCCTCACCGAGATCCTGCTGAACGCCGCCCTGATCTCCGATTCGCGGCCCCCCGGATCCGGGCCCGACCCGTCTGCGGGACGTCCCATGATTTGACGGTTTGGGTGGTTCCAGGGCCCAGTCTGGGACTTTCGTCAAAAGAGGCGCTTCCGAATCCACCCAAAGGGCACCTGCCGGGGAATAATGACGCCAGTGCGGCCCCATGGGGCCCCCTTCGAAGGCAGGTGTCCATGTCCCAGCTGAAGCCCTTCCGCGCCTACCGCCCCCGGCCCGAACTCGCCGCGCAGGTCGCCTCGGTGCCCTACGACGTGGTGAACACCCAGGAGGCCGCCGAGCTGGCCAAGGGGAACCCCCACTCCTTCCTCCATGTGGGCCGGCCCGAGATCGACCTGCCCGCGGGCACCGACGTCCACGCGGACGAGGTGTACGCCAAGGGCGTGTCGAACCTGATGCGCATGATCGAGAGCGGCACCCTCTTCCAGGAGAACTCGCCCTGCCTCTACGTCTACCAGCAGCGCATGGGCGACCACGTCCAGGCCGGCCTGGTGGGCCTCTGCTCCGTGCAGGAATACGAGACCGGCGCCATCAAGCGCCATGAGTTCACCCGCAAGGACAAGGAGGATGACCGCACCCGGCACCTCACCGAGCAGAACGCCAACGCCGAGCCCGTCTTCCTCACCTACAAGGCCGTCCCCTACATCGACCACATCGTCAGCGACATCCGGAAGCAGCTCCCGGTCTACGACGTGGTGACGCCCGACGGCATCGGCCACACCGTGTGGGTCGTGTCCGGAGAGACTGTGGTCTACGAGCTGGTCAACCTCTTCAATGGCGTGCCCGCCCTCTACATCGCCGACGGCCACCACCGCACCGCCGCCGCCATCCGCTATGGCCAGGCCCGCCGCACCGCCGCCGGCGCCGGCGCCACGGGCGACGAGCCCTTCGAAAGCTTCATGGCCGTGGTCTTCCCCCACGACCAGCTGAAGATCATGGACTACAACCGCGTGGTGAAGGACCTCAACGGCCTCAGCCAGGACGCCTTCCTGGCCAAGGTGAAAGAAAAGTTCGACGTAGCCGTCTCGGCCCATCGCGCCGCGCAGGCCCCCACCACCTTCGGGATGTACCTGGGCGGCACCTGGTATGAGCTGAAGGCCAAGCCCGGCAGCTTCCCCGCCAGCGATCCCGTGCGTGGCCTGGATGTGAGCATCCTCCAGGAAAACCTGCTCAACCCGATCCTCGGCATCGACGATCCCCGCACGAACACCCGCATCGACTTCGTGGGCGGCATCCGCGGCATGGACGAGCTGGAGCGCCGCGTGAAGGAAGGCTACGCCGTGGCCTTCTCGGTCTACCCCACCTCGCTCACCCAGCTCATGTCCGTGGCCGACGCCGGCGAAGTGATGCCCCCCAAGTCCACCTGGTTTGAACCCAAGCTGCGCTCCGGACTCCTCGTTCGGATGTACGAAGGCTAAAAAACTCACCACCAAGACACCAAGGCACCAAGAACTGCCTTGTTCCTTCCTTGGTGTCTTGGTGGTGACCAGTTTTCCTTTGTCTTTGGATCTACCGGAGTTCTCATGCACATCCTCATCGCTGAAGCCTTCGACGCCAAGCTGCCGGAGCGCCTTGCTGCCCTCGGCCAGGTCAGCTCCGACATGGCCACCCTGGGCCAGGCCGATGTCCTCCTCGTCCGCTCCAAAACCAAGGTCGATGCCGACCTGGTGGCCAAGGCCCCGAACCTCAAAGTCGTCATCCGCGGCGGCGTGGGCATGGACAACGTGGACAAGAAGGCCTGCGCCGACAAGGGCATCAAGGCCCTGAACACGCCCCGGGCCAGCAGCGTGGCCGTGGCGGAGATGGCCATGGCCTTCATGGTGGCCATCCCCGCCCGCCTCATCGAGGCCCACACCTCCATGAAGGAGGGCAAGTTCCTCAAGAGCGAGCTGAAGCGCACCGAGCTCTTCAAGAAGACCCTGGGCCTCATCGGCGCCGGCAACATCGCCACGGAAGTGGCCAAGCGCGCCCAGGCCTTCGGCATGGAGGTGATCGCCTTCGATCCCTTCCTCAAGGAGCACCCCCTCGCCAAGATGGTGAGCCTCGATGAGCTGGCCGCCAAAGCCGACTACATCAGCATCCACACGCCCCTCACCGACGAGACCCGGGGCATGATCAACGCCGGTTTCCTCGCCAAGGTGAAGGATGGCGTCACCCTCATCAACACCGGCCGCGGCAAGTGCGTGGTGGACGCGGATCTCGCCGCCGCCCTGCACAGCGGCAAGGTCCGCGCCTACGGCACCGATGTGTGGCCCAGCGATCCGCCCCCCGCCGACTGCCCCCTGCTCACGGCCCCCAACGTCTTCATGGCCCCCCACCTGGGCGCCAGCTCCAAAGAGAACCTCGGCCGCATCGGCGACGAGGTCGTGGCGATTCTGTCAGATTTCAAGGCATAAAGGGATTCACCACCAAGACACCAAGGCACCAAGAACTGCAAAAAGAAATTCCTTGGTGCCTTTTCTTGGTGTCTTGGTGCCTTGGTGGTTATCAGTTTCTTTTTGAGGGAGGTTCCCATGACCCATCGTGCGATCAACTTCTACGCTGGCCCCGCGGGCCTGCCCCTGCCCGCCCTGGAGCGGGCCAAGGAAGAGCTGCTGGACTTCGCCGGCACCGGCATGTCCGTCATGGAGATCAGCCACCGCTCGAAGGAGTACGACGCGGTGCACGAGGAGGCCATCGCCCTCACCAAGGAGCTGATGGGCCTGCCGGACAACTACAAGGTGCTGCTGCTCCAGGGCGGCGCGCACCTCAGCTTCGGCATGATCCCCCTGAACCTGCTGCGCGGCGGCCGCAAGGCCGACTACATCGTCACGGGCAACTGGGCCGAGAAGGCCACCAAGGAGGCCAAGCTCGTGGGCGGCGACAACGTCCGCGTGGCCGCCAGCACTAAGGACCTCAAGTTCAGCCGCCTGCCCCACGCCGACGAGATCAAGGTAGGCGCCGACAGCTCCTTCGTGCACTTCACGTCGAACAACACCGTGGAGGGCACCCAGTGGCATGAGTTCCCCCAGGTCGGCAACGTGCCCTACATCTGCGACATGAGCTCCGACTTCATGTGGCGGCCCTTCGATGTGAGCCCCTTCGGCCTCATCTACGGCGGCGCCCAGAAGAACCTCGGCCCCAGCGGCGTCACGCTGACCATCGTCCGCGAGGACTTCCTCGAGATGTGCGAGGCCCAGGACCTGCCCAGCTACCTGCGCTTCAAGCTCCACGCCGAGAAGAACAGCCTCTACAACACCCCGCCGACCTTTGGCATCTACATCCTGCGGAACGTGCTGGCCTACAACAAGAGCCTCGGCGGCCTGAAGGCCATCGAAGCCAGCAACCGCAAGAAGGGCGAGCTGCTCTACGGCTGCATCGACAAGCACGCGGGCTTCTACAAGGGCTTCGTCACCGAAAAGGCCCACCGCAGCCTCATGAACGTGGACTTCTTCCTGCCCACCCCGGAACTCGATGACCAGTTCGTGAAGGACGCCAAGAAGGCCGGCATGGTGGGCCTCAAGGGCTACCGCGACATCGGCGGCATCCGCGTGAGCACCTACAACGCCGTCACCGTGGACAACGTGAAAACCCTGGTGGACTTCATGGAGCAGTTCGTCAAGGTGAACGGGTAATCCAGGGGTGCAACCCCGCACAGAAACAGGGCGCCCGGCTGGCGCCCTGTTTCTGCATTAGAACAAGCCCATCCGTCCCATTCTTGGGAATTACCACACCTGGGCCGATGATGTGCCAAGGCCCCGTGCCGGCCCCCTTCCTGTCTGCCCCCGATGGAATCCCCCACCACCACGCTTGATCGCCTCAAAATCATGGCCGCCTCCGAAACGGTGCGCCTGGAGGCCATCGGCCGCCATGGGCTGGAGGATCTGCTCATCCAGGGCTTCATCCAGAAGGACGAACGGCCCCTGCAGGCCAGCCTGGAGGGCCGCTACGAAGCCCTGCAGGAGACCCACCGCCAGGTCGTCGAGGCCAAGGGCTGCGCGGACCGCCTGCAACGCCGGATGGCGCCGAAATCCCGCCTGGCGGGCCTGCTCCCCATGGGCGCCCCGACGGTCCCCAGCCCCAACGACCCCGATGCGGTCCAGCTCGTCAACCTCCTGGAGATCCTGAAAATCCGGGTGCGGGGCGTGACGGGCCCCCAGGACGTGCCCCCCCTCCTGGACCGCATCCTGGACTACCTCCAGGTGGAAGGGCGGGAATGCCTGGACCGCCTGGCGGCCACGGACCGCGAGATCGACCAGCTCCAGAAGCAGACTCCGCCGGGCACCCAGGTGGAGGGCGAGGGGTACTTCCGGCTGACGGCCGCCGGCGAGGCGGCCCTGCCCGAAGCCCCCGTGATCGAGCTGTTCGAAGCGTCCCTCCAGACCGCCTTCGGGCCCAGCCACCGCGGCGGCAGCTACCACCATTTCAAGGAGGATCCCTCGAGCCTGCTGGCCCTGCTCGTGGACCGCATGCTCGAAGGCGACCGCCCCTCCGCCGTCGTGTCGGAGTACGAAGGGCTGTTGGAGGCCTTCGACCGCATCCCCGTCTTCGCCGACCTGCACCCCCTCCGCGCCAAGATCGCGTTCCTCGTGCGCCTCCAGCGCGCCTCCAAGGACGAGCCCAAACGGGCCTACCTCTGGTGCAACCGGGAGCGCCTGAGCGCCGCGACCCAGCGCATGCAGGCGGTGCTGCCCCCCACCGTCGCCGCCTCCGGCTGGCGGCTCCCCTATGCCGCGGACCTCTTCCTGGCGGATGGCGGCCGCTCCGATGACGAAGATCAGGCCGAGCAGCGGGCCCGCCTCTTCGAGGCCGTCCACCGCATCCAGACCGACCTGCTGCAGGACATCCGCATCCGGGACGGCCAGTTCTTCCGCCTGGCCCTGGTCCTGGCCCACGCCGCCCGGATCCGCAATTTCGCGCCGGGCATCCTCATGGACCGCTTCATCCGCCAGGCCCTGGAGGCCGTGCTGGAGGCCGCCCAGGCGGCCCCCTACGACCTGGGCGACCGGGGCACCACCCTGATCTTCGGCACCCACCTGGCCAACGCCGCGGGCTTCGTCAAGGCGCGGCTCACGGGCCCCATGGAGGCCTTCGCCGCCATCCACGCCCGGTTCCGGGAGGGGGATTCCCCCACTCGCCTGTCCACCCAGGTCCTGCTCCATGTCTTCGCCACCCTGGACCGCCTGGACCGCCTGGGCGTGCCGCTCCCCCTCGAGGTCTATGCGGATCTCTTCGACCGGATCCGCAAGCGGCTCCGCCATCACAAGGCCTCCTCCCGGGCCTTCAGCACGGCCCAGATCAAGGCCGGCGACGAGGCGGCCCTGGCTTCCAACCTGTGCGCCCAGGTCTGCTTTCGCGGCCTGAGCCTGCCCCCGCGCAGCCAGTACCACGCCGATGTGGGCCTGGCGGGCCTCTACGAGGACCGGACCCCCGGCCGCCCGCCCCTCCTGGGGTCCCCCTTCGGGACCTTGATGCTGATTTGATCAGGCCCAAGCGATCAAGGAATTCAGTCAGCGGAGGACAACGGAGGGACGGAGGAAAGCG
This sequence comes from Geothrix sp., assembly GCA_036504495.1. Classification (GTDB taxonomy): domain Bacteria; phylum Acidobacteriota; class Holophagae; order Holophagales; family Holophagaceae; genus Geothrix. Next base: position 15,428 of record DASXVC010000012.1, read on the forward strand.
GAGAAAAGAACGATGGTTGGCCGTGCTTCCTCCGCTCTCCTCAGCTTCTCTGCGCTCCTCCGCTTTCTACATTCCCTTCGTTCTGCGCCCTGAAAGGGTTCAGGCCTCGGCGCATTCCCGCAGTGACAGGACGATCTCTTCGATGCGGGCGTCCTTCTCGGCCCACATGGCGTGCACCCAGGCCTGCATGCGGGCGCGGAAGGCGGGGTCGCCCTCGTAGTCGCCGCCCAGCAGGTCCTTCGGGATCTCCCGCTCCCGCACCTGCACCACCACCTGCTTCAGCTTGCCCGACAGCAGGTCCCAGAAACTGGGCACGCCCCCGGGGTAGACGATGGTGACATCCAGCAGCGCGTCGAAGCGCTCGCCCATGGCCCCGAGGGCCGTGGCGAGGCCGCCCACCTTGGGCTTGAGCAGGTGCCGGTAGGGCGACTGCTGGGCCGCCTTCTTGGCCGGGCTGAAGCGCGTGCCCTCGAGGAAGTTCATCACGGAGGTGGGGATCTGGCGGAACTTCTCGCAGGCCTTGCGGGCCGTGGCCAGATCCTTGGCCCGGCTGCCGCTGCGGCGGCGCATGAAGGGGAAGTCCAGGGCCCACCAGGCCAGCCCCATGACGGGCACGAAGAGCAGCTGCCGCTTGAGGAAGAACTTCAGGAAGGGCACGCGGCGGTGGAAGACTTTCTGCAGCACCAGGATGTCCACCCAGCTCTGGTGGTTGCTGCTCACCAGGTACCAGCCCTTGCGCCGCAGGCCATCCAGGCCCCGCACATCCCAGCGGATGCGCTGCACCAGGGCCATCCACCCGCCGTTCACGGCGATCCAGCCCTCGGCCAAGCCATTGAGCACCCGGTCCGCGCCGCGCCGGATGAAGCCGAAGGGGAGGGCCAGCTTCACCAGCGCCACCGGGATCATCCCCGAGAAGATGGCGACAGCATTGGCCGCCAGCACCGAGCTGGCGAAGCCGCCCTTCAAGGTGGACCACAGGCGCTTGGCCATGGGACTCCTGATCTTCCGGGCGCCTGGCGCCCGGAAGATCAGATTATCGGGGGGCCGGATAATCGGATGATCGGAAAATATGACCCAGCCCCATCGCCTTCATCCGGCCCTCCCGCCCTCCGAGCCCCTGATGATCGGCCGCTCCGCGGCTTAGGGTCTGTTTCCAAAGTGGGGTGTGGCCGCGCAAGGGGCGCCGCCCCAGCGAGGCAAGGAAAGCGACGAAGGCGATAGCGGCACTATCGGCGAGGAGCTTGACGCAGCATCGCGCCGGGCGCCGCCCCTTGCCCTCCGGGACGTCGCCCAGCCGCGCCCCTGGCTGCGTTGGCGGCCTCGAACGATGTCCCGCATCGCCCTTCGGCCGCCGCCTTGCCATGAGCGCGGCTGGACGGCGTCGCGGCTCGCATCCACTTTGGAAACAGACCCTAACCCCACCCCAGCTCTTCCAGCCGCTCCTCGCTGATGCCGAAGTGGTGGGCGATCTCATGGATGACAGTGGTGGCGATCTCCTCGCGCAGGTCATCTTCGTCCAGGCAGTCCTCCAGCAGCGGTCCCCGGTAGATGGTGATGCGGGGCGGCAGCTCACCGGATTCCGGCAACCCCTCCGTCAGCGCCCGTCCCGTGTAGAGGCCATATAGGGTCTCGTCCTCCGGCACGCCCAGGTCGTCCAGCAGGCCATCCGGCGCCCAGTCCTCGATGACCACCGGCACGCCCTGGAGGTAGGGCTGGAACTCCCCTGGGACGAGCGCCAGCGCCTCGTCCACCAGCCTCCGGAACCTCAGATCGGACACGTGCATGGGACGAGGCTACTCCTTCCGGAAAAGAGAGGTCAGCCACGGATAAACACGGATCTGGCCCTCGCCTTCATCCGTGTGCATCTGCGTTCATCCGTGGCTAACCATCACAGCCCGTCCAGGGGACTGGCCACGCCCCGACCACCGCGGTTGAGTACGTGCGTATAGATCATCGTCGTCGCCACATCCTTGTGGCCCAGCAGCTCCTGCACGGTGCGGATGTCGTGGCCCGCCGCCAGCAGGTGGGTGGCGAAGCTGTGGCGCAGCACGTGGGGGGTGACGGGCTTCACCAGCTCGGCGGCCCGGGCCGCCAGCCGCACGGCCTTCTGGACGCTCTCGGGATGGAGGTGGTGGCGGCGGGCGAGGCCCGAGCGGGGATCCACCGAGCGCTGCGCCGAGGGGAAGGCCCACTGCCAGCCCCAGGCCCGGGACGCCGCCTTGCTCTTCTCCGCCAGCGCATCCGGCAGCCAGACCGCCCCGAAGCCCTCCGCCAGGTCCTGCTCGTGCAGGGCCCGCACCCGGTCCAGGTGAGAGCGGAGGGGCCCCATCAGGCGATCCGGCAGCATCGTGACGCGGTCCTTGCCGCCCTTTCCGTCCCTCACCACGACCTCCCGCCGCTCGAATTCCACGTCCTTCACCCGGAGGCGCAGCCCCTCCATCAGCCGCATGCCCGTGCCGTACAGCACCTGCGCCACCAGGGCCATGCCACCCTCCATCTGATCGAACACGGCCCGCACTTCCCCCGGCGTGAGCACCACGGGCAGCCGCGGTTGTCGCCGGGCCTGGACCACCTCGGACAGCCACGGCAGATCCACCTCCAACAGGTTGCGGTAGAGGAAAAGTAGGGCCGCCTTCGCCTGATTCTGCGTCGACGGCGACACCCGCCGGTCCACCGCCAGGTGGCTCAGGAAGGCCTGGACCTCCGGCGCCCCCATGTCCTTCGGGTGCCGCTTGCCATGAAAGAGGATGAACCGCCGCACCCAGTCCAGATAGGCATCCTCGGTCCGCAGGCTGTAGTGCCGGACCCTTAGGCTGTCCCGCAGCCGATCCAGAAACCGGGGCGGCTGTGTTTCAGCCACTGCGTTCCGCCTTCCACCGGTCTGCCTATTCTCCTCGAGCATGGCCCCGCTCCGATCGCCCCAAGCCGCCTATTGCGCTAACCTGACCCCAGACCCTCGAACCGAATACGCTGAACTAGGCTCAATTTATCGTCTTTTTTTCGCCCGTCAAGTCCCTCCTCCAGTACGCCCATTCCCCCAAGCACAACCCCCCAATCCCCCACCCCGCCCCCGAACTAGGCGTACTCCCCCCACCCCCACCCCAGTCGTCCAATTCAAAGTTAGGCCGCCATCCATCGGCTCGGAGGGCACTCTTTCCGGTCAGCTCTAACAGGCTTCCCTTTGCGCTCTCTTCCTGTCCTCGCACAATAGCCTCGACCCACCTGTATTCTCTTCGCCGTTCCCCGCTCTTTCATAGTTCAAGCGCAAAGGGCCCGGTTCTCCAGCTTCCTGGCCTCCACCATCGTCCCGGGTCTGCCGTTACCGTCCATCGGCCTCGGTTCAACCATCGGTAGGTGGCGGCCTAACCTGGCGTTCGACTCGGACCCAACCGCGCGTTCCCTCCCCTCTCCTGTTTCGTTCGTGATTTCCGTTCTCCACCTTTCATTCGGCTCGCGGTCGGGCCGGTCAACTTCATTCGTTAGGCCGACGTGGGCGGGCTCGGCACAACGCTTTCTGGTCTGACTTCCCCGAGGTCCCGTCGCGCTAAAGTGGATTACTCCATCACTGTCACTTCCCGCTGGTCCTGGTTCATCAGTCTTCCGCTCTTTCCCATTCTCAGCGCTTGGGCCGTAAGTTCCGGCGCTGTGACCTCACCCGCCCACCTCCGCCTAACGTGCCCGTCTCATGGGCTCGGTTCATCCAACACCGGCGCACGGCCTAACCGGTCGCTCAACTCGGACCCCGCCTGCATTGTCCCCCGCTCTCTCTCATCCACTCGCTTCCTCGGCTCCGCTCAGCGCCTCGGTGCAGGCGGGCTCCGGTTAGCTCCGATCGTTAGGCCGACGTGGGCGGGCTCGGCACAACGCTTTCTGGTCTGACTTCCCCTAGGTCCCGTCGCGCTAAAGTGGATTACTCCATCTCCGTCACTTCCCGCTGGCCCTGGCTTTCCGTTCGTCCGCTCTTTCCCATTCTCAGCGCTTGGGCCGTAAGTTCCGGCGCTGTGCCCTCACCCGCCCACCTCCGCCTAACGTGCCCGTCTCTTGGCCTCGGTTCATCCAACACCGGCGCACGGCCTAACCGGTCGCTCAACTCGGACCCCGCCTGCATTGTCCTCCGTCCTCTTTCATCCACTCGCTTCCTCGGCTCCGCTCGGCGTCTCGCCGCAGGCGGGGCCGGTTAGCTCGGTTCGTTAGGCATGTTCATCAGCAGAAGGAATCGCCATGGAATTCATCATCTCAATCTTCAAGTTGGTTGGTGGGTTCGTTATTGGTGCAGGCGGACTCTCGCTAATCATCTATCAGATCTTTAAGCGACTATCCGAAAAGTGGCTTGATAGTAAGTTTGATCAGCGCTTACAGAGCTTGAAACATGAGCAGGGCAAAGAACTGGAAAAGTTACGACTAGAAATTTCTATGCTGCTAGACAGAGCAGTGAAACTGAATCAGCAAGAATTCGAGGTGCTCCCTGAGGCCTGGTCCAAACTCAACGAATCGTTCTGGGCTACCAAAGGCATAGTTGGTTCATTACAAATGTTCCCAGACCTAACAAAAATGGATGAGCAGCAATTTAACGAATTCATCGATGAACTCGATTTCAAGCCATGGGAAAAGCGAGAGCTTCGCGCCGCTAGAGACAAGAACAAGTTCTACCAAAAGCAACTCACGCTTCGCCGTTTAGGGGAGGCGAAGCTGAAAATCAGTGATGCTGCGATTTATCTATCGCGTAAGGGTATCTTCATACCTACGCCAATTTTGGAAAAGATGAAGAACTTGAACGATGTCGTATGGCGTACATTTGTAGAATATGAGCTTTCTCAGACACACGATGGAATGCCCTGGAAGATGGATCGGCTAACCGAATTCTTTGAAGGTGGTGAACCGGCATTAGCTGAGCTTGAAATACTCATTCATCAACGTTTATGGCCTAATGAACCAGTCGCTTAGCCCAACATGCCTAACCCTCCGCTCAAGTCGGACCCCGCCTGCATTGCCTTCCGCTCTCTCTCAGCATTCCGCTATCTCGGCTCCGCTCATCGCCTCGGTGCAGGCGGGGCCGCTTAGCTTCATTCGTTAGGCCCTGAATCGATGACTCCCCTTACCTGTTTTCTTTCCTTCGCGCTCGTCGCATCGGCAACTCAGCCCGATGCTCGCTTAGAGAAATCCGTTGGACACGTTTTGGGCAAATTCGAGAAAGCCTTTAGCACCTGTAATCTTGGTTCCTTTACTAACCCAACGAAGCACCTTATCAAGGCAACCATCATTCACTCCTTGATCGAATCGCCGAGAGGCATTCGATCACGCACTTTCACATCATTTGTTGATCTCGAAATTTGGCTTAGGCAAGCAACAGCCATTGGAGAACACGGTGAGTTGATCCTCTACCCCCGCGAAGTAAGGCCATACTCCAATATCGCCCCTGGGCTCGTTGAATACGATAATCAAGGCATTTCACACCGTACGCTCTACCTCAGCCAGGTTCGATTCATTAAGCAGGGCCCTGGCGTTTCCATTACTGAGGTCGTTTTCTATGACGGCGATTAGAGTGTCCTCCTGGCCTAACCCTCCGCTCAACTCGGACCCCGCCTGCATTGCCTTCCGCTCTCTCTCAGCACTTCGCTTCCTCGGCTCCGTTCAGCGCCTCGGTGCAGGCGGGGCCGGTTAGCTTCATTCGTTAGGTCGCACTGAATGCTTACATCCTTCACGGAGACACTCTACCCAGTCCTCTTTGTGGGGTTTGGGATTAGCGTTGTGATCTCCTTCGTCTACATGGTGAAGAACCGCGGATTCTTCTCCGCCCTAATTTGGTCTTTCATCCCGTGTAGAAGCCAGCTTTCCACGGCCGTCGATGTTCCATTCGATGACAATCCGATTTGGCTCGACTTCATCCAGCTTGCCTTCGTTGTCGCCTTTGGCCTCCTCTGGCTATGGCGTAAGGTGAATTCATGAAAAAGCCTGGTGCGGCCTAACCTTTAGCTCAACTCGGACCCCGCCTGCATTGCCTTTCGCTCTCTCTCAACTTCCCGCTTCCTCGGCTCCGCTCGTCGCCTCGGTGCAGGCGGGGCCGGTTAGCTTCATCCGTTAGGCCTCCCAACCCACAAAGGTTCAATGCCAGAGCTGCTTCAGAGAATTCTGATTTTCATCCTCGGCGTTCTGCTTTTCGCCGGGTCCTGGTTCCTGTTCTCCAGATCCAAATCCGTATACGAATGGGTTGAGAACT
>DASXVC010000013.1:0-5500 GCA_036504495.1 Geothrix sp.
GTGGCCGAGGCCTGCCGCAACCTGGCCTGCGTGGGCGCCGAGCCCATCGGCCTCACGGACTGCCTCAACTACGGCAACCCCGAGAAGCCCGAGAACATGTGGACCTTCGAGCAGGGCTGCCTGGGCATCCGCCAGGCCTGCCTGGCCCTGGACGTGCCCATCGTCAGCGGCAACGTGAGCCTCTACAACGACACCGAAGGCCAGAGCATCTTCCCCACGCCCATGATCGCGGCGGTGGGCCTGGTGGAGGACTGCGCAGGACAGGTGGCGGTGGATGCCCCCGACGCCACGGCGCTCTCCAAGATCGGCAACCGCATCTGCGGATCGGGGTTCCGGTCCACCCACGACGGCATCTTCCTGCTGGGCGAAACGCGGGACGAGCTGGGGGGCAGCGAGTATCTGAAGCTGCGCACGGGCAAGGTCCAGGGTGCCTGCCCAGAACTGCGCCTGGACGAGGAGCTGCGGCTCCAGACCTGCGTGCGCGAAGGCATCCGCCTGGGCCTCATCCGCAGCGCCCACGACACCAGCGAGGGCGGCCTGCTCGTCACGGCGCTGGAGAGCGCCTTCGATGGCGACATGGGCTGCCAGCTCATGCTGACCCGGGGCGCCCTGCGCCTGGACAGCCTGCTCTTCGGCGAAACGGCGGGTCGGATCGTGGTGAGCGTGAGTCCCGAGGCCGAAGGCAGCCTGGCCACCCTCTGCGCCACCCACCGCGTGCCCTGCGCCAAGATCGGCACCACGGGCGGATCCCGCGTCACCCTGGCGGTGGACGGCCAGCCCCTCCTGGATGCGGATGCGGAAGACCTGAAGGATCTCCATGCCCAGGCCCTGGAGCAGGCCCTGATCTGAGCCCGGAACCACTGCGTCCGAGGCGTCCTGCGGCCCGGAGAGACACATGAACCAAGGCCCGAAGTTCCCCCAGCCGCCACTGCTCTTCCTGGGCTGCCTGCTGGCTGGCTGGGGCCTGGGGTTCCTCCATCCCCTGCGGCTGGGGCTTCCGGACACGGCCAGGTACGGGGCGAGCGCGCTGGCCCTGGTGTGCGCCGCGAGCCTGGGCGGGTGGGGCCTGCTGACCTTCAGACGGATGGGCACCACGCACGAACCCAATGGGATCGCCTCGGCCCTGCTGACCTCCGGCCCCTTCCGCTTCTCCCGGAACCCCCTCTACCTGGGGCTTGCCATGACCCTCGCGGGGTTCGGTCTGTTGCTGGATTCCACGTGGGTGGTGGTTCTGGTCCCCGTGCTGGTGCTCCTCCTCGACCGCCTCGTCATCGCCCGCGAAGAGGTCCGGTTGCGGGCCCAGTTCGGGGAGGTCTACCGGGCCTATGTGCAGCGCGTGCGCCGCTGGATCTAGGAGGCCTGGCCCCACGGCTTTGACCGGCCCGTGGGGGCGGTTCGGTTGACAGGCCGGGCCCGTGGGGGAACCCTGAGTCATTCCCCGAGGGTTCCATGCGTCTGCCGGTCCTGCTGCTCCTGGCCACCTCACTCGCCGCCACCGGCGCCTTGCAGGCCGGTCCCCCGAAAACCGGGAAAGCGCGTCCCTCGGCGGCGGAAGGTGAAGCCGCCCGCCTGGAACGGGAAGCCAAAAAGGCCAAGGCTGCCGCGGATGAATCCAGGACGGGGGCGACTCGGGCCGAGGCCAAGGCCAAGGCCGCTGCGGCCAAGGCCAAGGAGGCGGAGACCCGCGCGGCGGAGCTCAAGATCCGCGCTTCGGAAGCCCGCGCCAAGGTCGCGGAAGCCGAGGCGAAGGCCGCTTCCGAAAAGGCCACCGAGGCCCGCGTGAAGGCCCGCGAGGCCCAGCAGCGGGTGGCCACCCTCAAGGGGGTCAAGGCGAAGCCCGCCAAACCGGCCAAGGCGGTCAAGCCGGAAGAGGTGGCCGCCCCCACGTCTGAACCCGCGGCCAAGCCCGCTCCCAAGTCCGAGCCCGCCCCAAAACCCGAGCCGGAAACCGTCCCCAAGTAGGGTGGGCGCTTTCTACAAGAAGGAGACCCCGTCAGATTCCCATGGCGGCTGGGGCTTTCAGGCGCCCTAGGATGCCGCGCATCAGGTCCTGGTCCGCCTTCAGGCCGGCCTTGAAGACGGCGCGGTCGGTGTGGTGGATTTCCCTGCGGACCTCCTCGAGGTAGCGCTCCAGAAGCCCGATCATGAGTTCGGTCTCTTTGGCGTCCAGATAGAGTTCCATGGCGGCCCTCCCCTGCGTGGCCGACGGGTTCCGGCCGGCCTTGTCCGCTGAAAATATCAGCCCTTGGGGGCCATTTCGCCAGTCTGGTATGGCTCAGCCTCTTCCGCCCAGGATCCGCGCGGGCAGCAGGAACAACCCCTTCACCAGGCCGAACACACCCTCCACCGCGAAGCCCAGGAGGCGGAAGGGGAGCAGCAGCAGCCAGATCAGCGGGTAGAGGATCAAGGCCAGAATCGCCAGCGGCCAGCAGACGATCAGCAGGATGAGCCAGAGCAGGAAGGTGGCCATGGGAGCCTCCGCGGACCAGCATCGGGTCGCCCGGTCTCTGGCGCAGCCAAGGATCGGTGAATGGGCTCCGGAAACCGGCGGGCCGTCCGGAGGTATGATTCATCCACCCGCTCGAAGGAATCGCATGCCACACCAAGATGATCTCCTGGCCCTCGACCGTCGCGCCTTCCTGGGGGTGGGGTTGGCGACGGGCGCGGCGGCCCTCGTCGGCGGCGACCTGAAAGCGGCCCCCGCGGCCAAGGGACTGGTGCTGGAGGAAGCCACGGTGGGCGGCCTCCAGGCCGGCCTGGCCGCGGGGCGCTGGACCTCCCAGGATCTGGTGCGGAAGTACCAGGCCCGCATCAAGGCCCTGGATCAGGCGGGGCCGAAGCTGAATGCGGTGATCGAGCTGAACCCTGATGCCCTGGCCATCGCGAAGGCGCTCGACGCCGAGCGCAAGGCCGGTAAGGTGCGTGGGCCCCTTCACGGCATCCCCGTGCTCATCAAGGACAACATCGATACGGCGGACCGCATGAAGACCACGGCGGGCTCGGCGGCCCTGGCGGAAGCGCCGGCCCCGAAAGAGGACGCCTTCGTGGTGCAGCGGCTGCGGGAGGCCGGGGCCGTGATCCTTGGCAAGACCAACCTCAGCGAGTGGGCGAACTTCCGCTCCACCCGCAGCAGCAGCGGCTGGAGCGGGCGCGGGGGACAGACCCGCAATCCCTACGCCCTGGACCGCAGCCCCAGCGGCTCCAGCTCCGGCTCCGGCGCGGCGGCCTCCGCCAGCCTGTGCGCCGTGGCGGTGGGCACCGAGACCGACGGTTCCATCGTGAGCCCTGCCAACGCCAACGGCCTCGTGGGCCTGAAACCCACCGTGGGCCTGGTGAGCCGCAGCGGCATCATCCCCATCTCCGCCACCCAGGACACCGCCGGGCCCATGGCGCGCACCGTGCGCGATGCGGCCCTCCTGCTGAACGCCCTCGCCGGCGCTGATGCGAAGGACGCGGCCACCGGGGTTTCCGGGGCCCGCCGCGAAAAGGACTACACCCAGTTCCTGGCCGCCGACGGGCTCAAGGGTGCGCGGTTGCTGGTGGTGAAGAACCTCCTGGGCGTCCACGCCCACGTGGACGCCGTCATCCAGCCGGCCCTGGAGCTGCTCAAGGCCCGCGGTGCCGTGCTGGTCGAAGTGGAGCTGAAGTCCGCCGCCTACGACGACGCCGAATTCGAGGTGCTGCTCTACGAGTTCAAGGCGGGCCTCAACGCCTACCTGGGCGGCCGGGATGGCAGCGTGGCGGATCTCACGAGTCTCATGGCCTTCGACGAACGGGAGAAGGCCCGGGAGATGCCCTTCTTCGGCCAGGAAATCCTCGCCCAGGCCCAGGCCAAGGGACCCCTGACGGATCCCGCCTACCGGAAGGCCCTCGACACCTGTGCCCAGGCCCGGCGCGACATCCTGGGCCTCCTGGAAAAGCACGCGGCCCAAGCCCTGGTGGCGCCCACGGGCGGCCCCGCCTGGCTCATCGACCACCTCAACGGCGACAGCTCCAGCCTCAGCTTCTCCAGCCCCGCTGCCGTGGCGGGCTGCCCGCACATCACCGTGCCCGCAGGGTTCGCCTTCGGCCTTCCGGTGGGGTTGTCGTTTGTGGCCGGCCCCTGGCAGGAGGGCACCCTCCTGAAGCTGGCCTATGCTTTCGAGCAGGCCTCCAAGGCCCGCCGTCCACCGCGTTTCGCCCCTTCCTGCAACGTTCCCCGTTGACGGGAAGGTTTTGATCCACCTTCATTCCCACCTTTTCAGGAGTAACCATGAACCGCGCCCTGTTTGCCCTTCTTCTGGCTGCCGCCATGGTGGCCGTGGCCCAGGAACCCAAAGCCAAGCCTGCGGCCCCCAAGACCGCCGCCGAAGTGAAGGCTGAAAAGAAGGCTGAAAAGAAAGCCGAGAAGAAGGCCAAGGCCGCGGAGGCCGGGAAAAAAGCCACCGAGGCCAAGGCCGCCGCGAAGCCCGCTGCCGCTGCACCGGCCGCCAAGCCCGCCGTTCCAGCCCCGGCCCCTGCCGCCGTCAAACCCGTTCCTGCGCCCGTCCCAGCGCCCGCAGCCAAGCCCGCCCCGGCGCCCACCCCTGCTCCCGCAGCAGCGGCTGCCAAGGCCGCCACACCCAAGGTTGCGGCGGCTTCCACCGCCATCGTGGCCAACAAGGACTCCAAGATCTACCACCGCGCCGACTGCAAGCTCGCCTCGAAGATGAAGGAGGCCAACAAGACCTCCTTCGCCTCCGCCGCCGAGGCCGACAAGGCCGGCTACAAGGCCTGCAAGGTCTGCAAACCATAAAGGGATCGTCCTCAGGTCCCAGTCCTCAGTCTTCATGACTTAGTGGAGGTTCCAATGAAGGTTCTGCTGTCTTTGATCCTGGGCGCTTCGCTGGCCTTGTCGGCGCAGGTCCCCACCAAGTCCGATCTGAAGGGCGTCGCGGACGCCAAGGCTGACCAGGCCAAGGCCAAGGCGGACGCCAAGGCTGATCAGGCCAAGGCCAAGGGCGACGAGAAGGTCTCGGGCGCCAAGGCCAAAGTGGATGCCAAGGCTGGCGCGGTCCCCGTGGCCGGGGATCAGGTGAAGGCCGCCACCGCCAAGGGCGAGGGCGCCGCCAAGACCGGCACCGACAAGGCCAAGGCCAAGTCGAAGAAGGGCACCGCCAAAGGCGCCGAGAAGGCCAAGACGGTGACCGAGAAAGCAACCAAGTAGCGCTTTTCTCGACTCAGAAAAAGGGCGCCATCCGGCGCCCTTTTTCTGAGATGGGGAAAGACCTATTTCTTGGGGAACTGCCGCTCGTAGGCTTCCTGGGCGTATTCGCTGGGGGGGACCCCGAAGCGGCGCTTGAAGGCGCGGGTGAAGGCGCTGGCATCGTAGAAGCCAAGCATCTTCGCCACGTCGCTGGGGCGCTCGCCGTTGGCCAGCAGGGTGACGGCGCGCTGGAGGCGGCGCTCGATGAGGTACTGGTGCGGCGTGGTGCTGGTGGCCTCGCGGAAGAGGCGGATGAAGTGGTCCGGCGTGCAGCGC
>DASXVC010000014.1:0-101884 GCA_036504495.1 Geothrix sp.
GGAGGCGGCGATGACACCCCGGGCCCGCTCCGCCGGGGCGAGCTGGGCGATCTTGTTGTAGGCGCCCCGGAGCTTGAAGGAGAACACCGGCTGGAGGTCCTCGCGCTTCAGCCACACGGGGCAGCCCACCCGGCTCGACAGACGCGGGGCCGCCTCCAGGGGCGATTCGATGGCCACGTCGTAGACGAGGGCCGTGAGGATGCGCTCAAGGAGATCCTGGGGGGGCTGGGCCGTGTCTGGGCTCATGGGGGCTCCATAAAGAAGAACCCCCCGACCTTGCGGTGCGGGGGGCTTGGAATCGTGGATCGGATCCGGCCTATGCCCCCTTGCGCGACGGAATCATCGCGATGGCGGCGGGACTGCTGGCGGAACCGGAACGGAACATGGAAAGCCTGTTGGAACCCCAAACTAGCACCAGTTTTCGGGCCTCACAAGGCGATTCGGGGCCTTCGCGTGCATCGGGTCTCGCATTCATCGCTAAACGATGTATATTGATCCACCCCTCACCGGAGTCTTTGATGCCGCGCTTCCGTGCTTCCGCCGTGCTCCTCATTGCCTGTGCCCTCGTGGCCCAGGACCGTGCCCCCCGTTTCGTAAATTCGCCGGATGTGAGCGGTGATCGCGTGGTGTTCACCTGGGAGGATGACCTCTGGCTCGGTTCCCTCAAGGGCGGTCCGGCCCGGCGGCTGACGACCCATCCCGGCCTGGAAACCGCCGCCCGCTTCAGCCCCGACGGCAAGTGGATCGCCTTCAGCGCCCAGTACCACGGCACGACGGAGGCCTATGTCATCCCCGCCGAGGGCGGCACGCCGAAGCGGCTCACCTGGACCGGCTTCGTCTCGGTGCAGGGCTGGACGCCGGACAGCGCGAAGGTGGTCTTCAAGGGCCTCGGAGGCCATGACTTCCGGCCCATCGAGCGCCTGTTCACCGTCGACCTGGACGGCCACGAGCCCGAGGCCGTGGCGGTGCCGCGCGGTGTGCAGGGCACCCTGGCGCCGGATGGCCAGCGCCTGGCCTACAGCACCAAGGGCGTGGTGGAGTACTACTGGAAGCGCTACAAGGGCGGCCGGCACCAGGACCTGTGGCTGGCGGACCTCAAGCACCAGCGCTTCGAGAAGCTCACCGACTACGTGGGCCGCAACGGTGCGCCCATCTGGGCCGGCGGCAAGGTGATCTTCGAATCCGATCGCGGCAGCAACGGCATCACGAACCTGTACGCGGTGGATCCCGCCACCAAGGCCGTGGAGCAGCTCACGGACCTCAAGGACTTCGACGTGCAGCAGCCCAGCACGGACGGCCGGACGGTGGTCTTCGTGCAGGGTGGCCATCTTCAGGCCCTCGATCTGGCCACCAGAACCGTGCGTCCCGTGGCCGTCACCGCCGCCAGCGACGGCTGGAAGGCCGCGCCGCGGCCCGTGAATCCCAAGGACTGGATCCAGGCCATGAGCCTGACGGGCCAGACCGCCGTCTTCGAGGCCCGGGGCGAGGTCTTCCTCCTGCCCACGGACGCCATGAAGCCCGCGAAGAACCTCACGCAGACACCCGGTGTGCGCGAGCGCTTTCCGCGCCTGTCGCCCGACGGCAAGCGCGTGGCCTACTACAGCGACGCCAGCGGAGACTACGACCTCTACGTGCAGTCTGCGGATGGCGGCACGCCGGAGCGCATCCCCACGGGCCTGAAGACGGCCCTCTACCACCTGGAGTGGAGCCCCGACGGCGCCAAGCTCCTCTTCGGCGACAAGAGCTTCGCCATCTATGTCATGGACGTGGCCACGAAGAAGCTCACCAAGGTGGACGAGTTCCACGACCTGAAGAACGACCAGTTCACCTGGGAAGTGAGCGACTACGCCTGGGCGCCGGATTCCCAGTGGGTGGCCTACTCGGTGGTGGAACCCAGCCGCAACGGCCGCATCTATCTGTTCAACCTCGCCACGAAGCAGAAAGTGGCGCTGACGGACGGCTTCTACGACTGCGTGAACCCCCGCTTCGACCTGGACGGCAGCACCCTCTACTTCCTGAGCTACAGCAACTTCCACACGAAGCTCGACCCCAGCCAGGACAACCACATCCAGTCCTCGCCCGTGCAGGTCATGGCCGTGAAGCTCAAGGCCGCCGATGAGAAGGCCTCGTCCGCTTCGTCCCTCTCCTCTGCACCCGCCTTCCGGATTGATGTGGCGGGCCTGTCGGACCGCATCGCGCCGCTGCCCGTGAAGGCGGGCAACCTGTTCCACCTCCAGGCCGGTCGCGGCCTCGTGGGTTGGGACGAGGTCGAGGGCTGGGACGACAACGTGGTGGAGGAGGTCTACGCGCCCCGCGGGGCCGACAAGTGGAAGCTGCACCTCTACGACGGCGCCGCCAAGAAGGACAAGGAGGTGGTGCTGACGGACGCCATCAGCGACTGGACCTTCGACACCGAAGGCAAGCGCCTGCTGCTCCGCAAGGGGCCCAACTTCCACGTGGGTGAGGCCTCGGCGGTGTTCACCTCAAAAGCCCTGCCGGAGAAGCTCGACCTTGACCGCATGACCATGACCGCGGACCCCCGGGCCGAGTGGAAGCAGATCTTCGAGGACACCTGGCGCTGGTACCGGGACTTCTTCTACGACGCGAACATGAACGGCAACGACTGGGCCGCCATCGGCGCCAAGTTCCGCGCCTGGCTGCCGGAGCTGAACTCCCGCCAGGAGCTGAACTGGCTGCTGAGCCAGATGGTGGGTGAGCTGAACGTGAGCCACACCTATGTGAGCGGCGGCGACCTCGGCCCCGCCCGGCCCGTGCCGAGCCCCGTCACCCCGGGCCTCCTGGGCGCGGATTTCCGCGCCGAGAACGGCCTCTACCGCTTCGCCAAGGTCTACGGCCCCACGGCCTATGCCCGCGACCTCAAGGCGCCCCTGGCCGATCCCGCGCCCAAGGTGAAGGAGGGCGAGTACCTGCTGGCCATCGACGGGAAGCCCCTGAAGGCGCCGGAGGCCATCGCAGCGCGCCTCCAGGTCATCAAGGGCCAGAAGGTGACGCTCACCGTGAACGCCAAGCCCACCATGGACGGAGCCCGCACCGTCGAGGTGGAGCCCGTCGCCAGCGACTGGAACCTGCGCTACGAGCGCTGGGTGGCCGACAACATCGCCGCCGTGGACAAGGCCTCCAACGGCCAGCTGGGCTACATGCACATCACGGCCATGGGCGACCAGAACATCGGCCAGTTCGACAAGTACTGGCGCGCCTTCCGCTACAAGAAGGGCATCGTGGTGGATGTGCGCGGCAACGGCGGCGGCTGGACCGAGTTCTTCATGATCGACAAGCTGGAGCGCAAGCAGGTGGGCTTCAACGTGCTGCGCGGCATGGGCGCCTTCCGCTACCCCGGCACCGCCAGCGACGGTCGCTACGTCTTCCTCACCAACGAGCAGAACGGCAGCGACGGCGAGGCCTTCCTCGAGCACGTGAAGGCCCGCAAGCTGGGCCCCATCGTGGGCGTGCCCAGCTGGGGCGGCCTGGTGGGCATCATCAACACCCAGTTCACCCTGGATGGCGGCCGCGTGGAGCAGAGCAACAACGGCTTCTACGGCCGGGAAGGGAAGTGGTGGGTGGAGAACCACGGCGCCGACCCCGACCTCACCGTGGAAAACGATCCTGCCAGCCTCCTGCAAGGTCATGACCGCCAGCTCGAAGTGGGCATCGAGACCCTGCTGAAGCAGCTCAAGGAGAATCCGACGCCGGCCTTCCCGGCGGTGCCGGCTTATCCGAAGCGGTGAGTCCAGACAGGCGGTAAAAAGTTCCTGGTTGATGGGGGATGGTGATGGGAAAGTGGTGCCATCGCCATTCATCCAGAACAGGAAGGAGTCGGAATGAAAGCCCCCATCTTTCTGCCTCTTGTTTTGCTGTTCGGGATGGCCTGCGAGCCTGTGACCACCTTCACTCGCCTAAATCAGACTGACTACCCTTCCAAACCAAAAGACTGCGATATCAAGATCTTCACCCAGGCGCCGGTGGACAAGAAATTCGAGGAAATCGCCATTCTGAACACGGTCACGGCCGAGGGGAACCCGGCGAAGGGTCTCAACGCCATGCTTCCGAGTATCAAGGCAACCGCCTGTGGGTTGGGCGCTGATGCGGTTCTGATTAAATACGTGGAGCCCGGCGACCCCTCCAGACAGGGTTCGCATGGAAAGACATTTGCTGTCGCTATCAAGTTCCTCAATTAGCGTCTACTTCCCTTGGCCATTTTCCATGGAGCCATCCATGCTTCGCTTCGGATTCAAAACGATCGTGGCACTCCTGCTTGCGCCGGTCTTCGCCCCGGTTTTTGCGGAGGGTCCAGCCAAGCCCACGGATGCGGTCCTCGACACTGAGCGTCCCCGTTTCGAGGCGCTGGCCCGCAGGATCTGGGAGACCCCGGAACTGGCGCTCAACGAGACACGTTCCTCCGCCGCCCTCGCCGATGCCCTGGAGAAGGAGGGTTTCCAGGTGAAGCGCGGTGTGGGCGACCTGCCCACGGCCTTCATCGCCACCGCCGGCAGCGGCGAGCCGGTCATCGCGGTGCTGGCCGAATACGACGCGCTCCCGGCGCTGTCCCAGGCGGCGGCCGAGTCGAAGAAGCATGTGCTCGCCGACGGGACGCCGGGCCAGGGCTGCGCCCACAACCTGCTGGGCACGGCCTCCGTGGCCGGGGCCATCGCAGCGAACCGCGTCCGCATCCAACAGAAGCTCCCGGGGACGATCCAGGTTTTCGGGACGCCCGGCGAGGAGGTCTTCATCGGGAAGGTCTTCATGGTGCGCGATGGCGTCTTCGCCAAGACGGACGCGGTGCTCACCTGGCACCCGGACGATCAGAACCGCGTGGTGAACCGCACCCGGCTGGCCGCCGCCGCCGTCGATGTGGAATTCCTGGGGAAGTCGGCCCATGCCTCTGCCTCGCCCTGGCTCGGCCGGAGTTCGCTCGACGCGCTCGTGCTGTTCGACCACGCGATGGCGCTCATGCGTGAGCACCTGAGGCCCACGGCCCGCATCCACCGCGTCGTGAAGGATGGCGGCGCCCAGGCCAACATCATCCCGGACTACACCCGGGGCCAGTACTGGGTCCGCGACGCGTCCATCGAGGGCGTGAAGAGCATGCTCGACCGGCTCCGCAAGGCCGCCGATGGTGCCGCCACCGCCACGGAGACCAAGGCGAAGGTGACGGCCCTCTTCGAGGCGCGGGATCCAGTTCCCAACGACGCGCTGGGCAAGGTGATGCAGCGGGAGCTGGAACGCATTGGCGCCCCGGCCTTCGATGACGCGGACCTGACCTTCGCGAAGGCCATGCAGCGGGAACTGGCCTTCGAGCCCGCCGGCCTTTCCACCACCGTGATGCCCTACGCCCCCCGCACCGGCGGAACGGCCTCGTCCGACATCGGCGAGGTGAGCGCCGTGGTGCCCCTGGCCGAGCTGGGCGTGGTGACGCGCCCCCTCGGAACCGCCGCCCACCACTGGGCCCAGACCTCCTGCGCCGCCCACCCCCTGGGCATGAAGGGCATGCTGGTGGCCGCCAAGGTGCTGGCCGCCTCCGTGGTGGACCTGCTCCAGGACCCGGCCGCCGTGAAGGCGGTCAAAGAAGAATTCGCGAAGACCATGAAGGGCAAGTCCTACGTTTCGCCCCTCACCCCCGACGCCAAGCCACACGTGTTCCAGTAGGAAACCTTCAAGGTTTTCGAAGAACTCACCACCAGATATCTGTATGTCTCGCGTATCAGCGCAGCTGATACCGAGAGGGCACCAAAAAAGACAAATCAAGCCGGTGATGGACAGTGATGGGAAAGTGGTTGCCATCACCGTTTATCACTGTTCATCACCGGTTAAAGGTAGTTAGGCGTCAATCCGAACACCGCACCACCTAGAGGGTCCCGTGAACTTGCCAAGGAGTGTTGGGGCGGTTCTTATCGGTTGGATTACAGTGGTCGGTCTTTCGCTCTCCACTGATTATTTGCTCCAGCAAACCAGGCTCTTTCCAGCCTGGGGCCAGCCGGTCTGGAGCTTTTGGCCCAATCTCCTGGCCCTTTCCTATCGATGTGTCTTTACGGTGATCGGTTGTTACATCGCAGGAAGGCTTGCGGACCGTAATCCCATGTTCCACGCCATTCTTCTCGGCATTATCAGTTTCATTCTCAGTCTTCTTGGGGCTATGACAGCCATTCAAAACCATTTTGGGCCTGCGTGGTACCCCATCGCACTTGCCCTCGCCACTTTGCCTTGCGCGTGGCTAGGCGGCCTCCTTTCTAAATCACGCAGCGCCTAACGCTCCCCTCAACTCGAACCCCGCCTTCATTGCCTCTCGCTCTCTCTCAGCATTCCGCTATCTCGGCTCCGCTCAGCGCCTCGGTGCGGGCTGGTCCGGGGAGCTTCATTCGCCAGGCCGATCTGGAAGCAGGTTCCCTTTTTCGAAGAGGTCCCCATGCTCGACAACATTCTTCCTCGGCACATAGACAACACCTTTCGCGGCCAGAAACCGGCGCTGTGGTTCTTTGGGGCCATGGTGTTCATGAAGACCACCCAGAGCCTGGCGGTCCTCTTTGGCGGCCCCTCGGTGATAAGTTCCGCCGATGGTATCCCCCTCGACACATACGTCCCTGCTGCCGCACAGACAGTCGTTTCCTTATGGGCGCTTCTAGGGCTCACTCGGTTCTGGATCTGTCTGCTCTGCGTGCTTGTCCTGGTTCGTTATCGATCCATGGTTCCCTTCATGTTCGCGCTGTTGCTACTGCACGACCTTGGTAGAAGCCTCGTTCTTCATTTCCTGCCCATCATCAGAACCGGTACACCGCCAGGGCCCCTGGTCAACCAGGCAATCCTCGTCATGACCATGGTTGGACTGGTCCTGTCGCTATGGACCAAACGCAATCCACCCTTACAATCGGCCTAGCCTGCGCTCAACTCAGGCCCCGCCTGCATTGCCTTTCATGGCTCTCTCCACTTTCCGCCTTTTCGTGATCGATCCCATGCCGATGACCGACCTCCAGGAACGCATCACCACCAGCTTCAAGGCCCAGGGCCTGATGGCCACTCTTGGAGCCACGATGGTCCTGGTGTCGGAGGGCGAGGTGCACATCGCGCTGCCCTTCTCGGAGCGGCTGTCGCAGCAGCATGGCTATGTCCACGCGGGCGCCATCACCAGCATTCTCGACAGCGCCTGCGGGTACGCGGCGCTGACGAAAGCGGCGCCGGGCTGTGAGGTGGTCACCGCCGAGTTCAAGATCAACCTGCTGCGGCCCGCCATCGGCGACCGCTTCCTGGCCATCGGACGGGTCCAGAACGCGGGCCGGTCCCTCACGGTCTGCACGGGCGAGGTCCAGGCCTTTTCAGGCAGCGGGTCCGCCCCCAAGGTGGTCGCGCTCATGCAGGCCACCATCGCCACCCTCCGCCCGTGATGGCGCGGCCTCCGGTCCCCTCAGGTTTCCCATGCCCCTCGACCATCAGCGCCTGACGGATGCCCAGAAACAGACCTGCCCGCTCTGCGGTGGGCCGAACGGGTGTGTACCTTCCGCCTGTGGCCGCACGGACATGCCCTGCTGGTGCACGGCCGTCGCCTTCAACCCGGCTTCGCTGGCCCTGGTTCCAGAGGAACTCCGCAACGTGGTCTGCCTGTGCCGCCGCTGCGCCCTAGCGCCCCCGGCCGAGGGCCGAGGCTGAGGCGGATACAAAAAACAAAGATCACCACCAAGACACCAAGAAAAGCGAAAAGAAATGCTTTTGCAGTTCTTGGTGCCTTGGTGTCTTGGTGGTGAATCAGTTTCTTGCTTCGAGATTGAAGGTCCGCTGGAATCAGAACCCGACCGTGTAGGCCCCATCCCGCATGAGCGGAACGGTGGCTCCTCCGGCCATTTGAAGATCCACGCTCACCACCTTCACGTCGGGCTGGGTTTCGGGGACGTAGACGCGGTCGATGTGGATGACGGCTTCGGGGCCGCTGAAGTCCTTGGGGCCGACCTGGCCGCCGAAGTGGTCGCTGCGGCCGAAGGCGAGGTGGAGGCCCAGCTTCTCGTCCAGGAGGATCTCGCCGATGGGTTTCACGCCGAAGGCTGAGAGCACGCCCAGGCCCAGCTCGGCCAGGTTGCCGTAGGCAGGTTCTCCGGCCAGCAGGGCGGCCTCCTCGCGGGACTTGGGGCCTTCGCTGACGACCTCCAGCGCCTTGTTGCCCTCGATGCGGTAGCGCACCACTTCGGCGCCGAACTGCACGGGCATGATGCCCGCCGTGCGGCTGGGATCGCCCGGCAGCTCACCCTCGTAGGGCACGATGTAGGCTTCGCCTGAGGGCAGGTTGCCCGCCACGCCGGGCGCGGGGAGCAGGCCGCCGGAGGCGTGGCCCGTGCGGTGGCGCAGGTCCACGTGCAGCTCACAGGCACCCGAAGGCGTATCGAAGCGGAAGGCCGCGCCCTCGGCCCGGTCCAGCAGGTCCTTCAGGAGCTCCACGCGGCGGTTCACTTCGGTGTAGTCCAGGCGCAGGGCGGGGATCATGTCCTCGCGGAAGCCCGGCATGGTGGCGGCGCGGATGGGGTGCGTCTTCGCGGCCAGCTTGAGGGGCGCGGTGGCCGAGAACTTCGTGAGCGCGATGAGGATGGGGTGGCTGGCGTAGAGGTCCGCAAAGCTCACGGAGGCCGCGGGATCCAGCGAATCCGTGGCAGGCATGGGGCCGCCCGCGTGGAGCCAGGCGCGCTCCGGCAGGTCGCCGTTGTTGGTGTGGACGTTGGGATACACCACCAGATGCGTCTCCAGGCCCAGCCCGGCGCGGTGGGCGTTCAGCTCCGCGGCCCAGGCGGCCGCGATGTCGCGGCGGGCGGCCCAGTTGGCGTCGTCGGGCACCTTCGCGTCCGGCAGGTCCACCAGGATGGCCAGGGCCGTTTCGCCAGCCCGGGGCTGGAACACCCGCTGCACCAGGGCCACCAGTTCCGATCCCGTCAGTTGTTCGCTCATGCGGTCCTCCGCTGGGAGGATGCCCTGCCTCACGGGGGCCTGTCGAGCCTAGGCCTGGGCCCTCTGGGCGAGAACCCGGGCGCAGGACTGGATGTGGGCCAGGTCCTCCGGGGCGACCTCGCCGGGCTGGCGGCGTTCGCTGAGGGTCTTCTGGATGAGCCCGGAGAGGTCGGCCCACGAGGAGGGGGCCTCCAGCTGGAGGGCCACCAGGGCGTCCGCGATGCGGCGGCGGAGGGGCCAGGGGTTCCGGCTGTTCCACCCGCCCCGGACCGTGGTGGCGAGGGCTCCCAGGGCCCGCCGGGAGAGGGGCCGATCGACGGTGTCGTGGGCCCGCGCGAGCGCTTCCACGGCCACGGTCTGCAATTCGGGGGCCTTCAGTTCAGCGGCCTTGGCGCAGAGGGCGAGGGCTCCATCCGGATTCCCCAGGTCCCGCAGGGCCTCGGCCAGGGCGGTCTGGATGCGCGGGGGCTGGCCGGAGTGGAGCAGGTTCAGGAGGGGATCCACGGCCTCCGGGGAGCCCACGGCGCCCAGGGTTTCCAGGGCCGCCAGCAGGAGGGATTCCCGGGGGTCGGAGGCCACCAGGGCCAGCAGGTCCGGAACCAGCGCGGCCAGGCGGTGCATGGCGATGAAGCGCAGCCACACCTCGGCCTCCTCCGGGCCGGCCTCGGCCAAGTGGGCTCGCGCCATCCCCTCGGGCTCCGGCAGCTGCCCCAGGTGCCAGAGCGCACGCTGGGTGATGTCCGCGATGGGATCGCGCAGCGCCTTCAGCAGGGCCGTGCGGAAAGCGGGGTCCCGGCGCTCGCCCAGGCCTTCCACCACGGCGCTGCGATGGGAGCCTTCGGCCTGATCCAGCAGGAGGTCGAGCAGGTCCTGGGCCGAGGGCGGGACCAGCCGGGTGAGGGCGGCGGCCACGCCCGCCTTGCCTGTGTTCTGCCGCAGGCATTCGGCCATGGCCGCCAGCAGGCTCTCGGCATCCAGGAGGCCGCGGCTCGCCAGGTCCGCCAGACCCTGGGCCGCGGTGTCCAGGGCGAATTCCAGGCCCCGCCCGCGATGCTGCGCCAGATCCCCGGCCTGTCCCAGCTGGCGGGTCAGGAGGACGGCCTTTTCATCCGAGGCGGCCAGCAGCGTATCAAGCAGGAAGGTGTCGAGAAGCGACGGGGCGGACTCCCGGAGAGTCGCCATCGCCGCCTGGATCCGCTCTGATTGTCCCGAGGCGAAATCCGCCGCGACTTCGGGCTGGCGGGCCTCCCAGCGGTGGATGAGGGCCTGGAGGACCTGCTCCTGCACCTCCGGCCGCGGCAAGGCGCGGAAGGCCGTGAGCAGGGCGCGGATCTCACGGTCCTCCAGGGCTTCCTGGTGGGTGTCCTTGAGGAAATCAAGGAGGAACGCCGCGGCTTCCGCGGTGGGGATCTGGCCCACGAGGCGGAGGGCGTGGCGGGCCACCAGGGGATCGGGGTGGCGGACGGCGGCCTGGAGGGGCTCCAGGCCGTCCGGGCTCAGCAGCTTCGCGAGCTGCCGGGCGCCCTCATTGGCGTCCGCGGGCTGGGCGCTCCCCTGCAGGAGGCGGGCGAGGTGGTGCTGGAAGGCCCCGGCGGGGTCGGTTTCCTGAAGCACTTGGTCCGCGGCCTCACGGAAGTCCGGCTCGGCCCGGCTCTGGGACAGGGCGCGCAGGGAAGCCGTGGCCGCGGGGATCCCCATCCGGCCCAGGGCGCGGACACCGGTCTTGAAGAGGACAAGGTCCTTCTCCTGGCGCAGCACGCGGTCCAGCACCGGGAGCCATTCGGGCCAGGGGTGGTAGAAGCTGAATTCCAGGGTGAGCTGCCGCAGGCCGGGGGAACAGGAGACCCGTTGGACGCGGTCCTTCAGTTCCGCCACGGCCTCAGGTCCCGCCTCGGCGACGGTGCGGAAGAAGGCCAGCTGACCAGCCCTCCAGGTGGGATCGAGCCGGTCCAGGAAGACCTCGAAGGAAGACTGGTTCATGGAGGGGGCCACGCTCATTGCCGCGCCAGCTGGGCGGCCACATGATCCGCGATGAGTCCCGTCACGAAGGGCGTCATGTCCTGGAATTCGACCCCCATGAGGACGTACCCCGTGGTCTTGCCGGGCACCTTTCCGAGCATCCGCAGGATGACCGCCCCGAGGGGCACCAGGGGCAGATCCGGGTGGTCGAGGTAGAGCGAGTCGATGGCATCCCCCACGTCCAGGTGCTGGACACGCCCCACCTGGACTTCCAACCCGCAGCCACCGGCGCTGAGGTTCGCCAGGCGGCTGTCGAGGATGTCCACCCCCTTGGCATGGAACCGGACGCCGTACTGCCGGTCGGTGGTGCTCAGGCGCGGGTATTTTCGTTGGTCTTGGACAAGGGACATGCCTGCGGTGCTCCGGCGGTCTGGCAGGCCCCGGATTCCGGGTCCCTGAGGCCGATGCCTCTGCATCGGCGCGGAGGCTGGCAGACTGGTGTTTTCGATGGGAACGGACTCGATGGCGAAGAAACGGGGATGGGGTGGACGCATTCTGGTGGTCCTGAGCTGGGCGGTGGGCCTGTTCCTGGGGCTAAGTCTCGCGCTGGTGCTGGTCTTCCGCTTCGTGCCCGTCCCGGTGTCGGCCCTCATGGTGCAGCGCCGCGTGGAATCCTGGTCCAGCGATAAGCGCTACACCTCGCACCACACCTGGGTTCCTCTGGAGGAGATCTCGCCGAGCCTGGGCGCGGCGGTGATCGCCGCGGAGGATCAGAACTTCACGGATCACTTCGGCTTCGACTGGCAGGCCATCGAAAAGGCCATCCAGCACAACGAGCACAGCCGCAGGAAGCGCGGAGCTTCCACTGTGTCCCAGCAGACGGCCAAGAACCTCTTCCTCTGGAACAGCCGCTCCTGGCTGCGGAAGGGGACGGAGACCTGGTTCACGCTGATGATCGAGGTGGGCTGGTCGAAGCGGCGGATCCTGGAGGTCTACCTCAACATTGTGGAATTCGGCGATGGCGTCTACGGCGCCGAGGCCGCGGCCCGCACCTACTTCGGCAAGCCCGCCAAGCGGCTCACCCCGGGCGAATCCGCGCTGCTGGCCGCGGTGCTGCCCAACCCCCGCAAGTTCCGCGCGAACGCCCCCAGCGACTACATCCGGGGCCGCCAGGCCTGGATCCTGGGCCAGATGCGCCAGCTGGGCGGCGAACAGGTGGTGAAGGACCTGGAGGCCAAGCTTTAGATGATCCCGGCCCGAGGAAAGAAGAGGCCTCCACGAAGGGCACGAAGGAAAGGCTGGATTGGCACGAAGGTGGGACGAGGCGCCTGAACGAGAGGCCCCGTTTACCCATCCGACTCGAATTCATTCGTGGCCTGTCTTGCGCCCGTAGGGCGTATTCGTGTCCTTTGTGGAGGGCTTTTCCTGGATGAGTCGAGAGGCTCGGCTGCCCTCAATGCCAGGTCAGGTCCCCGTCGCGGGGGCTGCTGCGCAGCTCCACCGCATTGGCCAGGACGCAGAGGGCCGGGCCCTGGTCGAAGCGGTGGGTCAGGCCCGCCGGAAGACCGGTCTTGCCGGCGACGCCCACCCATCCATCCCGGCCCGAGCGCTTGGCGGCGTAGAGGCAGCGATCGGCCACTCGCACCTGGTCCTCCCAGGACCCCGATTCCAGGTGGTCTGACTGGAAGGGGAAGAGGGAGAAGCCGATGGAACAGGTGATCTCCACGGGATCCGGCAGCCCCAGATCGAAGGAATGTTCCCGCACGGCCTGGTGGAGGCGGGCCACCACCGTGGCCGCGCCATCCAGGTCCGCGGTGTGGCCCACGAAGAGGATCTCCTCGCCGCCCCACCGGATGAGGAAGTCCGATTCACGCGCCTCCCGCTTCAGGATGCCGGCCACCTGCTTCAGGACCAGGTCCCCCGCGGCATGGCTCCAGGTGTCGTTCACGCGCTTGAAGTGGTCCAGGTCGATCATGGCGAAGACCAGGCAGGCCTCGGCGGGAAGGTCCGCGCCCTGGTGGTCGCGCTGGCCGCGCAGGACCAGGGCCAGGACGGGGGGAAGCTCCTCTTCGAGGTAGCGCCGGTTGCGGAGGCCCATGAGGGGATCCGTGGTGGAGATGGTGGCCAGGGCGAGGTTGCTCAGTTCCAGCGCCTCGGTGCGCTGGTAGACCAGGGTCCTCAGTTCCTCATTCCGCCGCCGCAGCAGGCGGACCCGCCAGCGGAGGTAGACCACTCCTGTGCAGGCGGCGAGGCCGCCCCACACGGGCCAGATCCACCAGCGCCGCCACCACGGGGAAAGCACCCGGAACCCCACGGAGGCGATGGGCCCCGCGCCACCCTCTTCGAGCACGGCGCGGACATCCAGGCGGTAGGGTCCCGGGGGCAGGGCGGGGTAGCGGAGGTCCCGGGTCGGGAGATCCACCCAATCCTCGTCAAGACCGGCCAGCCGGGCCTGGAAGCGGTACCGCCCTTCGTGCTCAAAGGTCAGGGAGGTGAAGTGGGCCGCCAGGGTGCGATCCGCGTAAGGGACCGCGCCCAGGTTCATCAAACCCGCGATGGGCCGGTCCCACTGGCGCGAGCCCAGCCGGAAGGAGACGAAAAGGGTTTCCGGGAGGACGGGGGGCCGGTTGCCGGGTACGGGGTGGTGATGGAGGAGGCCCGCGGTGGATCCGAACCAGATGCCCCCATCCGGATCCACCCAGGTGGAGAAGGGATTGCAGTCGGTACTGGTGAGGCCGTC
Source organism: Geothrix sp. (assembly GCA_036504495.1). Lineage (GTDB taxonomy): Bacteria > Acidobacteriota > Holophagae > Holophagales > Holophagaceae > Geothrix. The sequence continues at coordinate 13,637 of DASXVC010000014.1, forward strand.
CTCGCGCCGGAAGAGCCGGTGGCTGGCGCCATCTGTGCATTGAACACCACGGGGGCCGCCCACCCACAGGCGGCCGGTGGGATCCACCGCGAGGCTGTACACCGAATCGCTGGCGAGGCCGTTCCGGCGGGCCCAGTGGTCGATCACCCGGGGCGCAGGCCCCCGCAGATCCACATGGGTGAGGCCCATGGGTTCCCGGTAGGCCACCCAGGCCGTGCCATCGGGAAGGGGCGCCAGGGCCGCGAGGGGCGCTGGCCGGAGGCCGATCTCCCGTCCCCAGCGTTGCCATTGGCCCTGGTCCAGGCGGGCCAGGCCGGTGCCCGTGGCAGCCCAGAGGCGGCCCTGGGGGTCTTCGTGCAGGGCCGCGATGGCCTCCAGTGCCGGGGTGCCGGGATTCTCCGTCCGTTGGAACACGGCGCGTCCAGTGGGGTCCGACAACCGCCACAAACCGTCGTGGGAGGTGCCCACCCACAGGTCGCCGCTCCGGTCGAAGGTCAGGGCCACGGGCACCGCCAGGCCCTTGGCCGGTGGCAGCGGGATGCGCGTCATGCGGGACCGGTCCGGGCTGATGCGGACGAGGAAGGGCTGTTCCCCGGCGCCCCAGATGGAGCCATCCGGCCCCTCCTTCAAGGTGTAGAGGACCAGGCCCGCGGCGGGGGGAAAGGCCGTGGGGCCCTTGGCCGCCATGCGCGCGAGGCCGTTGCTGGTGCCGATCCAGAGCACGCCGGACCGGTCCCGGAGCAGGCCCCAGACGTTGTCCGCCGGGAGGCCGTCCAGATGCGTGATGTTCTCCCAGGCTCCGGTGCCCTGGAGCCGGTGCAGCCCCAGACTGGCCACCCAGAGGTTGCCCGTGCGGTCCACGAGGGCCTGGTTGGCCCAGCCCGAGGGCAGGCCCCGGGTTTCGTCCAGGAGCCGCCAGGTGGCCGGGTCTGTGAAGTGGAGCAGGCCTTTGGCCGTGGGGACGAACACACCGCCATCGCCGTCCGCGCTGAGGGTCTCCTCGTAGAAGCTCACGCCCAGGGGTGGGAGGCCCTTGGCGGGCAGGGTGAGGCGGGAGGCCCGGGGCGCCAGCAGACGAAGGTGGCTGGGGGTCCGCACCCAGAGCGTTCCGGAGCGGGTCATCAGCAGGGCTTTCACGGATTCCGCGGGCACGCCTTCCCGGGTCGTCCAGGTGCGCCACTGGCCTGTGGCGTGGAGGTGGTGGAGGGCCGAGGACCCGCCCACCAGGAGGCTCCCGCCATCCCAGGCCAGCGAATAGGCGGGGCCGCCCGGCCAGCCCTGGACCGGGGTGAAGGGGCCGCCGGTGCTGCGGAAGAGGCCCGACTCTGCCGCGACCCAGACCTGGCCCTGGGGGTCCTGGAGGATCTGGTGGATCTGGGCAGAGGCCAGGGGGTCACCGGCCTCCAGGGGCTGTATGCGTCCCTCCCGCCAACGGCAGAGGCCCGCGCGGGTGCCGATCCAGAGGCTGCCGTCCGGGCAGGGGCTGAAGGCGCGGACCCAGGCGGAAGGCAGACCCTCTGGCAGGCTCCAGAGGCGGAAGCCCGTTCCATCGAACCGGTAGGCGCCGCCTTCGGTCCCCACCCACAGGAAGCCCGCGGCGTCCTGGGTCAGGGTGGTGAGGCTGGTGTGCTCCAGGCCTTCAGAGGGTCCGTAGCTCCGGAAGACCATGCGTCCGGACTGGGGAACGCCCGCGCCTGAAAGGCCCAGGGTGAGGCCCGTGAGCAGGAGGGCCCGGAGGCTTCGGAGGAGGGGCGGCATGGCCATGCTGGCATCCATCCTATCGGCGGAGGGGCCTCGGAAGTTTCCTATTCTGCGGGGTTGCTTCGGAAGTCTCCAGATGGATGTTGGGACCCGGGGATCTGCGTCACGGATTCCCGACCTGCCGGTTTTCTGTGCGGGCCTGCGGTATAGAATGGGCCATCTCCCAGGAGGATCCATCATGAAGCCCCCCGTTCGCGTAGCCGTCACCGGCGCTGCCGGCCAGATCGGATACAGTCTGCTCTTCCGCATCGCCAGCGGCGCGATGCTCGGCAACGACCAGCCCGTGATCCTCCAGCTGCTGGAGATCACCCCGGCCCTGAAGGCGCTGAACGGCGTCGTGATGGAGCTGAAGGACTGTGCCTTCCCGCTGCTGGCGGGTGTGGTCACCTCCGACGATCCCATGGTGGCCTTCAAGGATGCCGACTATGCGCTGCTGGTGGGCGCCCTGCCGCGCAAGGCCGGCATGGAGCGCGCTGACCTGCTCAACGCCAACGGCGGCATCTTCAAGCCCCAGGGCAACGCCCTCAGCGAAGTGGCCAGCCGCAACGTAAAGGTGCTGGTGGTGGGCAACCCCGCCAACACGAACGCCTTCATCGCGCTGTCCAACGCGCCCAAGCTCAAGCCCACGCAGTTCCACGCCATGGTGCGCCTGGACCACAACCGCGCCATCTCCCAGCTGGCGGAGAAGACGGGCAAGCCCGTCACCGCCATCAAGCAGATGACCATCTGGGGCAACCACAGCGTCACGCAGTTCCCCGACCTCTACCACGCCACAGTGGATGGCAAGAACGCCCACGAGCTGGTCAATGACCACGCCTGGTACGAGACCACCTACATCCCCACCGTGGCCAAGCGCGGCGCGGCCATCATCGAGGCCCGCGGCCTCAGCAGCGCCGCCAGCGCCGCCAACGCCGCCATCGACCACATGAAGAGCTGGGCGCTCGGCACCCCCGAGGGTGACTGGACCAGCATGGCCTTCGTGTCCGACGGCAGCTACGGCGTGCCCGAGGGCCTGGTCTACGGCTTCCCCGTCACCGTGAAGAACGGCCAGGTGGAGATCGTGAAGAACCTCGCCATCAATGACTTCAGCCGCGCCAAGATGGACGCCACCGCCAAGGAGCTCGATGAGGAGCGCCAGGCTGTGAAGCAGCTGGGCCTGATCTAGCAGGACGCCCCTTGGGGCCTGATAACGCAGGGGGTTCGCCCCCTGCGTTTTTTTTGACAATGGCGTGACCGTTTCCAGAACCTATTCTTGGCTTGAGCCGGAGGTGGACCATGGTCGAACCGCTCGAACGGCGTCAGATGTGGAGCCGGATCATCGGGGTGGAGCGCCGGGCCGCGCCCATGAACGATCTGGATGGACACCCCCTGCCGGATCCCACGCGGCTGGAGGACGAGGAGTTCGCCGAGACCCAGGCGGAACTCAGCGCGCAGAAGAAAAAAGCCCTTGAGCACAGGGAACGGTGGGAGGATTCCGACCGGTTCGACTAGGGCCCGGGGCCGGGGCGACCCCTGTCTTGACAGCAAGGCCGCCTGGGCCGACAGTGGCGGGATCTTTTGGACGCCTATGCCCCGCGTCACCTTCACCCGCAACCTCCAGCGCCACGTGGCCTGCCCGCCCTGCGCGGTAGCGGGCGCCACAGTGCGGGAGGGCCTGGAGGAGGCCTTCGCGCTGTACCCGAAGCTCCGGGGCTACGTGCTGGACGAGCACGGCGCCCTGCGGTTCCACATGGCGATCTATGTGGATGGCGTGCCCATCGCGGACCGCCCGGGGCTCAGCGACCCCGTGTCCGAAACCGGCGAGATCTTCGTCATGCAGGCCCTGTCTGGAGGCTGAGATGGACCAGCTGCTCGTATCCACCCGCAAGGGGCTCTTCTCCGCCCGCCGCCAGGGGAAGGGGGCCTGGACCCTGGAAGGCGTGTCCTTCCTGGGCGATAACGTGTCCCTCGTCATGCAGGATCCCCGCGACGGCGCCTGGTACGCGGCCCTGGACCACGGCCACTTCGGCGCCAAGCTGCACCGCTCGAAGGACCGCGGCGCCACCTGGGAGGAGATCGGCGTGCCCGCCTATCCCGCGCCGCCCGAGGGCCACGTGGAGAAGGACTTCCTGGGCCGTGAGATCCCCTGGCGCCTCATCCGCTTCTGGAGTCTGGTGCCGGGACTCGCGTCCCAGCCGGGCCTGCTCTGGGCGGGCACCCTGCCGGGCGGCCTCTTCTGGAGCGAGGACCTGGGCGCCACCTGGAACATGGTGGAATCGCTCTGGAACATGCCGGAGCGTCGCAAATGGGCCGGCGGCGGCGCCGATGTCCCCGGCATCCACTCCATCTGCGTGGACCCCCGGGATGGCAATCGCGTGGTGGTGGCGATTTCCAGCGGTGGCGTGTGGCACACCAGGGATTGCGGCAAGACCTGGACCGCCCACACCAAGGGCATGCGGGCCGACTACGCGCCGCCGGAGCTGGTGGAGGCGCCGGAATCGCAGGATCCCCACCGCATGGTGCAGTGCCCTGCCGCGCCCCATGTGTGGTGGATCCAGCACCACAACGGCATCTTCCGCAGCACCGACGACGCCATGAGCTGGACCGAGATCACAGACGTGAAGCCTTCGGTTTTCGGCTTCCCCGTGGTGGTGCATCCGAAGGATCCGGATACCGCGTGGTTCGTGCCCGCCATCAAGGACGAGCGCCGCATCCCCGTGGAGGGCCGCGTGGTGGTGAATCGCACCCGCGATGGCGGCCGCACCTTCGAGACGCTGCACAAGGGCCTGCCCCAGTCCTGGGCCTACGACCTGGTCTACCGCCACGCACTGGACCTAGACGCCAGCGGCGAGCGCCTGGCCTTCGGCTCCACCACCGGGTCCGTCTGGATCAGCGAGAACAGCGGCGACGACTGGCTCACCCTCGCCGAGCACCTGCCGCCGGTCCATGCCGTGACCTTCGTGTGAGGCCTGAGAACAACCCCCTTCGCGGAGCGGGGTAACATGAGTCTCCGGTGCGGTGGAACACCATCCCCCGCACGCTGTCCCTGGAGGACCCGTGACTCGCACGACGCGCACTTTGGTTGCCTTGATGTTCGGAAGTTCCCTGCTCCTGGCCCAGATCCCCAACCCCCTGAACCTGCCCGATCCCCTGGGCCTTTCCAAGAAGCCCGCCCCGGCCCCGGCGCCCCGCCGGGACGGTCGCCGCGTGGAGCGGAAGCCGAAGCACCATGACAACGGCAAGCACAAGGGCCAGGAGAAGCACGAGGATCGCGAGCGCGGTGAGCGCAAGGGTTCCGGCAAGCGCTAGTTTCCGAACACCTTCAGCACCAGCTCCGGATGGTTGCGGAGGAAGGCTGTGCGGTGGTCCGCGCCGATGACCGCCAGGAAGCAGGCTGCCTCGGCCGTGGCCGTGGCGGCCTGCGGCCTGCGCCGCAGGTAGGCCTCCAGGCCCAGGAAGCCGCTGGGGAGATCCTCGGCGCGGAGGAGGCGCGACCCTGCTGCGTCCTCCAGGCGCACCGTGCCCATGGCCAGCTGGAACACCGCGTCGGCGGGTTCTCCGGCCCGGAAGATGGTTTCACCGGCCTGGACCATGCGCCGTTGGGCGGCCAGATCGAAGCGGGCGCGCAGGTCTTGCAGTTCCTCATTGGCCTCCTTCAGGCGCGAGGTGAACTGGCGGCAGAGGATGCGCGTGAGGCCGGGAAAGCCCGCCATGATGGCGTCCAGGTGGGCCGGCTTCAGGTGCAGGGCCTGGCAGCTGCCCACGGCGCGCACGGTGGCCGTGCGCTGCTGGGCCCCGAAGTAGGCCATCTCGCCGATGATGGCGGGCGCCTCCACGCTGCACTCGATGTGGGCCAGGGGCCGCGTCCCGCCCTCGGGCATGGCCTTCTCCACCACCAGGCTGCCCCGGCGCACGATGAAGAGATCCTGGGAGGACTCCCCCTCCACCACCAGCAGCTCGCCATCCCGGAAGCGCAGCGGCGCGATATCCGGGCAGGCCGTCAGCAGCGGCCCCAGCTCCGGGTCGGAGGCCAGGTCCAGGGAGGCGGGATCGAGAACGTCGGGCATGGAGACATCTTCCGACGGGAAAGAGGGATCAGCCACGGGTAAACACGAATGGGTCCGGCGGCAGGTTGGCGATATGGTTCGCGCCGATCCGCTGGAGCGCAGCCACCGTTTCCTTCGCACGGTCGCAGGGCGATTCGCGTCATTCGCGGTTCGATCTTTCTGGCTGAGTCTCCCCGATAAGGAGTATCACTCCCGGATCTCGGCCTCGACAAGCTGGGCGAGCAGCGTGAGCGATTCCTGCCAGCCGAGGTAGCAGGCTTCGGGGGGGATGACGGCGGGGATCCCCTCTTGCACGATGGCCAGCTCGGTTCCGCAGGAAACCTGCTTCAGGGCTATGGTCGTCTGCATCTCCCCCGGCAGGTTCGGGTCGTCGAAGATGTCCGTGTGCCGGATGCGTTCATGGGGCACCAGCTCCAGATACGTTCCGCCGAATGAATGGCTGTGGCCGGTGGTGAAGTTCGTGAATGACATCTTGTAGGTGCCGCCGACCCGGGCTTCCAGATGGTGCACCTTGCCCGTGAAGCCGTTCGGCGGAAGCCACTTGGCCATTGCGTCGGCATCGAGGAAGGCCCGATAGACCCGCTCGGGTGTCGCACGAATGACGCGGTGAAGTCGGATGGTGCTGGTGGTCATGAGGCTTCTCCCTTCGATCGTGGTGGGCGGCGAGCTGAACGCCAAGGGCGGCACGAGCAAACCGGTGCGCTTGTTGAGACACCTAACGGAAGAATCTAAGCGAATTGGGCGTTTGGGCTAGGGTTGGGGTCGCGGGAACGAGGAGGTCGGGCACGGAGACACCCCCGGACGGAGAAAGAAGGATCAGCCACGGATGAACACGGATGAACACGGATTCACACGGATGAAACTGGGCCGTTGTTCCGGACGGGAACTGGGTTTGCTGGGTTGAAAAAGGTATCAATAAGCGGAGGAGAGCTGAGTCGCTGAGGAAAGCGGAGAAAAGCAAAAAACTACTGTGTTCTTCTCTGCTCTCCTCCGCACTTCCGCTACCCTCCGCTTACGTACGGTTTTTTGGTTGGGGCGGCCTCTCCGCATGGAATCAGCCACGGATGAACACAGGTAAAAACAGAGGGCGGGATCGCTCCCACCCTCCGTTCATTGCTAGAAATTCGGAATCAGGCCACGAGTTTGCCCTGTAGCCAATTCGAGATCTCGAGGGGTAAACCGAACCATGCAGCCTCATTGCCGAGTTCGCAAACGAACAGCTTGTCGTTTTGATCCAGATACGCTGAGAGAATATCTCGAATCGAAACTGCATTCAGGTTGGACTTGATAACCCAGACGGATTGTTGAATATGTGCCCAGGTTCCGCTGCCTTTGATGGCATCGGTTAGTCCTGTGTATTGCTGCCCGGGTCGGTACAAGTCGTAAGTGATGAGGTAGGTTTTCATTGTTGAGTAATCCAAATGGTCATCTCGCCATGGCATGAACTTTGAGGAATTGCACAGACGGGCGTGGCGAGCGACCATGTCAAATAGATCCCCTTCGTGCAATGAACAAGCGTGAGCGGGAAATCTCTGGGTGTTTTCGGCTGCAACCGAAGGCACCTTTTTTATTGGTGGTGATCTGGCCACGGCGGCTCCAAAAAAAAGAGCGGGGTATCCCCCGCTCGTCGTTAAGGCTGGTTTTCCTTGGTGGTCTTGGTGTCTTGGTGGTGAATAAGGCGCTCCTTATCTAGCTGCACCCCGTGGTGGCCCCGCAGGTCTGGCACTTCATGCAGGCGCCGTTGCGGACGAGGGTGAGGTGGCCGCATTCGGGGCAGGGATCGCCGGTGTAGCCCTTTTCACGGGCGGCCTGGGCGGCGGACACGGTGGCGCCGGACAGGGAGGCGGCGGGGCGGGCGCTGACGGCCACCAGCTGGGGCGCGGCCTGGGGGGCCGGCGCGGAGGCACCCGCGGCGGTCTCGGGGAAGGGCAGGGGCGTGCCCGTGGGCAGGCTCGGCAGGTTCACGCCGGGGGCCTGGCTGTTGGGACGCAGGCCCGTGGTGGCGTTCATGAGCTGTTCGGGCTCCACATGGGCCAGGTCGTAGCGGCCCAGGTAGCTGATGGCCAGTTCGCGGAACACGAAGTCGATGAGGCTGGTGCTCAGCTTGATGGTGTCGCTGCCGGCCACCATGCCGTTGGGCTCGAAGCGGGTGAAGAGGAAGGCATCGCAGAACTCCTCCAGGGGCACGCCGTGCTGGAGGCCCATGCTCACCGCGATGGCGAAGCAGTTGAGCACGGCGCGGAAGGCGGCGCCCTCCTTGTGGATGTCGAGGAAGATCTCGCCGAGGCTGCCGTCCTCGTATTCGCCGGTGCGGAGGTAGAGCTTGGTGCCGCCGATGGTGGCGGCCTGGGTGTAGCCGCCGCGGCGGTTGGGCAGGCGGCGGCGGTAGGTGCGCACCAGCTGCTGGGTGAGAGCCTGGGCCAGCACGGGGGTCTTTTCCGCGGCGGTGGCCTGGTCGTCCAAGAGGGTGTCCACGCCGTCCAGCAGGTCCAGGCTGGTGGCCATGGCCTGGCTCATCTTGGAGCCGTCGCGGTAGAGCGCCACGGCCTTGAGCATGAGCTGCCAGCTGGCCTCGTAGATGCCGCCGATCTCATTCACGGTGGCTTCCGCGGGCAGGTTGATGGTCTTGCTGATGGCGCCGCTGAGGAAGGGCTGGGCCGCGCCCATCATGCGCAGGTGGCCCTGGGGGGCGATGTAGCGCCGGCCGGTGCGGCCGCAGCGGTTGGCGCAGTCGAAGATGGCCATGTGCTCGTCCTTGAGGTAGGGCGCGCCTTCCACGGTCATGGTGCCGCTCAGGGCCAGCAGGAAGGTCTCGACCTGCTCGGGGCTGAAGGTGCCCTTCAGGCGCTCCACGTCGATGGCGTAGGCGGGATCGAAGGCCGTGGGGAGCTTCTGCTCCACGGCGGCGATCTCCTCCTCGGCCCAGCCCGCGCCCTTCAGCATGGTGCGGGTGATGCCGGGGGTCTCGTCGGTGATCTGCAGCCAGCCCACCACGTGGCGCTCGATCTCCTGGATCTGCGCGGGGGCGTAGCCCAGGCGGGCCAGGGCCTCGGGGATGGCGCTGTTCACCAGCTTGAAGTAGCCGCCGCCGGCCAGCTTCTTGAACTTCACCAGGGCGAAGTCGGGTTCGACGCCCGTGGTGTCGCAGTCCATGAGCAGGCCGATGGTGCCCGTGGGCGCCAGCACCGTCACCTGGGCGTTGCGGTAGCCCCACTGCTCGCCGTAGGTGAGGGCCGTGTCCCAGCTTTCGCGGGCGGCATCCACGATGCGCTTGGGCACCCCGGTGCCGGTGAGGCCCTGGGGCCGGATGGAGAGCTGCTCGTATTCGGAGGGCGGGGCGTTGTAGGCGGCGCGGCGGTGGTTGCGGATGACCCGCAGCATGTGCGCGGCATTCTTCTGGTAGCCCGGGAAGGGCCCCAGCTCGCGGGCCATCTCGGCGCTGGCGGCGTAGGCATCGCCCGTGAGGATGGCCGTGAGGGTGGCGCACCACTGGGTGCCTTCGGCGCTGTCGTAGGGGATGCCCATGCGCATGAGCATGGCGCCCAGGTTGGCGTAGCCGAGGCCCAGGGTGCGGAAGTCGTAGCTGAGCTTCGCGATGGATTCGCTGGGGAACTGTGCCATGAGCACACTGATCTCGAGCACCACGGTCCAGAGGCGGATGGCGTGGCGGTAGCCCGCCAGGTCGAAGCCGCCGTCGCCGGTGAGGAAGGTGCACAGGTTCAGCGACGCCAGGTTGCAGGCGGTGTCATCCAGGAACATGTACTCGGAGCAGGGGTTGCTCGCGTTGATGGGCCCGTCCTCGGGGCAGGTGTGCCAGTCGTTGATGGTGGTGTTGAACTGGATGCCGGGATCGGCGCAGGCCCAGGCGGCGCGGTTCACCTTCTCCCACAGATCCTTGGCGCGGAGCTTCTTGCTGGTCTTGCCGTCGATGCGGCGCTTCAGTTCCCAATCCCCATCCATCTCCAGGGCGCGCATGAAGGCATCGGGCACGCGCACGGAGTTGTTGGAGTTCATGCCGCCCACGGTGAGGTAGCCCTCGCCGTCCCAGGAGGTGTCATAGCCCGCGAGATCCCGGGCGAAATCACCCTCGGCCAGACGGCCCAGGCACTGCGTGAGGAACGCCGCGGGCACGCCTTCGCGCTTGGCGCGGGCCAGGGCCTTGCGCAGGGCCTCATTGGTCTTGGGATCGGCGTCCTTGGTGGTGGAGCCCTCCACGGACAGGCAGATGGCGTCCCAGTGGCGGCGCAGCATGGTGCTGCCCGCGGCCATCATGGCCACCTTGCGCTCCTCGGTCACCTTCCAGTCAATGAAGGCCTCGATGTCGGGGTGGTCGAGGTCGAGGCAGACCATCTTGGCGGCGCGGCGCGTGGTGCCGCCGCTCTTGATGGCGCCCGCGGCGCGGTCGCCCACGGCCAGGAAGCTCATGAGGCCCGAGCTGCGGCCGCCGCCGGACAGGGGTTCCTCGGAGCCGCGCACCTTGGAGAAGTTGGTGCCCGTGCCGGAGCCGTACTTGAAGATGCGGGCCTCGCGGGTCCACAGGTCCATGATGCCGCCCTCGTTCACGAGGTCGTCGGCCACGCTCTGGATGAAGCAGGCATGGGGCTGCGGGCGCTCGTAGGCGGAGGTGGACTTCATCATCCCGCCGGTGGCCGGGTCCACGTAGCTGTGCCCCTGGGCCGGGCCGGAGATGCCGTAGGCGAAGTGCAGGCCGGTGTTGAACCACTGCGGGGAATTGGGCGCGCACATCTGGCCCGCCAGCATGTAGGTCAGCTCGTCGTAGAAGGCCTGGCCGTCCTCCGCCGATTCAAAGTAGCCGTGGGTCTCGCCCCAGTGGCGCCAGCACCCCGCCAGGCGGTGGAAGACCTGGCGCGCGTCCTTCTCTCCGCTGTTCTGGGCGTCGATGCCCTTCCGGCGGAAGTACTTCTGGGCCAGGATGTCCACGGCCACCTGGGACCAGGTCTCCGGCACCATCACGTCCTTGGCCTCGAAGACCACGGTGCCGTCGAGCTTGGAAATCCGGCTCGTCCTGGGGACGAAGTGGAAACCTTCCAGGGGGTCGTGACCTGCCTTCGTAAAGTGGCGGGCGATCTTCATTGGGTTGTCCTGGGCAGGGGGGGTGGTGAGGGGCGTTCAAAAGGCCGGATGGGACCCGAAAGGGCGCACGAAGCTCTCCCTTGCTGGAAGGGGACTTTGTGGGAAACCTCAAGGGGTTGTGCCGGGAGAAAAGGATGGCCCCAACATGTAGGGGTGTCAAGGGCCGCCCACCGGATTTTTCCAGCAATTAAAAAAGTCCATAAAAATCCTCACTTTGAGGGCCCGCGCCCCTCTGCGAAGGACCCTTTCGCTGGCGTGACCCCCCCCTCAGAAGCTACCCTGATGGCAAGCCGGGCCCCATGCATCGGGGTGCGACGAACCGGGTCAGATCGGAAGAAGCAGCCCTAAGTCGCTCCCCCGAGTGCCGTGGTAAGCCCGGCCCTTTTGCGCCTTTGGCGAAAAAGGGCCGGACTTACCATCCGTTCGCGCGGCGCCTGCGGCTTGCGCTCACGGGTCGGTACCGCCGTACGCAAATCTGCTTTTCTTTTCCTATCTCGGAATCCGCGCAGCGGATTCCGAGCCCGCACGGCACACGGAGTACAAAGGACACTCCGCGCAGGTGCTGCGTTTCCGCACGCCGGGGCAATCCCCCAGGATGCCCAGGTGGCTGAGGGCGAAGTCGTAGCGGAGGGGGTCGACAGGATCCAGGCGGCGCAGGGAGGCGGTGATCTCGTGGGCCATCTTGCCGTCTGGTGTGGCGCGGCGGCTGAGGCCGATGAAGCGCGACACGCGGGCCACATGGGTGTCGAGGGGGATGATGAGCTGATCCACGGGGTAGCGGGTCCAGAGGCCCAGGTCCGGCCAGGCCGGCCGCGCCATCCAGCGCAGGAACATGCGCCAGCGCTTGCAGGCGGCCCCTTCCAGCGGGTCGGGCAGGGAAAAGCGGGAGCCGTAGGTGGCCGGGAGCTCCTTCCGGAGGCGCTGGACCAGGCGGGAGAGCGCGGCATCGGCGTGTCCGTCGGGCCCGGGTAGCAGATGGGGTTCGAGCCCGCTGCCACTTTCGCCGTCCAGCCGCTTCCAGGCCAGCAGCCACGCCACCAGGTCGCTGGCTGTGTGGAACCGCCAGACCCAGCCTTCCAGGGCCCGGGTCAGCTCCTGCCGGATGCCGGCCTCGGTGCGTTCCCGAAGCCAGGCGGCGGGATGGGCTCCGAGAGGCGCCAAAGCGCCCGCCACGGCCCGGATCATGGGATCCACCCGACCGTAGGCTAGGTGGGCCGCCACAAAGGCAGCCACCTCCCGGTCGAAAGGCCCTTCATAGGCCAGCGGCACGGAGAGGGGGTCCTTCAGCAGGGCCCCGGCCGTGTCGTACCGGACGCAGAGGCCGTCCAGCCGGGCCTTCAATGCAGTGGCGGAGGTTCCCATACCCATCAGTGTCCCAGGTGCCGCGACCCTCTCCACGGCGGAAAATGCGAAGCTCGTGCCTAAAATCACTATGTAAGCCAAGGCATTGCCGGTAGGCTTATGAACGGTGGCCCGTGGCCCCTTGAGGAGTGCTGACCGCACATGATGACCCTGCGTGGCCTTGGAAACCTGGCGAAGATCCTGGAAGAAGCTGCAAAACCTGATTCCGTGTTGCGTGAAGACCGCGAGAAGCCCAAGCCCAAGGTTCTCAAGAAGGGGGAGAAGGCCGGAAACATCCGGGTCATCGATCCCAAGCGGAAAGTCTGGTACGAGAAGCGCCTGAAGGAGATCACCACCAAGGCGGCCTCCTCCGAAAGCGCCGCCTCCGGGCCCGTGAGTGCGCCCCTGATGCCTGCGGCTCCCGCGCTGGCCAAGAGTGTGGCCTCCCAGATGGGCGGCTCGCTGCTGCAGACCCTGGCCGCCGCCAAGGATGCCAAGCCCAAGGTCGAAGGGCAGAAGCGCTCCGAAGCCTGGCGCCGCAAGCCGGGTGAATCGATCTTCTAACCTCATTCCATTCATACGAAAACGAGGCGGCTCTGCCGCCTCGTTTTCGTATTGCGGGGCAAAGCCCCGCAGCTTCAAGCCAGGGGTGCGGTCCGAAGGTACTTCCGCCCGATCCAGGTGGCAGACAGGGGGCGCTCGAAGCGCCCCTGGCGGAGGTCTCCCAGGGTGAGGAGGGCCAGGTCCAGCACCACGGTGCCGGCGCCCAGCGTGCCATCGGCGATGCGCGCTTCCAGGTCGGTGCGCGCGAAGACGCGGACGCCCTCGGGCAGCCGAGTGATCACGTCCTGGGCATCCTGCAGGCCCAGGCCGAGCCGCTCGGAGATCTGCCGGACGCCACGCAGCATGCCGTCGATGGCGCAGCCCGAGGGCTGGGTCGCCAGGGTGGGTTCGGCGATGGCCAGGATGCGGCCCTCCAGGAGGGCCCAGGTCCCCTGGTACTGGATGCCCTTGTGGCGCCACCGGCCCAGGAGGGCCTCGATCTCGGGCGCGAGGACGGAGGGGTCCACGGGCCGGTCGAAGGCCACCAGCCACAGGCGGGCGTCGTCGGGCAGGGCGGAAAAGGCGGACAGGGGCACGGCGGACTCCAGTGTCAGGACAGTCTATGGGATGCCGGCTGTTCCGTCCCCATGTCCTGTCCAGGGTTCCGTGACGAAAGTTCCGGCAAGTCTCGCGTAAGGTGGAAGGCGATGCGAGACACAGCGATCCTGCTCCTGAATCTGGGTGGTCCGGTGAACCTGGACCAGGTGGAGCCTTTCCTGGCGGCCTTGTTCGGGGACCGGGACCTGATCCGTCTCCCAGGCCCAGCATGGCTCCAGGGCCCCTTTTCCAAGCTCATCGCGAAGCTGCGCGCCCCGGGCGCGAAGGGGCGCTACGCGCAGATCGGCGGCGGATCCCCGCTGCTGCGGGAGAGCGCCTTCCAGGCCTCGGCGCTGAGGTCGGCCCTGCGGGCCGCCGGCCGCAATGAACCGGTGAAGCTCTGCTTCCGCTATGCCGCGCCCCGGGCCGAAGGGCTGCTGAAGGCCCTGAAGCGGGACGGCATCCGCAAGCTGGTGCCGGTGACCCTCTACCCCCACGACTGCCGCGCCACCACCGGCTCAAGCCTGCGGGAGCTGGCCGTGGAGGCCGCCAAGGCGGGCATGGAGATCCTGCCCGGCGTGGACCACTACGCCACGGACCCCGACTACCTCGACGCACTGGAGATGCCGCTCCGCGCCGCGCTGAAGGAGCTTCCCGGCGCCACGGTGATCTTCAGCGCCCACAGCCTGCCCGTGCGCCAGATCGAGGCGGGAGATCCCTACGAGAAGGAGATCCACGCCACGCGCGAGGCGCTGATCGCCCGGATCGGCGAGATCCCGGGTGGCTACCTCCAGGCCTACCAGAGCCGCACGGGCCCCGTGCGCTGGCTGGAGCCGCCCCTGAAGTCCGTGCTGGAATCCATGGGCGGCAAGGATGTGGTCGTGGTGCCCATGAGCTTCGTGAGCGAGCACATCGAGACCCTGCACGAACTGGACATCGAGTACCGGCACGTGGCCGACCAGGCGGGCATCCGCACCTACCGCCGTGTGGCCGCCCCGGGCACCGATCCCGCCTACATCCGCTGCCTCACCCGGCGCGTTCTGGAGATCCTCCCATGAGCACTCTGATCCTCGGTGGCGGCGTGACGGGCCTGGCAGCGGCCTGGCATCTGGAGCGGCGTGGCGAACCCGTTGAAGTGTGGGAGGCCGCTTCCAGCGTGGGTGGCTGGATGAAGACCCTGCCCTGGGAGGGTGGCCATTTCGAAACCGGTCCCCAGGGTGTGCTCTGGCAGAAGGGCACGGTGGTGGATCGCCTCTTCAGCGCCATCGACCTGCCCTTCAAATCGCCGGGCACGGGCGCCCGCTGGGTGGGGAAGGGCGGGCGCCTGGTCCCCGTGCCCGCCTCGCCTCCGGGGCTGATGCTCTCGCCCCTCATGACCCTGGGCGCCAAGCTGCGGATGATGGCGGAGCCCTTCATCCCCGTGCGGGGCGCGGAACCGGAAGAAGGGCTGTCTGCCTTCATCGCGCGGCGCCTCGGCAAGGGCGTGGCCACGGAACTGCTGCCGGCCATGGTGGCCGGCGTGCTGGCGGCGCCCGCGGAGGTCCTGTCCGTGGATGCCATCCCCAAGCTGCGCCAGTGGGAAGCCACCGGCAGCCTGGTGAACGGCATCCGCAAGGGTGGCGTGAGCCACATGGTGGTGCCCGAGGGCGGCATGGGTCAGCTGCCCTTGCGCCTGGTGGCGAAGCTGTCCACGGTGCGGACGGGCCTGCGGGCCGAACGGCTGGAAGCCCTGCCCGGCGGCCGCTGGCGCGTGAGCGGCGGCGGCGAGGTCCGCGAAGCCGATCGCGTGGTGCTGGCGCTGCCCGCCTATGAAGCCGCCGCGCTGCTGGGCCCTGTCGCCTCGCAAAGTGCCGACGCCCTGGCTGCCATCCCCTACACCTCCGTGGATCTCTGGCACAGCCGCCACACCCCGCTGCCGGCCCTGAAGGACAGCTTCGGCTTCCTCATCCACCCGCCCGAGGGGGATGGCTACCTGGGCTCCCTCGTGCCGTCCTGGATGGACCCGCAAAGCGCCCCAGAGGGCTTCATGCAGCTCCGCAGCTTCATCGGCGGAGCCTTTGGCAAGCCCGCGGATCTGGAGGCCTGGGAGGGCGTGTACGCCCGCCTGAAGCACTGGGTCCCCACGCTCAGCGCTCCCGCGGCCGTGCGCCATGAACGGGCCGAACGGGCGATTCCGAGGCCGGAGCTGGGCCATCGGGCCCGTGTGAACGCCGCCTTGGAGGGTCTGCCCGCCGGGGTGGACTGGCTGAGCAATGCCCGCTTTGGACCGGGCGTGCGCGACATCCTCGAGGGCCTGGAAACCTGGGCTGGCTAGGGCCTGTTTATTAAGGATGGACAGGGTGACATTTGCCCACATCCGGCGCAGAATGGGGCCACCTTTTCAGGAGCCCGCCATGCGCACCAGCCTCCTCCTCTCTTTCCTTGCCTCAGCGGCGCTCTTTGCCCAGGCCCCGGCACCCAAGGCTGAAGCCAAGCCCGCAGCGAAGGCGGAGGCCAAGGCCGAAACCAAGGCTGGCGCCGAGGTCAAGGTCGGCACGGGCGTGGAGAAGATGGAAATCCAGGGCGAATCCGCCGCCTTCAAGGTGGCCGCCGGGACGAAGATCTACGCCTGGGCCAAGGTGACCGGCGCCGCCGACAGCTCGGTCACGGTGGTGTTCAGCATGGGCGACCGCACTTCGAAGCAGGAACTGAAGGTGCCCCGTTCCCCCTACCGCACCAACGCCTACCGCACCTTCCGCGCGGGCGACGGCGGCAGCTGGACCGTGAAGGTCCTGGCGGCGGATGGCGCCGAGCTGGGAACGGCCGCATTCACGGTCGAGATCCAGTAAGGCTAATCTCAGTCTTCAGCGGGAGCGGTGCCCGGTGGGCGCCGCTCTCTTTGCCTGGAGGGGTCATGCCCATTGCGGCCTTGCTTGAAGGTTCCCTGCCGGTGGGGGCCTCCATGTGGAAGCTCGCCCAGCCCTGGTGGGAATTCGCGCTGCGGGCGCTGCTGGTCTACGGCTTCCTGCTGGTGACGCTGCGCCTCACGGGAAAACGCCAGGTGGGCCAGCTGGCGCCCTTCGACCTGGTGCTGCTGCTGGTGTTGAGCAACGCGGTGCAGAACAGCATGAACGCCGGGGACAACACCGTGACGGCGGGCTTCATCCTCGTGGGCACACTGCTGGCTGTGAACGGTTTGATGTCCTGGCTGACCTGGCGCAGCAAGCGGGCCGAGATCCTCCTGGAGGGCAGGCCCCAGATCCTGGTGCACAACGGGCTGCTGGACGAGGCCATGCTGGCCTCTGAGCGGATCACCCGGCATGAGCTGATGGCGGCGGTGCGGCAGGCGGGGGTTTCCGATGTGGCTGACGTCCGGGTGGCCATCCTGGAAACAAACGGCCGGATCAACGTGATCGCCAAAACGCCAAGCACCCCTTGACTTGACGAATAAAAAGCGAAAACTTAGGGCATGACCCCGCTGCCCCTGCCTACGGATCCGCCACTGCTCTTCCAGGATCTGCTGGTGGAGCCCGAAGAAGCCCGGTCCATCCTGCGGCCCCAGAAGGACGAGCGCTACGGCTTCGGCTTCGCCCTCAGCCCCTACCGAGGCTGCGGCCACGGGTGCCGCTACTGCTACGTCCGCGAGTACCCGAATGCCCTCCACAAGCCCGAGGACTGGGGCAACTGGGTGGCGCCCAAGCTGAACGCCCCGGAACTGCTCTGGTCCCAGCGGCACCGCCTCCATGGCGAGCGGGTCTTCATGGCCTCCGCCACGGACCCCTACCAGCCCCTGGAGCGCCAGTACCGCCTGAGCCGCCGCTGTCTGGAGGTGCTGCTGCTCTGCCCCACCACGGAGGTCATCGTCCACACCCGCTCGCCCCTGATCCTCCAGGACCTGGACTTGCTGCGGGCCTTCGGGCCGCGGCTGACCGTGGGGCTGTCCATCCCCACGGATGACGACACCGTGCGCCAGGCCGTGGAGCCCCATGCCCCGGCCATTCCCAGCCGCTGGGCGGCGGCGGAACGCCTGGCCGCCGCGGGCATCGGGGTGTCGGTGGCGGTGGCGCCCCTCATGGCCGTGCATGACGCGCAGGCCTTCGCCCGCAGGGCCCGGGCCAGTGGCGCCTCAGGGGCCTGGGTGGGGGGGCTCCGCCTGCTGAAGCAAGACCCCTTCTACAAGGTGCTGGCGGATCATGGCTGGCTGAAGGTGCTGGATCCCGTCTACGCCGAAGGCATCCGGCAGGCCTTCAGGGAGGTGTTTCCGACCCGCCGCCATCCCCGGGAACGGCCCGATAAACCTGAGGTCCACCGGCCACCGCCCATCCGTCAGCCGGGCCTGTTCGATCGGGTGGGGTGATGGTATCGGGTGGGGTAATGGCACTGCTTGGCATCACCCGGCTTGGGCCACCTGCCGTGCCACGGCCACAGGGACGAAGGGGGTGAAGGCCGCCAGGGTTCCGGGCCAGTCTTCGAGCAGGGTGGTGGCCGTGCGGCTTCCCGTTTCGGCCGCATGGGCTTCGAGCAGCCCGCGGAACAGGGATTCCTCCTCGGCCCGCCAGGGGATGGCGGCGAGGTAGTCGCGGTTCACCTGGCCTGTGTGCTCGCGTCGCAGGAACAGGCACCCGCCGGTCATGCCGGCCCCGGCATTGGTGAGGACGGAGCCGAGGATGGCCACGGCGCCGCGGGTCATGTATTCGCAGGCGTGATGGCCCGCGCCTTCGACCACCGCCGAGGCGCCGCTGTTCCGCACGGCAAAGCGGTCCCCGGCCAATCCGCGCACCAGCAGCGTACCGCCGGTGGCCCCATACAGGGCCCCGTTGCCCAGGATGGCGCTGGCTTCCGCGACGAAGGTGGCCCTGGGATGGGGCAGGAGGACGGTCCGCCCCCCGGACATGGACTTGCAGACGGAATCGTTGGCTTCGCCCTGGAGCCGGACGTCCAGGCCTTCAGTGAGGAAGGCGCCGAAACCCTGGCCCGCGCTGCCGGTGAACTCCAGCCGCAGCGTGCCGCGCACGGCCGGATCCTCGCCCCGCAGGCGCCGTTCACGCACTTGGCGGGCGATGGCCCCGGCCAGGGTCGCCAGGATGCCCCGGTCGCCGGTGGTGATGGCGTAGGCGCGGTGATGGATGCCTCCGTCCTCCAGGAAAGACTGCGCATCCTCCAGGACCCGCTGGTTCAAGGGGGCCACGCCATCCTGGTTGAAGGCGGAGGGACCCGAATCCGCCCGGGGGGCGCGGGGTTCCAGGAAGGCCCCGAGATCCAGCTTGCGGTCCCGTACGAAGGTCGCGTGATCCGGCGCCACCTGGAGCAGATCCACCCGGTCCTGGAGCTCCGCCAGGGAGGCCACACCCAGGGAGGCCAGGTGGCGGCGCACGTCCTCGGACAGGTGGACGAGCATGCGCTGGATGGCCTCGGGCTTGCCGGAGTAGCGGGCCTTGAACTTCGGGTCGTGGGTCGCGATGCCTGCCGGGCAGGTGTTCTTTTCGCAGATCCTGGCCATGACACAGCCCTCGGCCACGAGGAGGAGCTTGCCGAACTCGAAGCCATCGGCGCCCAGGATGGCCGCCGTCACCAGGTCCTTGCCCGTGAGCAGGCCGCCGTCCACGCGCAGCTCCACCTGGTCGCGCAGCTGGTTCTCGCGCAGCGCCTGATGGGCTTCGACCAGGCCGAACTCCCAGGGCAGGCCCGCGTGTTTCATGGAGCCCAGCGTGGCCGCGCCCGTGCCGCCGTCGCCCCCGGCCACGTAGAGGATGTCGGCTCCGGCCTTGGCGACGCCCACGGCGATGGTGCCGATGCCCGTGCCCGACACCAGCTTCACGCTGATCTTGGCCGCGGGATGCACCTGGCGGAGTTCGTGGATCAGCTCCTTGAGGTCCTCGATGCTGTAGATGTCATGCAGGGGTGGCGGGGAGATCAGGTCCACATCCGGCAGGGAGAACCGCGCCTTTGCGATGGTGGCGTCCACCTTCACGCGCATGAGCTGGCCGCCTTCGCCGGGCTTGGCGCCCTGGGCCACCTTGATCTGGATTTCCTCGCCGGAGATCAGGTATTCCGCCGTGACGCCGAAGCGCGCCGAGGCCACCTGCTTGGTGGAGGCGGTGATCCCATCGGTCCAGTAGAAGGGGTTCTCGCCGCCTTCGCCGCTGTTGCTGCGGCCCCCCACCGCCTCCATGGCGAGGATGAGGTCGCGCTGGCTTTCGGCGCTGACGGCCCCGAAGGACATGGCCCCGGCGCCGAAGCGGTGCAGGATGGCGGGCACGGCCTCCACGCGGTCCTGGGGCAGGGGTTCCGCGGCCGTCCGGAAGGCCAGCAGGTGGCGGGGATTGATGGGTTCGTCGACCTTCAGGGAGGTGAGGTATTCCTGGTAGAGGCCGCGGGCCTCGGGTGTGTCCGGATCCAGGTCCACCAGCTGGTGGAGCAGGCGGGCCCGGGCGGAGGTGAGCCCGTGCCGCTCGCCCTCGCCGGGCCGGGGCGATTCGCGGAACTGGTGGGTGTGCAGCAGGCGGTCCATGAAACCGGCCTGGGCCGCGAGGCCCGTCTTCCGCAGCACATCGCCCGCCAGCTCCTCGTAGCCGATGCCGCCCAGGGGGCTGGCGTGGCCAGGGAAGAAGATCTCCATCAGCTCGGGCCCCAGGCCCACGGCTGTGAAGAGCTTGGCGCTCATGTAGCTCTGCACCACGGAGATGCCGCACTTCGCCATGATCTTCAGGAGGCCGGATTCCAGCGCGCTGACGAAGTTCCGCTCGCGCTGATCCGGGCTCAGGCTGCCGAGGCTGGGGTGCTCGTCCTGGCGGGCGATCTCCAGGGCCAGGTAGGGGCAGACCGCCGAGGCGCCGAAGCTGATGAGGGCCGCCAGGTGGTGCGAGGTGCGCGCCTCGCCCGTGTGCACGACGATGGAGGCGTTCAGGCGCAGGCCCGATTCGTTGAGGGTGTGCACCACGGCGCGCAGGGCGATGAGGCTGGGGATGGGCGGCCGCTCCACGCTTGCTTCCCGGTCGCTGAGGATGATGACGCTGGTGCCGCGCTCGACGGCCTCCCGCACGTCGCTGGCCAGGCGCTCGACGGCGGCATGGAAGCCCGCCTCGCCATCCTCGCGCCGGAAGTGCATGGGAAAGGTCCGGGGGATGATGTGGGATTCGGAATGCCGCAGGCTCTGCATGCTTTCGAGGTACCGCATCTGTCCGAGGTCCAGGATGGGCCGGGGCAGCTCCAGGGCCTCGCTGAGGGGCACCAGATCCTTGGGGAAGAAGATGTTCGGCGCCCGTCCGAGGAACACGCGCAGGTCGGTGATGTTGCCTTCGCGGAGGTAGTCCAGGGGCGGGTTCGTGACCTGGGCGAAGTGCTGGTAGAAGTAGTCGAAGAAGGGGCGGGGCTCGGATGAGAAGACGTTGGGCCGGGCGGTGTCGCCCATGGACCCGATGGCCTCCTTGCCCGTGGCGGCCATGGGGTAGAGGACCTTCTCCAGCTCCTCGCGGGAGCAGGTGAAGAGGGTCTTCTTGAAGACGCTGACCGGGCCTCCCGCCTCGGTTTCGGGAAGGAACCCGATGGGCGTGGTCCGGGGGTCGAAGCTGGCATCGCGGTGTTCCCGCGAATGGCTGGGATCGCGGAAGTGCACCCGGCCCGTGACCAGGTCTACCTTGACGCCGGTGCCCGCGTAGAGGATGCCCTTGCGGCGCACGGTGGCCTCGTCCAGGGGGAACGATCCCGCCTCGGAGGCGAGGTAGAAGCGGTTGTCCGTGATGGCCCAGCGGGCGGGGCGGAAGCCGTTGCGATCGAGCCGGGCACCCACGGTGCTCCCGTCGGAGTAGACCAGGAAGGCCGGGCCGTCCCAGGGCTCCATGGCGCGGCTCCAGAAGGTGTAGAATGCGTTCTGGGCCTCCGCCGGGGGCATCATGATGGCGAGGATGTCCTCCATGTGGGGGATGCTGCTGCGGTAGAGCAGGGCCTCCGCGATCTCGTTCAGGCTGCCGGAATCGCTGATGGAACCATGGGTCACCAGCTGGTCGGCCTTGAGCCCGATGGACATCTCCCGCGAGATGGCCCGGGAGCGGTTGCCGGCGATGGTGTTGATCTCGCCGTTGTGCCCGATGAGGCGGAAGGGCTGGGCCTTGTCCCAGGAGGTGCGGGTGTTCGTGCTGAAGCGCCGGTGGATCAGGGCGAACCGCGTGACGAAGCGCGGGTCGCGGAGATCCAGGTAGAAACGGTCCAGGTCCGCGGCCCGGGTGAGGGCCTTGTAGACGATGGTCCGCGCGGACAGTGACGCGAAGAAGAACTCGCTCTGGATGCCCTGTTCCACCAGCTTGGTGCGGAGCACCTGCTTGGCGTTGTAGAGCAGCTTGTCGAAGGAGGCATCGGTCCGGCATTGGAGAGGACGGCGCAGGATGGCCTGCCGCATGGTCGGCATCGACCGCCGCGCTTCCTCGCCCAGCACCGAGACATCCACCGGAACCTCACGGTAGGCCAGCACGTCCAGGTCGAAGAAGGCGAAGGTGGCTTCGAAAATCTCCAGGGAGCGCCGGAGGCGGTCCGGGTCCTGGGGCATGAAGAGGTTCGCCACGGCGACATCGCCGCGCCGGTAGCCGAACATTTCGAAGGGGATGTCGGCCATGACGCCGGCGCCGTCGCTGCTGACCTGGTCTGCGGCG
Source organism: Geothrix sp. (assembly GCA_036504495.1). Lineage (GTDB taxonomy): Bacteria > Acidobacteriota > Holophagae > Holophagales > Holophagaceae > Geothrix. Next base: position 35,643 of record DASXVC010000014.1, read on the forward strand.
CATCCGCCCCGGTGCTCGACGCATTTCAGGGCGTGGAGGGCGTCCTGGAGGATCTCGTGGCAGATCTCGCCCGTCCGGCTGGCAATGAAGCCCACCCCGCAGGCGCTGTGCTCAGATCGCGATCCCTCAAGCATCGTCGTTTCCTTTCGGGATCAAGCCATCCTAACGAGAATCGATGGGCCTGTGCCGTTGAAACGCCCTATGGGGTTATCAGGCGCGCTTATAGCCCCTGACGGTCGTATGGTCCTTGTGGGAGACTGGATCTCCCATGACCACCCTTGCCCTCACGTACCGCCCGCGCCTGCTGTCCGACCTCGTGGGACAGGAAGGCAGTGTGAAGGCCCTGGCCAACGCCCTGAAACGGGCGAAGGAGAGCGGGCACATCCACCAGGCCTACCTCTTCGCAGGCGTGCGGGGCACGGGCAAGACCAGCACGGCGCGCATCCTGGCCCGGGCCCTGAACTGTGCCGAAGGGCCCACGGCCACGCCCTGCGGCGTCTGCGATCCCTGCCGGGCCGCCGAGCAGCCGGACAGCAGCCTGGACATCGTCGAGATCGACGCCGCCAGCCGGGCCTCGGTGGCCGACGCCCGGGCCCTCCGGGAGCAGGTGCAGACGCGGCCCGCCTTCTGCCGGTACCGGGTCTACATCATCGACGAAGTGCACATGCTCAGCACTGAGGCCTTCAATGCCCTGCTGAAGGTCATCGAGGAGCCGCCGCCCCACGCCATCTTCGTGCTGGCCACCACCGAGCTGCAGGACGTGCCGGACACCATCAAGAGCCGTGTCCAGATCTATCCGTTCCGCCTGATCCCTGTGGGGCTCATCGAAGGCCGCCTCAAGCACGTCTGCGAACAAGAAGGTGTGGAAGTCGAGGCGGGCAGCCTCCGGCTGGTGGCCGAGGCGGGGCAGGGCTCCATGCGCGATGCACTGACCATCCTCGACCGCGTCATCGCCGCCGGGGATGGAGTGGTGCGGGAGGAGGCCGTCCGCGAGCAGCTGGGCATCGTCAGCGCCCACCTGGTGCAGGGCGTGATGTCCTCCCTGGCCATCGGCGACACGGCGGCCCTGATGGAGGCCTGCCGCGAGCTGACGGAGCAGGGTGCGGACTGGGCCACCTTCTGGCGCGAGCTGGTGCTGGCCTTCCGCGACCGGCTGGAACAGGAGGCCCGCGCCGCCCGCGGGCCCCAAGAGTTATTGCGCTGGGCCCGGATGCTCCAGCTCCTGCTGAGCCGGGAGCGGGACCTGCGGGATAGCAGCCTGCCCCGCGTGGTGGTGGAGCTGGCGCTGGTGACAGCTTCGCAGCTGCCTCATCTGGCGCCCCTGGACGCGCTCGTATCGGGTGGTCCGGCCCGGCCCTCAGGCCCGCCAGCCGGGCCACCGCCGGTCCCTTCCAGGGCCCCCCAGGCCGCGCCGGCGCCTGAGGGGCCTCGCAGGCCCACGCCGGTCACCTCTCCAGCTACCACGCAGCCCCAGGCCTCGCCGCGCACCCACGCACCCCTGCCGCCAGGCCCGCCCGCCCCACCCCAGCTGCGCCTGGCGTGCAGCGAGGCCCTTCGGGGGGTTCCGGGCCTGCGCGCCCTGGGCTCCGCCCCCCAGATGGCCACGGACCTGAGCTGGGAGCCACCGGTCCTGCGGCTCCGCTTTCCCGGCAACGTGCGGCAGACCCTCCAGGACCTGGAGCGGGAGAAGGCCAACCCCCACGTGCTGGCGGCGCTGGCGACGGTGCTTCCGGGCCTGAAGGCCCTGGATGTCCACTTCGATGACGGCCCGCCGGAAACCCAGTCGGACCGCCCGGAAGACCGCCTGCGGCGCGAACCCGCCTTCCAGGAGCTGCTCCGCCTCAGCGGCGGCGAAGTGCTGGAGATCCGGCGCGAGGGCTGATCAGCCGCCCGACACCGGCGGCATGAGGGCCACCTCATCGCCATCGGCCAGCGATGTGCTCCGGTCGGCGAAGCTCTGGTTCACGGCCAGCAGGGCGTCCTTGGGCAGGTCTGCGAAACACGGATCCGCCAGCAGGTCCCCCAGGGTGGGGGCCACGGGCCGTTCCAGTTCACTGAAGCCCAGCAGGGCGCGGTAGCGGGCGAAGCACTTCACGGTGATCATGCACATCTCCACCCACCCAGCCTACCGCCCGGGGGCTATTTGGGGCTCCACGAATGCCGGATCTCCCCGGAGGGGTTGAGCCCAGAGCTGCCGCCCTTGCTGGCGCCCAGCTGGAGGATGAGGCCGCCGAAGCGCCATTCCACCTGGCCGGAGGTGATGCTCAGCTCGCCGCTCTTCTTGTGGGACACCACGAAGGCGCTGCGCTGGCCCAGCAGGCTGATGCTCTTGCCCAGGGTGACCTCGGTTTCGGTGGTGCCCAGGCTCGTGGTGCGCACCGCCACATTCACCCGGTCCAGCCCTAGGGTCCGGCGCAGCTGCTCCTGCAGGGGCGCGAAGGCCAGGGTGGAGATGAGGCCGGATCCCGCCCCGGCGATGCCTGAGGTGATGGCGCCCTGGGTGGCGCCGGAGGAGGCGCTGGCGGTGCCGACGCTGGCCACATTGCCGGGGTTGATGAGGATGGCCACGATCTCGTCCTGGCGCAAGCTCGGCGTGGAGCTGGGCATGATCGTCAGGTTGCTGAGGGTGCCGTGGATATCCAGGTTCACCGTGTAGCCCGGAATGGAGGTGACGCTGCCCTGGAGGTTGATGACCGGGTCCAGGGGGCGGGATTCGGAGAAGGCGAGGGAGCCCAGGTTCACCACCATGTCCCCCGCGGGGAAGATGTTGGTGATGCGGCCGCCGGGCTGGAAGACCAAGGTGCCCTTGGGAATGGGGTGGGCCAGGGTGCCGAGCACCTGGAACGGCCCTTCGGTGCGGCCTTCCAGCTTCAGCAGGTTGGTGTCGAAGCTCCAGGGGCTGCGGAGGTCCAGGTCCAGGTCCAGCCGGATGCGATCCAGGGGGTCGTCCAGATCCAGGCCCACCAGGCCGCCGCTGTCGCTGAGGGCGCTGCGGAGGATGAGGTCCGCCAGCTTCACCTCGGTCTGGTAGCTCAGGCGGTCGGCCCGGAGGCGGCCCTTGAGCAGGCCGCCGCTTTCGTTGCCCTCCAGGGTGGCGCGCAGGGTGCCCTGGAGGTCGAGGCCGTCTGGCACGTCCCGGAGCTGGAAGTTGGCCAGGGAGGCCTTGAGGGCGTAGGTGTCCAGGCCGCCCAGCTGCCAGGTGAGGCCCCCGGAAACCTGGAGATCGCCATGGGCGAGGGTGCCCCGGAGGGGTTTGTCCGCGGGCAGGGAGACGGTGCGGTCCTTGAACACCACTTCAGCCTGAAGGTCCTCCACTCCCTGGTAGCCCCGCAGGTTCAGCTGGCTCTTCTCCAGGGACAGCTTGCCGTCCAGCCCGGGGTCGGTATAGGTGCCGTGGGCCAGCAGATCGAGCCGGCTCGTCCCCTGGATCCTGAGCTCAGACAGCAGGTTGTACTCGTCCACCTCCATCACGCGATCGAAGATGGTCTTGAGGTGGGCCAGGTTCGCGGTCCCCTGGGCCCGGAGCCCCAGCGGGGCCGTGGTCGAGAAGGGCAGGCTGCCCGACAGGCGGAGGCTGGCGGCCTGGGCGGATGCGGCATCGGCAGGCTTCCGGGCGCCCCCTTCCAGGGCGATGTCCACCTCGGCGCCAGCGCCGTCACCGCGCAGGGCGGAGGGCCGGGCCTGGTGCAGCTCGAAGGCGTTGAACTGGGCGGCCAGGCGGTTCAGGGTCCCGGTCCAGCTGAGGTTCCTGCCGTTCCACCGGCCCTGGGCGGTGGCCTCCAGGCTCAGGTCTTCCACCAGGTCTTCGGTGAGGCTGCGGGCGAGAATATCGGTATGGGCACTGTCCGCGGAGACATTCAGGGAGAGGCGGGCGGTCAGGTCCGGCCCGTCCTGCCGGGCCTGGGCCTCCACCACGGGACGGGTCATGCCCTCGATCCCCAGGCGCCCTTCCATCCGACCCCGCTCCAGGCGGACCGAGCCCTCCAGGCCCTCCACGCTGCGGCCTCCGAAGAAGATCCGCCCCCGGCTCAGGTCGACCCGGCCCTCAGGCAGATCCAGGGCTCCGAAGGGACTGGTGATGGGCCCCAACAGGCGTGCCTCCACCTGGGATTGGATGCGGGGGCCGGGCAGGGCCAGAAGCTGGGAATCCAGGCGCCCCGTGAGATCCACCCACCAGGTCCAACGCTGGAAGTCCATGTCGGCCCGGCCGGTCAGGGCCAGGGCACCCTCCGGCTGGGTGTCGGGACCCCCCAGCGACTCTGGGGCTTCCCCGATCCGCACATCGTCGAGGCGCAGCCGGAGGGTGGGAAGGTCCATGGAAAAATCTGCGGAGGCTGCTGGAATTTTGATTCCGTAAGCCTCGCCTGACTCGACTTGGGCGGAACCTGTCATGGTGAGATGGTCGTAGGAACCCTGGAGCCGGACCCACCCGCTCCCCGTGCCGGTGAGGGGGAGTTCCTTGCCTTCGGGGTCCTTCAGATCGGCGGCCCGCAGCCCCTCGGCCACGGGAAGGCGGAAGGCGGTATAGCACATGTCCATCTGCTTCTGACCGGGAGCCACCGGGCCCCAGGTCAGCCAGAGATCGCCGCCGCCGCGGCCCTCATCCTTCCGGATGTCGATGCCGGTGACGCGGAGTTCGGAGCCCCGGATCTGAACCTGCGCCCCCAGGCTGTCGGCCCGAGCTCCGTGCCAACGGGGGTGCGCCACTTCGGCGGAGCCTTCCAGGTCCAGGCCGGGGCCCCGGCTCCAGTGGATTTTGGCCTGGGCCAGGGTCTGCCCCTCCATGTCCAGGTCGGCCACCTTCCAGGCGCGGAGGGCCTGGGCCACCTGACCCGCGCCCACCTCCACCTTGCCTTCGCCCTCGAGACGGACCAGCCCGTGGGGGCCCAGGTCGGCCCAGCCGGTGCCATCGGCCTTGAGGGCTTCCAGATCCAGGTGGAACTGATCCAGGGTGGCCCGGCCGCGTTTCAGCGTGGCGCCCAGAGATCCAGCTCCCAGGCCGTGTTGGGTCAAGCCGAGTTGGAGGGAGCCCTGCCAGCGATCGGCGCGGCCAAGGTCGGCAGGGTCCCGGGGGCCTTCCACCTCGGCCTTCAGGGTGCCCCGGAGGCCCTGGAGTTCCGGCAACCGGTACATCCGGCCCAGGGCTTCGAGGTCCACGGCCTGGCCCGCGAGGGAGGCCCTGGCCGGCGTCTTCCGGGACCAGGCTCCATCCAGGGTGAGGTCCCCTTGGGGGGAGTGCCAGCGGAGGTGGCTCAGCTGGAAGCCCTCCAGGTTGCCCTTGCCGCGGAGGTCGAGGCTGCCGGGGAGGAAGGCGCCGCCTGCGGGGCGGAGATCCGTGCCATCTGCGCTGAGGGCCCATTCAGGGGCGGCGAGGGTCCCCTGCACGGTGGCGTGGAGGTCGAGGCTGCCGGAGAGGGGAGGCCGGGCCACGCCACCCCAGCGGGCGGCCTGGGACAACCCTAGGACTCCCGTGAGCTGGGCTTCCAGCCGCTCGGACTGTCGAGGGGTCTTCGAATCGAAACGCCCGCGCAGCCGCACCTGGCTTTCCCCCAGGCGGAAGTAGCCCTCCTTGAGGATCAGCACCGCCTCCGAGACTTCGCCATTCAGATCCAGGCGGCCCTTTTCCAAGCCGTTCGGTCCCTTGACGGTCAGCTGGGGACCCGCCACGTCCACGCGCAGCTGGTTGGGTCCGGTCCCGGTGGCCTTCACCTCGAACAGGTACCGCATCGGCGGCAGGCCCCGCAGGGGTTCGGGAATCTCGATCTCGCCTCCCGTGAGGCTGAACAGATCCAGCCGCACCTGCGGGAGCGGTCCCTTCCGCGGGGGGCGCTCCTTCAGGTGGATGGCCGACAGGCCCGCTTCCGTGAGGCGGACGTGAGGATGTTCCAGGCGGACCGAGAAGATGCGATGCGTGGAGGCGAACAGGGAGGCAAGGTCGGCCTGGACTTCCACTTTCCGGACGGTGAGGAGGTCGCCGCCGAGCCGCACCTCCCGCAGGGTCGCGGATCCGAGGATGGGGTGGAATTCCACCTGGCCGATCTCCAGGGAGAGGCCCGTCTCCTCCCGGACCAAGGCATCCAGCTTGGAGACTGTCCAACGGAGGACCGCCGGCCGGGTCGCGATCCAGGGGACGACGGTCACGGTGGCGGTGCCGGCCACCAGGACGTACGACACCCGCCGCACCCAGCGACGGCCCCAGAGCCGCTGCACAGCATCCTTGGTGGGGTGCCAGATCATCGTCTAGTTCTTCTCGCCGCAGCTGGGGCAGATCATGGCCATGCGCGGCAACTGGCGGTAGCAGAAGCGGCAGAGGCGCGATTGCGTGGCTGCGCGGAGGGTGGGGTGGGGCCCCGAGGAGGTCGAGGAGAGCACCGCAGTGCCCAGGGGGCGGGTCTCGCGGGCCACACTGTCCTTGAGCCGGCGCAGGGCTTCCAGGAGCGCCTGCGCGGAGAGGTACCGCTCGCCGAGGTTCACGGCCAGGGCCTTCATGACAACTTCGGAAAAGGCCTTGGGCACGATGGGGTTGCGCAGGTGGGGCGCCATCACCTGCTGGCTGGTGAAGGCCTGGGCGATCTTGAGCGGATCGGCGTCGTAGAAGGGCACGGTGCCCGTGAGCATCTCGTAGAGCGTGATGCCGAGGGACCAGAGGTCTGACTGGAAGACGGCCCGGCCCCGGAAGTGCTCCGGGGCCATGTAGGGCGGTGAGCCGATGCGGGTGGGCGCGTAGGGGACGTGCTGCATCTCCAGCACCCGGGACGTGCCGAAGTCGGTGACTTTGGCGATGCCTTCCTTGTTTACCAGGATGTTCGCGGGACGCAGGTCCCGATGGAGGATCTGGTGGCCGTGGGCGAAGGCGATGGCGCTGCAGATGTCCAGCCCGATCTCCAGGGCCCGGGCCGGGGGCAGGGTGCGTTCGCGGCGGATGAGGCGGTCCAGCCCCTCGCCCTCCACATATTCGAGCACCATGAAGAAGATGCCGTTCTTCCGCTCGACCGTGATGAGCTCGACGATGTTCGGGTGCTTCAGGCCCGCCATGATGCGGGGCTCCTTCAGCAGGTCCACGATCTCGTCCTGCTGCTGGTGCGGCACCTTCAGGGCCACCTTGCGGTTCACCCAGGTGTCCAAGGCCAGGTACACGGCCCCGAATCCACCGGACCCGAGGCGGTCCAGGATCTGGTATTTGCCCAGGGTTTGATCCTTGGAAAGCACGGGTGCGGGCTCCGAAACGATGGAACCAGCATGACCGAAACGGGGCGCCGCTCCTAGGAACCTATTCCAGGATGCGATCCAGGAAGGAGGGCTGCTCCTCCCAGGCGGCGGTCAGGTGGCGGATCCGTGGACGGGCCTCCACGCCCAATCCGTAGGCCTTCCGGAAGACCGCCCGGTCCTCCACGGTGGCGCGGTGGTGCTGGCGCAGGTGCTCGCCCCAGCTGGAGCTGAGGAAGCTCTCCACGAAGCGGACCTGGCCCGGGTCCGGCGGTACCAGATCCTGGAAGAGGGACCAGCGCACGGCGCCATCCCGGATGCGGATGCGGCGGACCTCCCGCATGGCCGCCTGGAATTCGGCATTCCGTTCCTCGGGCACCCGGTATTCCAGCACGGTGAGGATCGGCCCTTCATCGGGATGGATGGGGCTGGGCGAATGGGGCTGGAGGTGGTGGGGGCTCAGGTCCAGCGGCTCATGGAGGGCCTGGATCTTCAATCGGGCGGTGATGGCGAGAAATACGAGCATCCCGGCCCCGGCTCCGGCGAAGGCGGCGTGGATGCCCCAGCGCTCACCCACCCAGCCCCAGAAGGCCGCACCGCCGGCCATGGCGCCGCCCCAGACGGTGATGTAGACCCCCAGGGCCCGGGCCCGCACCCAGGAGGGCACGGACAGCTGGACGCCGGTGTTGCAGGTGCTCAGGACCGTGAGCCAGCCCGCGCCGCAGACCAGGAGGACCAGGCCGGTGGAGAAGGCGTGATCGAGGAAGGCCAGCACCAGCAATCCCATCGCGAAGGTGGTGGTGGCCGCGGCCATCAGGGTGTTCGGGTCGGCTTTCTGCCGGAGGGTCGGCAGGATCAGCGTCGCCCCGACCGCCCCCGCCCCGGTGCAGCCGAGCAGCAGGCCGAAGGCCGTGGAGCCCAGGTGGAGCCGGTGGATGGCGAGGGTGGGCAGCAGCGAGAAGATGGGCCCCCCGAAGAACACGAAGCCGCCGCCCCGCAGCAGGATCACCTGGAGGGCCTTGCGATGGCGCGTGTAGCGGAGGCCGACCTTCATGGCCGCGACGAACCGTTCGGCCGGCAGGTCCGTGGTGACGGGCCGGCGCTTCCATCCCTTCAGGACCACGAGGACGCCCACAAAGGAGACGGCATTGAGGGCAAAAGCCCAGGTGGCGCCCAGCCACCCCACCACCAGGCCGCCCAGGGCAGGGCCCACGGCGCGGCTCACATTGAAGCCCGCGCTGTTCAGGGCCACGCCTGTGGCGATCTGATCCTTGGGGACCAGGTCCGGCACCGAGGCCTGCCAGGCGGGGGCGTTGAGCGCGGCTCCCACCCCCAGCAGCAGCGACATGCTGATGAGTACGCCGGGGGTCACCAGATGGAGGGCCGAGAGGAGGGCCATGCCCGCCGCGGCCAGGAGCATCCAAGTCTGGGTGATCAAGAGGAGGCGGCGGCGGTCGACGATGTCCGCGATGGCGCCGCCGGGCATGGACAGGATGAGCATGGGCAGCGTGGAGCCCGTTTCGATGAGGCTCATGAGCAGCGGGGACCGGGTGATTTCACCCATGAGCCACTTCTCGCCCACGCTCTGGATCCAGGTGCCCATGTTCGAAGCCATGGCCGCGATCCAGATCGCGAGGAACAGGCGGCTCCGGAGCGGAGCGAAAGGATCCTTGGCGTCGGTCACGGGCTTAGGCTATCCAGGGAGTTCAACTAATAACTTCACCACCAAGACACCAAGGCACCAAGAAAAGCAAAAAGAACTTCTTTTGTCATTCTTGGTGTCTTGGTGTCTTGGTGTCTTGGTGGTGATCTTCTGGTTCTGATTCCAAAAAAGTGCCTTAGCCCAGGAACGCCTTGAGGGTCTTGGAATAACGCGGGTGGCGAATCTTGCGCAGGGCCTTGGACTCGATCTGGCGGATGCGCTCGCGGGTGACGGCGAACTCGCTGCCGACCTCCTCCAGCGTGTGTTCGGAGCCGTCGTCGCCCACGCCGAAGCGCATGCGGAGGACGCGCTCTTCGCGCTCGCTGAGGGTGTTGAGGACATTGCGGACGGTCTCCTTGAGGCGCTGCTGCACGACCTGCTCCACGGGGGAGACCACGGTCTTGTCCTCGATGAAATCGCCCAGGTGGGAATCCTCCTCCTCGCCGATGGGCGTTTCGAGGGAGATGGGCTCCTGCGCGATCTTCATCACCTTGCGGACCTTGCCCACGGGCATGTCCATGGCGTGCGCGATCTCCTCGCTGGAGGGTTCGCGGCCCAGCTTCTGCACCAACTCGCGCTGAGTGCGGATGAGCTTGTTGATGGTCTCGATCATGTGCACGGGGATGCGGATGGTGCGGGCCTGGTCCGCGATGGCGCGGGTGATGGCCTGCCGGATCCACCAGGTGGCGTAGGTGGAGAACTTGAAGCCGCGGCTGTATTCGAACTTGTCCACGGCCTTCATGAGCCCGATGTTGCCCTCCTGGATGAGGTCCAGGAACTGGAGGCCACGGTTGGTGTAGCGCTTGGCGATGCTGACCACGAGGCGGAGGTTGGCCTCGATGAGCTCGGCCTTGGCGCCGCGGCTGATGCTTTCCGCGGCCTTGAGGCCGTTGAAGTCCTTGTGGAACTGCTCGCTGGTGGTCTCGTACTTGATGAAGAAGTCGGCGAGGGTCTTCTCGATGTGGGCCAGCTCGTCCTTGTAGCGGTCCTTCAGCTTGGCGAACGCGGGGTTCTTGAGGCGGTCCCGGAGCTCGCGGCACTTGCGCTCGCCGGTCATCACCTGGCTGTGCTGGTGGGTGATGCGGTCGATGAGGCGCGTGACAGCCAGGCTGTTGAGGCCCAGCTTGCGGATCTGGCGGGACAGGCGGCCGCGGGCCTGGAGGAGCTCACGGTCGAGCTTGCGCTTCTTGGGCAGGGTCTTGGTGCCGGCATCCACCTGGAGCTTCAGGTCCAGCAGGTCCTGGAGGGCCTGGTCATAGACCAGCAGCTTCTCGAACTGGTGATGCACGTGCTGGGTGGCGGAGGTGCTCTCGGCATCCTCATCGTCATCCACCTCGTCGGAAAGGCCCACGACTTCGCGGATCTTCCCGGGGTTCTCCTTGAGCATCTTGCCGATGTCAATCAGCAGGCTGGCGGCCAGACGGGACCGGGAGAGGGCCCGCATGACGCTGCGGACGCCGACCTCGATGCGCTTGGCGATCTCGACCTCGTCCTCGCGCTTGAGGAGGGGCACGGTGCCCATCTCCTTGAGGTACATGCGGACCGGGTCGTTGAACTTGTCGCTGTCGGGGCTGTCGATCTCGACTTCGAGATCCTTATCCGTCTTCCCGCCGCCCTCCACCATGATGAATTCGGGCTCGATGGCTTCACGGGCCGCGAGAGCCTCCTCCTCCGTGGCGCCGACGCCCACTCCGAGACGCGCGAACAGGCCGAGGGCCGTCTCCAGATCCAGGGGGTTGGAAGCAGTGTCGGGGAGGAAATCATTGAGCTGGTCGACCAGCAGGAATCCGTTTTTCCTTCCGATGGAGATCAGGGCTTTGGTCAGGGCGTAGTAGGCATCACGTGGCGGCGTCGGAACCATTCGGACCTCAAAGAGCGGTGCGGCATCGGGCCAGCGGGCGGGGGGACCCGGCGGCCGAGGGGAATGCAGAACACGGCCAATGTACCGGGCCGAGTCCGGAACTTTTCAGTATAGGGGATCTGCGAGTTCAGGCAAGGGCTGGGATCCGGCAGGGCCTCAACGGGGGCCTCTCCGTCGGCGTGACAGCTCCTTCTGGCGGGCCAGGAGATCATTCTGCCTGGTCATCACCCGGTTGGTAAGGGCCGCATCCACCAACGTGCGGGGATCCTGCAGCAACCGGTTGTTGGCCTGGATCTCCCGGTCCACATAGCCGCCTTCGAGCTTCGCAAACAGGGCTTCGGCATCCCGGCCGGCCTCATCCTGGCGGCTGGCCTGGGCCTCCAGGTGGCGGAGGGCGGCGATGGCCCCTTCGGGCAGCTGGGCGAGGTCCCCATCGGCGTCCAGCAGGGCCTGGAGCAGGGGCGCTCCCTCCAGGCTTTCCCACCAGGCAGGTGGAATGTCCTGCACGCGCCGCCACTGGCCGGCCGAGCTCAGGAGCAGGAGGCCGCGGATCAGGTCGTCGAGCTCGGGGAGGATCGGGGCGGCCGGACTGGGCTCATCGGAGGGCCGGACTGGCGCCTGCCGGCCCTTCACGGCCCGGTCCAGCTCCTGCAGGGGCACCTGGAGCTGGTGGGCCAGGCTGGCGAAGAGATCGCGGCTTTCGGTGGTGCGCGGCAGGTAGGGCAGGAAATCCAGCAGATCCTTGAAGGCCCCCATGCGATCCGTGATGCGGCGGAGGTCCTTGCCCTCCATGGCCCGGTCCACCATGAAAGCGGTCCAATCCGGCACCGTCCGCAGCAGGTCCTGGAAGGCTTCGCCACCCAGCTTGAGGCACCAGGTATCGGGATCCTCGCCTTGGGGCAGCTCCAGCAGGCGCACCTCGAACCCCAGGGGCAGGGCCATCCGCAGGCTTTTTTCCATGGCCCGGCGGCCCGCGGCGTCACCATCGAAGCAGAGGATGACCCGCCGGGTGAAGCGTCCCAGCTGTTTCAGGTGTTCTTCAGTTAGGGCCGTGCCCAGGGGCGCCACAGCCTGATGGATGCCGTGCTGGTGGAGCTGCAGCACATCGAAATAGCCTTCCACCACCAGGGCGCCGTCCTTCATGGCCCCCTTGGCCCGGTGGAAGCCGAAGAGAGTCTCGCCCTTGTGGAAGAGGGCGGTGTCGCGGGTGTTGAGGTACTTGGGCTGGCCCTCGCCCATGATCCTTCCGCCGAAGGCCACCAGGCGCCCCCGGGCATCATGGATGGGGATGGTGAGGCGGTTGCGGAGGAAGTCGATCTGGGTGCCGCGCTCGCTGCGGCTGGCCAGGCCGGCCTGTTCGAGCAGCTCGCCGGAGAAGTTCAGGCCGCGCAGGTGCGTCACCAGGGGATCCCAGCCGTCCGGCGCCATCCCGAAGCCCGCCTCGGCCACAAAGGGCCCTTCATAGCCCCGCTGGCGCAGGTAGGTCCGGGCGGCCTCGTGCCGCTCCAGCTGCCGCTCGTAGAAGGACTGGGCCGCCTCCAGGGCCGCCCGCATCCGGGTCTCCAGGTCCACCTCGGCCGCCGGGCGCTCCCGGTGCTGGGGCAGGTCGATGCCCGCGGCACGGGCCAGCTGCTCCAGGGCCTCGGGGAAGGTCATGCCCTCGCGTTCCATGAGCCAGGCGAAGGCGTCCCCGTGCTTGCCGCAGCCGAAGCAGTGGTAGAAACCCCGGTTGGCCACGACCTGGAAGCTGGGGCTGCGCTCGGCGTGGAAGGGGCAGAGGCCCACATGGGCCGAGCCCTGCTTGCGCAGCTTCACCGCCTGGCCCACCAGGGCCAGCAGGTCCGTGGCGTCCCGGACGCGCTCGACGATTTCGCGGTCACGCATGCTTCAGGCATAACATGAGCGCGGCCGAAAGTGTCGTGGCATGCTTGAGGATTCGCACGGCGGAACCCCATGACCCAGCTTCTCGACACCATTCTTCTCTTCAGCCTGCCGGCTTCGGGCAAGTCGGAGGTGCGCCGCTACCTGGCCAGCCTCACTCCGGACCAGTGCCGGAACGACTTCCACATGGGGCCGACCCTCCAGCTGGACGACTACCCCTACGTGCACCTCATGCACCGCATCGACGACGAGCTGAAGGCCAGCGGCCTGGGCTACGCCTATTACCACGGGCCCAGCCGCCCCTTCCGGGACAACTGGACCTGGGCGGTCCTCATCGAGCTGCTGAACGAGGACTACGCCAATCTCATGGCCAGCCGCCACCTTGAAGTGGCCAGTGCGGCGCAGCACCTCTTCGACCGTCTGGACGCGGCTCATGCCCGGGTGGGCCTGTCCCAGCCCCTGGGGGAGATTCCCCACCGCATCCGCGTGCGCATGGCCGAGGCCCTGGAAGTGCCGTGCCGGGCCGAGCTGGACACCCTCAACCGCCAGAACGCCCTGGATAAGGCTGGGCGCACCCTGGTGATCGAGGCCGCCCGCGGCGGCGCCCACGGCTCAGCCTTCCCCCTGTGCCCGCCCCACGGTTATGACACGGCCTTCCAGACCCTCTCGCCGGTCATCCTCGAAAAGGCCTCCGTCCTCTACGTCTGGGTGGACCCCACCGAAAGCCGCCGCAAGAACATCGAGCGGGGCCGGCCCGATGGGCAGGGCAGCATCCTGCACCACAGCGTGCCCATGGAAGTCATGCTGGGCCAGTACGGCACGGACGACATGGCCTGGCTCATGGAGCAGAGCGACCGCCACGGCACCATCCGCGTGGAGCGCACCATCCAGGCCGGCGACCGCTACGAGACGAAGATCTACCACCTCCCCGTGGCCCGCTTCGACAACCGGAACGACCTCACGACCTTCGTCCGCGAAGACCAGAAGCTCTGGAAATCCGCCGATGTCCAGGCCATCCACAGCGGCCTCAAGGCAGCCTTTGACCAGCTGGCAAAAAGATAAAAAGCTTCAACCGCAGAGGGCGCAGAGATCGCAGAGGGAATCTGCTTTTCTCTGCGCCCTCTGCGTTCTCTGCGGTTAAACGTCTTTTCAGTGCGCTCCGGCGCCCGCCTTGGCGTGCCAGATGCGGGTCATGATGAAGGCGCCGAGCAGGCTGAAGGGGATGATGGAGCCCACCCAGATCCAGGCGTGGGCGGGCTGGTGGCCGTGGGTGGCCACGCCATCCCAACCGAAGGTCTTGAGGATCCAGCCAAGGCCGAAGCCGGTGAGGCCTGAGCCGATGTACTGGATGCCATCCAGGGCGCCGGTGACCGTGGCCGCCGCTTTGCGTCCCCCGAAGTCCATGCTGGCGGTGCCGCTGAGCATGCCGTGGACGCCGAAGATGAACATGGCTGTGAGCCCCAGCAGCAGCACGGCCCAGACCTGGCCACCCACCGTGCCCTGGCCGAGGGTCATGCCCAGCAGCCCCAGCATCACCACCTGCACCAGGTAGAAGAGGAACGCCACCGGGGGACGGCGCGACTGGAACAGCTTGTCGCTCATCCAGCCGCAGAGCAGGCCGCCAAGGATGCCGCCACCCATGAAGGCGATGCCCGTCCACCAGAAGAGGTGCTCCTTCTTGCCGAGGTGGTAGACCTCCTGCAGGTACTCGGTGAAATAGAGCATCACGCCCTGGCGCACGAATCCGGTGCAGAACTCCGCGAAGATGAGCGAGACCACGATCGGGTTGTGGAAGACCTTCCGCATGAGGTCGCCCAGGGGCAGGGGAGTGTCGTCCGCGGAGGCGGCATTGGAGCCGTCGCCGGTATCGAAATCCGGGTGCCCGGCATGGCTGGGGCGGTTGCGGACCAGGAACCAGTCCACGGCGAACATGAAGGTCATGGCGGCGGCGGGCACGAACCAGATGACGGTCCAGCTGCGGAAGCTGGCCAGCAGCCAGGCGCCGATGGTGGTGGCCAGGAAGTAGCCGGAGCTGATCATGATTCCGAAGATGCCGCCGAAGACGCCGCGCTCCTTCACATGGAACCAGGTGCTGTTCACCTTCACCACGGAGAGGGCCCCGAAGCTCTGGAAGTACATGTTCAGGCTCCAGAGCAGGCTCATGCTCACCAGCACCTGGGACGCATCGCCGTTCAGGAACATGAACCCGATGAGCAGGTTCACGAGGGCCGCGCCAATGGCCCCCACGAGGATGGCCTTGCGGCCGCCGATCCGGTCGGCCAGAGGCCCGTTGAAGGCCACGGCCAGGCCGTAGGTCCAGAAGCCCGCGGAGGCGATGAGCCCCATCTCCGCCTTGTCGAGGTGGTACCAGGCCCCGATGTCGTTCTTCACGATGTTGAAGTTGTAACGGCCCATGTACATGGCCGCGTAGGTCAGCCCCAGGGGGAACCAGTTCATGAACCGGCGGAGGCGAAAGGCGGGGCTGTGATCCAAGGGAACCTCGATGCTTCAAGGGTACTGGGGGGCTTCCCGGCGCCCAAGTGACGAGGCTGTAACTCCGGTCAACTCCCGCCGCTTTGAGAAATCACTCGGCTTTGCGGAAGGTTTCGTCGGTGCCCGTGAGTTCCCAGCTGCCCCGGCGGCGCTCGAAGGTGGCGTGGCGTTGCTTGGTCTGGCCCACCTTCGCATCCGGATGGAGCGCCTGGAAGATGGGGAACTGGGCCGTGGGCTTCTCCAGCCGGATCTCGTAGATCACGCGGGCGCCCTCGCGGGTGGGCTCCATGCGGGCGGCGCGGACGAAAACAGCTTCCGCCGCGGGCATGCTGAAGCCCTTGGGGGCGGCCTTGATGGCTTTGGGGGCGGAGGCTTTCAGGCGGAAGGTGAAGGTTTCGCGGCCACCCTCGTTCTGGACCGCACAGTCGAACCAGCCGCTCTTGTCGAGGTTCTCCTTGAGGGCCGCCAGGCGCAGGTGCTCGGGGCTGCCCTTTTCCGCCGAGGCCTTCTCGGGGATGGTTACGGGGACCACCACCGGATAGTCCCTGCGGATCAGGTCCTCCGCCTTGCCGCGCTCCAGCTTGGAGCTGCAGGCCAGTGTGAGGAGCAGGACAGGCAGGAGCAGGGCAGGGCGCATGGTCATTTCCTTTCCAGTTCGCAAGGATGGTGACACAACCGGGCGGGACATGACGGGCATCATGGGCACCCCGGAGTATCCTATGGGCCCTGATGATAGGAGACCCGCCGTGAATCCTGGCTACCTGGCCCACCTCAACCGTGAGATCGAGCTGCTGAAGGAAGCGGGGCTCTACAAGACGGAGCGGGTCATCACCTCGCCCCAGCAGCCCCAGATGCAGGCGAACGGTAAGGACGTGGTGTGCCTCTGCGCCAACAACTACCTCGGTCTGGCCAACCATCCGGAGATCATCCAGGCCGCCAAGTCGGTGATGGACGACCATGGCTTCGGCATGGCCTCGGTGCGCTTCATCTGCGGCACCCAGGACATCCACCGGGAGCTGGAGCTGAAACTCGCCGCCTTCCTGGGCTTCGAGGACACCCAGCTCTATTCCTCGTGCTTCGATGCCAATGGCGCCATCTTCGAAGGCCTGCTCGGCGAGGAGGACGCGATCATCAGTGACGCGCTGAACCACGCCTCCATCATCGACGGCATCCGCCTCTGCAAGGCCCAGCGCTTCCGCTACGCCAACTCCGACATGGCCGACCTGGAAGCCCAGCTGAAGGCCGCGGATGCCGCGGGCGCCCGGTTCAAGCTGGTGGTCACGGATGGCGTCTTCAGCATGGACGGCTACATCGCGAAGCTTGCTGAGATCTGCGATCTGGCTGAAAAGCACGGCGCCATGGTCATGGTGGATGACAGCCACGCCGTGGGTTTCATGGGGGTGAATGGCCGTGGCACGCATGAGCACTGTGGCGTCATGGGGCGTGTGGACTTCATGACGGGGACCTTCGGCAAGGCCCTGGGCGGCGCCTCCGGCGGCTACATCGCCGGCAAGCAGGTGGCCATCGACTGGCTGCGCCAGAAGGCCCGCCCCTACCTGTTCTCGAATTCCGTGGCCCCGGCCATCGTGGCCGCCACCCTGAAGGTGCTCGACCTCCTGAAAAACAGCCAGGGCCTCATCAAGCAGGTGCATGAGAACGCCCGCTATTTTCGCGCCGGCATGGAGAAGGCTGGCTTCAAGCTGCTGCCCGGCGAGCACCCCATCGTGCCCGTGATGCTGTACGAGGCGCCGCTGGCCCAGGAATTCGCCAAGCGCCTGCTGGACGAGGGCGTCTACGTCATCGGGTTCTTCTTCCCCGTGGTGCCCAAGGGCCAGGCGCGCATCCGCACCCAGATGAGCGCTGCGCATACCCGCGAGGACCTGGACCACGCCATCAAGGCCTTCACCAAGGTGGGCCGCGAGCTGGGTGTGATCAGCTAGGGTCTGTTTTCAAAGTGGGGTGTGGCCGCGCAAGGGGCGCCGCCCCTTGCCCTCCGGGACGTCGCCCAGCCGCACCCCTGGCTACGTTGACGGCCTCGAACGATGTCCCGCATCGCCCTTCGGCCGCCGTCTTGCCATGAGCGCGGCTGGTCGCCGTCGCGGCTCGCATCCACTTTGAAAACAGACCCTGGCCCTTTCCTACAGCACGATGTACCGGTAGGTTCCCGGGTCCTGTTCCTTCAGCAGCAGCTGGATGGTCCAGCGCCGATCGGGGTAGCGCTCGTACATCGTGGCGCTCATGACGGATTCCGACAGCCAAGGGCGGATGTCCTCGTACCGCTCGAACACCGGGGGCTCCCAGCCATCGCTTCCGGTGCCCCGGGCCGCCGATCCAGGCTTGAGGTAGTCCAGCAGTCGCGCCAGCGAGGTTTCGGGATCCTGCATCATCCGCTCCATGCTTCCGGGTGGGGCCTGAGTCTGCATGCTCAGGCGGGATCGTTCGAAAGCGCCCCATCCGCAGGCTCGCCAGAGGGGCCGGTGGGTTCGGAGGCATGGGGGGACAGCGATTCGATGAGCGTCCGGAGGGAGGTCTCGCTGCCCGGGTCGAGGGCCTTGGAAAAGGTGATGGCCATGCCCCGCGCGTCAGACCTCACCACGGTTCCCCGGGCCACGATCCGCCGCTTGGCCTCGCCATCCTGTAGCAGGATGGCCACACCACACGGGCTACCAAGGGGCAGGCGCTCGCGGCCGCCCACCAGGATGCCCCCCATGCTGAGGTCGATGGCCGTGGGGAAGGCGATGATCCGGTCCTCTGCCACCAGTTTCACCTGGTAGGAGATGGGAATGCGGCGGAATCGCCGTGTTTCGGGATGTGCGCTCATGAGTGAAATCCGGTTCCCGGCATGATAACGCACGGGAATGGCCCGGGATCACAGGTCCTCCGTCTCTCCATAGCTCTTGTCGTGCACGCCCGTGACGGCCCGGCCGGAGGGATCGGCCATCCCCGCGAACGAGGCATCCCAGCGCAGGGCGGTTTCCGTGCTGCACGCGACGCTGCGTTCGAAGGGCACACAGTTCACGGCGGTGGCGCTCGGGAAGTGGTGCTCGAAGATCTGGCGGTAGAAGTAGGCCTCCTTGGTTTCGGGAGTCTTGACGGGGAACCGCTCCGTGGCGCCCCGCATCATGCCGTCGCTGATCTCCCGTTCGGCCGTGGCCTTGAGGGCGTCGATCCAGGCGTAGCCCACGCCATCGGAAAACTGCTCCTTCTGCCGCCAGAGCACGGCGTCCGGGATGAGGCTCTCGAAGGCCTTCCGCAGGGGGTATTTTTCGATGGGCCTGGGCCGTGGGGCGTTCCGGGGCAGCTTCACCGCCGGATCCATGCGCATGGCCACATCGAGGAAGTCCCGGTCCAGGAAGGGCACCCGGGCCTCCACGCCCCAGGCCGCGCTGGACTTGTTGGCGCGGGCGCAGTCGTAGAGGTGCAGCTTCTGGAGCTTGCGGACGGTCTCGGCGTGCAGCTCAGGGCCGTCCGGCGCCTTGTGGAAGTAGAGGTAGCCGCCGAAGATCTCGTCAGCGCCCTCGCCCGACAGCACCATCTTGATGCCCATGGCCCGGATCTTCCGCATCATGAGGTACATGGGCGCCGACGCCCGGATCGTCGTGATGTCGAAGGTCTCCAGGTGGTAGATCACATCCGAAAGAGCGTCCAGGCCCTCCTGCACGGTGAAGTGGAGCTCATGGTGGATGGCGCCGATGTGCTCGGCCACCAGCCTTGCGGGAGCCAGATCCGGCGCTCCCTCCAGCCCCACGGCGAAGCTGTGGATTCGCGGCCACCAGGCGGGCGTCGTCCCGCCCTCCTCCACGCGGCCGTCCCGGTACTGGGCAGCGATGGCCGCAATCAGCGAGGAATCCACGCCCCCGGAGATCAGGACGCCGTAGGGCACATCGCACATGAGCTGGCGCCGCACCGCGGTTTCGAGCGCCGCCCGGAGCGCCTCGGGATCGTAGGGCTCATCCGGGACATGGCCGGGCCGGGCCCATTCAGGCTCGTAATAGCGCTGGAAACCCTTGTCCGCCTCGTGTCCCAGGTAGTAATGTCCTGGCGGGAACTCGCGGATCCGGTCGCAGTGGCCTACCAGGGCCTTCATCTCCGAAGCGGCGTAGAGCCGGTCCTCCCGGTCCCAGCCCAGGTAGAGCGGGACGACGCCGATGGGGTCCCGGGCGATGAGGAAGGTCTCGCGCTTGGGGTCGTAGAGCACGAAGGCGAAGATGCCGTTCATGCGGTTGAGGAAGTCCCGGGGCGGGAGTTCGTCGTAGAGGTAGAGGATCACCTCGCAGTCCGAGAGGGTCTGGAAGTCGTGGGCTTCCCGCAGGCCATGCCGGAGGTCCCGGTGGTTGTAGATCTCCCCGTTGACCGCGAGGACGGTGCCCTTGAGGGTGTCGACGAGGGGCTGGGCGCCGTGCTCCACATCCACGATGGACAGGCGCTCGTGGACGAGGATGGCCCGGTCATCGCTGTAGATGCCGCTCCAGTCAGGACCCCGGTGGCGGATCTTCCGGGCCATGGCCAGGGCCTGGCGCCGGAGCTCCGCCGGGTTCGAGCGGGAGGGATCGATGTCGAGGATGGTGAGGATGCCGCACATGGCTTGCTCCAAAAGAAAAAACCCCGATCCGCTTTCGCGAATCGGGGTGGTCCGGGAATTCAGGTGTCTAGGTGAGACCCTCTCCGGCCCACGCGCGATTCGCGCGAGGGAGCCGATTATTGGAATTGCGGTTGGGCCGCAGAGAGGGATTGGTCATGTAACGCCTGGAAGAACCTTATCGGCTGGCTTCGCAAAACGTCAAGGTTAGAAGCAGAAGTTGGCTGGTCTTGCGCTTGATGATGAAATGGTGCGGTTGGAGGCGCCATGAAAGCCCTGTTGAAGACCAAGCGCGAGGAAGGCATCTGGATGGGTGAGGCGCCCATGCCGGAAGTGGGCCCGAACGACGTGCTCATCCGGGTCCACAAGAGCGCCATCTGCGGCACCGACGTCCACATCTACAACTGGGATGAGTGGGCCCAGAAGACCATCCCCGTGCCCATGGTGGTGGGCCATGAGTACTTCGGCGTCATCGAGAAAGTGGGGGCCGAGGTCGAGGGCTACCAGCCCGGCGACCGGGTGAGCGGCGAGGGCCACATCACCTGCGGCCACTGCCGGAACTGCCGGGCGGGCAAGCGCCACCTCTGCCGAAACACCGTGGGTGTGGGCGTGAACCGTACGGGGTCCTTCGCGGAGTACCTGTCCATCCCCGCCTTCAACGTCTTCAAGGTGCCCGACAACATCCCGGACGAGGTGGCCTCCATCTTCGACCCCTACGGCAATGCCGCCCACACGGCCCTCAGCTTCGACATGGTGGGCGAGGATGTGCTGATCACGGGCGCGGGCCCCATCGGCATCATGGCCGTGGCCATCGCCAAGCACGTGGGCGCCCGGCACGTGGTCATCACGGACGTGAACGAGTACCGGCTGGATCTGGCCCGGAAGATGGGTGCCACCGTGGCCGTGAATCCCACGAAGAAGAGCCTCCCCGACGTGATGAAGGACCTGGGTATGACCGAAGGCTTCGATGTGGGCCTGGAGATGAGCGGCAACCGCAACGCCTTTGAATCCATGCTGGAAGCCATGCACCATGGCGGCCGCGTGGCCCTGCTGGGCATCCTCCCCGGCGACTGCGCCATCGACTGGAGCCAGGTGATCTTCAAGGGCCTGGTGCTGAAGGGGATCTACGGCCGGGAAATGTTCGAGACCTGGTACAAGATGGCCGCCATGGTCCAGAGTGGGCTCGACATCACCCCCGTGATCACCCACCACTACAGCATCGACGACTTCCAGAAGGGATTCGATGCGATGCGGAGCGGGCAGAGCGGGAAGGTGATCCTGGATTGGGGCGTCAGCTAGCTTCTTGCAGAGAGGCACCTGCAAAATGCGGCCCATGGCCGCATTTTGTTTGCTGCGCACGCAGTGCGCAGCTTGCCACAAAGCTCATTGGAACCTCAACGAAGGGGCTGCGGCTGGGGGACGGGCGGGAAGGGGCCGTCGGTCCAGGAAGCGCCGTCCTTGATGAGGATGTCGCCGGCGAGCCCCTCGCCACCGGGCAGGCCGTCGGTGCCGAGGCAGACCAGGTAATACCCGTCGAACTTGGTGTTGAACTTTTGTTTGACCGGCCCGCGCTTGACCTGGACCTCCTCGACGGGCCGCGCGACGTAGGCGCGGTAGAGGAAGGGATGGCCCCAGGGCGCTTCGGGCACCTGTTCCAGGTATTCGGGGACCAGGCTCTGCAGGGACCCGGGGTATTCGCCGGTCTTGGCCCGGTAGCGGATCAGGGCATCCATGATGCGTTTGAGGGCGGACCGGACCTGCTTCTGGCGGTCGGCCAGATCCCGGTTCACGAAGGCCTCGATGAGAAAGAGATCCCGCTTGGCCTGCTGGGCGGCATCCGTGTCCGGGTAGCGGTCCACCAGCTGCTTCATCATGGCCTTAGCCTCGAGGCTCCGGCCCTCCAGGTTCATTTTCCGGGCTTCCTCGTAGAGGTTCCCGGGCAGCCTGGGGTCCTCGGAGCTGCATCCGGCCAGGAGCGTTAGAAGGGCCAGGGCGGGGGCGAAAGACGTGCGGCGCATGGCATGAACCTTAGCAGAGGCGCGGGACGGTAGGATGGAAGAAAGAGGAGGGCACATGACCGACAGGCCGATGCTGGTGGGCATCGTGGGGGGCTCCGGAAGCGGGAAGACCTCGGTGGCCGCCGAGCTGGTGAAGCGCCTCAAACGACGCAGCGTGGCCACGCTCCTGCTGGACATGGACGCCTACTACGCGCCGCTGGAAGTGGTGAAGGGGCGGTTCGGGGGGCGGCCTGTGAACTGGGACCATCCGCACGCCTTCGACCTGGAGCTCATGGCGTCCCATCTGTCGGCCCTGCACCGCGGGGAGAGCATCCGGAAGCCGGCCTACGACTTCACCCTGTCTGATCGCACCGGCTGGGAGGAGCCCGTACCGCCGGGCCAGGTGGTGATTCTCGAGGGGCTGCTGCTGTTCGCCCTCCAGGAACTCCGGGACCAGCTGGATACCAAGATCTTCGTGGACACGGACGCGGACATCCGCATCCTCCGGCGCATCCGGCGGGACACGCGCGAGCGGGGGCGCAGCCTCGAGAGCGTCATGGACCAGTACGAGCAGAGCGTCCGCCCCATGCACCTGGAGTTCGTGGAACCCAGCAAGCGCTGGGCCGACCTCATCGTGCCCACGGGCGTGGAGAACCGCACGGCCCTGGACGTCATCACCCACCACATCTGCAGCCGCGTGCTTGATCAGGGAGAACCCCAGCGTGTTTGAGAACGGCATCCACCTCTCCGCGGAAACCTATCGGGACCTGGACAGCTCCGTACAGCGTCTCGACGTCCGCGAGGCCTGGGAATACGACCTGGCGCATATCCCCGGAGCCATCCTCATCCCCCTGGGCCAGCTGGCGGACCGGGTGGCCGAACTGGATCCCTCCCGCCCCGTGGCGGCCTACTGCCACCACGGCACCCGCAGCCTCTATGCCCTGCGGTTCCTCCAGGGGGTGGGGTTCAAGGACCTGGCCCACCTCGCCGGTGGCATCGACGCCTACAGCCGCCTGGACCCCTCTGTGCCGAGGTACTGATGCGGCTGCTGCACTGCCACCCGGAGGGCTTTGATCCCGCCACCGAATGGACCCAGGAGTCCGAGAGCGTGCGTCAGGATTCGCGGCTCTTCCGGCAGATCGTGGCCCAGCGCCGGAGCCCCCATACGGGGCGCCAGCACGCCTTCTACCGCCTGCAGGGACCTGACTGGGTGAATGTGGTGGCCTTCACCCGCGGTGGCGACCTGCTGGTGGTGGAGCAGTTCCGGCACGGCATCGATGCCCCCACCCTGGAGATCCCAGGCGGCGGTTGTGACGCCGGGGAGGCCCCCGAGGCTGCCGCCCGGAGGGAGCTTCGGGAGGAAACTGGGTTTTCTTCCGACCGGTGGGTCGCCCTGGGCTCCTGCACCCCGAATCCCGCCACCCAGAACAACCGTTGCCACACCTTCCTGGCCCTGGACTGCGATCCAGATGGCCCCCTGGCCCTGGATCCCGCGGAGGAACTGCAGGTCTGGGCCTGCGGCTGGTCTGAATGGCAGGGCCTCATGCACCGGGGTGAGATCCACCACGCCCTTGTCCTGGCGGCCTTCCAGCTCTTGAGCCTATGGGAGGGCTGGCCTGCGCTGCGGGAGCGGCTGGAACTCTGAACCTGTTTGTCGCCTTTTCCCGAAGCCGCGCAAGGCGCTAGTCTGGAGGCTGGATCCCGATGAGGAGTGGCCATGGCCAGCGAGTGTTCGTTTGATGTCGTCTGCAAGGTGGACCTGGACGAGGTGAAGAACGCCGTGTCCCAGGCCATGAAGGAGATCGGCCAGCGCTACGACTTCAAGGGCTCGGTCTCCAAGATCGAGCTGAAGGATGACAAGGTGCTGGTGCTCAACAGCGACGACGAGGTGAAGCTCAAGGCCGTCATCGACGTGCTGCAGACCAAGCTGCACAAGCGCGGCGTGAGCATCCGCAGCATGGAATACGGGAAGCTCGAGCCGGCCTCCAAGGGCAGTGTTCGCCAGGAAGTCACCATCCAGCAGGGCATCCCGGTGGACAAGGCCAAGGGCCTCATCAAGGCGATCAAGGACTCGAAGATCAAGGTCCAGGCCAGCATCCAGGGCGACCAGCTCCGCGTCAGCGGCAAGAGCCGCGACGATCTGCAGGAAGTCATCGCCCTCTTCAAGAAGGACGATCAGGGATTGGACCTCCAGTTCACGAACTACCGAGGATGACCCTTTGAGCCGACTCGACCTCTCCCACTACTTCCTCCCCATCGCCCCCAAGCTGGTGGGCGTCGAGGCGGAGCTGCAGCGCATCCTGCAGAGTGATGTGGAAGTGGTCCAGAAGCTGGCGGACCACGTGCGGGGCGGGCAGGGGAAGCGCCTGCGGCCGGCCCTGGTGATGCTGTCCTCCCGGTTCTGTGGTGTCCCCAATGACGAGGATGTGCGTTTCGGGGCCGTCTTCGAGCTGATCCACACCGCCACGCTGGTGCATGACGATGTCATCGACCACGCCCAGCTCCGCCGCGGCATGCCCACCCTCAACCGGCTCTGGGGCAACACCCTCACCGTTCTTTTCGGCGACCTGCTCTACCTGGTGGCCATGAACGAGGCCATCGCTGGCCGCAGCTGGCGGATGATGGAGATCTTCGCGGAAGTCACCACCCGCATGATCGAGGGCGAGCTCATCCAGAACGATGTGCTCTTCAAGCTGGACACCACCCGCAAGGACTATTTCGACATCCAGGAGCGGAAGACCGCCCTCCTGTTCAGCGGCTGCACGGAAACGGGCGCGGTGCTCACCGGACGGAGCCTGGAGGAATGCAGGTCCATGCGGGAGTACGGCCTGGAGGTGGGCCGGGCCTTCCAGCTGGTGGACGACCTCCTGGACTACACCGCCACGAGCGAGCAGCTGGGCAAACCGGCTTTCAGCGACCTGCGTGAGGGCAAGCTCACCCTGCCCATGCTCACCCTGCTGGAACGGGCCCCGGATGAAGTCCGTTCCCTGATCCGCACCATCTGGCACCGGGGCGAGGAAGTCCCCATCCCGGAGGACGAGGAGGCCCAGCTTCGGGCCCTCATCACGAGGCATGATGCCCTCTCCGAGACCCGTGAGCTCGCCCTCAGGGCCTCGAAGAATGCCGTGGCCCGCCTGGCCGCCGTCCAGGGTGATGCCGCCACGGGCGTCCTGCTGCGTGAGATCCCCGAGGTTCTGCTGTCCCGGAGCAAGTGATTAAGGGTTTCCGATTATCGGCGAGCCTCAGCCTCAAAAAGATCTCCACGAAGAACACGAAGGCACCCTGCGGGCGCATGAAGGGCGCGAATGGGCCTCGACCCACCGTGGACATCCCTTCGCGAGCGTCAGCCGTGGCGGCTTCGGAAGTCGCCCAGAGCCGCCGCCCGCGAAGCCGGTTGCGCCATGCGCGACCGGGGCCCGAGGCCCGGATGTCCTAAGCCGAAACCTGGTAACTGCCTTTGTGGCCTTTGCTTTCTTCTTCGTGTTCTTCGTGGAGGCTTTTGAATCCTTTGATCAGGCTGAGGCTTGCCGATAACGAGGTAAGGGTTATCCGATCACCTCTCCAGGGAGGCCAGCAGCTCCTGGAAGCGCGGGTGCGAGCGGATGGAGTCCAGATCGCCGTCGTGGATGAACCAGTCCTTCTGGGATAGTCCCCCGGCCACGGCACGCTCCAGGCAATCCAGGCTCTCCTCGGGATCACCAGCCAGGGCATGGATGCACCCCAGGTTGTAGAGCAGCATGGGGTCGTCGGGGTCCATGCTGCGGGCCATCCGGGCCCAGGCCAGGCCCTTGTCGCGCTCCCCCAGGGCCACGAGGGCGTTGGCTCCCAGGTAGCGGGCGCGCGCATCATCGGGGGCGTGCTCCAGCCGTTCCTCCACCAGGGCCAGGCCGGCCCGGCGGGCCCGCTCCGCCTCATCCTCGAGCCCCAGGCTGTGATAGACCTGGGCCACCAGCAGGATGGCCTGGAAGTCCTCGGGGCGGAGTGCCGCCGCCCATTCGAAGTACTCGATGGCCCGTTCCGGCTTGCCTGCCGCGAAGCAATGGCGGGCATAGAAATAGGCGGCGGAGTAGAGGTTGGGATTCAGGCGGAGGGCGGTTTCGAAGGCCGCCTCCGCCTCGTCGGCCAGGCCGGCGGCGGAAAGGGCGGCGCCCCGGGACGCATGGGCCTCGGCCAGTTCCGGGTCCAGTTCCAGGGCCTTGCGGCTGCAGGACTCCGCCAATTCCCTTTGGGGCTCGGTTCGGTCGATGTAGATGTAGCTGTAGGCTGCGCAGTTCGCCAGGCCCGCCCAGGCCGAGGGGAAATTCGGATCACGGTCCAGGGCGCGCCGGTACATCTCCGCCGCCTGGCTCATGCCATGGCGGTTGAACCGGAAATACTGCTGCCGGCCCCTCAGGTAGCACTCATAGGCTTCGAGGTCCACCGGGTATCTGGGCCGTACGGACGCGGGCACATGCAGTGCCAAAGCCACGGAGCGGGTGATGTCATCGAGGGTGGCGAAGAGATCCTTCCGGTCGAAGGTATAGACCCTGGACCAGGCCACCCGGCCTGATTTCACATCCACCAGTTCCGCTTTCAGGATCAGGAGGCGTTCATCTTTCCTGAGTGAGCCCGTGAGGATGGCGGTCGCATGCAGGCGGCGCCCCGCCGCCAACGGGGAGAGGGCCGATCCTCCATACCAGAAGGAGGTGGTCCTGGAGACCACCTGGAGGTCCTCCAGGTGGTTGAGGGACTGGAGCACCTCATCGGCGATCCCCTCGCTGAGGTGCGAATCGCCGCCATCCGGCCGTTGATCCAGAAAAGGGAGGACAGCCACCACGGCCCGCCCTTTCCGCGCCTTGGGATGAACGGGGCCCCTTTTCGCAACTCCGGTCCGGGAGGATCGAGGGAACTTCCCCAACTGCAGGGTCATGGTCCACCTCATCGGCCATCCCGGAAACAGGACCATGGGGTGCATAGATATACCGACCCCGATCCGGGCGTGGTATCAGCATGGGATGGCTGGACCTTCGCGCAAGGGGCCGCGGCGCCCGCCTAGCTTTCGACCTCTCCCAGCCTCAGATCGAACGGGATCCCCGCCCGTTTGCAGGCCGCGATGAAGCTCTCCTTGTCGGGGCACTTGAGGTAGGCCTCCATGGGCTCCACTTTCTTGTCCTTCATGTGCTCGACCAGCGCATCGTTCATGAGCCGCTGGCCGTAGCTGCGGCCGGTCTGCATGGCGCTGGGAATCTGGAAGTTCTTGCCTTCGCGGATGAGGTTGGCGATGGCAGGGCTGATGAAGAGCGTCTCCAGGGCGGCGATGCGGCCGCCGCCGATCTTCTTCAGCAGGGTCTGGCTCACCACGCACTTCAGGGCGTCCGCCAGCATCACGCGGATCTGCTGCTGCCGGTCGGCGGGGAACTGGTCCACGATGCGGTCGATGGTGCCGATGGCACTGCTGGTGTGGAGGGTGCCGAAGACCAGGTGGCCGGTGATGGCCGTCTCCAGGGCGATGGCGATGGTCTCCAGGTCGCGCATCTCACCCACCATCACGATGTCGGGATCCTCGCGCAGGGCGGCCCGGAGGCCGTTCTTGAAGCTGTCCGTGTGGGTGCCCACCTCGCGCTGGTTCACGAGGCAGCCCTTGCGCGGATGCACGAACTCGATGGGATCCTCGATGGTGAGGATGTGGTCCTGCCGCTTCTGGTTGGCCAGGTCGATGATCGCCGCCAGGGTGGTGGATTTGCCGCTGCCCGTGGGGCCGGTCACCAGCACCAGGCCCTTGGAGAGGTCGCAGAGGCGCCGGATGGGATCGGGCAGGCCCAGCTTGTCTGGATCGGGGATCTGGTTGGGGATGACGCGGCAGACCAGGCCCGGCCCCACCCGATCCATGAAGTAGTTCACGCGCAGGCGGCAGCCACCCGACTCGTAGGCGTACGCGAAATCCGCATCGTGGCGTTCCTGGAAGTGGTGCCAGGCGGTTGGAGTGGCCACCGCTTCCATCATCTCCAGCAAGGTGGCTGGTTCCAGACGGCCGAACCCCTCCAGCTCCTTCATGTCGCCGTGAATGCGCGCCAGGGGCGGTTCCAGGGAGGTGCAGTGCAGGTCTGAGCCTTGCTGGGCGAGCAGGGCGGTGAAGAGGCGGTCGGCCAGGGGGTGGGTGTGGCTGCGGTCCGGCCGCGGAAGCTGTGGCGCACTGGCCACGCCCACGGGAGCGGCCTTGGGCGTGGGGGCAGGCGCGGTCGCGGCGATGGCGACTGGCGTGGGAACGGGTGCTGGCGCGGGGTTGGGCTGCGCCTGGGAACGGGCTGGGCCCTTGTGCTCCGCAATGATGAGCGGGACGTCGAGGTAGCGGCTCAGGCGGATCAGGAAGGTCTGGCCGCTGAGGTCGTGTTCGAATTCGGCCTTGCCATCCTTCTGCCAGGTGGCTTTCAGCGCTCCGGGGACCACTTCCCCCGCCAGGACATCCACCATCACCGTGGGCAGGGGGTTCGGCAGCAGGTCCACGGCCTCGCCGTTCTTGAGTTCCAGGCGGGGCTTCTTATCCGCCTCCAGGCGGAGCAGGGTGCCGCCCCTGGCGATGACGTGGGAAAGCAGCCGGTCCAGCTGGGCCATGAATGTCTCCTGCAGCCTTCAAAGGATGCCACGGGTCACAGCCTTCGGGGTTCGGACATGATGGCCCGGCCGCTAGACTGGGAAGTGACCTTCTCGGGAGCAAGCATGAACATCCATGAATACCAAGCCAAGGAGCTGCTGAGGCAGTACAAGGTGGCCACGCCCGACGGCAAGGTCGCCCAGGACGCTGAGGAAGCCCGCATGATCACCAAGGAATTCGGCGGGGCCAGCGTCGTCAAGGCGCAGATCCACGCCGGCGGCCGCGGCAAGGGCGGTGGCGTGAAGTTCGCGACGGATCCCGACAAGGCCGCCGAGCTGTTCAAGGCCATGATCGGCATGCAGCTCGTCACCAAGCAGACCGGCGCCGAGGGGCGCAAGGTCCGCACGGTGTTCCTCTCCAAGCCCGTGGACATCGAACGGGAACTCTACTTGAGCTTCCTGGTGGACCGCGTCACCAGCCGGGTCACCATCCTGGCTTCCACCGAGGGTGGTGTGGAGATCGAGGAAGTCGCCGAGAAGACCCCCGAGAAGATCGTCCGGGTGGCCGTGGATCCGGCCCTGGGCCTCAGCGGCTTCCAGGCGCGCCAGGTGGCCTTCGCCCTCGGGCTCGAAGGCAACGCCTTCAAGCAGGGCGTCGTGTTCCTCCAGAACCTCTACCGGCTCTTCGTGGAAAAGGATTGCTCCATGGTGGAGATCAATCCGCTGGTCATCACCAAGCAGGGCGACGTGACCGCCCTGGACGCCAAGATCGGCTTCGATGACAACGGCCTGGTCCGCCACCCCGACGTGCTGGCCTACCGCGACCTCAACGAGGAAGCGGAGGAGGAAGTGGAAGCCAGCAAGTACAATCTCAACTTCATCAAGCTGGATGGCAGCATCGGCTGCATGGTGAACGGCGCCGGCCTGGCCATGGCCACCATGGACATCATCAAGTACTGCGGCAGCTCCCCGGCCAACTTCCTGGACGTGGGCGGCAGCGCCACCGAGGATGCGGTGAAGAACGCCTTCCGCATCATCCTGCAGGACAAGTCCGTGAAGGCCGTGCTGGTGAACATCTTCGGCGGCATCATGCGCTGCGACATCGTGGCTTCCGGCATCGTGAACGCGGCGAAGGAGATCGGCATCAAGGTCCCCGTGGTCGTGCGCCTTGAGGGCACCAACGTCGAAGAAGGCAAGAAGATCCTCGCGGAGAGTGGCCTGAACCTCATCGTTGGAGCCGACCTGAAGGACGCCGCCGAGAAGGTGGTCGCTTCCATCAAGTAGTCCCACCACGGAACCCGATCGATTCCATTCTTGCGAGGTATGACATGGCAGTTCTCGTGGGCAACCACACCAAACTCATCGTTCAGGGCATCACGGGCCGCGAAGGCCTCTTCCACGCCAAGGGCTGCCGCGACTACGGCACGAACGTGGTCGGCGGCGTGACCCCCGGCAAGGGCGGCACCGAGATCGAAGGCTTCCCGGTCTTCAACACCGTCCAGGATGCCGTGGCCAAGACCGGCGCCAACGCCACCATGATCTTCGTCCCCCCCGTGGCCGCCGCGGATGCCATCCTCGAAGCCCTCGACGCGGGCATCGAGCTGGTCGTCTGCATCACCGAGGGCATCCCCGTCCTCGACATGGTCAAGGTCAAGCGGGTGCTCCCCAATTATCCCAAGAGCCGCCTCATCGGCCCCAACTGCCCCGGCATCATCAGCCCCGGCCTGGCCAAGATCGGCATCATGCCCGGCCGCATCCACAAGCAGGGGCACGTGGGCGTGGTCAGCCGCTCCGGCACCCTCACCTATGAGGCCGTGGGCCAGCTCACGGCCCTGGGCATCGGCCAGAGCACCTGCATCGGCATTGGCGGTGATCCCGTGAGCGGCACCAGCCACATCGATGCGCTGGAGATGTTCAACAATGATCCCGACACCCACGCCGTCATCATGATCGGCGAGATCGGCGGCAGCGCCGAGGAAGATGCCGCCGCCTGGGTCAAGGCCAACATGAAGAAGCCCGTGGTGGCCTTCATCGCCGGCCAGACGGCCCCTCCGGGCCGCCGCATGGGCCATGCGGGCGCCATCATCTCTGGAGGCAAGGGCACCGCCGCCGAGAAGATGAAGGCTCTCACCGCCGCTGGCATCACCGTCGTGCAGAGCCCCGCCGACATGGGCAAGGCCCTGGCCGAGCGCCTGAAGTAGTCACAACGAAAAGCTTCACCACCAAGACACCAAGGCACCAAGGCACCAAGGCACCAAGAACTGCTATTTTCTTTTCTTGGTGTCTTGGTGTCTTGGTGGTTAATTTTCATTATGCTGATTTCGAGAGAAATGGTCCTGGACCAGGACATTGGCCTCAACGCCACGCTGTTCGGCGGGGACATGATGGCCCGCATGGACAAGGTGGCGGGGATCACCGCCTCGCTCATGTCCCGGAACCGCCGCTTCCTCACGCTGAAGGTCTCGGAACTGGTCTTCCACAGCCCCGTGCGGGCCGGGGAGATCATCGAGTTCTACGTGGCCATCGCCCGGCAGGGGCGCACCAGCATGACGCTCCAGATCGAGGTGGAGGTCTACGAACCGGTGTCCGATGCCCGCCGGGATGTCACCAGCGGCGAATTTGTCATGGTGGCCGTGGACGAAGGGCAGCATCCCGAGCCCATTCTCTGGAAGCCGGAGATGGTCCAGGCGGCCGCGGAAGCGCATCACCTCCGGGGTGGACTTCCGGCAGATCGTGCCTAATTCGCGTATGCTGGAACCCATGTCGGATCTCATCAAAGCCCACCTGGATCACCGGCGCGTCTGGCGGGAGTTCGACTTCTGCTATCCCGTGATTTCACGCCGCAGCCGCGGGGTGAGCCTGGGCGTGAATCTCAATCCGGACAAGGTCTGCAACTTCGATTGTGTCTACTGTGAGGTGGACCGGCTCACGCCGCCCAGGCGCAAGGACCTGGATCTGGACCTGCTGGACAAGGAGCTGGGCCTGCTGCTGGACCTCGCCACCAGCGGGGAGATCTATGAGATCCCGCCCTTCGATTCCGCCCGGCCCGAGCAGCGCCGCCTCAACGACATCGCCTTCAGCGGTGACGGCGAACCCACCACAGCCCGCGAGTTCGCCGAGGTGGTGGCCCGGGTGGCCCGCCTCAAAACCCAGCGGGGCCTGGATCTGGTGAAGCTCGTCCTCATCACGGATTCCAGCCGCCTCCAGGCGCCGGAAGTGGTGAAGGGCCTTGAGACTCTGATGGCGAACCAGGGGGAGATCTGGGCCAAGCTCGATGCGGGCACGGAGGCCTACTACCGCGAGATCTGCCGCAGCCAGGTGCCTTTCCAGCGGATCCTCGACAACCTGCTGGCCACGGCCCGGCAGTGGCCCATCCTGATCCAGACGCTCTTCCTCAGCTGGAAGGGGCGGGGCCCCAGCGAGGCCGAAGTGGAAGCCTACTGCGGCCGGCTGGAATCGATTCTCGCCCAGGGCGGCCGCCTCCAGGCCCTCCAGCTCTACACGGTGGCGCGTCCCACGCCCGAGCCCGAGGCCAAGCCCCTCTCCCGACGGGAGATGGATGAGCTGGCGGCCCGGGTGGGTGCGCGGCTTCCGGGCCTGCCGGTGGAAGTCTATTACGGACCGGAGGCCTGGAGCTGATGCCTCCCCGGGCTGGCATCGCGGCCGCGGCTCTGGCGGCGGGGCTGGGCGCCGCGCTGGGCCTGATGCCGGGCTGCCGTTCCCGCCGGGTCCCGCCGCCACCTCCGCCCCCGCCGCGTCTCCGCCTGGTGGCCGTGGGGGACATCCTCATGCACCAGGACGTGAAGGCTTCTGCGGAACACGCCGCCCAGGGCTTTCCCGCGCTCTGGGCGGACTTGGTGCCCCTCTTCCAGGGCGCGGACCTGGCCTTTGGCAACCTGGAGACACCCGTGGCGCCCACCACAGGTCGACCTGGCGTCCCCTTCCAGTTCAACGCCCCGGCCGCCCTTCCAGCCGCCCTGCGGGCCAGTGGCTTCACGGTGCTGTCCACGGCCAACAACCACGCGTTCGATCAAGGCCCCAAGGGAGTGCGGGAGACCCTGGACCGCCTGCGGGCAGAGCGGCTGGTGGCCGTGGGCAGTGGCGAGGACCGCCTCCATGCGGAGACCCTGCAGATCGTCGAACGGCAGGGCCTCAAGGTCGCCTTCCTGGGTTTCACGGATATCTTCAACCTGGATCTGAACCGCAAGGCCTCTGAGCCCTGGGTGAGGCCTCTGGACCTGGAACCAGCGCTGGCCGCCGTTCGCGAGGCCAGGACCCAGGCCGACCTGGTGGTTGTGAGCGTCCACTGGGGCAACGAGTACCAGCGCCAGCCGACCAGGCGCCAGCGGGATATCGCGAGACAGCTGGTGGCGGCCGGTTGCGACCTCCTGCTGGGACACCATCCCCATGTGCTGCAGCCGGCGGAGCTGGTGGAGGCAGGGGGACGGAAGGCCCTGGTGGCCTACTCCCTGGGCAACTTCATCAGCAACCAGGACCGCATGTACCGGGCGGATCTCTTCCCGGTGGCGGGCGGGGACAGCCGGGATGGCGCCGCCCTCCAGGCCGTGTTCGAGCAGCAGAAGGGCCCCGATGGGCGGGTCCACCTGGTGCTTGCCGAGACCTCTTTCGAGCCCCTGTGGACCGAGAACAACTGGGGCGCTCCGGCCGCGAAACGCGAGATCCGTGTCATCCGCGTGGCCGCCGCCGAGGCCCGGGTGCGGGCTGAGGTGGAGGCCTTATCGATTCCACAGGGCGGACCTGAGGCCCCAGTCCGCCGGGCCGCGCTCCTCGAGAAGCAGGAGTATCTGCGGACCCTCATCCTGAGGCGGAAACGCGTGGCGGAAACGCTGGGAGAGGCCTTCGTCGTCCGCTAGGCCAGACCGAGTTCTGTGCGGTTCTGGTGCAGCACGGCGATGATGCGGGCCAGATGCTCGTCCTCGGTGCCGCCTGCGGCTTCCATGAGCATGCGGAAGCCTTCGGCCACTTCGAAGCGGTCCACGCCTGCGGCAAAGGCCTTGTCCTTGAGCTTCTTCTTCACGCTCTTGGGCTCCAGGCCTTCGGTGCGCGTGGGGCGCACCAGGGCGCAGGCCATGACGAACCCCGTGATCTCGTCCGAAGCGAGCAGAGCCTTGTCCAGCAAATGGTCGTAGGGCACGTTCCAGCGGGTGTAGTGGGCGCTGATGGCGTGGGCCAGGTCCGTTTCCCCGCGGTCGCGAAGCCAGGCCACGATGCGCTTCGGATGCTCTTCGGGCCAGCTGTCGTAGTCCGCGTCGTGGAGCAGGCCCGCCAGGCCGAAGCGCTCCACGTCTTCATCCAACTGGGCGGCGAGGTCGCGCATCACCAGCTCCACGGCCCGGGCGTGGGTCCGCAGCTTGTCCGAGGGCGTCCACTCGCAGAGGAGGGTCCAGGCTTCGTCACGCGTGAGCATCCAGGCCTCTCAAGGAATGGTGATGGTGGGCCGCGGCGGCCCGGGCTCAGGGTCGCCCGGATAGCGCACGGCCTCCAGGAACAGGCCCGAGGCGGGGGCGGCCTTGGCACCCCAGTACAGGTTGGCCGCTTCCGTGGGATTGCGGAGGTCCTCCAGCACGCGGCGGGGTTCCTCTTCGCCCAGGGCGCAGGCGACGGCGGCGCCCACCATGCGCCGCACCTGGCGCCGGAAGTAGTGGGTGGCCCGGACCCGCAGCAGCACCAGGGATCCTGCTTCAAGGGTCTCGCACCGGAAGAGCCGGCTCCGGCCGTCCTCCTCGGCGTCCAGGTCCGCGAAGGCACTCATGTCCTGATCGCCCTCGAAGGTGGACCAGGCCTGCTTGAGCCGGTCGAGGTCGAGGCTGCGCTTCACCCACCAGATCCAGGGCTTGCCGAAGGCGCTGCGCCGGCGGCTGATCTGGTAGAGGTAGGTGCGGTCGGTGGCATCGTGGCGGGCGTGGAAGCGGGGCGGGCAGGTCCGCACGTCGCGGATGGCGATGTCCTGGGGCAGGGCGGCGTCGAGGATGCGGCGCAACTCGCCGGGCCGCGGTGCGCCTTTGGCCTCGAGGTGCAGGTGGGCCACCTGGCCCAGGGCATGCACGCCAGCGTCCGTGCGGCCCGCGCCACCCAGGTAGACGAGGCGCAGGTTGGCCTCGTGGATGACATGTTCCAGGCTGCCCGCCACTGTGCGCACGCCCTCCCGGGATTGCTTGGCCCCCTGCTTCTGCCACCCCTGGAAACGGCTGCCGTCGTACTCGACCAGCAGGCGGTACGCGGCGTACGGCGCGGATTTCACAGCCACCCTCAACCTCCGGTGACGGCCTTCACCGCCTCGATGAGCGCCGCGGGATCATGGATCGGCTTGGCGATGTAGCCTTCGGCGCCGGTCATCTCCAGGTACTTCTCCCGGTCCCCGAACATGGCATGGGCGGTGGCGAGCAGCACCGGGATGTGGCGCGTGCGCTCGTCCTGCTTGAGCAGCTTGGTGATGAAGATGCCATCGACCTTGTGCCCCTCATAGCTGGAGCGGGAAAGGCTCACATCCATGATGATGGCGGCGAGATCGGCTTCATGGGCGAGGCGGAGGATCTCCTCCACCTCCTCGGACACCAGAACGTCATACCCGCCCTTCTTGGCGAGCACCGTCTGGATGAACTTCACATTGATGGGGTCGTCCTCCACCAGGAGGATCCGGTTGGACATGAACGCCTCGGCGACTCCAGGCTAACGGTTCTTAGCGGTACGTGCCAAGCCTTTGCCGGGTTTCCAGCCGGTCGAGCAGATCGTCAGGGACCTTGAGCCCCCCCCGCCCGACGCCAAGGCGCAAGCCTGGCTTGTTGGCCCCGTGGTAGTCGCTGCCGCCGGTGACTACCATGTCCAGGCTCCGGCCCAGGGCCAGGAAGTATCTCTGCTCCGCCGCCCGGTACTCGCCGTAATAGCCCTCCAGGCCCTCCAGGCCCTCGCGCTGGAGATCCCGCATGGCCTCCTCCCAGCGGAAGGCTCCGCCGGCGAACCGGCCTGGGTGGGCCACCACGGGCACGCCTCCGGCCTCGCGGATCCAACGGGCGGCTTCGGCCGGGCTCAGTTCCTCCCGGGGCACGAAGCCCGGGCAGTCGTCGCCGATGAGCCGCTCGAAGGCCTCCGGCGCGCGGCGCACGAAGCCGCGTGCCGCGAGGGCCTTGGCGAAGTGGACGCGGGAGAGCAGGGGGGTGTCCGCGTGGACCTGGACATCCTCATAGGTGATGGGGCAGCCCAGTTCGGCCAGGCGTGTGATCATGCGGCGGTTCCGGTCGTCCCGCCGGCCGCGCAGTTCCTCGAGCCGGGCCTGGAAGCGCGCGTCGGCGGGGTCCACCAGCAGGCCCAGCACGTGCAGCGAGCGGCCCAGGAAGCGGCAGCTCAGTTCGGTGCCCACCAGGAGACGCACCTTGACCCGCGGCTGCATGGCGAGGAATTCCGGGATGCCGCCCAGGGTGTCGTGATCCGTGAGGCAGAGGCCGGTCAGCCCGGCCTCTTCTCCAAGCAGGGCGAGACGTTCTGAGGTATCGGTACCGTCCGAGTGGAGGGTGTGGCAGTGGAGATCGATCACAATCCGACCGTAGCAGAGCGAAGGGAGGATTGGACGGAATGCCCCGAAGGGGCATTGCCGCCCGCAGGGCGAGGGCCGGAGGCCCGAGTCACGATCCGACCATGCGAAGAAGGGAGGATTGGACGGAATGCCCCGAAGGGGCATTGCCGCCCGCAGGGCGAGGGCCGGAGGCCCGAGTCACGATCCGACCATGCGAAGAAGGGAGGATTGGAGGAATGCCCCGAAGGGGCATTGCCGCCCGCAGGGCGAGGGCCGGAGGCCCGAGTCACGATCCGACCATGCGAAGAAGGGAGGATTGGACGGAATGCCCCGAAGGGGCATTGCCGCCCGTCGGTGATACCAAGGGGTGCGGGGCCCCATTCGGGACGCTGCCGGAGCAGCGTCCACTCATGACCCGCATTCCCCTTGGCGGGCGAGGGCCGGAGGCCCGAGTCACGATGCCTCTCCAGAAACCTGCTTGTTGGCGCGGTACAGGGCCGCCAGCATCACGGCCACGGCCTGGAACAACTCAGGGGGGATGAGGCGGTCCAGGTCCAGCGGGTCAAGCGCAGCCAGCAGATCGGGGTCTCTGGTAACCGGAACCCCGTGTTGTTTCGCCAGGTCCAGGATGCGCTCCGCGAGGAGGCCCTGGCCTTTGGCCACAAGACGGGGGGCGGCGTCCTGGAAGGGCGCCTCCGGCCGGTACCGGAGGGCTGCAACGCGGGGGCGGGAGGATCCGGGACGGGCCATGAGCCCTTATCGGACAATCCGGCTACTGGACGAAGTTCGCGGCGCTCTGGGCGTCGTCGGCGGGTTCATCCATGGCCAGGCGGCGGAACAGCTTCACGTCGGCCAGGGAGAGGATGCTCATGTAGGAGAAGCCGCTGAAGAACAGCCAGAGGAAGGGCACGGAGGCCCACTTGCGGATCCAGATGGCCACCAGGACCGCGCCGAAGTAGTAGATGGCGAAGCCCAGCTCCAGGAAGGTCATGAGGCTCTTGGGAACCTTGTAGGCCCGCTTGGTGGCGGTGTTGCCATTGGCGTCCACGCCGTACTTGGGCGTGCGCTTGAATTCCTTGTCGTCCGTGAAGAACCCTTCCAGTACGGCCTTGGCCTGGTTCAGGGCGAGACCGATGCCCAGGCCCATGAGGCCGGGAATGTATTTCAGGCGCTTCTGCCAGCCAGTGTTGTCGGTCAGCTCCTTCTGGGAGAGGCCGAAATAGAGGCCCACGCTCACCGCGTTCAGCAGGAAGAAGGGGCCGTCCGTGAGCAGCAGGATGTGCATGGGCGTGCCGGCCCGGAAGATCATGGCGGGCACCATGATTACGGAGAGCACGACCATCAACATGTAGTTGCAGTTCGCCGTGAGGTGGAACCAGCACTCGAGCTTGGTGTGCAGGCTCTCGTCGGACTTCCAGATGGTCTTCATGAGCTTGCGGATGACCTGGGCATTGCCCTTGGCCCAGCGGTGCTGCTGGCTCTTGAAGGCGTTGACTTCCACGGGCAGCTCGGCGGGGACGACGAGATCCTTGAGGTAGACGCCCTTCCAGCCCTTGAGCTGGGCGCGGTAGGAGAGATCGGCGTCCTCGGTGATGGTGTCGTGCTCCCAGCCACCCGCGTCGGCGATGGCGGAAACGCGCCACATGCCGGCGGTGCCGCTGAAGTTGAAGAAGGCGTGGGACCGGTGGCGGGCGGTGTGTTCGAAGACGAAGTGGCCGTCGAGCAGGATGGCCTGCACCTGGGTCAGCAGGGAGAATTCGCGGTTCAGGTGGGCCCAGCAGCCCTGGACGAAGGCCACCTTCTCGTTGGCGAAGTGGGGCACGGCCTTGCGGAGGAAGTCTTCCGTGGGGAGGAAGTCCGCGTCGAACATGGCCACCAGCTCGCCCTTGGCGACCTTGAGGCCTTCGGCCAGCGCGCCGGCCTTGAAGCCCGTGCGGTCGGTCCGGTGGAGGTAGTGGATGTCGAAGCCCAGGGCCTTGTAGCGGTCCACCACGGCGCTGGCGACCTTCACGGTCTCGTCCGTGGAATCGTCCAGCACCTGGATCTCGAGCTTCTCCTTGGGCCAGTCCATCTTCACGACGTGGTCCATGAGGCGCTCAATGACGTTCATCTCGTTGAACACCGCCAACTGCACCGTGACCACCGGAAGGTAGTTCGCATCGCCCATGGGCTGCGGCACGTCCTTCTTGTGGCGGTAGTAGAGCAGCAGCATCCAGAGGCGGTGGGCCCCATAGATGCTCAGAATGGTGAGCAGCGCGAAATAGGTGCCGAGCACGATGGTTTTGACGACGTCCATCACGGAATAAACCCCCCACAGCCCGGGTCAGCAGGCCTGCCTTTATTCTGGCATGGGAAGTCGGAAAAACCACGAAAAACCTAACATCCGGCCGCTCTATCTCCGATGCGTCCGGTAGGATGGCACTCATGGGCGACCTCGATCACTTGAACCTCCCCCAGACCATTGGCCGGTACCAGGTCCAGCGCCTCCTGGGTTCCGGGGCCATGGGCAGCGTCGTGCTCGCCGAGGACCCCCGGATCAAGCGCAAGGTGGCCATCAAGCTCATGAAGCTGGACGCGGTGAAGACCGAGGCGGACAAGCACGAGCACCTGATGCGCTTCCAGCGGGAAGCCGAGGTCTCGGGCCTGCTGAACCACCCGGGCATCGTGGCCATCTACGACGTGGGCGAGGAGGAGGGCTATGGCCCCTTCCTGGCCATGGAATACGTGCCCGGGAAGCCCCTGGACGGCCTCATCAAGGAAGGCGGCTCCCTGCCCAACAAGGAGAAGCTGAGGATCGCGGCTGGCATCGGGGAGGCCCTGGACCACGCCCACGCCAAGGGCATCGTCCACCGGGACGTGAAGCCCGGAAACGTGATGGTGGGCGAGGATGGCCGTACCAAGCTCATGGACTTCGGCATCGCCAAGCGGGAGGATGCCAGCCTCACCCAGACCGGGACCTTCCTGGGCACTCCCAGCTACGCCAGCCCCGAGCAGATCCGCGAAGGCACGGTGGACAGCCGCTCGGACATCTTCAGCTTCGGCGTGCTGGTCTTCGAGCTGATGAGCGGCCAGTCGCCCTTTCCCGGCACCTCCATCAACACCATCCTGTACCGCATCGTGAACGAGCCGCCCATCGAGGTGCAGCCGCCAGTGCTGGGCATGCTGCCCGAGGGCTGGCGGCGGGTCTTCAACAAGGTGCTGTCCAAGCGCCCCGAGGAACGCCACACCACCTGCACGGCCTTCGTGCGGGACCTGCTGGATGTCGTGATGGATATCGGCAAGGAGGACCGGCGCGAACTCCTCGGGCTCCTGAAGATGAACGGAGATTCCCCGATTCCGGAGATCCGTTCGACCTCCTTCGACGAGACCATGGTGGTGGCCCGCCCTGAACCAAGGAAATCCAGCCGGATCTGGATCCCCGCCGCGGCCGTGGCCGTCCTGGCGGCCGGTGGCTGGTTCCTGTTCCGCGGCCCCAAGGGCGCCCGGCTCCAGATTGATTCCCAGCCCACCGGCGCCAAGGTCTTCGTGAACGACCTGGCCGTGGGCACCACGCCCATGAACCAGCCGCTTCAGGCGGGCGACGCCCTGCGCCTGGAACTGAAGGGGCACCGGCCCATGATCTATGCCTTCAAGCCTGGCGAAGCTCCGCCAACCTTCCCCCTCGAGCCCATCGTCACCGAAGAGATCATCGATTCCGTCCCCCCCGGTGCCACGGTCGTGCTGGATGAAAAGCCGGTGGAAGGAGAGACGCCCCTCAAGGTGCGCTGGAACCAGGGCCAGTCCCACCGCCTGACACTGACCAAGGACAAGCTGGGTTATGCCTCAGACTTCGGCCCCGGCGAAGTGCCCCGCGGCCGGACCTTCGAGCTGAAAGAGGCCACCACCGCCGAGACCCGGCAGGAGCCGCCCCTGGATCCCAACGCCCCCGGCGCCCTCAAACTGGCGGGCGCCTACGGCGTGCGCGTGAAGGTGGATGGCAAGGATATGGGTGAACTCAGCCCCGGGTCCAAGCTGGCGCTGCCCCCGGGCACCCACAAGGTCGACCTGGCGAGCGCAAGGCACTACTACAAGGACAGCCGCAGTTTGAGCGTCACAGCAGGCCAGACCGTTCCCCTGAATCTGCCCGCCCTCGCCACCCTCACCGTCGAAACCTTCCCAGGCACCGGCAAGGTCCTCGTAGATGGCCAGGACACCGGCATCGAAAGCGACGGCAGCAGCCTCCAGGTTGCCCAGGGCCGCCACACCATCACCGTCCGGGGCCCCAAAGGCATCAAGAACGAGACCGTGGACCTCAAGGGGGACAAGGGGTTGCGGTTCCCGCTGTGATCCCTCCCCAATCAAAACGACCGCCTTGCGGCGGCCGTTTTGGTTGGGGAGGAAGGATTCCCTCCGCATCACCCTGCGGGTGACGCTCCGGCCGCAGGGCTGGTTGCGCACGGGCCTCCGACTGCGTCGGACCGCCCTCGACAGCCCCCCGGGCTGCCAAGGGCTGGCCCTACCTGCGCACCATCCCTGACTTCGAACCCTTCTTACACTCCCCAACCAAAACGACCGCCTTGCGGCGGCCGTTTTGGTTGGGGAGGAAGGATTCGAACCCTCGGTACGCAGGATCAAAACCTGCTGCCTTACCACTTGGCTACTCCCCAGGCGGAAAGGCAAGCATAGCGCGGGTCCGCATTCGGCCCAAGCCTGAGGTTCAGCCTCAGGAGCTGGTCTTGGGGGTGAATCCGAATTCTTCGACACTCAGGAGGTCGGGGCGGACCTGGACGGCTTCGCCGCGCTCGATGCGGCTGAGGGCGCGGCGGCCCGTGGCAGCCTCGTAGGCCAGGAGGACGCGTTCCTCGATCTGCTCGCGGAGGGTGTTGTTCAGGGGATAGGCGATGTCCTTGAACGTGCCATCGCGCTTGCGGCGGCTGGGCATGGCCACGAAATAGCCCTCCTCCGCCTCCACCACCCGCAGGTCGCCCACCAGGAAGCAGTCCTCGATGACCAGGGCCGCGAAGGCCCGCAATTTCTCGTCCCCTTCCACTTTCGTGATGCGCACGTCGGTGATGTTGAGCATGGCAATCCTCGGTCTTCAGTCTTCAGTCCTCAGGAGCGAGGGCCAGGTTCCAGATTAGCGGATCTCGATCCATCCCCACTGGCGGCCGGTGGTTTCGCCATGGCGGTAGGAGTACAGGAGATCCGGGCGGCAGACGGTGCAGAGGGGCACGCTGCCATCCCTGGCGGGATCCAGCCCCAGATCCAGGGCCTGGGCCCGCAGGAAGCCATGCAGGTCGAGGTGGGGCTTTCCGGCAGGGCCTTCATGCTGCAGGGCTTCGTGCCAGGCGGGGTCCTGGCGGGCCGCCGCGATGACCTCTCCGCCCACCTCAAGGTGGCAGGCGAGGA
Source organism: Geothrix sp. (assembly GCA_036504495.1). Lineage (GTDB taxonomy): Bacteria > Acidobacteriota > Holophagae > Holophagales > Holophagaceae > Geothrix. Next base: position 76,851 of record DASXVC010000014.1, read on the forward strand.
TGGCGGGGCCGAAAGCCCACGCCAGCTTTTCCGGCTGCCCGCCCAGGGCGCGGTAGCGGGCCACACCCCGGCGGAGAATCCCTCCGCCCGGCTCCGGGTCGCCATGCCCGGTGGCGCCCCGCCACCCCGCATGCAGGGCCGCGACCCAGGGGCTTCCGTCCGCCAGCGGGCCCGCCAGCAGCACGGGCACACAATCCGCCACGCGCACGCCGATGCGGACGCGGGGGGCAGAGGTCCACACCCCGTCGCCTTCAACCACGGCATCGGAGGCCTCCACCACGCCGCAGCGATGCACCTGGCGCAGGCGCGGGGTGGGGAGATCCTCGACCGGATCCAGGCGGGTGGAGAACCCCCAGCTCAGGGGGAAGGGGGGCTGGACACCCGGGATGAGCACCGGAAGGTCAGCCCTTCGGTCCGACGCGGGTTTCCATCCAGTGCTTGATGCGATTGGCGTCACCCAGGCGGGTGTACTTGCCCCAGGAATCCAGCAGGATGATGAGCACGGGCCGGTTGGCCAGCATGGCCTGCATGACGAGGCAGCGGCCCGCCTCCTGGATGTAGCCGGTCTTGGAGAGGCCGATGGTCCAGCGGGGGCTGCGCACCAGGGCGTTGGTATTGGGGAACTGGATGTTCCGGCGCCCGGATTGGAGGGTGGTCTCGGGGCGGGTGCTGAAATCGCGGATCTCGGGATAGCGGTAGGCGGCCTCGAGGATGCGGGCCAGATCCCGGGCGGAGGCCACGTTGCCGCTGGAGAGGCCCGAGGGATCCTCAAACCGGGTTTCGGCCAGCCCCAACTCCTTGGCCTTGGCGTTCATGGCCTCGACGAAGGCGGCAAGGCCGCCGGGAAAGGTGCGGCCCAAAGCATGAGCGGCGCGGTTCTCCGAGGCGAGGAGGGCCAACAGGAGGGCCTGCTCCCGGGGCAGGCGGGTGCCCACAGGGAGCCGGGATTTGCTGTGGCGCAGCATGTCCTTGTCATCACTGGTGATGGTGAGGATTTCCTGGGGGTCGAGGTGGGCATCCAGCAGGACCATGGCCGTCATAAGCTTGGTGAGGGACGCGATGGGCTGCACGGCCCCGGGCTGTTTTTCCAGCAGGGCCTGGCCCGTAGCCTGGTCCAACACCAGGGCCGAGGCGGACTTCAGCGAGAGTTTTGCCGGGGTTCGGGGCGCCGCCTGCAGGGCCACCAGGCCCACACAGCACAAAAACCCCACCCTCTGGATTACCCAGCTGAACCCCATGCACGCTCCGTGAAGATAACGACTGTTGTCACCCGTTCCTAGTCTATCGGATCTGCGGGTCCATTACTCAACGGTTAATTTGATCACGGCCAGAGGAGGATCAGCAGGCTGAGGTCCGTGACCGCCCAAGCGCCCAGGCCCCAATACATGCCGGCCTCGTGCTGCCGGTCCGTCCAGTCCCGCCAGGCCCTGATCCAGGCCAGGAGCAGGGCCAGCCAGGACAGAAGTGAGACTGTCAGCGGCAGCGGGTTCCGGCCCTGAGTCAGGATCCCGGCCGCGAAGAACAGGTGCGCGACGAGGGCCGCCGCCAGGGCCAGGCTGAGGCTCTGTCCCACGCCCACCCGGATCACCAGGGTGAGGTCCCCCCGGCGGCTGTCCTCACCCACCTGGTAGATCTGGGTCATGGGGTAGAGCGTGGCGAACAGGAAGGCGAACCCAACGGAAATCAAGAAGATGGCCGGACTGAAGTGCCTGCCGGTGATCGCCCAGCCCGCCAGGGGCGTGAACAGGCCGAATCCGAGGCAGTTGATGAGCAGGTCCCACCCGGCCCGGGCCTTGAGGCGCGCGGGGGGCACGGAATACAGCACGCTCATCACCACGCAGGCCAGGTTGAGGAGCGCGAAGGGGAGGGGCAGCAGGAACCCCAGAGCCGTGGAGGCCACGAGCAGCACGATGGAGAAGGCCAGCAGGTGCTCAGGCGGTTTGGGCGGGGCCTTCAGATAGCCGATGTCCCCCTCGTCCTGGTCGAAGGCGCTGTTGATGGCCAGGGTGCCGCCGTTCATCAGGGCCACGAAGACCAGCCATCCCAGCAGCGCAGGCCGGACCCTCATGGGCCAGCCTGCTGCCAGCAGGGTGCCCAGGAGGAAATGGGCCGTCATGATGGGCCATTCCAGGGGACGCAAATGGAGCAGGTAGGCCAGGGCCTGGGGCCCGATGAGGCGCTGGAAGAAGGCGCGGACGGGGAAGGCGGGCCCGTTCCACGTCACGCGATGCCTTCATGTCGAAGGGATTGGACCTCACCGGAGGGCCGCCGGGGTTCCACCAGGGCCTCCATGGCGGCCATGAGGTGCGGCACGCTGAAATCCGTGTCCACGCACATGCCGTGGGGCAGGCCCAGGGGGATCACGTAGCAGGGGATCTCCGGTAGCTTGGTGAGCCCTTTGAGCAGGCGATCCGTGCAGCTCACGGCCACGATAAGGTCGGGGCGGAATTCCCGCGCCTCGCGGTAGGCCTTGTGGCTGCGATTGGTGATGCGGCCCTCCCAGCGGTTGGTCAGCACCAGGTTCATGTAGTCGCCCACGGGACACAGGCCGCAGTCATAGCAGGTCTGGAGGTCGTCGAGGATGCCGGCCTTGCAGCGGGCCATCTGGATGCAGTGGGGCAGCAGGATGAGGGCCCGTCTGGCCCTGCGTCCACCAAAGGTCTCGCGGACACGGCGGTTGTTCTGGCCGCAGAAGGAGAGGATCCAGGCATCCTCCTGGTCCAGCCAGCGGGCCAGGGGGCGCAGGGCATGGGCCCAGAGGGTGTCCTGGCGCATGATGGCCGCCCGGCTGCGGATAAAGGCTTCGCCCTTCAGGAAGCTGGGCCATGCGGCGGCGAGGGCGCCCACGCCTGCCAGCAGCCACCAGCCACGGCCCGCGGTGTGAAGGGTCGCGCCAAAAAAGGCGAATGCGGCGGCCACCAGGGGCACCCCCCGGCGGACCCAGAGGAACAGCGCACCCCGCTCCTCCGGCAGGGCGCCGGAAGTGGGCAGGGTGCGGGGTTCCTTCACTTGGAGGCTCCGGCTAGGCCGATGATCTTCTTCAGGTCATCGTCCTTCCAGCGCAGGCCGCCACCGAAGAAGACCGTGCGGAGGTCCTTGTTGCCAATGTCCTGGACGCCGGCCTGGACGTAGGCGCCCTTCCAGAACTGATAGCTGCTGGTGAAGCGGTAGCGCGGGTTCGGCTTGTCCTCGCGCTTGGTGAAGTCATAGGCCAGGACGCCGAAGCGCAGGTCGTCGCCCAGGGTGCGCACCTCCACCCCGCCACCCCCCTTGCCTTCGACGATGCCCGCAGAGAAGATCGCGGCGCCGAGGCGCTTGGCGAACTGGGCGGACACGGTGAAGGCCCGGTCCGTGGTGACGAACTGGTTCCTCTCCAGCACGGTGGTGGGCTGACCGGTGATGGGGTCGAGCTGGGTGACGGTGCGGGTGCTCTCGGCGATCTTCCCATCCGGGGTGGACGCGAAGCCCAGGGCATACCAGTAGTCCGGCCGCGGCGCGATCTCGAGGTCCAGGCCCACGCGGCTGTCCTTGCGCTTGTCCCACTGCGCGGCGCTCATGTCGAGGCGGAAGTCCATCTTGTTGAAGCCGCCCAGCAGGCCGTTCACGTTGTCCACGGCCTCGTTGATCTTCTTGACGGTGGTCTCGTCGTTGAGCAGCTTGCCGATGGTGCCTTCGCCATTGTTGATGCGGGTGGTGAGCACCTTCAGGTTGTCCGCCGTGCCCTGGAAGCTCTGGGCCAGCTTGCGGACGTCACCCATGACGCCCTTCAGCTCAGGGCGGTTCTCCTCAAGCATGGCGTTGAGGTTCCTGCCCACGGATTCGAACTGCTGGGCCAGCTTGGGCAGCTTGTCGCGCAGGTCGGCGGTGATGGCCTCGACGTTGCCCATGGTGTTGTTGATGGCGCTGTGGTTCTCCTGGGCCATGGAGCGGAACTCGGCGGTGAGGACGCGAATGTTGTCCACGATTTCGTCGAGCTTCTGGCGGCCCTGCTCCCCGCCGATGGATTCGTTCAGGGACTGGGTGACGCCCTTTACGTTCTTGCTGATCTCGCCCAGGGATTCCATGAGGTTGTCGAGGCTGACACCAGCTTTGCTGGGCAGGGGCTTGCCCTCGGGGAAGGGTCCCTTGGCGCTGTGGCCGGGATCCAGGTCAATGAACTTCTCGCCCAGAATGCCGATGGAGCCGAGGGACACATTGGCGTCGGCATAGACCGGAACATCGTTCGACAGGCCAATCACCACGCGGGCCTTTCCATTCTCCAGGGAGATGGTCCGCACATTGCCAACCGGCACTCCGGCGATGCGCACCGAACTCTGTGGACTCAGTCCGGCCACCGTATCGAAAAACGTGAACTGTGCGGATTGGTTCTTCTTGCCGCCGATCTCCAGCTTCTCCGTGCGGAAGATCAGCACGGCCAGCAGGATGATGGTGCCGATAAAGAAGAGGCCGACCTTGGTTTCGGGCTTCATACACGGGCCTCCTGGGTTTTGCGTTTGGGCGGGGGCGGATCCTGAAGGAAGGGGCCATCGGCGTCGCCCCGCAGGAACTGCTGGATGACGGGATGGGGATTGACTTTGAAATCCGCCGGCGGTTCGCAGGCGATGCACTCGCCACGGAAGATGAGGGCGATGCGGTCGGCGATCTCGAAGGCGGACTTGAGGTCGTGGGTGATGGTGATGGTGGTGATGCCCAGTTCGTGCTTGAGGTCGAGAATTACGCGCCCGATGACGTCGGTCATCACGGGATCGAGACCCGTGGTGGGCTCGTCGAAAAGCAGGATCTTGGGCTTGAGGGCGATGGCCCGGGCGAAACCTACGCGGCGCTTCATGCCGCCGGACAGCTCGGCGGGCTTCAGCTTGTCGGTGCCCTTCATGCCCACCATGGAAAGGCATTCCTCCACGCGGGCCTGGATCTCCTCCTCGGTGATCTCAAGATGGCGCCGGAGCCCGAAGGCCACGTTCTCAAAGACCGTCATAGAATCGAAGAGGGCCGCCATCTGGAAGCACATGCCGATGCTCTGGCGGATCTTGAACAGCTCCTTGCGGCTCTGCTCGGCGATGATCTTCCCCTCGATGGCGACATGGCCCGAGTCCGGCGTGAGCAGGCCCATGATGTTGCGCAGCAGCACGGTCTTGCCCGTGCCGGAGCCGCCCAGCACCACGAGGCTTTCGCCCTCCTGGACCTGGAGGTTCACGTTGGACAGCACGACCTTCGGACCGAAGGCTTTGGAGAGGTTGACGACATCAATCAGGGCCATGTCGTCACACCAGCAACAGCTTGGTCAGGAAAAAGTCGGAGATGAGGATCCACAGCGAGCTGGTCACCACACTGCTGGTAGGGGCATTGCCCACGCCCTCAGCGCCGCCCTGGGTGCGGTAGCCCTTCCAGCAGCCCACCAGGGCGATGATCATCCCGAACACCAAGGCCTTGTAGAGCGCGATGCGGAGGTCGCGGAAGGCCAGCAGCTTGTAGAACTCGTTGCTGTAGACATAAGCGCTCTGTCCTTCCACGCCCACCAGGATCAGGTAGCCGCCCCAGAAGCCCACGTAGATCGACACCACCGTGAGAAGCGGGACCACCACGATGGCGGCGAGAAAGCGCGGCACGAAGAGGTAGTGGATGGGGTCTGTGGCCAGGCACTCGAGGGCGTCGATCTGCTCCGTGACCTGCATGGTGCCAAGTTCGGCGGCCATGGCCGAACCGATGCGGCCCGAGAGCATGAGCCCTGTAATCACAGGTCCCAGCTCGCGGATGATGGCCAGCCCCTCCACCTGGGAGGCCAGGCCTTCCGCCTGGAACTGGCGGAAGCCGAAGGCCAGCTGCACGGCAAACACCATGCTCACGGCGATGCTGGTGAGGATGACCACTGGCAGAGAGTGGACGCCCACGGCCGAGAGCTGATTCAGGAAGCTCTTGCCATCAAACGGCCGCTTGAAGACAGCCGCAAACGTGCGTCCGGCCAGCACCGCGAAATCCCCGGCGAGATCCAGGGCTCCCATCACTCGGAGTCCAGCCTTGTCGATGAGGTTCAGAACCATGGGGCTCCGGAATGCAAAACCCTAGCTTAACCCACTCTGCTTCTTCTGCCGGGACCGTAGCCTGGACGCGCCGCCTTCCCGGGAGGTCTGCGCCACCCGGCTGAGGGCCAGCGCGTCGGCCGGCACATCGCTGGTGATGGTGCTGCCAGCGCCGATGAGCGCGCCATCACCGATGGTGAGTGGAGCGACCAGTTGGGTGTCAGATCCCACGAAGACCTTGCGGCCGATGATGGTCCGGTGCTTGTTCACCCCGTCGTAGTTGCAGGTGATGACACCCGCGCCGATGTTGGTGCCCTCGCCGATTTCCGTGTCGCCGAGATAGGCGAGGTGATTGGCCTTGGCGCCCCGGTGGAGCTTCGCCTTCTTGGTCTCCACGAAATTGCCGATGTGGACACCTTCGCCCAGGTCCGTGCCCTCACGCAGTCGCGCGAAGGGGCCCAGCTTGGCGCCCGATCCCACCTGGGCGTGCTCGATGACGCAGTAGGGGCGGACTTCCACCCCCTCACCCAGCACCGAATCCGCAATCACGGTGCCTTGGCCGATGCGGCAGCCTTCGCCGACGAGGACCGACCCCTCCAGCCGCACGCCGGGTTCCAGCAGGACATCGCGCTGGAGAACCACGCGCGGGCCCACCAGCGTGCTGTCCGGATGGAGGAAGGTCACCCCTTCGGCCATCCAATGGCGCTGGATCCGACGCTGGGCCGCCGCCTGCAACGTGGCCTGGTCGTGCCGGGAGTTCATGCCCGCCAGCTCTTCGGGATCACAGACCTCGACGGCCACGTAGGTCTTCTGGGCCACCGCGGCCACGGCGTCCGTGAGGTAGTACTCCTTCTGGGCATTGTCGTTCTTCAGGCCCTGGAGGGCTTCGCGCAGGGCGGGCCAGGGTAGGGCGTAGGCACCCCCGTTCACACGCTGGACCGCCAGCTGCTCAGGCGAGGCATCCTTGGCCTCCACCAGGCCCGCGAGACGGCCGTCCGGGTGCTGGATCACCCGCCCGTACGCGCCGGGCGTAGGCAGGTCCATGGCCAGCAGCAGGGCTTCGGCGGCGCAAAGCCGGAACACGGTGGCTGGGGAAGTGAGGGGCACGTCCCCGCAGAGGATGGCCACCTGGGTGGCGCCGAGCCGATCCAGCTCCGGGATGCAGGCTTGCAGGGCATGGCCGGTACCCAGGGGCTCCCCTTGATCCACGGCGGTGACGGGACAGGGCAGCAGGCCGGCCTTCTTCCAGGCTTCCAGCGCGGCCAGGACCTGGTCCTTGCCGTGATGGACCACCACCACAGCGCCACCGAGATCCGGGGGCAGGACCCGCAGGGCCCAGAGCAGGGAAGGATCGCCGAGGATCGGATGCAGCACCTTCGGAAGCCGGGATTTCATGCGGGTTCCGAGCCCCGCCGCCAGGATCACTGCCACCGTCGACATGCTGCCTCCCGCTTCCAGCCTACAACAGCCACCCGGTCATTCCGCGGGTCCCCGCAACAGGGCCAGCACGGACCGGGCGAAAGCCCCAGATTCGAAGGGCTTCTCCAGGAAACCGATCCGGCTCAAGCCCAGAGACCCGGGATCCACGGGTAGAGGTTGTCCCATGCCGACCACCAGCGTGGGTATGGGCTCCTTCTGGAAGGCGCGGAGGGTCCGATGGAAGCGCTCCAGCTTCGGGGTGCGCTCCAGCACCAGCACATCGGGCTGGGCCTGCTCGCGGCTCCCCCGCAGAAGATCCGTCAGCTCCTCGAAGGCCTCGACCCTGCCACCCAGCCCCTGGACCACGTCTGCGAGGGCGCCTCGAGCCAGGGGATCGCGGTCCACGATCCAGAGGGTCCGGCCGGCCAGCAGGGGGCCTTCCATGGGACGCGCCGGGGCGAAGGTGGGCAGGTAGACCCGGGGCCGCACCCCGCCGTGGGCGACCTGCTCCAGTTCCAGCAGGCCTCCCGCGTCCAGCACTGACTGGCGCAGCCACCCGAGGCCGAACAGTTCCCGGCTCCAGCCGGCCCCTCCATCCGCCTCCACTTGGAACAGCCCGAAACCATGGCCTCCGAGGTCCACGGGCTCCAGGACCAGCAGCAGGTCCTCCCGGCTTCGGCGCTCCAGGGCGTGGAGCAGCAGCTGGGTGGCGATGCGCTGCAGGACGGCCGGATCCACGGCCAGAGAGAGGTCTGCTGCGCGGAGGTCCAGGGTGCGGCCCGGGGGAAGGATCTTCCGGAGGCCCGGCAGCTGGGCTGCCAGGGTGGCCCTGGCATCCAAGGGACCCCGTGCCGCGGCCGGTGGCGACAGCCGGGCGGCGGCTTCCCGCACCCTCTCGGCGGCCTGCCGCAGGGGACCTGCCGGAGTGTCCGACAGGAGGCGGTCCGAGGCTGTGGCGAGAACCAGCATTGCGTTGGCGTTGAGCCTCCGCCGCTCCTCGTCGCCCCCGGGATGAGAGGAACCGCTGCCGCCCTGCAGGGCCACGGTCCCGGGCGTGGCATCGGCGATCCACACCAGTCCCATGCCACGGTCGAAGGCCGAAGCTTCGAGTGCGACGTGGCGGAAGGTGCCATCTTCACTGACCTGGGTGGCCGTCAGGGAGGCACTGCCGAACTGGAGGAGCTGCCCCCGCAGGGCCTCCCACACCGGCGTTTCACCGCCCTGGAAGAGCGCATCCAGCGGGTAGCCCCGCAGTCGGTAGCGAGGCAGGCCCACCAGCTGGCTGAAGGGGCCATTGGATTCGAGGACGCGGCCCTGATCGTCCACCAGCCACAGGGGCTGCCGGGGATCGAGACCCAGGGCCAGTCCTGGCAGCTCCGCAGGCCCGGCCTTCTCCAGCAGGGCCAGGGCCAGGCGGAGGCCCCGCCCCCGGCCTTCCACCCAGGCGCCCTGCTCCCGCAGCCACTTCAGCTGCTGGAGGGCGACCAGGCCCAGGAGCAGGCCCGCAAGCAGGGCGGAGGGCCAGGAAAGACGTGGCGAGCCCGGTGGCAGCAGGAGCTGGGCCAGGGCACCCACGCCCAGCGTGGCGGCACCAACGAGGGGCATCCGCAATTCCAGTTGGCGCCCGCCGGTCCACCGATACGCCAGGTCCGAGAAGACCAGCCAGAACAGGGCCTCGATGGCCGCCCCGATCCAGAAGCGCAGGACTTCCTGCCAGGGCAGATGGAGGCGGATCAGCAGCAGGGCCAGGAAGAGGCTGGCTCCGCCGACCCCCACGGCCAGCCGTCGCACGCCTTGGACCCCCTCGCGCTGGGCCTGGAGAAAGAGGGTGAACCCGAACAGGGCGCCGCCGAGCTGGGCCGCGGGCAGGGGAAGGCCCGTCAGGTGGGCCCAGGGCAGGGCCAGCACCGCGAGGATGCCTCCCAGGAAGTAGCCGTAGCTGAGCCCCACCCGGCCCTTCCGACGGAAGATCCAGAACCCCAGCCAGGGCGGCAGGGGCAGCAGCAGGGCCGAGATCAGGTCTGCGTATGCCATGGTGAGGATCCTCTCCGAAAGACTCTCACAGAAGGCCTGCAGGCCAGAGGCCGCGGAGGGCATTCATGCACCACAGCCGCCCTTCGGCGCAGTCATCGAGGGTGATGGAGCCATGGTGCAGAGTCCATGCCCGCTCCTGGGCCCAGGCGGGGAGATCCAGCCGCTCCGCCACGCTGGCCACCCGGCCCTCGGCCGGCGGCAGGAGCAGCATCCCACCCCGTTCCAACGCCACCGTGGCGATGGTGGTTTCGGCCAGGGAGCCATCCGGCCAAAGCAGCAGCGCGTCCTCCGCACCGAGCCGCCAGGCCTCAGAAAGGGCCTGGGGCCGCCAGGGTCCGGAGAGCCCCTTGTGGGGGGCCAGCGGGTTCGGGCGCAGGTCGCCCATGGGGTGGGGCAGGGCGGCCAGGCGGTAGGGAGATGCGGCCTGGGGCAGCGGTTCCAGGCGTGCGTCCAGGAGCTTGAGGTCCAGGTGGAGTTCCAGACGCAGGGCCGCCTCTGGAGCGGCGTGCCGCCCCAGCCACAGCCCGAGTTCCTGGCCTGCCTCGACCAGCCAGGATGTGTCGCGTCCCAGCGCGTGGGCCGCGTCCCGGAGGCGTTCCAGGTGGGCTTCCAGATGCCGGGGCACGCCCTGGCGCAAGGGGAGCGCCGTGCGGGGAACCGCACCGGTTGGGGGGGCCACCGCGGGCAGCGTCGCGCCTGGCCCGAAGGCCACCCGGAGGGCCGGGCTCATGGCTCTGCCACCTGGGCGGTCCAGGGTTCCCGGCGGGCCCGTGCCGCCAGCCGCACGGCCAATGCCGCGGCCTCAAGGAAGTTCCGGGGATCCGCGATCCACCGGCCGGCCTTGTCGAAGGCGGTGCCGTGATCGGGACTGGTGCGGATGAAGGGCAACCCCAGGGTGAGATTCACGGCCCGGCTGGGTTCCAGCAGCTTGATGGGGATGAGCCCCTGATCGTGGTAGAGGGCCACCACAAGGTCGAACTCCCCCGACACGGCCCGGTGGAACAGGCTGTCCGAGGGCAGGGGACCGGAAAAGCGCGGGCCATGGAGCCCTGATGCGGGGCGGGCGCGGGGCATCTCGCCTGGATGAAGGGCCCATCCGGCTGGAGCCGGTTCCGGTGGGAAGGGCGACGGCAGGGTGGCATAGGGCCCGGCGGGGCCCGTCTCGCGAAAAGCGGCTTCGGCCCGGTCGCGGGCTTCCGACAGCAATCGCTCCTCACCGCCAAAGGCACCGGCCTCCCCGGCGTGGGGATTGAGGGCACAGAGGGCCACCCGGAGATCCGGGTTCCCCGTGAGCTGGATGAACCTGCTGGCGGAGAAGGCCAGGGTCTCGGCCACCGCTTCGACATCCAGGTCCTCCACTACGGAGCGCAGGCTCTGGTGGACCGTGTGCAGCACCACGGACAACCTGGGGCTCACGAAGGCCATGCGGGTGAGGGGCGCGCCGGCGAGGTGCTGAAGATACTCGGTGTGGCCCGGGATGGGGTATCCGGCGAGGTGCGCGGCGGACTTGGCCATGGGCAGGGTGGTGAGGGCGTCCACGGCACCGGACAGGGCCAGGCCCGCCGCGATTCGGATGGCTTCCACGGTGGCCCGGCCAGAGGCGGCGGAGCCACGGCCCAGGGTCAGGTGATCGGTGAGGATCTCAGGGGTGGGGTCCAGCCAGAGTGCGATGCCCAATCCATCGGCACCCTCCACTTCCAGGCCGCAGACGGTGCCGGGGAAATCCTCGGGCGCGGGTTCCGGGGCATCCGTCCAGCGCCGGCTCGCGAGGTTTCCCCCTGTGCCTTTGAGCAGGTCCACCCCAGCCCGGGAGCCCACCACAACCACATCCGCCCAGGCACACAGGGTCGGCAGGGACCGGAGAAGCAGCTCGGGGCCGATGCCGCACGGGTCCCCCAGACTGATGGCAATGCGCGGTCGGCGGCTCATGGTGGTCCTGGGGGCGTGTCCCGCTCTCAATCGTAGGCGGGGATCTCAACCTCTGCGACCAGCGGTTCTTCCTTCTTGGTGGGGCGGGCGCGGCGGATCCGCGGTTCTTCATCCTGCTTGTAGATGTATTTGATGTTGTGCTTGGGGACGAGGACGTTGGGTTCCTTCACCCGGTTGATCTTCAGGCAGTGCTTGTCGTACCACTCGATGACGCCACGCACCTTCTCGTCGTCCTGAAGCACGATCACCATCGGCGTCTTGGACTGCATCTGCTTGAGGTAGTAGAAGCTCTCTGCGTTGGTCTGCTCCGGCGGCGCAATCTTGCGCCTGGGGCTGCCGAGCCCCTGGGGTGCAGTGGCTGCCGAGGGGTTGACCGCCGGATTGGGCTCACCCCCCGCCGTCAGGGCTGGGGGAAGGGGGGTCATGGCCTCGCCGCCGCCACCCTTGGCAGGGATGCCCAGTTTGTCTTTGAGTTCGGTGAGATTAGGTCGGATGAGCTTGCGATTCATGGCAGATCCTAGCCCAGGTGGGCAGTACAGAGGATGTCAAAGGCATCGGCGGGTGGCCGCTCCCTTTCAGGCCAGAATGGCACCGGCCGGGGTGGCGGGAACCAAAGGCGGTAGATAGGGAATGAACCACTGTGGCAGCTGCCAAGTAGAGGCTGCAAGGGTGTGTTCTGATTTAGATGACGGAAAGCTCCCAGAAGTTTACGCCCGATCGTCCTGTCGCGCCAATCCCTCTTCCTGTGGACATTCAGGTAGGAAAATCTGGACACGAGTCCCTCCTCCGAGGTGGCTCTGGACCTCGATGCGCCAGCCCATGGCCTCGGTGAACTTGTAGACCAGGCTCATGCCAAGTCCCGACCCCTCTTCGAAGCTTCCGGAAAACGGCACGAACAGGCGGTCCAACTGCTCCAGAGACATGCCGCAGCCGTTGTCCTCCACAGCCAGCTGGATCCGGCCGCCAGAGGCGCTGGCCAATAGGCTGACCTGGGGCGCCTGCGCACCCTTCACGGCTTTCCGGGCGTTGCTCAGGAGATTCATCAGGACCCGGTGCAGTCCAACGGAATCCGCGCGGAGGAAGACCGACGGGCATTCCTCCATGGCCAGAGGCAGGCCCTCGGTGCGAGGATCCATCTCCCAGCTGGCACGGGCCTCATCGAGGACCCGCGAAAGGGGAAGCACCTTGCCTGGCGGGGCCTCGGGCCGGGCGAAATCAAGAAAGTCCGAGACGATGGCGCCCACACGCTGGGTCTCCCGCTCCAGGATGCCCAGCACCCGCGTCCGGACCTCCTCGGCCGCCTCCTGGCGGTGCAGCAGCTGCACGCATCCGCTGATGGAGGCGAGGGGGTTTCGAAGCTCGTGGGCGAGGCCTGCCGCCAGTTGGCCGATGGCGGCCAGCCGCTCGCTGATCCGGGTGCGCTCTTCCAAGGCCTTGAGCTCGGTCAGATCCTGGAACAGCAACAGCTGGCCTGTTTCCTGATCTCCCGCCCCCCGGAGGGAAGCTTGGTGCCCGCCCAGGATCTGGCGGGTCCGGCCTTCCCCGGGAAGGGCCAACTCGAAGCGATGTTCCCGTCCCCGCTGGGCCGGAAGGGGGTTGCCCAAGGGGAGGATGTCCTGGACAGGAACACCGAGGGGCACCGGACGCCCGAGGATGCTGGCTGCAGCTGGGTTCGCGGAGGTGATCCTGCCTGCCAGGTCCAGGGTGATGAGGCCCGAGGACATGGAATCCACCACTCGCCGGTGCAGGGCCGACAACTCGTCCACCGTGGCCTCGCTGGCACTCAGGTCCGTGCTCAGGCGCTCGATGTTCCTGCGGATGAGGACGACGACCAGGGTGGTGGCGAAGATCTGCAGCGAGGCGAGGCCCAACAGGTAGGGCAGGCGGGCCCCGTCGAGGTCGGGGCTTTCTCCCGAGAGGCCGAAATGGGGCAGCAGTCCGGTGGTGAAACCCAGGACAAGCAGGATGTGGGTCAAGGAGGAGGCCACACCGACCCAGACAATCTCTGTGGTCCCCAGGTAGAAGGCGGAAGCCAGCACCGGGAAGATATAGAGGGTCGAGAACCGCTCCTGGGCCACGCCCTGGTAGGCGATGACCAGGGTGACGAGGACGAGGTCCAAGGCAAGGTTCCACCAGATCCAGGGCAGAGCCGGTGTGGGGAAGAGCTGTTCCTTACCCCGAAGGCTGCGGCCGGACTCCCAGACGGCTTCGATGAGCAGGAGCGTCAGGATCGCGAGGTACAGGTCCTCGCCAGGGCCCAAGGCGCGCCCCTCGACGGGGAGCGCGAGGTGCAGCACCAGCAGACCAAAGCCGGCAAACAGCCGGAAGGCGAGGGGAAGGAACGGCGGGCTGGCGTCGGGGGCGCCCAGAATGCCCAATGTGCGCTGGAGCATGGGATCCAGCATGCCCGAATCTGGCATCCTAGGGCCATGCCCGACCCTGCTTCCGCCTCCTCCCCCTCCCTGCGTGCCGCCGGCATGCGGCAGACGCCGCAACGCGAAGGGATCCTCCGGGTTCTCAAGGATTCGGATCGTCCCCTTACTGTGGAAGAGATCTGGGAGCGCATGCCCGAGCGGCGCTCAGGCCTGCCGACCGTGTACCGCAACCTCGAGCGGTTCGTGCAGGAAGGCTGGGCCGAAAGCATCATGGGCCCGGACCAGGTAATGCGCTTCGTCCGCTGCGATTCGCTCCACCACCACCATCACCTTCAGTGCGACCGCTGCGGGCGGACCGTCGAGGTGGAGGCCTGCGGCCTTGATGAATCGCTGGTCGGGCTCGAGAAGCTTTCCGGGTTCCGGATCACCCGGCACCAGCTGATGCTCTTCGGCCTCTGCCCAGCCTGCCGGTCCGAGGCCGCAGCAGGAGCGAAGGGACACCTGCCGAAGGCAGGCCCAGAGGGCGACCCACAGTGATGGTGGGTCGTGAGGCCGCAGCAGGAGCGGAGGGACACCTGCCGAAGGGCCCCGGAGGGCGACCCACAGGAGGTGGGTCGTGAAAAAGACCGTTGACCGAACCTCGCGCCATTGCTAGTCTTGATGTCTCACGCGGGTGTAACTCAGTGGTAGAGTGCAACCTTGCCAAGGTTGAAGTCGTGGGTTCAAATCCCATCACCCGCTCCACTTCCCGGGCCGCGCAAGCGGCCCGGACCGTATAAAACCTTTCACCGCACCAACGCAAGGCGCCGTAGCCAAGTGGTAAGGCCCGGGACTGCAAATCCCGTATGCATCGGTTCGACTCCGATCGGCGCCTCCAAGAATGAGCCCCCGCAAGGGGGCTTTTCTGCGCCGGTCGGAGTCGAAGTCGCGGATGGTGCGCAGGTAGGCCCCGCCCAGGAGGCCACTGAATGTGGCGTCCCGGGCGAGAAGGGCCGTGCGCAACCAGCCGCGCGGCGGGAACCGGACTCCGATCGGCGCCTCCAAGAATGAGCCCCCGCAAGGGGGCTTTTCTGCGCCGGTCGGAGTCGAAGTCGCGGATGGCGGGGCCGGGGCTGCTACGGTAGTTCCGGAGATCCCACCATGCCAAGCGTTCCCGCCCTTTGCGCCTGTCTCCTCCTCTGCCTCCCCGGTCACTCCCAGGCCTCTCTTTCGACACCTCCCATTCCGCCCCAGCGGCCCACCCTGGAGGAGGTCCGGAAGTCGATGGGCATTCCGTCCCAGGGCGACCTCCGCGGCCAGCAGGATGCCGTGGGCTTCGCCTCAAGGCCGGAGCAGATGGCCAAGGTGTGGGAACGGTCAGCCCTTCCGCCTGCGCCGGAGGCCCTCGGTACCAAGCCTGCTCCGGGCGTCGCGGGGCTCATCTGCCCCCATGACGACTACCTCTATGCGGGCCGCATGTATCGCCAGCTGCTGCCGCTGGTGAAAGCCCGCACTGTCCTGCTGGTGGGGGTCTTCCACAAGTACCGCCGCTTTGGGGCCAAGGGCGCGCTTGTGTTCGATCCGTACCGTGCCTGGCACTCCCCCGATGGAGAGATCAAGGTGTCGGGCCTGCGTGAGGAACTGCTGGCCCAGCTCCCGGCCCAGGATGCCATCCAGGATGCGGCCATGCAGGACAGTGAACATTCCGTCGAAGCCATCGCCTACTGGCTGAAGCACATCAATCCCGGGGTGGAAATCGTCTCGATCCTCGTGCCCTCGGCCTCCTTCGAGCGGTTCCAGGAGCTGTCAGCCCACCTGGGCCAGGCCCTGGCGGGGAGCATGAAGGCCCGCGGATGGTCCTTGGGCAGGGATCTGGCCATCGTCATCTCGTCCGATGGCATCCACTACGGAGCGGACTTCAAATACACGCCGCACGGAGAGGGAGGCATCGGTCCCTACACCCGGGCCGTGGAGCTGGACCGGGGCCTGCTGGAGGGCCCGCTGGCCGGTCCCATGGATTCGGCCAAGGCCCGGGCCTTCTTCACCGCGGTCGTGAACCCCCAGAATCCCGATGAGTACCGGATGCCCTGGTGTGGTCGCTTCTCCATCCCCTTTGGCCTGCTGCTCCTGGAGCAGACCGCGCGGAACCTGGGGGTGGCTGCGCCCATGGGGCATCCCATCGCCCTCGGAACCTCCATCGGCTCTCCCCAGATCCAGGTCAGGGACTTGGGCCTGGGGGCTACGGCCGAAGCCAACCTCTACCATTTCGTGAGCTACCCCGGGGTGGCCTACACGGTGGCCGCGAAGTGATCAGCCCTTGGGGCGCAGGCCGAGGATGATGCCCAAAGCCAGGGACCACAGGGCCGCCAGGCCCACCTGGTAATCCACGGGCAGGCTGAAGGTCAGGGTGTGCGCGGGAATCCAGAACCAGGCCAGGGTCCACAGGGCCGGCGCCATGCCGTCGAAGCCGCTGCGCCGGAGGATGAGGTTGTCCTCCAGGCGATGGAAAAACATCATCTGGGGCCCGAAGAACACATTGGTCAGCGTGGACAGGGCGAAGGCCCAGCCCAGGCCAGCCCCCAGGACCGCTGGCAGGATGTGGTGCTCGATCAGGGCCCGTGTGAAGCCTCGCATGCCCACGAATCCGGCCTTGATGACCAGGCCCAGGAGGGCCCAGGCCATGGCTTTGGCAAGCAACTGGGGGGCGGTGCAGGGCAGGCCGGGGCGCCGGGCGCGGAGGCTGGCGGCGACGATTTCGCCCAGGGTGCCCAGCAGCGCGAACTGGAGGGCGGCGGAAAGAAAGGGATGGGCCTGGACCCAGAGGCGATAGCTGAGCATCCCCGAAGGTTAGCGGGGGTGGGGTCAGACCCGGATCACAGGCACCGGCCGTCGATCCAGCCGCCACCGAGCACCTCTCCGTCCCGGTAGAAGACCACTGCCTGACCTGCCGCAATGGCCCGCTGGGGCTCTGCGAACGCGACCTTCATCCGGCCGTCTGGCAGGGGGATCACCAGGGCTTCGGCTTCCGGAGAGCGGCTGCGGATGCGGGCCTGGCAGGCCAGCGGCCCTTGGGGCGGGCCGTCCACCCAGCTGAGCTCGCGAGCCACCAGGTCCTGTCCCATGAGGTTGGCCTCGCTGCCCACCCAGACTGTGTTGGTGGCGGGCTCGATCCGCACCACATACAGAGGTTCAGCAAAGGCGACGCCCAAACCCCGTCGCTGGCCCACGGTATGCCGCCAGTAGCCGTGGTGCCGGCCGAGGACCCGGCCATCCAGGTGCCGGATGTCGCCATCACCCCGGCCCGGATCCCGTCCCTCGACCTCAAGGAAGCTGTCGTAGCGGTCCTGGGTCACGAAGCAGATCTCCTGGCTTTCGGGCTTCTCGGCCAGATGCAGGCCCAATTCCGTGCCGAGTTGGCGGACCTCGGGTTTGGTGAGGTGGGCCAAGGGGAAAAGGGTCCGCGCCAGAGTGGCCTGGGTGTGATGGAAGAGGAAGTAACTCTGGTCCTTGGCCGGGTCCGAGGCCTTTCGGAGGTGCCAGTGCCCGCCTTCATGGAAGATGGTGGCGTAGTGTCCCGTGGCGACGAAGGGCGCATCGAGGGCTTCGGCCCGCTCCATCAGGGCAGAGAACTTCAGGTGCTGGTTGCAACGAATGCAAGGGCTTGGGGTTTCACCGTCCAGATACCCCTGGATGAAGCCTTCAATGACGGTATCCCGGAAGCGGGTCTCGAAATCCATGACGTAGTGGGCAAAACCCATGTCGTAGGCCACCCTGCGAGCGTCCTGGAAATCATCCAGAGTGCAGCACTTCCCATCGGAAGTTTGAGCAGTCTTCTTATCGAAGAGTTGCATGGAGATACCGATGACCTCGTATCCGGCATGGTGGAGCAGGGCGGCCATCACCGAGCTGTCCACCCCGCCGGACATAGCCGCAAGGACCCTGTCCCCTGGCCGGAGCAGGGGATGATCTTCGAGGGCCTTCCTGGCGAGAGAGAGTAGTGAACTCAAGGTTTAAGTGTCCCGGACATCCGCGTGAGCGGGCATTAGTTGTACTTCTTTGATTTGAAGAGCTCGTAAGCCGTCTGGTAATAGGCCACGGTCAGATCATCATGGCCTGCACCCTTTGGAAGAGAACTGTAAACATCCTTCTCCGCGTCGTAGGCCTTGGATACCCGGCTGCCATGGAGGCCCAGGATGGTGAGGGTCCCATCTTTCATCAAGGCGACATGGTCGTTGTGGTTGAACAGCAGGACCCGGCCGGATTCCGGAGTGTTGAGCACATCCTGGCCGAACCATGGCGCCGTGTAGGGGAGCCCCAGGAGGCCCATGAGGGTGGGGGCGAGGTCGATCTGGGACATGAGCCCGTCTGCACGCCTGGGAACCACGCGGCCAGGCGCGTAGAACATCAGAGGGATTTCATAGGTCTTCAGAGGGATCTCCTGGCGGCCGTAGACCCTGGCGCCATGATCGGCGATGACGATGAAGAGGGTGTTCTTGAACCAGGCACGGCGTTCCGCATCCCGCAGAAACCGCCCCTGGGCGAAATCGGCATAGCGCACGCCGGATTCCCGGCCTCCCCCCTTGGCTTTCACCCCGATGGCTTCCAACCCAGGCCGGAAGGTGTAGGGCTTGTGGTTCGAGGTGTTCATGATGTGCATGAAAAAGGGAGCCCCGCTGGCTGAGCGCTCATCCGCATAGGACAGAGCCATGTCGAAGAGATCCTCATCCGACACCCCCCAGATGTTCTCGAAGCGGGGCTTGGCCTTCATGCTGGTCCGGTCGAGCACTTCATAGCCATTGCTCTGGAAGAACTCGTTCATGTTGTCGAAGTACCCGTACCCCCCATACAGGAAGGCGGTCCGGTAGCCATGGCCCCGGAGCACCGAGCCCAGGGTGGCCATGGATTCATGCCCGGGCCGTCTGAGGACGGCCTCGGTGGGAACCGGGGGCAGGGAGGTCGAAATGGCCTCGAGACCACGGACGGTGCGGGTCCCCGTGGCGTACACGTGCCTGAACCAGAGCCCCTTCTGGGCGAAGTGGTCGAACTCCGGCGTCCAATCCCGGGCGGAGCCATAGAGTTTGCTGAACTCGGCGCCAAAAGACTCACTCGAAATGAGAACTATGTTCAACTTTCCCAGCCCATTGGGTTGGGCCGAGAACCGGCGGTCCAGGCGGCCTTCCGGCAGCCGGGTGAAGGTTCCGCCGCCAGGGGCCAGCTGCGCGGTGAGGCGCTCTAGGTTCTCGGCAGGAGGACGGGTGGCGTAGTAGGCGTGGTAGTCGATCTCACTCGTGCGAAGCGACCGGAAGAAGCTAGAAGGGCCGTTGGCGGCCAGTTCATTGGTGACCCGATTCGGAGAGACACCGAAAAGGTCTGTGGGGACCCAGGCAATGGCCATGAGCAACACACCGGAATAGACAGCCATGGCCAGGCTGCGAGCCTTGAAACTCATCGGGGTGGATAGGGCCTTCACCCATGGGCGGCGGAGCTTCCAGGTCGCGAAACCAGCCAGGAGGGCACAGGCCAGGAGGATCTTGACCACGGGGTACTCGGACCAGATATCCCCCGCAACTTCAGTCGGGTACATGAGGTAGTTCACCGACACCAGGTTGAATCTGGAGTTGAACTCCTCGAAAAAGAAATACTCGCAAGCCGCGAGGAAGAGCCCTCCAAGGACGTAGAGGAAGGTGGCGAGGGCTGGCGTTACGAAACCCCATGCCCGTGTGGCTTCACGAGGCGGCTTCAGCCACAGATACAAGGCCAAAGGGAGAAAGAGATAGAGCGCCTGGATGGCGTCCGAGAGCAGGCCGGCCGGGAGAACCCAGAGCATGGCGGAAACGGGTACCTGCGCTTCCCGGCCGAACCCCAGCCCGAGGACGAGCCGAAGCAGGAGGCCCACGCCGAGATAGCATGCGGCGAGAAGGAGGGCGGGGCGATACCGGTCGGACAGGACCTGAAGGGTCGGAGAAGGAACGGTCTGGCCGGAATTCAACGGAATATCCAAGGATGTCCTTTCGGGGAGGTAAAAAAGAAGACCCGCCCTGGGGAAAGGACGGGACGCCTGGGAGTCCATTCTCTCATCTCTGGTGGCCGCAGGTCCAAGGGTCCAGTCTCCGGGGAACCAGCTTTCCACCTTTTATGTCCGCAGCCTTGAGACACGGACCAGCGCACTTGCCATCAGGAGGAGGAAGGGGGCCAAGATGCCCCAGTAGGCGGGAATCTCAGAGGCCCTGGCCGCTCCCCCGAAAAGACTCTGAAGGCCAAAGAACACGAGCCCGCTCACCAACCCGGCGCCAATGGCCTGGCCTCGGCCCTGGCGGGGGCCGGGAAACGCGTAAGAGAGCATGGCAAGGACCAGCAGGGGACCGGCCAGCCAGCCCAGGAGGCGGCTCCACAGCAGGTAGGAGCGCTCGGGATCGGGCGCCCATCGCTGCCAATTGATCAGGTCGGGGGTCGAGGCTTCCGAGGCGGATGGGGCTGTCCGGAGGGCACGATCCGGGAAGAGGGCCTGTGTGGCCGGACCGGCCACCATGCTCGTTCCGCCCCACGCGAGGGCCTCGGCCCGCTCCGCCCCGGGTTGCCAGCGGAGCAGGATGGGGGCCTCACCGGGGGCTTTCAAGGGGAACCCCCAGCGGACCTCGGGTGAAAGGTGCCACAGGACCCCCGTGGAGCCGAGGTGCATCCAGGGAGAGGAGGACGAGCCCTGGGGACGCCTGAGGATCTGGTGGTACAGGCTCCGGGCCTGCGTTCTGGCCAGGGGGGCCAGGCCCGCCTGGAGAAGAAAGGTGGCGAGGGCCACGGCACCCCAGGCGAAACGGCTGGCCCAGATCCACTGGAGCAGACTGACGCCACCGGCACGGATGGCCAGCCATTCGCGGTTGAGGGCGGCCTCGGACAGCGCGAGCATGCTTCCCAGAAGGAAGGAGATCGGGAAGGCGACTTCGAGAAACGGGGGAAGGTTCCAGATCCAATATTTAACGAAAACAGCCAGATGAATATCGTTTTTCGAAAGGTCTCCAGCAAGGTTGGAGAACTCGATGAGAAGGTCCAGCGCCAGGAGGCTGCCCAGCGTCAGGCCCCAATTGCGCCACCAGGCCAAGGTGGACCAGTGGCGGAAAATGCCCCGGCGGGTCCCCTGCCCATGGATCCATTGGAAGATGGAGGTTTTAGTGGCGGAGATCCGGGCATGGAGGGGCGTGAGGTGCAGGGCAGGTCCCAGGGACCGCAGGAGGAATGAGCCAAGGCCCCGGCGGGTCCGATGGGGCGACAGTCGCTGGCTGAGGATCAACCAGCCGGCCCCGAGGAAGAGAAAGGGGAGGAGAAGGGCTGGGTAGACTGATTTAATTTTTCCACTCAACAGCATGTTTTCAAAGTATTTCATTAGCAGGTAATAGATCAGGATCACGCCAAGGCTCTTGATGACGGCCCCCCCCCGGTAGAACCGCGGATGACCGAAGCCCAGGGCGATCCCCATGAGCAGCAGCGAGATGCCCGCCAGGGGCAGGGTGATCCTCCGGCTGAGTTCGATGGCGGACTGCTGGCGCTGGTCGCTGGCCGTCTTGGGGTTCCAATACGCTTGAAGCAAGGCCCCGGAGGACTTGTATCTCAGTGGGACGGGTGCGAGAAGTCGGGGGCCCGAAGGGATGACGAACCGCAGGATCTGCTGCTCCTGCTTCAGGTGGATCACGCTGCCATTTCCGGATGGCTGGTAGAGCACGCCCTGCAGGTCCGACAGGTGAAGCTGGATTTCCGCATTTCCTGACGGCAAGTTCTCCAGGGCGTAGGTCATCCGGGAGGCTGTCATGTGCTGGGTGCCCTGGGGCGTGGATTCCATGAGGTGGACCTGGCCACTCTCGGAGACCCAGAAGGCGGTGTCCGG
Source organism: Geothrix sp. (assembly GCA_036504495.1). Classification (GTDB taxonomy): domain Bacteria; phylum Acidobacteriota; class Holophagae; order Holophagales; family Holophagaceae; genus Geothrix. The sequence continues at coordinate 98,480 of DASXVC010000014.1, forward strand.
AGAACCAGGCGGGTGCCAGGGCGGAGTGCCTGGTCGAAGAAACCGGGCCTTGGCCGCCTCGGACATCTTCCGCCGCAGGGTCTGCTGGAGGCCGGCCGAGGTCGGCACCAGGTAATGCGCATTGAGGGAGGCGATCAGCAGGAGCCCGCAGGCCAGGATCGACCACGGCATGAACCAGATCCGGCGTCCGGCACCGAGCCCCTGGGCAGCCACCAGCTCGGAGCCTTCCATCATCTGCTGCGTGCCCAGGAGCCCTCCGAGCACGGCGGCCATGGGCAGGACCATGGAGAAGGTCTCGGGGAGGGAAAGAAGGAGCAGAGGGAACATCCAGCGCAGAGGGGCACCCTGCGAAAAAATCTCCTTTGAAATGGCAATCATTTCCCAGGAGACCAGGAGAAACCCATAGAAGAACAACGCCCCCAGGAAGGGGGTTGTCCATCGGCGGAGGATGTATCGGGTCAGAACAGAGGGCACTTTGAGGTCCTGATTTAACTTTCGATAATGTATATTATGTAACCTTGATCTACGAACAAGACCCGACGCTCGAACCTACAAAACCTTTGCTGCCAACAGATCATGGATATGAATGAGGCCGACTGGGTGCCCCTGCTGCGCCACCATAAGGAAAGTGATCTTCCGGGCTTCCATGTCGCCGGCCGCCTCGAGGGCCAAGGCCTCGTCGCTGATGGTCGCGGGGGTCCGGGTCATGATCTGTCTGGCCTGGAGACCAATGGGGTTCCGTCCCTCGCGCTCGGCGGACTCGAGCGCCCGGCGGATGTCTCCGTCCGTGATGACCCCCACAAGATCGGACCCCTCCATGACGCTGGTCATACCCAGTCGCCCTTCGGTCATGGCTCTCAGGATGTCCGTCAATCCGGATGAGACTCCGACCCTGGGCCAGGTTGTATGCATCAAGGCCTTTACCTTCAAAAGCTTCGCCCCAAGACTTCCAGCGGGGTGATTCAGGGCGAAGTGGTCCCGGGTAAAGCCCCGGCGGGCCATGAGGCTGGCGGCAAGCAGATCGCCCCAGACCAGCTGGAGGGTGGTGCTGGCCATGGGGGCCAGCTCCAAAGGACAGCCTTCGCCCTGAGGCAACCGATAGGTGAAGGTCCAGTGGGCAGCCTGCCCCAGGCTGCTGTCGGGCCGGGCGGTGATCGCCGCCAAGGGGATGCCCAGGCGCAGGAGGCTGGGCAGAAGCCGGACCACCTCTTCGCTTTCCCCGCTGTTGGAAAGGGCCAGCACGGAATCCTCGCGGGTCACCATCCCGAGATCACCGTGAAGCGCTTCGGCGGGATGGAGGAAGAAGCTGGGACAACCGGTGGAGGCAAGGGTGGCCGCGATCTTCTGGGCCACGAGCCCGGACTTGCCCATGCCGGTGAGCACGACCCGTCCAGAGCGCTTCAGCACCTCTTGGCACCAGTCATCCACCTGGGAGGAATCCCAGGTATCGCGAAGATCCGCGAGAGCGCCCTGGGCAGCCTCCAGCACGGCCCGTCCCGTCTCCAGCGCCCCTGCGACCTGGTTCTCATCCTTCACTGGTTCGACTCCGATGCGGTAACGAGTAAGGTATTCATGCTACCAGCCATTCTTCCCCTCTTCCCCCTGCCCCAGACGGTGCTCTTTCCGGAGACCTTCCTCCCCCTGCACCTGTTTGAACCCAGGTACCAGGAGATGGCGGTGGAGGTGCTGAACTCCCACCATCACCTGGTGCTTGTCCTCATGCGGGAGAGCCTGGATTCAGGGCCGCTCGGGGAATCAGCGGCGACGTTCGATGTGGGATGCCTGGCCGAGGTGGTCCGCGCGGAGCCTCTGACCGGCGGCCGCTGGAACCTCCTGATGCAAGGCAAGGAGGCCGTGAGGATCCTGGACGAGCATCCTGGCAAACCGTTCCGGCAGGCGCGCACGGCACCCCTGCCCTTCGACAAATCGGTGCTCTGGCCCGGGCCGCATCGCCGCCACCTGATGGAAACGCTCCATGCTTACGCGGCCGCAGAGGGCATCGAATCCCAGCTCAAAGAGCTGCTCGACCTTCCTCTGGAGGACATGGCCCGGCTCAACACCTTGGCGATGGCGCTGGATTTCGAACCCACCGAACGCCAATTCCTGCTGGAGTCCACGAACCTTCCGTCCTTGGCAGAAAGGATGATCCAGCTACTGGACTTCGCCCTGGGAGGCCGTGCGATCCGCGGCTGGTGACCGGAGAACTGCGCCCGCGTTTGCTACACTGGCTCCGGCCCTGTAGCTCAGCGGTCAGAGCTGGCGGCTCATAACCGCTTGGTCGTGGGTTCGAACCCCACCGGGGCCACCAATCCGCAGGATTGCGGATTAGGACGGAATCGCCGCAGGCGATTGCCGCCCGAAGGGCGAGGGCACAGGATGTGCCCTCGTCACCATTGTCTACACGATCCACTTCCGCAGCTCACCTTCCGCGAAGATCAGGTGCGCGAGCATGGCCTCGGAGGCGGCCTGGGGCGAGCGGGAGCGGATGGCGGCGAAGATCTCTGAGTGCTGGTCGATGATCTTCTGGGCGTTCTCGACGTTGTCGTGGTACAGCTGCCGGCGGGCCACCGAATTGGCCTTGGCGAATTCCTCGGACACGGTCTTGAAGAGCTTGGTCAGCAGGCTGTTGTGGGTAGCCTCGGCCACCGCGTAATGGAAGGCGGCGTCGTATTCCTCGCCTTTCTCCGAATCCTGCACATTGAGCCGTTCCTGCATGCTCGTCAGCATGAACCCGATCTGGTCCAGCTCTTCGAGGGTGGCCCGTTCGGCGGCCAGTCCTGCGTTGGCGGTTTCGAAGATCCGGCGCATCTCGAACATGTCGAGAAGGGAGTTGCGCTCCACGGCCAGGAACATCGCCAGGGGACGGATGATGTCGTCCGTCTCGGTGCTCCTGACGAAGGTCCCCTCGCCGGGGCGGATATCAATGATGCCGAGCATCTCCAGGGTCCGGATGGCCTCCCGCACCGACGCGCGGCTGACCTGGAACCGCTCCGCAAGGTCCCGCTCGGCAAGCAGCTTGTCACCGGGCTTCAGCTTCCCATCCGTGATGAGCTGCTTGATCTGCTCCACGATTTCCTCGTAGAGGCGCTTGGTCTTGATGGGGGTGAATTCCATAGGGTCACTTTATTAAAAAATATAAGTGATGGAAAAAATACCACATAGAAAGTGTGACCAAAAGCAGTTCTCTTCGCTATGGTCTGACCACTAGACCCATTGTAGGCTTCCACCAGGATCTTTCCAAAAACTCTACCTCTTCATCCCCTTCCCCCTCTTGGAGGCTGCATGACCCCCTGGACCCAAGTCTATTCCCCCGTCATGGGGAATATCTTCCTCTCTGCACTGGTGGCCGCATTGCCGGTCTTCGTGCTGCTGGGCTTTCTGGCCAAACATGTGAAGGCCCACTAC
>DASXVC010000015.1:0-2159 GCA_036504495.1 Geothrix sp.
GCAGCGACGGCACCGGAACGGCCACCGTGCCCCGGGGGCTCCAAATCTATGTGCAGGTCTTCGCCCAGTACCAGGTGCCCAGCGCCGATCCCACCAGCTTCTTCATGCGGGGCAGCGTGAAGAACGCACCCGAGCCCTCTGGAGCCCTGAGCCTCAGCGCCTTCACGGCCATCCCCACCTGGAGCGTCACCAGCAGCACCTTCCTGGCGGACCGGGACGGCACTCTGGCCGTGACGGCCCTGGCCTCCAACCGCATCGCGGGGGCCTTCAACATCGCCGACCAGGCCGTGGCCTTCGGGGCCACCGTGCGCGACATGGACGGCTCCACCACCCTGCGCCTGCCCAACCTCCACACCTTCTGGACCACCAGCAGCAGTGCGGCGGACCAGCAGCGCTCCTATCCCGCGGTCCTGACGGGCGCCGGCTCCACCCGCCTCGTGTCCGACAGCGGCCGGGCCCTCTTTGGCCACCAGGTGTACGGCCAGGGCAGCGGCGCCGCCAATACGGAAACAGACGAATGGGACGACGGCGTGCTCCAGGAGACCTTCGCCCGCCTCCTCTTCGCGGACTACAGCTTCAAGCCTGACGGCAGCAGCATCCTTTCCCTCCTGCGCCGGGACAACGACAACGTCTGGGTGGACCGCGCCGTGCAGAGCGAATCCACCGCCGCCTTCGTGGCCGGCTTCTCGGACTTCCTCTCCGCCGCGGTCCGGAACAACAGCCAGATCCTCGACAGCTACGTGGACACGACGGGCGCGCCCCGGGTGGATGTGTTCGACCTCGCGGACCACACCTACGTGCCCGCCACCGTCAAGGGCGAGTTCGCCCGGGGTTCCATCGCCGCGAGCCTGTGGGGCCTCTGGAAGAACGCGCTGGGCGGCGGAGCCGCCGGCCTGAACACCCTCTGGGCCGCCGTGCGCTCCACCACGCCCTATCTGGATGGCACGGGTGAGTACGAGCAGGCCACCCTGGGCTGCTACCCCACCTATCTGCAGGGCGTGGCCTCGCGGGTGAGCGCGCCCATCTGGACCGCCGCCCTCACCGAGCTGGCCCTGGAAGCCGTGCCGAACCCCAACACCGCCTATTTCGCCAGCACGGCCCTTTGGCAGACTCGCAGCCTCCCGTTCAGCGGCACGGGAACGCTCCGGACCTACGCCCCCAGCGCCAACCTCTACTACGACCGGGACCAGAGCCAGGCTTGGCGCTTCGTCCATGGCGGCGGGGCCCGCATGATCGTCATGACGCCCACGGGAGGCCAGGACTTCTACCTGGAGCTCATCGGCCCGGGCGGTTGGGTGGCGGGCAACACTGGCACCAGCCTCGCGGCCCAGACCCGCACCCTGAGCCTCCCCGCCTTGGCTCCGGGCACCTACGTGGCCCGGGTCCGCGCGGGCGCCACCACCCTCACGGGCAGCTACGGGTACACGATCAGCATCAACTGAACCGTCGGGTCAGCCCCCGCCCACGAGCCTCACCACCTCCAGCCGGTCGCCCTCCTTCAGGGGAGTGGCGGGGTGGTCGGCGCGGCGGACCACCTCGCCGTTGAGTTCCACGGCGCTGCCGAAGGCCGGCAGGTCCAGCCAAGCGGCCAGGTCGGCCAGGGTCGCGAGGTCCGGCGCCTCCCGGACCTCGCCATTGAGGTGCAGCTTCATGGGGTCCCCACGGCGGCGGCCTGGAAGCCCTGCTCCAGATCCGCGACAAGATCCGCCTGGTCCTCGATGCCCACGGAGAACCGCAGCAGGCCATCCGTGATGCCCAGACGGGCCTTCACCTCGGGGGCCGTCTTTAGATGGCTCATGCTGGCGGGGTGCTGAATGAGGCTTTCCACGCCGCCCAGGCTCACGCCCCGGGTGATGATCTCCAGGGCCTCGCAGAAGCGGCGGCCGGCCTCCAGGCCTGCCCGCAGCTCGAAGCCGATCATGGCCCCGAAGCCCGTCTCCATCTGTCGGGCGGCGATCTCGTGGCCCGGATGGGTGGGCAGGCCCGGGAAGTCCACCCGCGCCACGTGGGGCTGCCAGAGCAGCCACTGGGCCAGGGCCTGGGCGTTGTCCGAGGCGCGGCGCACGCGCAAGGCGAGGGTCTTGAGCCCCCGGTGCAGCAGCCAGGCGGCCATGGGATCCAGGGTGGGGCCCATGACCTTGGTGAGGTGCCAGCAGGCC
>DASXVC010000016.1:0-9672 GCA_036504495.1 Geothrix sp.
TTGCTCATTCAGCAATGGCTTACGCCCGGGTCCGCCCTCCGGATGCTTGAGCTTCTCTCGCGCCATTCAGGCCTCCTGTTTCCTGGAGCCTTTGTCGCACGAATATGAGAAAAGTCAATTATTCGGCTACACCATCTAAAGACCCAGGCGCTCCTTGAGACGGGGCGTGACGCTGCGACTCACCTCGAGATCCAGGCCTTCCCCCACCCGGACCGTGGCCCGGCCACCTTCCAGGGGCCGGAGGCCCAGCACCGCCTCGGGCCGAAGGAGCAGGTGCCGCTGGATGCGCACCAGCTCCGCGCCCGGGAACGCCGCCTCCACCTCGGCCAGCGTGGTCCAGGCCGTGCGGTGCCGGCTCGGCGCCCCCGGTCCAGGGCCAGTCCCCACGGCCCAGGCCCACACCACCTCCTCCTCCACCTCGAAGTGGGTGGTGCGCTTGAGGTCGAGGAAGACGTGCCCCTCACCCGCCTTCACGGGAAAGCGCTGGGGCGTCGCGTGATTCGGGGCCGGCTCAGCTCGGCGCGGGGCGCCCTCCCGCAGCCGGAGCAGCGTCCGGGCCAGCCGCTCGGCGGATACGGGCTTGAGGATGTAGTCCACGGCGGCCGCTTCGAAGGCCCGCACCGCGTGTTCCGAGTAGGCCGTCACGAAGACCACCGGGGGGCCCGGATGGCCCTCCGCCAGTTCCGCGGCCACCTCCAACCCCGTGGCCCCCGGCATCTGGATGTCCAGGAACAGCGCGTCCACCTCCTTCGGTTCCCGCAGCCAGGCCAGCACGGCGGCGCCGTCCGCCAGCTCCGCCTTCACCTCGCAGCCGGCCTCCCGCAGCAGCCGCGCCAGCCGCGTCCGGGCCAGGGGTTCGTCGTCGGCCAGGGCTACGCGCAGGGGTTTCATCGGCGCATCTCCAGGTTCGGGAGGTCGACGGTGGCCACCGTGGACGGCCCCTCACTCCGCAGGTGGAAGGCCGCCGCCGGGCCGTACGCCAGCCGGAGCCGGGCTTCCAGGTTGCTCAGCCCCACGCCCGTCCCCGGCACCAGGCCCAGCCCGCGGCCCGTGTTCTCCACCCGCAGCCGGGCGCCTTGGCCCTGGCGGGCCAGCGAGATGGCGAGCTGGCCGCCTTCGGGGTGGGGCGCGATGCCATGTTTGAGGGCATTCTCCACCAGGGGTTGGAGCAGGAAGGGCGGCGTCGTTACCGCATCCAGGACCGGATCCCAGTCCCAGCGCACCTGGAGCCGGGCCCCAAGCCGGAGTCCCTCCACCGCCAGGAACCGCTGCACCAGGGCCCGCTCCTCACCCAGGGGCGCCGCGGCCTTGTCCCCGTGCCGGAGGAGGGCCCGGTACAGCTCGGACAGGTCGAGGATGGCCTGCTCGGCCGCCACCGGATCCTGGCGCACCAGTTCAGCCAGGCCATTCAGCGAGTTGAACAGCACGTGCGGGCTCAGCTGGCCCCGGAGCAGCACCCACTGGGCCTCTTCGAGCCTCGCTTCGGCGGCGGCCTTCTCCTCCGCGGTGATGACCGCAAACGAGATGATGGCCCCGATGATGGTCATCATGGGGAGCCCCACCAGCATCTGCATGAGCACCACGTCGCCGAAGGTCGCCTTCATCCCCCGGGCGAGGCCCAGGGCCTCGGCTTTCACACTGGCGTTCCGCACCATGAACCAGCTCAGGGCCACCAGCGCCAGGATGACCACAGCGTTGAAGGCCAGGGCCTGCGACAGCCCCCGCCAGAACGGGGCCCGCGGGCGGTCGTCCCCGCTCCACCGCCAGGGCAGGGGGGTCAGGAACCCATAGCTGAAGGACACCAGGAAGGGCATGAGCAGGGCGTTGGCCAGGGCCCCGGGATGCTTCAGCTGCACCGGGGCCGGCACCATGATGAATTGCAGGCCCGTGAAGAGGGCCGCGAACACCAGCACGATCGCCCAGGGCGTCCGCATCCGCAGACGCTCACGGAAGTGCTGCTTGAGGGGTCCGAGGCGCATGGTGCCAGCATGCCCGAGCCCCGGGGTCCGGCCCAGCCCCCCCCCGGCCACCGGCCCCTCCCCGCCGCCGGAAGGGAACGGCGGCCCGCCCGGCGGCACCCAAGGTTCAGCCGCCCCTGGAGCCCCCATGCATTCGTCCGTGATCCCCGTCCTCGCCGCCCTGCTCCTGGCGGCGCCCCTCACCGCCAGCGAAAGGAAGGTGCCCATGTCCCTGCACGAGATCACCCTCAACACCCTGGGCGGCAAGCCCCAGTCGCTCGGCACCTACAAGGGCAAGGTCGTGCTGGCCGTGAACGTGGCCAGCGAGTGCGGCTTCACGCCCCAGTACGCTGGACTGCAGAAGCTCTACGCCGAGTACAAGGACCGCGGCCTGGTGATCCTGGGCTTTCCCTGCAACCAGTTCGGCGGCCAGGAGCCCGGCACCGCGGCCCAGATCGAGACTTTCTGCCAGGTGAACTACGGCGTGACCTTCCCCCTCTTCGAGAAACTGGACGTGAAGGGCGCGAAGCAGGCGCCCGTCTACCAGTTCCTCACGGCCAAGCACGGCGAGCCTGCCTGGAACTTCCATAAGTACCTCGTGGGTAAGGACGGCCAGGTGCTCCAGGCCTTCAGCAGCAAGGTGGCCCCGGACAGCGCCGAGCTGAAGACCGCCCTCGAGGCGGCGCTCAAATAGCTAAGGCAAGGGCGGAAAAAGCGGAACACAGAAGACACAGAAACCCACAGAGGACACAGAAGAATGCTTTTTCCTCTGTGTCTTCTGTGACGCTCTGCGTTCTCTGTGTTCCAGCTCCCTGACGCTGGGGTTATTTCGTCGCCACGATGGCCGCCGGCGGCGCCTCCCGCATCTCGATGTAGAGGGCCTTCACGCCGTTGATGAGGAACTGCATGGCCACGGCCGCCAGGATGAGGCCCATGAGCTTGTTCACCACCTTGGTGCCGATGGCGCCGAGGCGGGCGAACACCACCGGGGCCTTGCGCAGGAAGAGGTAGACGATCCAGGCGTTCAGGAGGATGGCCAGCAACACCACGCCGTACTCCAGCCAGCCGATGCCCGCGATCATGCCCATCACCGTCGATAGCGTGCCGGGGCCCGCCACCAGGGGGATGCCGAAGGGGATGATGGCGAAATCCTCGGGCAGCTTGCGGCTGGCCTCGGCCTTCTCATCCTCGGTGCTGCGCTCGCGGGGATCCTCACCGTAGAGCATGGAAATGGCGCGGTAGAGCACCAGCACGCCGCCCACGAAGCGCATGGCCAGGGCCGTAAAGCCGAAGAGGCTGAACATGAACTGGCCCACCAGGGCGAAGGCCAGCATGGCCGCGCCCGCCGTCAGGGCCGCCTTCTTCGCGCTGCGGCGCAGGGCTGGCTGGTCCATGCCCGCGGTGGCACTGGCGAAGATGGCCGCCGCGCTGATGGGGTTCAGCACCGAGAACAGCGAGGTCGCCACACCGAGGGCGAAGGACCAGGTGGGCAGGGGGCCGAGGTGGGGCATGGCCCACTGTACCCGCTACCATGGCCCCATGCGTGACCTCGAGGCCCTCCGGGACCAGCACAAGCGCCGCCTGGCCTGGATGCCCTGGCTCTACTTCGCCCTGAAGCCGCGGCACCGCGCCTGGGCGGAGGTCTGGCAGGCGGAGGTGCAGGCACGGCTCCTGGCCCAGGAGACCGTGCAGCTCGGAACCGGCTGCTTCATCGCGCCGGATGCCGCCATCTTCGGCGAGCCGGGCCGCGGCGTGGTCCTCGGCGACCGCTGCGCCGTCGCCGCCCAGGCCTTCCTCCACGGGCCAATCACCCTGGGGAACGATGTGAGCATCAACGCCGGCGCCCGGCTGGATGGCGGGCGCAAGGGCCTCGTCATCGGCGACGGCACTCGCATCGCCAGCGGCGCGGCCCTCTACGCCTTCGACCACGGCCTGAAGCCGGACCGCGATATCAAGGACCAGCCCGTGCGGTCGCGGGGCCTCCGCCTGGGACGGGATGTCTGGATCGGCGCCAATGCCGGCGTTACGGATGGCGTCCACATCGGCGATCACGCCGTGGTGGCCATGGGCGCCGTGGTCACGAAGGATGTGCCCGAGTGGGCCATCGTGGCGGGTGTCCCCGCGGTCGTCGTGGGAGACCGGCGCCAGCGGTGAGGGCGGAGAGGAAGCGGCGTCGCCCCCTGCCACGCCAGAGCCTCCGGATGTTGCATTTCGCGTTGCATCGCTGGACCACCCAAATCCCAACACCCCTGTTTGCTTAAAGTCACCGTCTGGCACGGGTCGTGAGATGACTCCATCGAGGGGCGGATCCACCCCGCTCCGAGAAGGAGGTTCCATGCGACGCCTGGTCCTGCTTGCCCTCGTGGCCCTTGCGGCCTTTCCCCTCTCCGCCCACGGACGCTGGGCCCGCCCCCGCCGGGTGGTGGTCTACGAAGATTCCTGTCGGGATACCTACCGCCGCTGGGACGGCGATCGCTGGAATCACCGCGGTTCCTGGGTCCGCCGCTATGACTGCGAGGACGAGCGCGTGATCCTCCGGCCGCTGCCCCGGCCCCTGGTGCCGCCCTTCCAGGGGCGCGTGGAGCTCTGGATCCGCTGAACCATGGCCGCCGATTGGACAGCCTTTGTCCCATGGCTTCCCGGATGCTGAAGAAGCGCCGCCCGACCTGTTCCAACTTTTTTTCGATTCCGGACTTGACGAATACGAAAAAAAGACGAATATAGATCAACGGGACAAACGGAGCCCCCATGCGGACCCTTTCTCGCAGTTTCGGCTACAAGTTCAGCGGCTACTTCATGGAGTACGGCCCCCTCGAGGCCGAGAACCTGGACGCCGCCAAGGCCCAGATCCGGAAGCGCCTGGGCGTGACCCGGCTGCCCCTGGGCCTCCAGGTCTGGGATCTGGCGGAACGTCCCCTCACCCGGTGGCGGGTGGCCATCGCCAGCTAAAGGCGCTCAGGCCTTTCGGGCCGCCCACCAGGCCTGCCCCGCCGCCACATCCTGGGCGATCTGGGTCCGCAGCTCATCCACGGAGGCGAAGCGGGCCTCTCCCCGGATGCGGTGCAGGAAGCGCAGGTCCAGGCGGGCGCCATAGAGGTCGCCCTCGAAGCCCGGCAGGTGGGTTTCCACGGTCAGGCGCTGGCCCTCGAAAGTGGGCTTCTCACCCACGTTGGTGAGGCCCAGGTAGGGGCCCCCATGGTGGGGCAGGAGTGCCTCCGTCACGTAGACACCGTAGGCCGGCAGCTGTTCCTGTTCCCAAGCCAGGTTGGCGGTGGGGAAGCCCAGGTGGCGGCCCCGCCGGTCGCCCTCCACCACCACCCCCGTCAGGGTGTAGGGATGGCCCAGCAACTCGCCCGCCGCGTCCACCTCGCCGCGATCCAGGGCCTCGCGGATGCGGGTGCTGGAGAGCCGCCCGCCGTCCGGAGCCTTGAGGGCCAGGGTGCGGACTTCGCAGCCGTGCGCCGCGCCCCAGGCCTCCAGGGTCTCCACCGTGCCGCTGCGGTCGCGGCCGAAGGCGAAGGCCCGCCCCACGTGCAGCTCAACAGGCGACAGGGCCCGGCGCATGCCGTCGAGGAAGGCGTCGGGGCTCAGTTCCGAGAAGGGCCGGCTGAAGGGGATCACCCACGCCAGGTCCATGCCCTCGGCCTCGAAGGCCGCCAGCCGCTGGTCCAGGGTCATCAGCAGCTTCGGTTTCCGCTGGGGCGCGACCACCACCGCCGGGTGGGGATCGAAGGTGACCACCGCCGCCCGGAGGCCCGCCGCCCTCGCCCGGCCCGCCGCGATCCGGAGCAGTTCCCGGTGTCCGGCGTGGACGCCGTCGAAGGTGCCCAGGGTGACGACGAAGGGGCCGGAGGCTGGGGCGGCTTCCAGGGTGTGGTGCCAGACCTTCATCATCCAACCCCATCCTGCTCCGCCGGCCAGGCCAGGCTGGCGATGACACTGCCCGCCAGCACGGCGGCGATGACCAGCAGGCTGTACTGGACGGGGATGTGCACCCAGTCCGCGATGCACATCTTGATGCCCACGAAGGCCAGCACCACGGCCAGGCCGGTCTTCAGGCGGTGGAAGCGGTCCATCATCTTCGCCAGCAGGAAGTAGAGGCTCCGCAGGCCCAGGATGGCGAAGACGTTCGAGGTGTAGACCACGAAGGGGTCGCGGCTCACGGCCAGCACGGCGGGAATGGAGTCGACGGCGAAGACCAGGTCCGTCACCTCGATGGTGATGAGCACCAGCAGCATGGGCGTGGCGTAATGGCGGCCGTCCTTCAGGGACCAGAAGTGCTCGTGCCCGCCCTTCTCGTCAAAGGGGACGAAACGACGGAAGGCTTTCACCAGGGGGTTCTTGGTGGGGTCCCCCTGCGAGTCCTCCACCAGCAGCATCTTCACGCCCGTGTAGACGAGGAAGCCGCCGAAGACGTACATCATCCATTCGAAGCGGTTCAGCAGGGCCGTGCCCGCCAGGATCATGGCGGCCCGCATGATGAGGGCCCCCAGCACGCCCCAGAACAGCACCCGGTGCTGATGCCGCAGGTCCACCTGGAAGCTCTGGAAGACGAGGACGAACACGAAGAGGTTGTCCACACTGAGGGACTTCTCCAGCACGTAGCCCGTGAGCCATTCCAGGCCCTTCTGGGTGCCCTCCGCCTGGAAGATCAGGCCGTTGAAGATCATGGCCAGGAGGATCCACACCGCGCTCCAGATCCCGGCCTCCCGCATGGTCGGGGCGTGGACCTTCCGGTGGAACACCCCCAGGTCCAGGGCGAGCATCAGGAACACGAAGGCGTGAAAGCCCACCCAGGCCCACCACGGAGCGGCTTGCAGCAGTGCATCGACCAAAGGTCCTCCAGGACATCCAGCTTATCGAGGGAGGGAAGGCCCCGGGCATGACAGGGAATGCCTTATGGGATGATTTCCCCGTGAGCCGCCCCCGCCTCTTCCTGGATCCCCTTCTTTTCGATGCCCCGGCCGCCGAGAACCTCGCCGTGCCCCTGGGCGCCGAGGCCGCCCGGCACCTGCGGGCCCTGCGCCTGAAGCCCGGCGACACCCTGGAGCTGGTGCTGGGCGACCAGGCCTGGAGCGCCGACCTGGCAGAGCTGGACCGGGGCCGGGCCCTGGCCCGTCTGGTGGCCCCCCTCCATGAGGACCGGGAGCCGCCCATCCCCCTCCAGGCCTGTCTGCCCCTGCCCGCCCAGCTCAGCCTCTTCGACGAATGGCTGCCCCCCCTGGTGGAGCTGGGCGCCACGCTCATCCAGCCCGTCATCTACACCCGCAGCGAGTACGACCCCGCCAAGACCGCCGCCCGCCTGGAGCGCTGGACCCGCCTCATCCAAGCCGCCTGCGAGCAGAGCCACCGCAGCCGCCGCCCGGAGCTGCGCGAGCCGATCCCCTTCGAGGCCCTCCTGGCCTGGGACGCTCCCCAAAAGTGGGTGGCCTACGAACTGGCCACCGGAGAGGCCAACCCGGACCTGCGCCGTGAGCCCCTGGCCTTCACCTGTGGTCCCGAGGGCGGCATCTCCGACGATGAGTTCACGGCCCTGGCCGCCGCCGGCTGGCGGCCCGTGAGCCTGGGCCGCAGCATCCTCCGCGCCGTCACCGCCCCCGTGGCCCTGCTGGGGGCAGTGCAGTTCGAACTGGGGCGCGGTACCCGCTGACTCAGCGCTGGAGATGCTGCCAGCGCTTGGGCGAGGCCCGGAGAATGAGCTTCCGGGGGGTCTCCCGCGCCTTCAGGGCGCCGGCGATGTAGCCCTGGAGGCAGGTCACCAGCCGCGGGTCCCGCCAGATGTCGTTGTGGCCCTGGATGATGTTCCCCGTGGGCTCGTGCACAACCCAGTAGGGGGTGTCATTCCAGGACTGGGCGGGCTTGCCATCCGAACCCAGCCGGAGCGGGCGGATCAGGACGCGGTTCCGGTCGCGCTCGTCCTCCACCAGCTCGTGGCTCCGCATGAACCACATGTGCCCCGCGGTCCACATCGACTGGTGGATCTGCCCGGGGTAGGACTCGCCATTGGAGCGGGCCGCCAGGATGCTGCCGGGTTCCTGCGCGTCCCGGTCGCTGCGCATGCCGCCAAACAGGGCGCTGAGGAACACCGGGGCGAACCGCCCGGCGGGGAAGGCCGCGGACGTGGCCCAGTCGCGCCGGGAGGTGATGCCCAACACCAGGGGATCATCCCCGGCGGCCCCCACGAAGCCGATGCTGTTCAGCGCTTCGATGAACTGGAAGGTCTGCCGAGCCTCCGAGGCCGTGTTCAGCAGGATGGCCAGGTCGAAGGGCGCCTTGGGGTCCAGCCCGGGCCCCGTCCCGTTGTCAACCAGCACGCTGACCATGGACTGGGCCAGGACCGTCTCCACCACCCGCCCGCCGAAGGAGTGGCCGATGATGATGAACCGGCTGGTCCCGCTCCCCCCCTTGGTGGCGTGCATCAGCTGGGAGATCACCTCGGACATCCGGGTGCCGGCCACCCGCTTGGCGGCCCCGTGCCGCGACCAGAAGGTGAGGTACTCCAGGACCGGGACCTGGAAGCTGCTGCCCCGCCAGCCGATGTAGATGCCGATCACGGGCGATTTCCGGTCGGCGGCCTGGGCGGTGTGGTGGATCAGGTTCCGGAAGTGGCCGTAGTCCGTGTCGTCCTCGGCGGCGTTATGCCGCCAGCCGTGGACATAGGTCACCACGACCACCCGGCCCGTGGGGCTCTGGGCCCGGGTTTCCTGGATGAGGTTCATCGCCCCCTTGTAGGAGCCCTCGTCCCACAGGTCCCCGTGGTCGTTGAACTGGATGTTCACCAGATGGTTGACGTTCCCGTTCTCGGAAGAAAATCGCTCGGGGGCCGTCGGAAATTTCTTATGGTTACAGCCGATGAACACGGCCACGAGTGCCAGCAGCAAACCGACCTTCAGCGCGGTCATAACGGCTCCTTGGGGCTGGGCAAGATCTTGATGGGCAGTATATGCCCCGGCCTGCGCCGCTCCAGAAAATCTCGCTCATGGGGTCTGAGACAGGGCCCGATGAGATGACTTGTGGCTGCGCCGAGGTGCGTTCGGCCAACCCAAAGGAGATCCCCATGAAGCTTGTGACCCTTCTGTCCGTCGCCGCCCTCCTGTCCACCCCCCTGGCGGCCGGAGACTACGACGCCGTTGGGAAAGCCCTCCGCCAGACCTGGCCCCAGGCTTCGACCGTGGCCGTCGTCTGCGATTCCGCCCACAACCGCAGCGCCCTCGACGCCATCACCAACGCCCTCCCGGGTGTGAAGATCCTCCTCATCGAGGTCAAGGGCCAGCAGGACATGGGCAAGGCCCTCACCACCCTCACCGCCCGCCGCCCCGACGCCATCGTCCTGGTGGCCGGCGACAAGGTGGCCGGGGACGGCACCAGCGCCGCCTCCTTCCTCATCCAGCGCATGGCCGCCGCCAAGATCCCCACGGTCGCCACCACCGAGGCGGGCGTCCGCCAGGGCGCCGTGCTGGGTGTGGGCCCCGGCACCGGCGGCAAGCTGATGACCAACCCCAAGGTCGCCGGCGTGGCCGGGGTGGCCGTGCCCAGTGGCGGCATCCAGATCTGACGATCACTCAGACCATCCACTAAGAGGGTGTAGCCGAATAATCAAATCACACCAAATCGGTGAATCAGGATTGCGACGAGGGCCAATCGGACCCAGGCGAGGGAACTCGCAGGGCTCTGCTCATAGTCCTTGCTGAGCCGCCGATAGCGCCCAAGCCAT
>DASXVC010000017.1:0-19936 GCA_036504495.1 Geothrix sp.
GATGGCTTGGGCGCTATCGGCGGCTCAGCAAGGACTATGAGCAGAGCCCTGCGAGTTCCCTCGCCTGGGTCCGATTGGCCCTCGTCGCAATCCTGATTCACCGATTTGGTGTGATTTGATTATTCGGCTACACCCTCTTAGCCGGACTGCGGGCTACCCTGATGCCATGACCTTCGATGCCTGGGACCCCTACCGCGACCTGCGTTTTGCCGGCACGCGGGAGCACCCGGAACACGGCTCCTGCTTCATCGCCGAGGGGCGGATCCTCGTGGAGGATCTGCTCGCCGCGGGCCGGGCCGGGCGCCTGCATGTGGTGTCTGTGGCCGCCACCACCACGGCGGCCGAGGCCGCGCGGGCCCTGCTCCCCGAGGGGACGGAACTGCTGACCGCCGAACCCGCGGCCCTGTCGGAACTGGCGGGCTTCCCCTTCCACAGGGGCCTCATGGCCTGCGCCCAGGTGCCCCCGCCCCCATCGGCAGCGGCCCTGCTGGCGGCCCGGCGCCTGCTGGTGCTGCCGCGGCTCTACGACGGCGAGAACCTGGGCCTGCTGCTCCGCAGCGCCGCGGCCCTGGGGCTGGATGGCGTGCTGGCGGGCCCGGGTCCGGGCCTGTGGAGCCGCCGGACGGTGCGGGTGTCCATGGGCGCCGTGTGGCGCATCCCGGTGTGGCGGGTGGAGGAGCCCTGGGCGTTCCTGGCGGACTGGAAGGCCGCAGAATCCGGTTCGGAGATCGTCGCCGCGGCCCTCACCCAGGCGGCCGAGGATGCCCGGAGCTGGCGGCCCGCGGCCCGCTGCGCCCTGGTGATGGGACCGGAGGACACGGGGCTGGATGACAGCCAGCTGGCCCGCTGCGACCGCGCCGTGGCCATCCCCATGGCCTCCGGCATGGACAGCCTCAACGTGGCCGCCGCCGGGGCCATCCTGATGTTCCGGATGATGGAGAACGGCTAGGGTTCGCGGCTGGCCACGATGTCCACGAGGTGCAGCAGCTCACTCACCACCTCGCGCTGCGCCGTGTCCTGTTCGTAGCGGATGGAGACCTTCTTGCGGGCGGAGGCCACGTCGCCGCAGGCCTTGCCCCGGGCGATGAGTTCCTTGCAGCTCTCGGGCATGGGGCCCCAGTTCCCGCATTCCACGAAGCGGTCGCTGAGGAAGATGAACTTGGGGATGGCCTCGCCGCCGTTGGTGAGGAAGCGGGCGAAGACGTCCGGGTGCTGCTCCCGGTTGATGTAGCGGACCTTGAGCGAGGGTCCGGCCTCGGCCATGCGCTGGAGCACGGGCGCATGGCGCACCACGTCGCCGCACCAGTCCTCGGCGATGGCCACCACATGCACGGGCCGGGGCAGGGCGGCCAGGAAGCCCGCCACGGTGGGTTCCAGCGTGAGGGCCAGGCGCTGGGCCTCCAGCTTGTCCCGCTGCTCCGCGGATTCGGCGGCGGCCAGCCAGGCCGCGTAGTCCAGGCCGGACTCGAACACGGCTTTCCAGTCGATGAGGGGCAGGGTGGCGGGGCGTGGCATGGGACCTCCCAGGGTCTTCTGATGCTGCCATGCCGGACCCCGTGCCGGGACGTACCTTTGGGGTGGCACGGATCGCATCCCGTGGAAAGGGGGAGCCATGAAAGCGATCACGAACACCACCGCCTCGTCCCTCGAGTGGCGGGAGCCCACCGCCCTGGAACCTCGGTTCGAACTCCATTCTGGTGATGAGGTTCTGGCGACGATGGCCCTTGAACCGCTGTGCCGGACCCTGGCCACTGCCGAAACCGCCGAAGGGACCTGGACGTTCCGGCAGACCGGCACTCTCAGCACCACCGTCCATGTCCGGGAGGTGGGCTCAGACCAGGACCTCGCCGTTTTCCATCCCGGATTCCTGGGCCGCGGAACGCTCCGGTTCGCCAGCGGCGAGAACTTCCGCTGGCGCCGCGACCACCCCCGGGGCAACTGGTCCTTCCGCGGCGAGGATGGCAAGCCTCTGCTCACCCTGCGACTTGAAAAGGAGCCGCCAGGTGTGCCCTGGCCCCACCGGACCCAGGCCGAGGTCGAGATCAGCCCCGCGGAGAGATCGAACCCGCGGATTCCGCTGCTCACGGCCTTCGGCTGGTACCTGATCCTGCTCCACCAGTAGTCAGTGGGTCATGCGGAGAACCAGTCCGGATCGGCTCAGCCGAGGGCGATCCGGTAGGTCACCACCTCATCACCCGGGGCCAGTTCCATGCGTCCCGTGGGCCGGAAGGCCAGCGCCTCCAACAGCCGGATCGAGGGGGCGTTGCCCGGCGAAACGATGGCCAGCATTCCGCGCAATCCAAGGGTTTCGCGGCCGAAGGCCAGGCAGGCTTCCGCGGCCTCCCGGGCGAATCCCTGGCCCCAGAATTCCGGAAGGAAGGCGTATCCCAGGTCCACCTCGGGTAGTGAATCGCGCTTGATGAGGCCGCACATGCCCATGGGCGCGCCTGTGCCGTGGTGCTCCACCATCCAGAGCCCGTGGCCATGCGTGGCGTAGCTCGCCAGGGGACCCTGTTGCAGATAGTCCTGGGCCTGCTCCTTGGTACGCACCCCCTTGTCCGCGATGTTCGCGATGAAGGAAGGTTCGTTGAGCAGGCGCAGGATGAATGGGGCATCGTCCAGCGTGAAGGGCCGGATGAGCAGGCGGTCGGTCAGCAAGGGAGTCATGGTTCCAGGATCGTCGACCAGGGCGGCCGGGCGCAACGCACCCCGAGGTGCCTCCTATGCCCTGGGTTTCCATGGTCTAGAGTGGAAGTCCTTCTTCCAGGAGTTTTCATGCCCACCGCCAAAGCCTACGCCGCGACCTCCGCCACGGCCGCCCTCACGTCCTTCCAGGTCGAACGCCGGGCCGTGGGCCCCCACGATGTCCAGATCGAGATCGCCTACTGCGGCATCTGCCACTCCGACATCCACCAGGTGCGCGACGAGTGGGGCGGCTCGAAGTACCCCATGGTGCCCGGCCACGAGATCGTGGGCCGCGTCACCGGCGTGGGCGCGCATGTGAAGGCATTCAAGGTGGGTGACCTGGCGGGCGTGGGCTGCATGGTGGACAGCTGCCGCACCTGCCCCAGCTGCGAACGGAAGCTCGAGCAGTTCTGCGAAAAGGGCGCGGCCTTCTCCTACAACAGCACCGAAATGGACCGGAAGACGCCCACCTACGGCGGCTATTCGTCGAGCATGGTGGTGGATGAGGCCTTCACGCTGAAGGTGTCCCCCAAGCTCGACCTCGCCGCCGTCGCGCCCCTGCTCTGCGCGGGCATCACCACCTACTCGCCCCTGCGCCACTGGAAGACCAAGAAGGGCGACAAGGTGGGCGTGGTGGGCCTGGGCGGTCTGGGCCACATGGCCGTGAAGCTCGCCGCGGCCATGGGCGCCGAAGTGACCATGCTCAGCACCTCGAAGTCCAAGGAGGCGGATGCCCGCAAGCTGGGCGCCCACCACTTCGGGCTCACGTCGGAGGATGCCACCTTCAAGCAGCTGGCGGGCCAGTTCGACCTCATCATCGACACCATCTCCGCGCCCCACGACTACAACAAATACCTGGGGCTGCTCCGCATCGAAGGCGCCATGGTGCTCCTGGGCGTGCCCCCCGAACCCACCCCGGTGGCTGCCGGGTCGCTGATCTTCGGGCGGCGCACCCTCAGCGGATCGCTCATCGGCGGCATCCAGGAGACCCAGGAGATGCTCGATTTCTGCGCCGAGCACGGCATCGTCTCGGAGATCGAGCTCATCCCCGTCCAGCAGGTGAACGAGGCCTACGAGCGCATGATGAAGAACGACGTCCGCTACCGCTTCGTGCTCGACATGAAGACGCTGTAGCAAGACGTCCCCAGGCACGATTCTTGAACTGGAAAAAAGCGGCTGAATATCGAAACTTAGAGATGTAGCATTTTGGCGTTCCCCTCCTGCGAACCGCGCGGAGGTTTGATGTCCCCTCTTGTGACCGGCACGTCCATTGGCGCCTACGAGATCGTGGGTGCCTTGGGCACCGGCGGCATGGGCGAGGTGTTCCGGGGCTGGGATCCCAAGCTGGGCCGCGAGGTGGCGATCAAGGTGATGTCGGAGGGCTTCGCCGGGAATTCAGCGCAGCTCCGCCGCTTCGAGCGGGAGGCGCACACCCTGGCGGCGCTGTCCCATCCCAATGTGGTGCAGGTCTACGATGCCGGTGAGCACCAGGGCCTCCCCTACCTGGTCATGGAGCTGGTGGAGGGTGAGACGCTGCGGCGCCGGATGGCTGCCGGCCCCATGCCCTGGCGGGAGGCGGCCGAACTGGCGGCGGCGGTGGCGGACGGGCTCGCTGCAGCCCATGTCAAAGGCATCATCCATCGGGATCTCAAGCCCGAGAACTTGATGCTGACGGTCCACGGCCATGTGAAGATCCTCGATTTTGGCCTGGCCAAGCTGCACCAGGAGCAGGCGCAGCTCCCGGAGAGCCCGAACCAAGGTGCCGTTCCGGCGGCCAGCGACATCACCGATTCGGGCCTCGTCATGGGCACTGCCAACTACATGAGCCCCGAGCAGGTCCAGGGCGGGATGGTGGATGCCCGGAGTGATCTGTTCAGCCTGGGGGTGATCCTCTGGGAGATGGCGACCGGGAGCCACCCCTTTCGCAGCGCCACGCCGGTCGAGACCATGCGGGCGATCCGGGCGGGCCGGCCGGGGCTGTCCGTGGGGGCGGAACGCCTTCCCTCTCCCCTGGGCCGGATCCTCCGGGTCTGCCTGGCGAAGGACCCGGCACAGCGTTTCCGGACCGCACGGGACCTGGCCGAGGCCCTGCGCTTCGCCGCCCGGACGGACCTTGGGCCCCGCCCCATCTGGGATCTGCCGCGCCACTTCTGGACCGGGGACCGCTCACGGATCCTCTCCGCGGCGATGGCTCTGGCCCTTCTGGCCACGGGGGGCGGCATCTATGCCTGGCAGCGGAGCCACCGGCCGCCCGCCACGCCAGCAGCCGCCGCACCCGCTCCACCCAGTGTGCTGGCCCTGCCCGCGCGGGTGTTCGGGGCCGAGGATGCGGCCTACTTGACGGATGCCGTGCCCAACTCGCTATCCACGCTGCTCTCGAAGGTGGAGGGTCTGGATACGAAGGCACCGCCCTCCAGCTTCCAGATGGAGAAATGGAAGGGCGACCTGGCCCAAGTCAAGGAGGCCTACCGGGCGGACCACCTGGTGGTCACCACCATCACCAAGAAGGCGAAGCGCCTGATCCTCAATGTGCAGCTCGTGGACACCCGGACCTGGAAGGTGCGCTGGGGCCACCAGTACGAAGGGACCCAGGCCGACTACAACGACCTGGTCCGCGATGCGGCCGAAGCCGTGGCCCGCACCCTGACCCGGGAGGAGGGGCTCGCCCCGGTCATCGCCCGGCCCGCCTCAGGCTCCGAAGCCGAGCTGGCCTTCGGCGAGGGCCGGCATTTCCAGTACCGGTACCGGGCGCTGGGGCGGGGCGAAGACTACGACCAGGCCGTGGCGGCCTTCGAGAAGGTCTTCCGCCTGGATCCGCGGCATGGCGAGGCCGCGGTGCAGCTGGCCTGCCTCCATGGGTGGCGGTCCTACGAGGCGGGCACTGCCCAGGCCGGGGAAGCCGAGCGGCAGCTGGAGGCGGCATGGGCGCGCCGGGCCTTGGACATCGACCCGCGCTGCGGCCTGGCGTGGAGCCTCCTCGGGGCAGTGGAAGTGCAGGGGCGGCGGGAGAACCCAGAGCTGGCCGTGGAATACGCGGTGAAAGGGGTCTGCCTCGCCCCGAACCAGGCCCAGGTCCACATCACCATGGCCACCATCCTGTCGGGGCCAGGCTCGGAGGCGCTTTTCATCGCGGGAGGCCGGCGGTCCATGGAACTGGATCCCATGGATCTCACAGGACCGGCCTTCGTGGCGCTGGGCCTGGCTTGGATGGGGCGGGCAGAGGAGGCGCTGGCCATCGCGGACCGGGCCCTCCTGAGGGAACCCGGGCATGTCCTTCTCAACAACACGGTCCGGCCCTATGCTCTGGCGCGCCTGGGGCGCCTGGAGGAGATGGAGGCCCACTTCGCGCGCCTGGGCCGGCCCCTTCGCACGATGATCCGGTTCTGGTGCGCGGTGGACCGTGGACAGACGGCCGAGGCCCGGGCCCTTGCCGGAACCCTCATGGCCCACTGGCTGGGCCCCAAGGAGCGGGCCATCGACATCGGGAACGCGGTGGTGTTCAACGCCCCCTACCTGGTGAAAGCGGGCCTGGGCGACGATGCCCTCCGGCTCCTCCAGCGGAGTGTGGACATGGGGAACCCCCCCTGCCTGGATTGGCTTCTGGCCAACCCGGAGATGCAGCAGTTGCGCCGGGATCCCCGCTTCGCGAGGATCCTTCTGGCCTCCCGGGACGGTGCAGCCATGGTGGTGCGGCATCTGGACCAGGCCAAGGCCCACGGAGAACTCCCCGAATACCTGCAGGCGCCCCTGGAGGAGCTGCGCCAGCAAGTGGCCGTCGCCTCCCGGTAGCGCTCCGTACGCAGGGCGCCCCGCCCAGGGGCGGGGCGCACCAGGAACAGCAGGCGCTCAGCGGTACTGGAACACCAGGTCGAGGGTGGCCGGGCCACGCATGGTCCCCCGGGGCGAGGAGGTGATTTCGATGGGGCCGATGGTGCCCTTCAAGGCCGGATCCAGCAGCTTGGGGTTGATCATCAGTTCCCAGTTGGTGGCCCGGCCCAGGGCCAGGGCGCAGCCGTTCTCCAGGGCCGCCGGGCTGGTGCCGAAGGCGGGAATGCTTCCATTGAACCGGTGCACCAGGGCTGTGGCGAAGGGCGAGCCATCGCGGATCAGCGGGTCGTTGGGCATGAGGGCCAGCAGCTGGACGCCGCGGTGGACGATCGTCGCACTGGCCGCATTCACCTGCATGGGATGGTGCACATCCACCACCGTGAGGGTGGAACCATCGGGCAGGGCACGCTGGAGGTCGGCCACCTGATCCTGGCTGCGACCGTAATTGCAGATGACGCCGAAGTGGGTCTTCCCCTGGTAGATGAGGGTCGCGGCTTTCACCACGGGACCGAAGTCCTCGGCGGCGAGGGACGTGGAAAGGGCTGCCATGGCAAGCAGGGTGGTGGGTCGGAACATGGAACACCTCCGTGGAAGGGACCCGGCCGGGCCCAGGTGGCGCCGCGCTGGAAGCCGCGGCAGGGGGAAATCTTGGCCGCGGCATCTCACCGCGCCATCATCGCTAGCTTACGGTGTAAATGTTGATTAATAGGTACTTGTGTGGTCGTTTTTGACTCCCTGCCAGAGCCGGGCCGTACGCGTGAGCGGCCCGTTAGGTCCCCGTGAGGTCCGAATCTTGAAGGGCCCCGGGGAGGCCCCATACTTGCCACGCCCCCCGGAGTGCCGCATGACGCGACTGGCCTTTGGCGGATTCGAGCTGGACCCGGCCACCGGCGAACTCTGGAAGGAAGGGGACTGCCTCCGCATCCAGGAGCAGCCCCTGAAGCTCCTGCTCTGCCTGCTGGAGCGGCCCGGTCAGCTGGTGGGTCGCGAGGAACTCCAGAGGCGCGTCTGGGCCGGGGACATCCATGTGGGCTTCGAGGATGGCCTCAACGCCGCCGCCTGGCGCCTCAGGCAGGCGCTGGGGGATTCCGCCGAGCGGCCCCTCTTCATCGAGACCGTGCCCCGGAAAGGCTACCGGTTCGTGGGGAAGGTGATTCCCCTTCCGGGCAAGGCACCCCCCCTCTCCGGCTCCTTCCCCATGCCCGTCTTCCGGCCGGCTTCCGGAGCAAGTCCCCGGCTCTCCAGCCGCGGAGAGTGGTTCCGGGGGCTGCGGAAGCCATGGCTTGTGGCTGCTTTTGGCCTGGGCCTGCTCGGGGCGGGGGCCCTGCTGTGGGGGGCCCTGAAACCCAAGCCCGTGCCCCTCGCCATCACCTCCCTGGTGAACCTGACCCAGGATCCCGCCGTGGATTACTTCGCCTCCGCGCTGTCCCGGCAGGTGGCCCAGGATCTGGCTTCGCAACGGGGCATCCGGGTGCTGCCCCCGGGTGCCACACCCCTGACCCGGGAGGCGCTGCCCCCCCGAACCCTCACCCTCACCTGGACCCTGGCCCGCGAGGCCCAGGGCTACCGGGTCACCGTAAGCCTGGCGGATGACCAGGGCCGCAGCCATGGTGACCGGGTGTTCCTCACCACCCCCGAAGGCCTGTATCTGGCGCATCAAGAGATCGCCACCTACCTCGCGGCCCGTGCCGCCGGTTCCTGACGGGCGCGGCGGGCAGGTCTAGACTGTCGGAGCCAGGCCCACCTGCAGCAGGTTGCCATGTCCCTTCGATCGCACCTTGTCCCCGTCCTCGCCTGCCTTCTGGCCGTGGGCCAGGGAGTGGCGGCTGAACCCCCTGGGGACACCACGCTCTTCCGCCGGTACATCGCCCTGGACGGCGCGGTCCAGCGGGCGGGCCGCGAGGTGGCGGCCCGCCGTTTCGAGGAGGCCCAACGCCTGCTTGAACCTTGTTTGACCCAGGTGCCGGACCATTTCGAGGCCCACTACCTCCTGGCCCGCATGGCCTATGAGGCCCGGGACTTCACGGGGGCCCTGGTCCACGTCGAGCGCTCCGAACGCAGCCTGGCGGACCTGGACCACCGGTACCGCGAGGAGATGGCGGCCCTGAAGGCCGAGGCGGAGGCCGAGGAAGTGGCCACGCGCGCGAGCCTGGATTATCTCTATGCCCGAGGCGCGGACCCCGGGAGCTGCTCGGCGATCCTCTTCCAGGTCAAGCGGAACGCCCTGGAATTCCTTGAGGCCAAGAAGGGACACCTCAACGACCGGGAGAACCCCTTTGGGGTCCCGGCGGACTACCGCTTCCTCCATGGCAACTGCCTCTATCGCCTGGGCCGCCGCGCGGAGGCCCTGGGCCAGTATCGCCTTGCGGTGGAACAGGATCGCGCCCACGCGAACGCCTGGAACAACCTCATCAGCCTCCAGTGGGAGGCCAAGGCCTATGCCCAGGCCCACGCCGATCTGGTCCGCGCCGAAACCCTCCGCATCTCCATCCGCCCCGACCTGAAGAAGGCCGTCCTTGAGGCCGCGGCAGCGGTCTCATCAGGCACGGGACAAGCAGGGGCGCCGCCGGCTCTGGTCGATCCACACTGACCAGAGAACACTGAAATCACGGACTCAACGGGTTTCGTGGGTTCACGTCGACGCATTTCAATCCGTGTTCATCCAGGGCAAAACCGCCTTTGCCTTTCTTCGCGACCTTCCGCTCGAACCTCAGTTCCGCGGGATCGGCAGGCCTTGCTGCCGGAGGAAGCTGAGCTTGTCCCAGCAGCCGCGCTGGAAGGCGATCTTCCCCGCCACCATGTCCTGACGGTTGAAGGCCTCGACCCAGGCGGTGACGAGCTGCCTGGGCGTTCAGGGCACGGCCGGCGCTTCCATGAGCCAAGTCTCTTCGTCGGATTCCGCAGCCACAGGCGCGAAGCCGAGACCGGTGTAGAGACGCTGGGCCACGGTGTTGTCGCGGTAGACGCGCAGCGTGATGGTTTTGGCATCCGTCGCCTGGACCGCCTCGGCCATGAGCTGCTGGCAGAGGGCGTGGCCGAAGCCGCGGCCCCTCGCTCCGGGTGCCACAATGATGCGTCCCAGGTGCACCCGGCCGGGCGTGAGGGCCCAGTACTGCCCGAAAGCGACGAGGGCCGTGCCGTTCTCCCATAACCCGTAGCTGGGCCGTTTTCGGGCCTCCAGCAGCCCTTCCAGGCCCTCTGGCGCGAAGGGGAAGGGCATCTTGGGCCCCGCCCAGCGCGTGCAGGCGGCCACGTCCGGAATCCAGGCCGACAGCACCAGGAAGTCCGAAGGGCGGGCCGGGCGGAGGGTCAGGGACATGACTCCAGGGTAGCGGGGCTCAAGCCGCTACCCAGCGTGGACCTATCTATAGAGCCTACCCCTCCGGCATCCTTCTCGACCTGATCCCGCAGGACAGCCGCCTGGGTTGATGCTGAAGTCTCTGCCAGCCTCAGCCTTTGGAGTGTTTGGGGTCAGCGGACCGTGGATAGGTGCGCTCCTCCTGGATCTGGCCGTTCTCCTTGTGGATCTTCACCGAGCCCGGGTGATGTTCCATGTACGCCCGCGTCTGCCCGATCGCCTCGATCTTGGTCGCCGCATGGACCACAGACCGGCTGCCTCCTTCGGGCTTCAGGTTCCAGGCGTTTCCTTCCTTGGCGAGGTGATAATTTTTCATATCGCCCTCCTTGTTTGGTGATCGCCGTTCCCGAACATAGGCCTTTCAATGGGTTTGACCAATAAAGATGAAGGCCTTTCGCCTGAGGGAGAGGCCAGCCATGCCTGACAGAGGGGAGGGTCAAACGCCTCGTTGACCGCCTGTGCTGACCTCGAGCAGCAGCCGATTCAAGTTCTGCTCATTGGCGGTCTCGAGGAACTGGCGCATGTTTTCGGCGAATTCGTGATTTTCAAAAACGCCAATCCAGGAGATGAGGGTCCCGGTCGCATGGGGTTCTAGAGTAATGGAGAGCTCAAAGTGCGGCAGATTGATATGTCTAATTCGAACCGTCGAATGAGGGACGATGTCCAGGAACTCGGACTGGTTTGGATAGTCGGTCCCATCAGGACCATGCATGGTGAAAGTCCAGGATCCGCCCTTCCGGAACTCGAAGGTGTGAAACGTATTCGTGAATCCATCCGGACCCCACCAGCGGGCAAGGCGCACTGGATCCTGGATGGCAGCGAAGACGGATTCAGGATCAGCTGGAATGTCTCGGGAGTGGCGGAAGACTGACATCAACACCTCCGGATCCGGAAATAACGGGTGGCTCGTTTGATGGAGCCGGCGGCGAAAATCACCAGCCCCACCAGACTAAAGGGCCTTTTCAACAAAGGCGGCAACTTGTCCGGCGATCGAGAGCGGGTCACCGGCCAGTTCGATTCCGACGGACACATGCCCCATCGATACAGGCACAACCAGCTCATAGAAATTTCCGTATCGGATGATGACCCAATTCGCCCCGCCACAATCGATGTTGCCGCGCTGCGTAACGAGCTTCAACAGGGTCGGATTCACGATCAGTTCTTCGTACTTGTCCGATTCCGAACTGCTCGCGCCATCAATACCGGGACGTTGCGCAGAAAGATGAACCCCATCCAGATAGGTGGCCACATACCGGATCTCGGATGCCAGGGAGAACAGACCTTCGATGAGAGATGACATGGTGGCTCCGCGATTGCTCCTGAAATCCTGATGACAAAGCCGCGTGGATAGATGCTGCCAAACGAAGGAAGGTAATCGAACCCGCTTGCACCGAGGCGCTGAGCGGAGGGTCAGGCCATCGTGAAGAAGGCTTGGTGATGTGTGACGAGCCCACTTGGGATGTCTTCGGAGAAAGATATGCCCATGAAATACTCCGGCGGCACTTCGTGGATACGAAGTGAAGGCTGGTGCTTGAAGCCAAAACGAATGTAGTAGCTGGGATCGCCCACAAGCAAGCAGCCGTTTGCACCAAGGGCGCGGATCCCATCCAGACCGGCGTTGACGAGCATGGAACCGATGCCTTGTCTCTGGTGGGAGGGCAGGACGGCTACAGGGCCGAGGGTGTACCAGCCAAGATTCTGGCCATCGATGAGGGCCGGAGAGAAGGCAATATGGCCCACGACCTGGCCATCCAAATCGGCAACGAGAGACAAAGCAAGCGCACCTGAAGCCCGCAGGGCCCGGACGATGAGGTGTTCTGTCTGGTGGCTGAAAGGATGGTTGAGAAATGCTTCTATGTTGATTCGATCGATGGCAGGAACGTCTGCTTCGGTTTCTGGTCTGATGATCATAAGAATCCTGGGGGTTCACCTAACGAGCTGACCGGACCCTCCTGCACCGAGGCGCTAAGCGAAGTCGAGGATGCGGGAAGCTGAGAGAGAGGCAATGCAGGCGGGGTCCGAGTTGAGCTAAGGGTTAGACCGCATGGTGCTCATGCTTGATTGAGGTCAATTACTAAGGTTCAGGCTGGGAAACCATGTGGAGCACCCCCCAACCATGGCCATCTGGGTCGACAAAGCTGTGTGTGTACATGAATCCGAAATCCTCTGGTTTATCGTAGGTTGAACCACCGGCCGCAAGGGCCTTGGCGACCAATTCATCTACCTGTTCGCGGCTCTCACAGCTGAGAGAAATCAGGACTTCGACCGCCTGACTTGTATCGCAAATAGCTTTGGGAGTGAACTCACGGAACTTGGCATGGGTTCCCAACATGACAGAAATTGCATCATTGATGACGATGCACGCAGCCGTATCGTCACTGAACTGTGGGTTGTGAGTAAATCCGAGCGCCTTGAAGAAGGCGACCGACCTCTGGAGATCAGCGACTGGGAGGGTAAGGAAAACCTGGTTAATCATGCCAAGCTCCTTTGACCTGGTGGTTATGGCGATGAGGGTGCGGCCTAACGAATGAAGCTTACCGGCCCCGTCTGCGCCGAGGCATCGAGCGGAGCTGAGAAAGTGAAAAAGTTGAAAGAGAGCGAAGAGCAATGCAGACGGGGCCCGAGTTGAGCGGAGGGTCAGGCCGGCCCGAGTCGTTCGCATCGGAGGATGTAATGTGCATTCTGATCATCGTCCTCCCAGGCGTTCGTGCGTTCGACAGGTTTGAACGATTTCGATGCTTCAATCCTTGAAAGGTATTTGCGACCCGTTGAATCCAACGACTCCTGCCATGGCGTTGTTTCAAGGAGGATCTCTTTAACTAGCCACCTATAGAATAAGTTCGGAACATCCGATCTCCTTGAATGGGATTCAAGCCAAAAGAATGGGTCGACACCTAGATATAGGTCACCCGAGATGTAGTCCCCGGCCTTGAGACCATCCGCGATTTGGCCTTCGTGGTAACAGAGAATCCCGGCATCAATAACCGTGAGGCCAGGTTCATGGATAAGAACCTCCGCATCGAAGGTGTATTGAGATCCATGGGTTTGGTTCAGCGATTTGAGCTTCTCATTGCTGAGAATGAGACCTTCAGGGCCGACCTCCAACGCGAACTTGTATTCCTTCCCAAGCTCAAAATCCGGGTAATTCCCATCCTGGATGATCCAGGATGAGAGTCCGATATTGAGTTCAGAATGGGCGGTCATAGGCTGGCCTAGTGAATGAAGCTAGCTGGTCCCGCCTGCGCCGGGAGCTGAGCCGAGATAGTGAGAAGGTGAGAGAAGGCGGAAGGCCATGCGGGCGGAGTCCGAGTTAAGCTAAGGGTCAGGCACGGAACAAGGGCTTGTAGCTTTCACGATTGGAATAGGCAACGAACGAATTGGCCAGGACCAGGAAGATGGCTATTGGCAGCCCTTTTGGGTCGAGGAAGGAATGGATCAACACGATGTTGACGATGATTGGGGAAATCAGAATCGAAGCGAGTGGGACGAACCGCCCTGACAAAAAGGCAAGGCCGCAGGTTAGTTCAATCACTTTTGCGGTTGGCACGAGATAAACAGAAGCCACAAGCCCATCGTTGAATACCTTCATTGCACCAATAGCTGGCGGCGGCGTGATGAGGTTGAAAAAATAGGTGGTGGAAGCGAAGAGGAACAGAATCCCCATCAGGCTTCGTAGGATGATGGTCGCAATTCGCATGAGAGGTCTCCTTTCTATTTGGGATTGCTAGGTTGAGAGATATTGATTTGAAGCAAAATGGATTCCAGATCAGCAACGATTTTCATAAAATCCATTTCGTCGGCATACAGCGGGCTATTTTGGTTTGGTTCAATCTTCATTCGGCGAAGTGTGGTAGGTAGCTGTTGAAGGTTTGAAATTGAACGAGTATGAAGCCAGGATCCATCTTTGTTTTTCATCTCTTTCCTGACCATTACGGCGTACTCGGTCAATTCGATAGTAGAAATTAACATCATGGTTTTCTGAGCCAAGGTCTCGTACATCAAGATTCGTTTGCAATCTAGGCTCTCCAGGAACGGGGCCTCGTGTGCATAGATGGCGTTCTGCAAGAGGCCACTTCGATTACTGATCTCCTCCAGCCGACTCAT
Organism: Geothrix sp.; assembly: GCA_036504495.1. Classification (GTDB taxonomy): domain Bacteria; phylum Acidobacteriota; class Holophagae; order Holophagales; family Holophagaceae; genus Geothrix. The sequence continues at coordinate 13,976 of DASXVC010000017.1, forward strand.
AATCCCTTGGCCACGGCATTGAATTGAAGCAATCAACAGAAGCCCTAGCCAGAAGAGTTTCATCAAATTCTCCAGATGCGTGGGGTCTAACGATGATTAGGCGAACCCCCGGGAAAGCCTGCGAGTCCGCTTGAACGAGTGGGTTTGACTGATGAGAATGGGCTGTCTCCATGAGTAGCCCCGGACCGGTCGGCCCGTCAATGCTGAATTGGTGTGTGGTGCCCGGTTGTCAGCCCCATACCCGCTTCCCGCCCACCCAGGTACCGAGTACCTTGCCCGGCAGGCTCCAACCCTTGAAGGGGGTGTTGTAGGACTTGGACTGGATGAAGGCGCGGTCCACCTGGACGTTTGCATTCGGATCGAAGAGCACGAAGTCGGCGGGGGCCCCGGGCTTCAGGCTGCCGAGGCCCTGCCGGTCGAGGTGGAAGGCCTTGGCGGGTTCCCAGGCGAGGAGGCTGATGGCCTTGGCGAGGCTGAGGACCTTCTTGTTCACCAGCAGTTCCAGCGTGAGGGGCAGGGCTGTTTCCAGGCCGATGACGCCGAAGGCGGCGATGGGCAGCTCCACTTCCTTGTCGTCCCAGCCGTGGGGGGCGTGGTCCGTGGCGATGGCGTCCACGGTGCCATCGGCGAGGGCCTCCAGCACAGCCTGGATATCGGCCTCGGTGCGCAGGGGGGGGTTCATCTTGTAGTCGCTGTCGAACTTCATCAGCTCCTTGTCCGACAGGGCGAAGTGGTGGGGTGTGACTTCGCAGGTGACGGCCAGGCCCCGGGCCTTGGCTTCGCGCACCATGCGCAGCGACCCCTTGGTGCTAAGGTGGGCCAGGTGCAGATGGCCGCCGGTATGCTCCGCCAGCACAATGTCCCGGGCCACCATGGCCTCCTCCGCCGCCGCGGGGATGCCCAGGCAGCCCAGGGACGCGCTCACGGCGCCCTCGTGCATGTAGCCCTTGCCCGCCAGGTCGCGGTCCTCCTCATGGGCCACCACGGGCACGTCCAGCCAGCGGGTGTATTCCAGGGCCCGCCGCATGAGTGAACTGTTGGTGATGGGCAGGCCATCATCCGAGAAGGCCACGCAGCCGGCAGCCTTCAAGGTCCCCATGTCCGCCAGCTCCTCGCCCTTCATCTCGCGGCTCACGGTCCCGATGGGGAAGTAGCGGCAGAGGTCGGCCTTGGCGGCCCGGGTGAGCATCATCTCCGTGATGGCCACGCTGTCATTCACGGGCTTGGTGTTGGCCATGGCGCAGACGGACGTGAAGCCACCCGCCACCGCCGCCCGGCTGCCGCTTTCGATGCTCTCCTTGCGCGTCTGCCCCGGCTCACGGAAGTGTACGTGCAGATCCACGAAGCCCGGTGCCAGCACCGCGCCCCCGCCATCCACGACCTCCGCGCCCGCCGCCTGGGGATGGGCCGCGGCGTCTGCCCCGATGGCGAGCACCTTCCCATCCACCACCAGCAACGCCCCCGGCCCATCGAGCTTCTGTGCCGGATCCACAAGGCGGACGTTCTTCACGAGGAGGGACATGGGGACTCCGGGGATGAATCTACGAATCAAGAAAAGCTAACCACCAAGACACCAAGGCACCAAGAAAAGCGAGAAGCCTCATTCGATTTTGTCGCTCTTGGCCAGGTTGTGCCTGGCACAAAGCAGACGGACATTCTCTGCCACAAGGGAGGATCCACCTTTGGCAAAAGGGATCTCATGATCAAAGTGCAGATTCTTTTTGTCCCCACAAAGGACGCATCTGCCTTGATCACGTTTCCAAACGGCCTGTTTGACGAGGCTGGGGATCATTCGCTGATGTTTGAGTGGTCCTTTCCAGATGGCGGGGGTGTCTTCTTCATCAGACAACTCCATGCGGAACTTCACCGCCTTGCGCCCCTTCGATGCGTCCATCCATGCAGACACAAGATGAAATGTGCCGTTATAGGCCCAGATTCCAGCTTTGATTTTTTCGTAGACTCGGACTCGTTCTGTCTGCCCGCCCTGTTCACGTCGTTTGGCAGCTGCCCAGAATTTTCCGTTCTCAGTCGACTTTCCACTTGGGTTTTCGAGTGGCTGGTCCATGGACTTCGGGTCAGGACCTCCAGGCAGGTTCAGGATGTCGTGTCCCTCGTAAATGAGAACTCGACCGGATTCCAGGAGGGAGTCATCGTATGGCGCTCCAGCCCGGAGGCTCATCAACACCACGGAATGGTCAGGGCGGAGTTGGAAGTTCATCCCTCGCTGAAGGCTGGCCCCTTCTTCTTGGCACATCTCCAGGTAGGAGAGGATGTCTCCTGGTCTCATGGCGTGCTCACCCTCGGAATTGATCAGCTTTTCTTGGTGTCTTCGCGTCTTGGTGGTGAATCTTTTGTTGGTTACTCCATCCGGTAGTTCGGCGCTTCCTTGGTGATCATCACGTCGTGGGCGTGGCTTTCGCGCAGGCCGGCTCCGCTGATCTCCACGAAGGCGGCTTTCTGCTGGAAGTCGGCGATGGTGGCGCCGCCGCTGAGGCCCATGCCGGCCCGCAGGCCGCCCATGAGCTGGGTGACGAGGTCGCCCATCTTGCCCTTGTAGGGCACCTGGCCCTCGATGCCCTCGGGCACAAGCTTGGTGTCGTCCTTGCCTTCCTGGAAGTAGCGGTCCTTGCTGCCCTGCTTCATGGCGCCCAGGCTGCCCATGCCGCGGTAGGCCTTGAAGGTGCGGCCGCCGTAGAAGATGGTCTCGCCGGGGGCCTCATCCGTGCCCGCGAAGAGGCTGCCGATCATCACGGCGTCCGCGCCCGCGGCGATGGCCTTGGCCACGTCACCGCTGAACTTGATGCCACCGTCAGCGATGCAGGTGATCCCGGCCTCGCGGCAGGCGCGGCTGGCTTCGGCCACGGCGGTGATCTGGGGCATGCCCGCCCCGGTGACGATGCGCGTGGTGCAGATGGACCCGGGTCCGATGCCCACCTTCACGGCATCGGCGCCGGCCTGGGCCAGGTCCTTCGCGCCCTGGTAGGTAGCCACGTTGCCGGCCACCAGAGACACGGCGGGGAAGGCCTTCCTCAGGGCCTTCACGGCGTCGAGGACGCCCTTGCTGTGGCCGTGGGAGCTGTCCAGGCAGAGGATGTCCACCTTGGCTTCTACCAGGGCGGCCGCGCGGTCCAGCAGATCCTTGCCCACGCCCACGGCGGCGCCCACCCGCAGGCGGCCGAAGGCGTCCTTGCAGGCATTGGGGTACTCGATGGATTTCTCGATGTCCTTCACGGTGATGAGGCCCTTGAGCTGGCCCTGGCCGTCCACCACCAGCAGCTTCTCGATGCGGTGCTTCTGGAGGATGGCGCGGGCCTCCTGGAGCGTCGTGCCCACGGGCACCGTGATGAGGTGGTCCTTGGTCATGGCCTCGCGCACGGGGATGTCCCAGCGGGTCTCGAAGCGCAGGTCGCGGTTGGTGAGGATGCCCACGAGGCGGTGGCCTTCCACCACGGGCACGCCGCTGATGCGGAACTTGGCCATGAGGGCCTCGGCGTCCCGGATGGGGGCGTCCGGCCCGATGGTGATGGGATCCGTGATCATGCCGGATTCACTGCGCTTCACCTTGTCCACTTCTTCGGCCTGGCGCTCGGGGCTGAGGTTCTTGTGGACGATGCCGATGCCGCCCAGCTGCGCCAGGGCAATGGCCATGCGGCTTTCCGTCACCGTATCCATGGCGGCGGACAGGAGGGGAATGCGCAGGGTGATGTCCCTGGTCAGCTTGGTGCCCAGGTCCACCTGGTTGGGGTGGATCTCCGAGTAGCCGGGGACGAGGAGGACATCGTCGAAGGTCAGGGCGCGCATCAGGGGCAAGGTCAGCATGGGGAGCCTTTTCCGGACCCGCAACCTGCGGGACCTTGCATCCCATGGTCTCACGGGCGGGGCCTGGGTTCCAGCGGCCCTTCGCAGCGCAGGCCATCCCTGGAGGACCCTATCCACGGCTGCCAGGTGGCGCAGGTATCGAGGACATCTTGGCAGCGGGGCATGAAGGGACAACCCGGGGGCCGATCCTGGGGGGCCAGGAGGAAGCCAGATTCCGCCGAGGGTCGGCGCCGGGCCGCCGCCAGCAGGCGGGCGGTGTAGGGGTGCCCTGGCGTGGACAGCAGGCGGGCCGTGGGGCCGGCCTCCATGGGCTCGCCCCCGTACAGCACCAGCAGGCGGTCGCAGGCCTGCGAAGCGAGGCCCAGGTCGTGGGTGATCCACAGGAAACCCAGGCCCCGCTCCCGCTGGAGGCCCCGCACCAGATCCAGGAAGGCTTTCTGGGCCAGGGGATCCAGGGCCGTGGTGGGTTCGTCGAGCACCAGCAGGTCGGGGTCGCAGGAGAGGGCCATGGCCAGGCAGAGGCGCTGGCGCTGGCCACCGCTGATCTGGTGGGGGAAGCGCCGGAGGAAGCCCCCATCCGTAGGCAGGCCCAGGCGGTCCAGCAGCGGGGCCAGCCGCACCAGGGCGGCCGGGACGGGTTCCCTCCGGTGGACGCTGGGCAGCAGGGTCAGGTGCTGGGCCAGGGTCAGCAGGGGGTTCAGGGCCTGGAGGGGATCCTGGGGGACCCAGGCCATCCGGGTGCCCCGGATACGGTCCCGCGCCGTTCCGGGCCCTTCCATGGGGACGCCGAAGGCCGAGATGGATCCGCCAGCCTGGCGCACCCCGGCGGGCAGCACCCCGAATAAGGCCTGCACCAGCAGGCTCTTGCCCGATCCACTCTCGCCAACCAACCCCAGGCGGTCTCCGGGGGCCAGGGAGAGGTTCAGGGGGCCCAGCAGGCGGACTCCGTCCACCCGTTCCAGGAGCAGCGCGTCAATGGCCAGGGACATGACCGTAGAATTACATGGAAGTGACGGACGTCAAACGGGTTCCATTCACGCCTGGAATAGGCCTTGACGCCCTTCGGGGTGGCCCTAACCTTGGGCCACCCGATCAACCTGCGGGGCCCGTACCGGACCCGCCAAGGCATGGAGGATTCATGGATTTCCTGCGCCCAGATCTTCAGGAGCGCCTGATGAAAGAGCACTTCGAATTCCGAAAGCTCATGGAAGAACACCGGGCCGCTGACACGCGCCTGGGTGACCTCCAGAAGAAGCCCAGCCTATCCGCCAAGGAATCCCTGGAAGAGGTGGAGTTGAAGAAGACCAAGCTCCGCGCCAAGGAACGCATCTATTCCATCGTGCAGGAGGCCTCAAGGCACGCCGAACAGTAGGCCGCCCAGCACTCGTAGGAGAAGCCCCGGGAATCGGCCCGGGGCTTCGTTTTTGTGACCGGGGCATAGGAAAGAACTAAGGATCTCCACGAAGGGCACGAAGGAAAGCCCCAAGGGCACGAATGGATTCCCTTGGTGCTCTTGTCTTTCCATTCGTGTCCTTCGTGGAGTTCTTTTCTATTTGGTCGGGAACCGTGGCCGGTAGGGCTCGCCGACCCAATAGACCAGCTCCAGCATTTCGTTCACATCCCACAGCAGCACGTCGGCCCTGGCGCCGGGGTGGAGGTGGCCCAGGTCGCCGCGGCGCAGGCTGCGGGCGGCGTGGAGGGTCATGGCCGTGAAGGCCTCCTCGAAGGTCATGCGCAGCTGAAGGCAGCCCAGGCGGAGGATCGTGAGGGGGTCCAGGCAGGGGCATGAGCCTGGGTTGAAGTCCGTGGCCAGGGCCACGCGGCAGCCGGATTCGATCATCTTCCGCGCGGGAGCCCAGTCGCGCATGCCGAGGAAGAGCGTGGTGCCCGGGAGCAGCACGGGCGTCACGTCCGCAGCGGCCATGGCCTTCATGCCCGCTTCGCTGCAGAACATGAGGTGGTCGGCGCTGGCGGCACCCAGCTCCGCCGCCAGTTCGGCACCGCCGGTCCAGGTGAGCTCGTCGGCATGGACACGAGGCGTCAGCCCCAGGCGTTTCCCGGCCTCGAAGATACGGCGGCCCTGCGCCACGCTGAAGACGCCAGTCTCCACGAACACGTCGCAGAACCGCGCCACGCCTGGCT
>DASXVC010000018.1:0-13409 GCA_036504495.1 Geothrix sp.
TCCGAGTTGGTGATGAGCAGCAGCTTCTTGCCCGCGGCCTTCTGGTCCAGCAGGGCCAGAGCCGCCTCGGGATCCTGCACCACGTAGCGCTCCGGCGCCGCGGCGATCTCCGCCTTCAGATGGCCTTCCATGTGCTGGGCATCCACCCCGGCCCGCACATGCCGGTAGAGGCTCGCGTATTCGAAGGGCCGGGGCAGGGCGCCCCGGTCCAGCAGATCCACAGCCTGGGCGTAGAGGCAGCCCTCGGACAGCGAGAACAGCGTGTTGAGGAAGACCCAGCGCGGGTCGCTCAGATCCACCAGCGTCTGGGCGTAGGCATCACGCTGTTCGGCGTGCTCGAGCATGCGCGTGCCATGCATGGCCCGCTTCACGAAACCGAAGCGATTGGCTTTCACCAGGTTGCCCAGCTCCGTGTCGATCACCAGGCCCCGGGCCACCATCCGGGGATCGAACTCCAGCGTGTCCACGGGCCAGCCTTCGGCGGCCAGCCGTTCCCGGGCCTGGGCGTAGACCATCTGCTCGAAGGCGGCCACCCGGTAGTCCACCAGGGTGTAGTCCATGTCGTAGCCGATGGCCCGCACCGACCGCAGATTCAGCGTCCGGTTGCAGAAGATCCCGCGGCCGGGAGGAGGAATGCGGAGGCTGTCCAGGGTTTCCATGTCCAGGGCAGGATACCAAGGCGCGCCGTCAGCGGCGTGCCGCCGCCAGAATCTGCTTGGCGTTGGCGAGGATGGCCGACACGATGGCCTTGCGCTGGTCCAGCAGATCCATCAGCTCGGGGCTGGCGATGGCGGCACGGCCATCGTCCTCGCCCAGCTCCCTCAGCTCCGCTGGCAGGAGGAACCGGCGGGGGGACGCGTCCTGCTGCAGCCGCTGGACGCCATCCGCCGCCTGACGGCTCAAGGCGTCCCGCTCCTGGGATTCCCGGGCCTGCCGCAGGCGCCGGATGTCCATGTCCATCCTCAGCAGGGTCTTCTCCAACCGGGCCAGGAAGTCTTCGGCCGCAGCCCCATCGATGTTCCGCACATGCGAGGCGAGCGCCTTTACCTTCCAGTCCACCAGTGCATCGTTGAGGGCGAGGGCCAGGCCTTCCTGGGTGTTGGTTTCGGAATGACCCATCAAGAGGAAGGCCAGGGCATCGGGCTTCCAGGGCTCCAGTTCAAGTCGGGTCAGGCGTCCTGTGCCGGGATCCCAGACCGCCTCGCGGATGCGGGCCGCCTGGCCCCCGGGAGAGAGGACCGCGCCGATGGCGCTGGAGCCCGCTGGAAGGTCGCAGGTGGCCTCTGGTTTCGAACCCCTGGTGTCAGGACCGGGAGCATCAGCCCAGAATTCGAGCTGGAGGGGGTGTCCGGAACGGGATGGGCCTACCACCACCCACTTCCGGCCAGCCCAGTCGACGACGAGGGGCTGGTAGGCCGGGTGGGATGCGCGGAGGAAGAGGAGGCGTGCAGAGGCTTGTTTGAGCCACGCGCCAACCTCGACAGGAATTGGTCCGTCCGAGTTGAAAGTGGCTGGCAGCTGGGCTGGTGTCTCGGCGCGCGCCACGCTCTGGACCCCACCACTACCTCGTTTTTCGAAGAGCCGGTTCGGTCTGTACACAGGGAATATGGAGCCCGGCAGGTTCGACATCCGATACTGGAACAGGAAGAGCCCCAGAGTCAGATCGTGGAAGACCGCAGGGTAATGGAATTTGGCAGGGTCTTCGATGAAGTCGCCGACGCCCCATGAATGACGCCGGTCGATGCCCAACTCGTCTCGGATGGCCGTGATCCGGGCCATGCCCTGTGTGTCTCCCGGCTCGGAGACCATCTCCAGCAACAGGCCGTGTTCGTAGGGACCCATGCCGGCCGGGCCTTCCACCCGCAGCGCCCGCCACCGCAGGCGTCCCTGGGCATCGAAGCGCGTGGGATAGATGGCGAAGCGACCGAGGTAGGTGGTGAGCATGGCCCCGGCGAGGGGCGCATCCGGGAGCTGAAGGCCCCAGTGGGCTGGCATGGGTTCCTCGCGGAGGTCATCCGCTTTCACCACGGCGGGATAGCGCGGGATGGGCTGCTTCCACCCCGCCAGGAGCGGGAGGGAGAGGCCGGCGACAAGCAGAAGGGCGGAGGTGCGGATCATGTCAGCCTCAAAGAGGAGCAACATTGGAACCCAGCCCCTTGGGCCGGGCTTGGACGGGGATCAGGTCCTCGGGCTTCACGCCCAGCTGGGCGGCGATCTGGGCGCGGGAGGCCTGGAGGTCGCGGATCATGGCATCGAGGGGTCGCTTGAGGGCCTTCTGCTTCTGGAGGATCAGTGACACATCGCCCTGGCGTTCCAGGATGGCGCCCCAGCCGTCCAGTTCCGCCGCCAGGTCCACGCTGGTGCCGATGATGGTCTTGCCCAGATTCCAAGTCGTGCTCACGGGCTTGAAGACCGGCGAGACATTCTGGAGGTTGGAAGCGATGAAGTCGACATGCTCCATGAGGGTGTGTTTGGCCCTGGGCCAGTCCAGGGCCTGCCCTGCGGCATCGTAGCGGTCCCCCAGGGTGGTGGTGAACTCGGTGTAGTCGTTGAGGTGCGAACAGGCCTCGATGAGCTTGTTGAAGGTCTTGGGATTCTTCTTGAGGCGGGCCAGCCCAGCGCTGTTGCGTTCTGGAATGATGATGTCGGTGAGCAGGCTCGTGCCCCGCTCCATGCAGGCCTGGGTCGCCTGATCAATCCTCCAGCCCCAGAAGTCCATGTCCCGCTGGATGGCGCGGCCCTCGGAGCCAAGGCTGGCGGCCTGCCGCTTCAGCCGTTCCAGCTGGGCTTCCAGTTCGTAGAAGCGCTGGCCCAGCAGGCGCAGGTCCTTGTTCTCCGCCATCATGGTCTTCAGCCTGGCCTGGGCGGCCTCCCGGCGCTTCAGCAGATCGTCCGCCGTGATGGGCTTGGTGCGCTTGGTGCCATTGGCCTCCCGGAGGAGGCTGGGCGTAAAGGTCTGGCTCTGGCTCAAGTCCACCACGGGTGCAGGATCGCTGAGGGCTCCGGCCAGGCCACCCCCGGCGGCGGAATCGAAGCCGTCCGAAAGGGAAGCCCGAAGCCCCTCCAGGCTCTCCTTGTTCTGGGCCGTGCGCTCCTGCCGCTGGTGCTCGATGAGCCCATTCATCCGGGTGGCATAACTGTTGGTCCAGGCTTGCAACTCGGCTTGCTCGCGCTGAAACGCGGCCTGCCGCTCTGCCTCGATGCGGGCGAGCTCGGCGGGACTGGGGCCAGTTGGGGAAGTGGGCGTCAGGGCCTGGCTCAGGAGGTTGCCAAAGATGCCCACCAGCATCGTGGCGTTCTGGCCGCTGGCCGTATTGATCCACGGAACGGGTTTCAGCTTCGGGATGGCGGTCTTCTGGACCTTGAAGGAGGTCCCGACCTTGCTGCGGTCCACCTTGGTTTTGGTGATCGCCTCCAGCTGGCTGAGGGCATCCCCACTCTGGCTGCTCTGGGGTTTGGGTGGGGGTGCTTCATTGTGGAGGCCGATCTGGGCCCGGAGAAGGGTAGCGGCGAAGACAGCAAGGACCGGGATGGCTGGTCGGCGCATGGATCACCTCCGCAGGTTGGCGAGCGACTGTTTGGCGCTGCCGAGGATGGCCATGAGGATGGCCTTGCGCTGCTCCAGCAGATCCGCGAGACGCTCGCTATCGGTGGCGGGGCGGGTCTGCACCGGAGGGGCGGCCTTCCCGTCTCTGGCGGCGAGTTCCGCCTGGGCTTTGCGCTCGGCTTCGGCGCGGGCGGCGGCATCCAGGCGGGACCGGATGCCCTTCACGTCGAGATCCAGCTTGAGGAGACCCTTCTCAAGGCGGACAACGAGGTTCCCCGCCGACTGCAGGTCCTGGGAGAGCAATTCTCCGGGCAGGGTCATGGTCTTCCACTCGACCATGGCGTCATTGGCATGCTGCTCCAGGGCTTCCCTGTCCGAGAGGGTGGCGCCAGGGCCCAGGGCCTGAGCCGGGCTCGCACCCACCAGGAGGCCCGTCACATCAGCCGTCCATGGTTTGAGCACGAGTTTCAGCAGCCGGCCGGAAGCCGCATCCACAGCCACTTCCTGAATCTGGTACCAGCGGTCCCCGGCAAGCAGGATCCGGCCATGGTGCAGACCGTCCTCGGGTTCTACCCAAAGGGCCGCGGGGTAGGGCTGGGTGAGTCCCGAGGTCGGATCCTCGCCCCATAACTCGAGCGTGTTCCGGTCGGGTCGTTCCCCGTGGCTGGGCTGCGGATTCTTGACACTGCGAACGGCCCATCTCCGCTTGCCCCCGAGATCCACAGGCAGAGGTGTGAACCGCGGAAGGGCCGAACGCAGGGTGACAAGCTCCAGCCAGAGCCGAGGATCGTTGAGATGGGGCTCTAGCACTTTCGCCTGTTCCGGGACGAGCTGATTCTCCGCAGGATTCGTGGGCAGGTCCTGCTTGTGCAACTGGATCCGGAAGGTGTGCGGCTCCTTTTGCCCTCCCACAAAATTGCGTTGGAAGGCAAGCACTTCCACGACGGGGCGATGGGTCAGGTAGGCCATCAGGGCGTCCGCATCCGAATCAAAATCCTGGCCATCTACCTTGAGGATGTGCCAGCTTTTGTCCAGCCCTGCCTCTTTGGCGGCGCCACCCTCGAAGACATTGACGAAATCGAACCAGCGATAAATCTCATAAGAGTTGGTTGGGCGCCCATCTACGTAGATGAGGATTTTTTTCGACATGAATTTCAGTTCGGCGCCCAGGCGGTAGGGTCCCAGGCCCCCAGGACCCGTGACGCGGTAGAGCGTGGCGCTGCCCTTGGGAGTGGCGGGTGTGTAGCTCAGGCTGGTAAAGATGAACTGGCCCTGCGGGGAGGTGATGTGGAGGCCATATTCGGGTCGCCCCAGGGCCTTGACGGTCAAGACTGGAAGCGCGGGGCGATGGGAAAAGGAACTAGCCTCCGCAGCGGGTTGGACCTGCAGGAGGGCTGAGAGGCAAAGCGCGATCAGCATGGGTTTCCTTTCGTCAGATCAGCCCTGTCGGTATAGGGTGGTTCACCTTCGTAGTTGAGCGAGCGACTGCTTGGCGCTGCCGAGGATGGCCATGAGGATGGCCTTGCGCTGCTCCAGCAGGTCGGCGAGGCGCTCACTCTCCGTGGCGGGAGTTCCCTGCGCCTGGGGCGCGCTCTGCCCGGTCTTGGCAGCGAGTTCCGCCTGGGCTTTGCGCTCGGCTTCGGCGCGGGCGGCGGCGTCCAGGCGGGCGCGGATGCCCTTGGTCTCGAGATCGAGGGCGAGGACGCCCTTCTCGATCCGGATCACGAGATCCTCCGCCGGTCCGAGGTTCTGCTCGGCCAGCAGGCCCGGCAGGGTGCGCGTCTTCCATTCCACCAGGGACTCGTTGGCCAGCAGTTCGATGGATTCCTGGAGAGGAGGGGCATTCAGCCCGCCCAGGTCCTTCGCCAGGGTGGCGCCGCCCAACAGGGAAGCGATGTCAGGCTCCCAGGAGCGAAGCTCCAGACGGTCGAGGTGTCCGGTCGCAGGATCCTGGCCGCTGGCAAGGATCCGGTACCAGTGATCCTCGATCCGGATGGCCCTGCCAGGCCGGAGGCCATCCGGGGGCTCAGGCCAGAGGTCGAGGAGCCCCGTGTCCCAAGCGCCGGTGAGCGGATCCTCCCGCCAGAATTCGAGCACCTGGGATGCGCCGGAGGGCGGCTGCCCGGAGGTGCGAACCACCCAGATCCTGTGGCCAGCCAGATCGATGGGAAGGGGCGCGAATCGCGCCTGCCGTGACCGCAGGATGAGCAGGTCCCGCCAAGTCTGCCTGCCGTTCAACCATTCCTGGATCTCACTGTTGGCCTGGACGGGTTCGAGGGTCCCATCGCCAGGATCCGCCGGTCTGTCCACCTTGCGCGTGGTGATCCGGAACGTCTTCCGCGACGGGCCTCCGAACATCGGCAGCTTCGCTGCGTCCACGTTGATGGCGGGGCTGTTGGAGATGTGGAAGATGAGGGCTCCCAGATCCCATCCGAAGTTGCTTCCATCGATGCCTTCAATGACCCAGCGCCCCTCCAGGCCGGCTTCCTTCGCCGGGAATCCGTCCTGGGCGTTCACGATGGCGAAATAGTTGGCATACCAGATCGGATGAAGGACATCGTTCGGGGGCTGTTGTTGCGCATGGAACTGCAACTGGACTCCGAGCCGGTAGGGCCCCATGCCCGCTGGCCCGAGAATTCGGTAGAGCTGCGCCTGCACCTTGCGCGTGACGGGATGGAACCGGAGGCTGGTGAGCAGGATCTTGCCTGAGCGGGTGGTGGTCTGGAGGCCGTAGCCTGGAGCGCCTGGCGCCTTGGCGGCCAGGGCCGGCGCGGAGGGCTCGTACACGCGGGGGCCAGGCTGAGCGGGAGGCGGCTGGCCCTGCAACAGACCTAGGAAGAGCGCGGCGATCAGCATGGTGCCTCCGGCACGGCGGATGGGACGGCTGGTTAGGGGGGTGCCCCATGGTAGTCCCGCGCCGGTCGAACACGATCACAAGGTCATCGTTTCTTCCATGCGATGCTGAAAGGCTCCTTCGGAGGCTTTGTGCGTCTTTTTTGCCTTGTCCCAGCCACTGCCCTGCTGCTTGCGTTGCCCCTGAGGGCCGCGGAGAAGCGGGCGTTCACCATCGAGGATCTCTACCGCCTGAAGGGCGTGCAACATCTGGCCCTGAGCCCGGACGGATCGAAGCTGGCCTTCGAGGTGTCCAGCCAGGATCTGAAGGCCGCCACGCGGAATACGCAGATCTGGCTGCTGGACACGGCCTCGGGCACCACGCGGCAGCTCACGTTCTCCGGCAAGTCCGACACGGTCCCCCAGTGGTCGAAGGATGGGAAGACCCTCTACTTCCTGTCCAGCCGAGCCGGGGGCAGCCAGTTGTGGGCTCTGGACCTGGCTGGCGGCGAGGCCCGGAAGGTGACGGGGTTCGAAGCCGGCGTGGGCGCGCCGAAGGTGCTGCCGGGGAACAAGGTGGTGTTCGAGGCCTCGGTGTTTCCGGAGGCCATGGCGGATGGCGCCAGGCAGAAGGAGTTGGCGGACAAGCTGGAGAGCGGCCCTGTGCAGGCCCACCTGGCGGACTCGCTGCTCTACCGGCACTGGACCGAGTGGCGGGATTTCCAGTACAGCCATCTCTTCACCGCCACTTTCGAAGGCAAGGTGGAGGCGCTGACCTCCGGCAAGCAGGACTACCCCGGCTTCTGGCAGACCTGGGACCTGAGCCCCGATGGCAAGGAGGTCTGCGTCACCACCAACACGGATCCCGTGCCCGCCCGCAGCACCAACCAGGATCTCTTCCTCGTCTCCCTGGAGGGCGACCACGCGCCGGTGCGCATCACCGGCGACAACCCGGCGGCGGACCAGGATCCGAAGTACTCGCCCGATGGCCGCTACATCGCCTACAAGGTCCAGGCCCGTCCCGGCGTGGAGTCCGACCGCTTCCGCCTGGCCGTGTATGACCGCACCACGAAAACCCGCAAGGTCCTGACCGATGCCATCGACAACTGGGTGGATGGCTTCCAGTGGTCAGCCGATGGCAAGGCCCTCTGGTTCACCGTCCAGGAGAAGGGCCGCTGGCCGCTGCACCGCGTGGAGGTGGCTACTGGGAAGATTGCCCGCATGCTGGAAGGACAGAGCATCAAGGAGTTCGTGGTCAGTCCCGACCAGAAGGCGGTCTACCTCAGCAAGACCCGCGTGGGCGAACCCGTGGAGGTCTGGCGCTACCTTTTCGCCACGAAGGAGCTGAAGCGCCTGACCGCCTTCAACCAGGCCGTGGCCGACGAGGTGGATATCCGTCCCGCCGAAGAGCAGTGGGTGAAGGGGGCCAACGGCAAGGACATCCAGGTGTTCCTGGTGAAGCCCCACGGCTTCGATCCTGCGAAGAAGTATCCGCTCATCCTCAACGTTCACGGCGGGCCCCAGATGATGTGGTCCGACACCCTGCGCGGCGACTGGCAGGTGTACCCCGGCGCGGGCTACATCGTGGCCTTCCCCAATCCCCATGGTTCCACTGGCTACGGCCAGGCCTTCACGGACGCCATCAGCGGCGACTGGGACGGCAAGGTGATGACGGATGTGGCGAAGGTGGCGGACCATCTCGCGGCGCTGCCCTACGTGGACAGGGACCGCATGGGCGCCATGGGCTGGAGCTGGGGCGGCTACGCCATGATGTGGCTGGAGGGCCACACCACGCGCTTCAAGGCCCTGGCCGCCATGATGGGCGTCTACGACCTGCGCTCCATGCACGGCGCCACCGAAGAGTTGTGGTTTCCTGAGCATGACCTCACCGGCACGCCCTGGGACAAGGTCGCCGCCTACGACCGCATGAACCCCAGCAGCCACGTGAAGGCCTTCAAGACGCCCTGCCTCGTCATCACCGGCGAGCGCGACTACCGCGTGCCCTACACCCAGAGCCTGCAGTTCTTCACGGGGCTCCAGGAGATGGGCGTGCCCAGCCGGCTGCTCGTCTTCAAGAACGACGGCCACTGGCCGGACAACCTGAAGTCCATGCCCGTCTACTACAACGCCCACCTCGAGTGGTTCCAGAAGTACCTGGGTGGCGGTGCCGCCCCCTGGAAGACCGAGGACCTGGTGCGCAACCTGGCCTTCGACAAGGCCGGGAAGTAGGGCCTCAGGGAGTTGCCGCCGCGCTCAGCTTCCAGTAGCTCCCCCCGCCCGCCGTGCGCCACTCCAGGCCTCGACGGGCGGCGCGCCAGCCATCCAGCAGCACTCGCCGGATGTCGCTGAGCACCGGCGGGGCGGTGGCGAAATAGGAGTGCTCCAGGAAGCTCGTATCCAGCCCGGAGGCGTCGATGGTCTCGATCCCGGGCACCACGACGATGCCCTCGGCGGTGTCACCGGCCCGGGGGTAGCCGTGGACCTTCTTGGAGGCCAGGAGGGCGTTGTCTCCGTTGGAGACGTAGAGGGTGATGCGGTCGCAGCCGGCGACAAGGGCCGGCGCGATATCCCGCTTGAAGATATCCGCGTCGATGTCCGGCGCGGTGAGGATGATTTCCTTGAAGCGGCCCTTGAGCTTCGGCTGTTCGGCGAAGATCTGCCGGAGGGCGCCGGTGAGGGCGCGGTTTCCCATGGAATGGGCGATGAGGTAGATGTCCTTCCCGGCGCTGTTCCGGGCGTAGTCCACCAGGAACTGCTTCAGGTTGGCCTCGCTCCACTGGACGTTGTTCTCGTCCGTGGTGTAGCCCTGGAGGGAGCCCTGGGAGGGCCAGCTGTAGAACACGGGCACACCCCGGTAATCGAGGTCGTAGGTGATCTGGGCCGTGCGCCGGGCGGCGTCGTCGAAGGACACGTTGTAGCCGTGGACGAACACGAAACTCGAACCCGAGGCGCCCGCGGCCTGGAGCCTCGCCTTCACGCGGTTCAGGAAGACCTCCCGGCTCTGGACGGTCCGTTCGAGGACGACCATGTGCTTCCGGGGATCCTCGCGGAATTCCAGCCGCCACACGGACGGCGCTTCGATCTCCCCGGTCTTGTGCCGGTAGGGGATGCTGACGGTGACTTCGCCATAGGTGATCCCGGCGCCGCGGGCGCCCCCGAACGTGCCTCCGGGGGACTCCCGTTTGCGGTCCGTTCCGAACATCACGGCCACCCGGGCGAAGGTCGGATCCTTCGACACATTGGGATTGGCACCAGGCGCTACAGGGGCGGGCGTGGGTGGGCGGGATGAGGTCGACCTGCGCTCCGTCTGGAACCGCTCCTCCATCCTGGCGAAGTCGACGCTTCGGGGGGATTCCTGGGCCGGGGCCGGGGGTGGCGGTGGTGCCGGCGGCGGGGGTGGAGAAGACGGACGTGGAGCGGGCGCAGGCGGGGCGGGGGGAGCCGGCCGGGTTTCCGGGGGACGGCTCGAACAGTTCAGCAGAAGCGCCGCGATGGCCAGGTACGACACGGTCCGAAGGGAGGCGGAATGGAACCAGGTGGCACGCATGACATCCTCAACGTGAAATTCGGAAGAGGGGAATGGAATCTGGCTGGGGCTTGTCCGGCTTCTTCGGGTAAGACGATTCTGTCTTTATTTCTTCTTTTCGGCCGGAGAAAGCGGGGTCTTTTTCACGGGCTCGGCCAAGCGGCTGGCCAGGGACTGGTCTGGGCCATCGATGTCCTACAGTCCCGAACCCGCTTGGAGGGGGGCTACCATCAGGGAAACACAGCCCCTTGGAGGTATTCCGTGCGTCGATTCGCTGGCCCGGCCTTGATGATCGCGTTCCTCCTTCTCGCGTGCGACGAGAAGCCCGCACCGGCCCCCCCCGCCGAGGCACCCGCCGTCCAGCCTGGAACACAACCGGCGCCCGAGGCCCCCACGGCCGCCGCCGAAAAGGCCAAGGCACCGGCACCGTCCGGGCTGGAAGCGGCGGCGCCCAAGCCGGACACGGTGGCACCCGCCCCGAAACCGGCGGTGGCGGCTGCACCAGCGCCCGGTCCCGCTCCCACGGCGGCGGCCCCGACCCCGGCCGCTACCCCCGTTGCCCCACCCACTCCGGCACCGTTGCCAAAGCCGGTGCTGGCTGCCGCGCCCTCGCCAGTGGCGCCCGCGGGACCGATGCCGTCGCTGGCGAACAACGGCCACGCCGCCGTGGGCCCGGACAAGTGCAGGATGTGCCACCGCGTCCAGCACGATTCCTGGTCGGCCACGGCCCACGCGAAGAAGGGGCTCGACTGCGAGGCTTGCCACGGCAATGGCGCCGACTACAAGGCCATGTCCGTGATGAAGGACCTGGCCGCGGCGAAGGCGGCGGGCCTCCTCCTGCCCGGTCCGGATTTCTGCCGGAAGTGCCATGGGGCCAAGGCGGATGCCTCGCTCCTGGCCCGGGCGCACGCCCACAAGGCGAAGTAGCCACCTGTGAATCCTCCGGTTGGCGGCTCCGGCTTTGGCTACCCTCGCAACATGATGCTAAGGTAGTCAATGCTTCCTCAGGAGTCTCTATGCGCACCGCTTCCATTTTGGCTGCCCTCATGACCCTGCCCGCCCTTGCCGCCGATCCCTTCTTCACGGAATGGAAGACGCCCTTCGGCGTGCCGCCCTTCGCGGAAATCAAGGAAGAGCATTTCCTCCCGGCGTTCCGGGAAGGCATGGCGCGGCAGAAGGCCGAGGTGGCGGCCATCGCGGAGGCCAAGGACGCTCCGACCTTCGCCAACACCATCGTGGCCCTGGACCTGTCGGGCCAGTTCATGGACCGCGTGGGTTCTGTCTTCTTCAACCTCACCGGCGCCGAGACGAACCCGAAGCTCCAGGCCGTCAACCGCGAGCTGTCACCGCTCATGGCCGCCCATCGCGATGACATCAACCTGAACGCGAAACTGTTCCAGCGCGTCAAGGCGTTGTGGGACGCCCGCGCCACGCTGAAGCTCGACCCGGACCAGGCCCGCCTGCTGGAGCGCACCTACAAGGGCTTCGTCCGCTCGGGCGCCGCGCTCACGGCGGATCAGCAGACCCGCATGCGCGCCATCAATGCCGAGCAGTCGAAGCTGGGCGTGGACTTCGGGGATCGCCTCCTCAAGGCCACCAAGGCCTTCCAGGTGGTGGTGGAGAAGCCCGCGGACCTCGCCGGGCTGCCCGAGGGCGTGCGCATGGCCGCGGCTGTCGCCGCCAAGAAAGCGGGCAAGGATGGCCAGTGGCTGTTCACCCTGGACGGCCCCAGCATCTGGCCCTTCCTGGAATACGCCCAGAACCGCGAGCTCCGGAAGCGCCTGCTCACGGGCTACCTGGAGCGCTGCAACCAGGGCGGCGAGACCGACACCAACGCCATCGTGGCCCAGGTGGCGGCCTTGCGCGTGGAGAAGGCCCAGCTGCTGGGCTACCGGACGTGGGCGGACTTCGTGCTGGAAGAGAACATGGCGAAGGATTCCAAGGGCGTCTACGGCTTGCTGGACCAGATCTGGAAGCCCGCCCTGGACGTCGCGAAGAAGGAGCGGGCCGAGCTGCAGGCCATGATGGCGAAGGACCTGCCGGGCCAGAAGCTGGAGCCCTGGGACTGGCGCTACTACGCCGAGAAGGTGAAGCAGGCCAAGTACGACTTCGACGAAGAATCGGTGAAGCCCTACTTCGCCATCGACGCCGTGCGGCAGGGCGCCTTCACCCTCGCCGGCCGGCTCTACGGCATCACCTTCACCGAGCTGAAGGACATGCCCGTCTACCAGAAGGACGTGCGCTGCTTCGAAGTGAAGGAGCAGGATGGCCGGCACCTGGGCCTGATCTACGTGGACTACCACCCCCGGCCCGGCAAGCGGGGCGGCGCCTGGATGAGCAGCTACCGCCAGGCCTGGGTCAAGGACGGGAAACAGGTGGATCCCGTGGTGGTGAACGTCTGCAACTTCACGGCCCCGGCGGGGAACCGCCCGGCGCTGCTGACCTCGGATGAGGTGCGCACGCTCTTCCACGAGTTCGGCCACGGCCTGCACGGGCTCTTCTACAAGGGCCGCTTCCGCGGCACCGCCGGCACTCCGCGGGACTTCGTGGAGCTGCCCAGCCAGGTCATGGAGAACTGGTCCATGGAACCGGAGATGCTGAAGCTCTACGCGAAGCACTACAAGACCGGCGAGGCCATTCCGGATGCCCTCGTGGCCAAGATGAAGAAGGCCGCCACCTTCGGCCAGGGCTTCGCCACAGTGGAATACATGGCCGCGTCGCTGCTGGACATGGACTGGCACACGCTGACCACCACCAAGCCCCAGGACACCGCCGCCTTCGAGAAGGCCTCGCTGGCCAAGTGGGGCCTCATCGCGGAGATCCCGCCCCGCTACCGCAGCCCCTACTTCAACCACATCATGGGCGGCTACGCTGCGGGCTACTACAGCTACATCTGGAGCGCCGTGCTGGACACGGACGCCTTCCAGGCCTTCAAGGAGAAGGGCAACCTCTTCGATCCCGCCACCGCGGCCAGGTTCCGCGCCGAGGTGCTGTCCAAGGGGGGCACGGAGGATCCCGCGCTGCTCTACCAGCGCTTCCGGGGCCGCGATCCGAAGGTCGAGCCCCTGCTCGAAAAGCGTGGGCTGAGGTAGCGCGGCACCCTAGGTCGACTGGTGTCCACGAATCGCACCCGGTCCGCACGTCGGTTTTGAGAAGACACGTTCTTCAACACCAAGGAGGAAGGGATGGCTGAGGTCACGAAGTTCCAGGAAATGAATGGGTGTTCGGCCTGCAAGCATGCAGCCCCGGCCGACGGGGATGGGAAGGCCGCCAGTTCCTATGGGAAGGGCTTCTGGTGCAAGCCGCTGGGGAAGCCTGTGGATTCCAAGGACGGCGCTCGATGCGGGACCTGGGCGTACGAAGACTAAGAGGGTGTAGCCGAATAATCAAATCACACCAAATCGGTGAATCAGGATTGCGACGAGGGCCAATCGGACCCAGGCGAGGGAACTCGCAGGGCTCTGCTCATAGTCCTTGCTGAGCCGCCGATAGCGCCCAAGCCAT
>DASXVC010000019.1:0-5160 GCA_036504495.1 Geothrix sp.
TGCTCATTCAGCAATGGCTTACGCCCGGGTCCGCCCTCCGGATGCTTGAGCTTCTCTCGCGCCATTCAGGCCTCCTGTTTCCTGGAGCCTTTGTCGCACGAATATGAGAAAAGTCAATTATTCGGCTACACCATCTAAGTCGCGCGAATGAGTTCCAGCTATCCTCAAAGGTTCACCCGGGTGCCCATGCGATTCACGGTCCGACTCACGCATTCCAACGGCGAGGTCCTGACCCGGGACTTCGAGGCGGAGAACGCCCAGGCGCTGCGGGCCCGTGTGCTGGCCGAAGGCGGTTTCCCCCTGGAAATCACCCGCACGGACACGGCCTTCCGCAGCCGCGCCCAGCTGAAGGCCGAGTCCCTGGTGCTCTTCAACCAGGAATTGCTCGCCCTTCTGAAGGCCGGCATCCCCCTGCTCCAGTCCCTGGAGCTGCTGGTGGGCCACGGCAAGGATCCCCAGCTGCGCCGCAGCCTCGCCCAGGTGGTGGAGCTGGTGCGGGAGGGCATGTCCTTCTCCGATGCCCTGGAACAAGCCGGCACCTTCCCGGCGGTCTACCGCAGCAACGTGGTGGCGGGTGAGCGCAGCGGCACCATGCCCGACGTCCTGGCCCGCTGGCTGTCGTTCCAGAAGTTCGCCCAGACCAGCCGCCGCCGGATCATCGAGGCCCTGTTCTACCCGGCCTTCCTGGTGCTGGTGCTGATCCTGGCCCTGGGCGTGATCTTCAATGTGGTGCTCCCGCGCTTCGCGGAGTTCTATGCCGGCGGCGACATCGAGATGCCCCTGATCACCAGGGTCCTGCTGGGCATGGGCCAGGTGATCAGCTCCACCCTCTGGCTCCAGGGGCTCGCGCTCGTCGGTCTGGTCGTGCTCATCCGCTGGATGGCGGCTTCCGAGGCCGGGCGCAAACTGGCGGAGCGCCTGCTGCTGATGCTGCCCAAGGTCGGGACGCTCTACCGCATGTACCACTCCAGCGTCTTCTCGCGGACCCTGGGCGTGCTGCTATCCGGCGGTCTGCCCGTGGTGCAGGCCCTCGAAGTGGTCCAGCGCACCAGCCCCAGCGAACGCATGAAGGCAGGGTTGGCCACCGTCACCGACAAGGTGCGCGCCGGCAGCAGCCTGAACCTCGCGCTCGAACAGGCGAAGATCCTGGATCCCCTGGCCGTGGAGATGGTCCGCGTGGGCGAGCAGAGCAGCGCCCTGCCCGAGATGCTCGACCACGTGGCCGACTTCTTCGATCAGGAAGTGGAGAAGGCCACCACCGCCGTCACCAGCCTCATCGGCCCCATCCTCATCCTCTTCATGGGCGTCGTCGTCCTCGCCCTCCTGCTGGCCATCTACGTGCCCCTGTTCAACGCCAGCAGCGTGGTGCGGTAGGGGAACAGTCCTCAGTCCTCAGGTTTGAGGGAGGGTGAGGTTCCGCCAGGAGAACAGGTCCACCTCGGATCGGGCCTGGGATGAGTCGCCCCCGTAGACGAGCCTGCTCCGCCCGGCTCTGGGACCTGCAAGCGCGGTCCAGGCTTTCAGCCCGGCAAAGAAATCAGCGTTCACGGTACGCCCAGCCTTGATTTCGATCGGAACCAGGTGCGTGCCTTCATCCATCAGCACATCCACTTCGCGCCCGCCCCGGTCCCGCCAGAAAGACAGGTTGGAGGGGAGTCCCCGATTGAAGCGGCTCTTGAGGAATTCGGATACGACCCACGTTTCAAAAAGGGGGCCTCGCAGAGGATGGGTCGCCAATTGTCCTGGTTCCTGGATGCCCAACAGCCAGGCGGCCAGACCCGTATCCAGGAAGTAGAGCTTCGGCGTCTTCACCAGCCGCTTGTTGAAGTTTTCGTGGTGCGGAGACAGGAGATGCACCAGGTAGCTGGCTTCTAGAATCGAGATCCAGGCCTTGGCGGTGTTGTGGGTGATGCCAGCATCCGAGGCCAGCCCCGACAGGTTCAGCAACTGGCCGGTCCGTCCCGCGCACAGCCGCACGAACCGCTGGAACGTGGATAGATCGCGCACGTTCACCATCTGGCGCACGTCCCGTTCCACATAGGTCGCCACATAAGAGGCGAACCATCGGCCCGGATCCAGGGTCCGGTCGTACAAGGGCGGGTACATGCCCTTGCATAAGGCCCCGTCCAGATCGGGCGGCATGGATCCGTGGGCGGTCAGTTCTTCGGATGAAAAGGGGAGCAGTTGCACCATCCCCACACGGCCGGCGAGCGTCTGGCTCAGACCGGAGAAAAGGCCGAATTGCTGGGATCCCGTGAGCACGAATAGCCCCGGCCGCCCATCCAGGTCCGACAGAGTCTGAAGGTAGGAGAACAAGGCCGGGCACCGTTGCGCCTCGTCCAGAACGGCGCCATCCGGGAACTGCGCAAGGAAGCCCCGCGGATCCCCATCGGCGAAGTCCCGGGCATCGGGATCTTCCAGCGATACGTAAGGCTTCCCGGGGAACGTCGTGCGCGCCAAGGTAGTCTTGCCAGACTGCCGGGGCCCCGTCAGGGCCAGGAACGGGAAACCCTGGGCCATCTCCAGCAGGGTGGTGCGGGCGAGACGGGGGATCATGGATTCAGTCTGGGACGCCTTGGCTGATTGTCAATTCAATTATCAATCAGCCTAATTCAACGATATTTCTTCTTCAGCCATTTTTGCGGGTCCTGGGGTTGGGCTTGGTGGCGGATCTCAAAGCCCAGGCGGGGACCATCCACGGTGTCCCCCACGGCGCCTACAGCCTCGCCGGCTTTCAGCACCTGGCCCTTGGTGACCTGAAGGCCGAGGAGGTGGGTGTAGAGGCTGAACCATCCGCCGCCGTGCTCGAGGATCACCATGGGGCCGTAGCTCTGGTAGTAGTCGGCGAAGGCCACCCGGCCGTCGGCCACGGCCGCCACGGGGGCGCCGCCGCTGGCCGCGAGGAGCAGCCCGCTCTGCACGGTCTTGGTGTGGAAGCGCGGATGCAGGTGCTCGCCGAAGCCCTGGGCCAGGGTGCCCTCCACGGGCTGGGGCAGGTTGCCATGCAGGGAGGCGAAAGCCACGGCCGCCTCGAAGGCCTCGCCCTTGGGCTTGACCAGCAGGCCCGCCAGCAGCCGCTCCAACTGGACAGCCTCCTCCGCCAGCTCAGCCTGGGCCTGCTTCTGGGCCGTCTCATCCTTCTGCAGACCCTCCAGGAACCCGTTGAGCTTCTCCTCCTGCAGGCGGAGGGCAGCCTGGAGCTGGGCGGCCTCCCTTTCGTCGCTGGCCAGGCGCGCAAGCACATCCTTGAGGGCCTTTTCCTTGGCGGCCAGGTCCCCCTGGAGCCGGTGGATGAGGTCCAGGCGCTTCCGCTCCTGCAGGCGCGCCCAGGCCAGCATGCGGCCCCGCACAAGCCAGGCGTCCAGGTCCTTGAAGGTGGCGTAGAGCCCAAGGTCACCCCAGGGGCCCAGCACCTGCATCCAGCGCACCTGCTTCCGGAGGTCGCCCTTGAGCTTCAGCACCTCGCCCTGGATGCGCACCTGCTCGCGGCTGATGACCTGGACCTCGCTCTGGGCCTGGTCGCGCCGGAGCCGGGCGCCCTCCACCTGGGCCTTGGCCCGGTCCCGCTGCAGCGAGATGCCCTGGATTTCCACCAGCACGCCCTTGCGCCGCTTCTTCAGGGCCGCGAGCTGTTGATCCACCTGCCCCAGCCGCCCCTGGATGACCGCCAGTTTCTGACGCAGCGAAGCCGGGTCCTGGGCCGTCTGGCCCAGCAGGACCGCCGGGAGGAGGAACCAGGGAACCAGGCGCACCGGCTACTTCCGGCCGCCACCTGCGGGCAGCAGCATGGCCAGGGCCCCCAGCACCAGCGGGCCGCCGATGGACAGGGGCAGGGCCAGCGGCGAGAAGGGATCCGAGGGCAGCTGGGCCATGGGCAGCAGGCGCACGAACACCTCCAGGACCTTCACCTGGCCGGCGCTCCAGCCCAGGTCCTGGCCGAAGTCCAGGAAGAAGCTCAGCCGCGGCCCCAGCTCCCGCAGCAGCAGCGTGACCAGCAGGGCCAGCCCGGCGCTGGACTTGATCAGGCGCGACAGCAGCACGGCCCACAGCAGCATCTGGAGGCCCAGCAACAGGCCGTGTAGATCCGCCCGCAGCAGCTCCGGCGGCCAGGCCTCGCCGATGAGGCGCCAGCTCAGCACCCACACGGGGATCAGGGCCACCTGGGACAGGAACAACCCATGGACGAAGCCCAGGCCGGTCCCGGCGAAGAAGCCCTTGAGCCGCTCCCCCCGGGCCGCGGCGGCCGTCCACTGGCTCACGGGCCCGAAGGCGCCCAGCAGCACCACCAGCGACACCATCCAGTACATGACCCCCTGGAGGTTGCCCAGAGCGTAGGCCCGCAACGAATCCGCGCCCAGGGGCACCTGGGTTCCGAACACGACAATCTGCGATCCCTCAGCCCCCTGCTGTCCGCGGACGCCCATGAGCACCAGCCCCGCAAAGAACAGGCAGACGAGCGTCCAGCCGATGCGCAGCTTCGAACTACCGAAACGGTCCATGAGGGCTCCCAGCGAATGGAACGATCATACCGGGCCCGGCGGCGGTCCACTCAGAGCAGGAACCGCTTGATCTCCAGGCTTCGGGTTCCGAAATTCAGAAGCAGAGCTGTTCTCAGGCCGCTGGCCTTGAGGTAGTTGAGGGTCTGCGCGATGTGAATGCCTTCGAAACTCCTGGCGGCTTTGAGTTCGAGGATGACCCGCCCTTCGACCAGAATGTCCGCGAAGTAGTCTCCTCCGGCACTCCGTCGTAATGGACTTGGATGGGCCGCTGCGATTCGGCGGCGAGCCCAGACTTCCGCAGCTCATGCAGGAGCGCGTTCTCATAGACCTTTTCCAGAAAGCCGCAGTCGAGAACGGCAAGCACTCGGAAAGCGCAACCGAGGATCCGCTCCGTCAAATCCGCATCCGGGCCCAACACGGCCATGTCCGCTTCCTTCGTTCACAGGATTTTGTGAATTCAAAGGGTCTTAGGAAGCAAACAGGATCAAAGCGGATGAGATCGTAGCAGGTTGAGGAGGGTCTGGTAGAGATCCTCATGGCGATAATTGAAGCGGAACTCGCACTCCTTGAGGTGGAGGTGGAAGGTCACCTTGGAGATGCCATTGAATCGGGCGAGGCGGCGCTTGGCGTAGCTCCAGAAGGACTCGATGCCATTGATGTG
>DASXVC010000020.1:0-3754 GCA_036504495.1 Geothrix sp.
TGATCCGCCATTCCCGGTTGCATCCCTCGTCCCACCCCGGCACACTTGGCACACCATGATTCCTGTCGCGACCCTCAATCCCAGCCTGCCCATCCCCGGCATTCCGGTGGGAGGGGTCTGAGCCAGTCGTCCACACGAACCCGCTCATCCACCCCCGGCGCCCACCAGCCCGGGGGTTTTTCTTTCGGCAGGTCCCATGATCCACAGACTCGAAGCCTCCGCCGCCCGGACGGGCCTCTCCAGGGCCAGACGGATCGTGCTGAAACTGGGCACACAGGTGGTGCTGGGCGCCGAGGGGCGCCCGGCCCTGAGCCGCCTGTACGGCCTGATGGAAACCGTGGCCGCCCTCCGGCGCCAGGGCGCGCAACCGGTGCTGGTCTCCTCCGGCGCGGTGGGCCTCGGGGCCCGCCAGCTGGGCATCCAGCCCGAGGGCCTGTCGCAGAAGCAGGCCTGCGCCGCGGCCGGCCAGGGCCAGCTCATGTCCATCTACCAGGAGGGCTTCGCCCGCATGGGGCTTTGCGCGGCCCAGGTGCTCCTCACCGAAGATGACTTCACCGATCCCGTCCGCCACGCCAACCTGAAGCGGACCCTGGAAACCTTGCTGGAGCTGGGCGCCATCCCGGTGCTCAACGAGAACGACACGGTCTCCACCCTGGAGCTGGAGCGGCCCTCCCCCGGCCGTACCCCCATCTTCAGCGACAACGACCACCTGTCGGCCCTGGTGGCCACCCACCTGCAGGCGGATCTCCTGATCCTCCTTTCGGACGTCACCGCCCTCCATACCCGCAATCCGGGGCTGCACGCGGATGCGACGCCCCTGGCCGAGATCCCCTTCGGCGCCGATCCCCAGGCCAGGCTCGACGGCACCTCGGGGCGCGGCCGGGGCGGCATGGTGAGCAAGGTGGAGGCGGCCCGGTTCGCGACGAAGGCCGGCGTGCCCGTGGTGCTGGCCTCCGGCCTCGTGGTCGGCGTGCTCGATCGGATCCTCGCGGGCGAACCCGTCGGCACCCTCTTCCTCGCCGCCCCCAAGGGAGCCCAGCCATGAGCGAATCCTCCTTGAGCCCCCTCCAGATCCAGGCCATGGCCCAGGCCGCGAGGAATGCTTCGCGCCGTCTGGCGACCACCTCCTCCAGCCTCCGGTCGACGGCGCTCTTGAAGTTGGCCGATCTGTTGGAGCGTCAGGAATCAACCCTCCTCGCCGCCAACGCCGAGGATGTCCGCGCCGCCGGGGATACCCTGCCGCCCGCCACGCTCCAGCGGCTCCACCTCAATGCTTCGAAACTGGCCGCCATGGCCCAGGGGGTCCGCGCGGTGGCCGCCCTGCCCGATCCCCTCCATCGGGTCCAGCTGCGCCGCCAGCTGGACGAGGGGCTGGAGCTCACCCGCGTGGCCTGCCCCTTGGGGGTGCTTTGCGTCGTGTTCGAAGCGCGGCCGGACGCCCTGATCCAGATCAGCGCCCTGGCCCTCAAGAGCGGCAACGCCGCGCTGCTCAAGGGCGGCAGCGAGGCCCGCCACTCCAACACCGCACTGCTGGCCCTGATCCAGCAGGCGCTGGCGGAGTCAGGCTTGCCGGTAGCCGCGGTCCAGGGCCTGCCGGACCGGGCGGCCGTCGCGGCCCTGCTGCAGCGTCCCGACCTGGTGGACCTCGTGGTCCCCCGCGGCTCGCGGGAGCTGGTGCTGAATCTCCAGGCCTCCACTCGCATTCCTGTGCTGGGCCACGCCGACGGGATCTGCCACATGTACCTCGACGAGGCCGCGGCTACCGCCATGGCCGTGGCCCTGGTGCGCGACGCCAAGCTGCAGTACCCGGCGGCCTGCAATGCGGTGGAGACAGTCCTCATCCACCGCCGCGCCGCGGCCCGCCTGCTGCCGGCCCTGGCGGCGGATCTCATCCCCCGGGGCGTGGAACTGCGTGGCTGCCCCGCCTGCCTCGAACTCCTGCCCACGCTCAGGAAGGCCACGGAAGCCGACTGGGATGCGGAGTACGGCGCACCCATCCTGGCCCTGAAGGCGGTGGCGGATCTGGACGAGGCCCTGGCCCACATCCGCGCCCACGGCAGCGGCCACACGGAGGCCATCGTGACCGAGGACCACGCGGCCGCCGCCCGGTTCCTGGCCGAGGTGGACGCAGCGGGCGTTTTCCACAACGCGTCCACCCGCTTCGCCGATGGCTACCGCTACGGGTTCGGCGCCGAGGTCGGCATCAGCACTGGCCGCATCCATGCCCGCGGGCCCGTGGGTCTCGAAGGACTGCTCAGCTACCGGTATCTCCTCCTGGGCCATGGGCAGTGCGTGGAGGACTACTCCGGGCCTTCCGCCAGACCCTTCAGGCATCTTGATTTCAGCACCGAACCATAACCATCATTTATTGATATATAACGTTCTATAACTTGAGCCCATGACCTGGGCTGGTAATCTTAACCAATGCTTGTCGCCCCCGGGTTGCCGCAGGGGCGACATTTTCGTATCGGGAGGATCCATGGCTGCCCTTCTCTCCCCTGAGACACCCGCCTTCGCCGTGCCTGAGGCCAACCTCGTCCCGGTGAGCGATCACCTGAAACAGCTGGCGCCCATTCCCGCCTCGCGCATGTTCCTCATCAACAAGTCGCTGAAGGTGTTCCAGGAGAAGCAGCCTGGCGTGCCGGTCTTCGACGCCAGCCAGGGCGACGGCGGCGCCTCCCTGCCCGGCGTGCCCGAGGCGCTGCTGGACCGGGCCTTCGAGCTGCAGAAGCAGCATGGCACCGCCTACGACATGCCCTTCGGCACGGAGGCCTACCGCAAGAGCGTGGCGGAAACCTATTGGAAGCTGGCGCCGGACACGGGCTGGGGCACCGCCAACGTCATCGGCACCCAGGGTGGCCGCGACGGCCTCCAGAAGGCCTACCAGGCCATGCTGGCCCTGGGCCACGGCCGCCAGGGCGATGTGGTCGTCGTCAGCCGCGTGCCCTGGATCAGCTACAACTGGGGGCCCTACGGCATCGGCGCCAACGTGATGTGGGCCCCCGGCCGGGCCGAGGAAGGGTGGGCCTATTCCGAAGACGGCATCCGCGCCTGCGTGGCCGAAGCCGCCAAGCACGGCCGCAAGGTCGCGGGCCTCGTCATCACCAGCCCCGACAATCCCACGGGCCAGACCCTCACCCTGGAGCGCCAGATCGTCCTGGCCCGCACGGCGCTGGAGGCCGGCGTGGCCTTTGTCCTCTTCGACTGGATGTACCACGCGGTGGGTGATGGCGAACCCTACGATGTGAATGTCCTTCTGCGCGCTTTCGAGCCCGCGCTGCGCAAGCGCCTGATGGTGCTGGACGGCATCACCAAGAGCCTCGGCGGTTCCAACATCCGCAACTGCCATCTGCTGGCGGACGCGGAGGTGGTCAAGGTCATCGTGGCCCAGGCCTCGCACACCGTGATCCCCTCCTTCTTCAGCCTGGCCGTGGCCATGGCCGCCTATGAGAAGGGCTTCGCGGCCGCCAGCGCGCCCATCGCGGGGCCCACCCGCGCCAGCCGCGCCTGGCTGCGCGAGTATCTGAAGCAGCAGAGCCTCACCCACATCATCGGCCAGGGCTACTACGCCTTCATCAAGGTGGCGGACTCCTTCGCGGCCAAAGGCTGGGCGGACTCCGAGCCCATGGGCCAGTACCTGGCCGAAGAGCACGGCGTGGCCGTGGTGCCCGGCGCCTTCTTCAGCCCCTACGGCGCCGAGTGGATCCGCTTCTCCTACGCCACCCCCGTCGAACGCACCCAGGGCGCCGCCGAA
>DASXVC010000021.1:0-8906 GCA_036504495.1 Geothrix sp.
CAGGATCGACGTGGCCAGCAGCGCCGCATTGATGGCGCCGGCCTTGCCGATGGCGAGGGTGCCCACGGGAATGCCCGAGGGCATCTGCACTGTGGAGAGCAGCGCGTCCATGCCCTCCGTGGCCCAGCCCTTCATGGGCACACCCAGCACCGGCAAGTGCGTCTTGCTGGCGCAGACGCCCGCCAGGTGCGCCGCCCCTCCGGCCGCCGCGATGATCACCTTCAAGCCCCGGCCCTCGGCCTCCTTGCAGAACGCCACCACCTTCTCCGGCGTCCGGTGCGCACTGGCCACATGGGCCTCGAAGGGGATCCCCAGCGCCTTCAGCGTCAGCGCCGTGTGCTGCATGGTCTCCCAGTCGTTCTTGGAGCCCATCAGGATGCCCACCAGGGGAGTCGTCGTCATAGATGCCTCTCAATCGCCGGGGGCCAAGGGGGCCGCCTCGGGAAGGGCCATTCTAGCGGAGCGGCGGCGAGATTCCAGCGGCGTGCCCGCGGATGCGTCAATGGGCCGAAATCGCCTCGCGCAGGTCCTCCATCAGCGTCTCGACGTTCTTGCATACAAGGAAGTCCCACTGTCCCATGTCGCCCCAGCGTGTCACGGCGCGCGTCCAGCGCCGTGCCGCCTCATGCTTGGCCCGGTCCACATCGTCCTCTTCGCCCTTGATCTCCAGGATCAGGATCCGGCCCGGGGCGACCTGCACCAGGAAATCCGGCTGGTAGCTGTGGCCGAGGCCGTCGTACTCATAGGGGATGTTGAACTCCAGCCGCTCGTTGCGGGCATAGCAGCGGATGAGGCCTTGGCTCGCCACCTGTTCAAGCACGAAGGTCGCGCTCTGCTCCCATTGGACCGTATCCAGGGCCGCCTGGTTGATGTGGCTGGCCACCGTGAGCCTGCATGGCTTCGTGGTCTTGAAGTCCACCCGGGCCGTGCTGCCCTTGGGCTGGTAGCGGTTCAGGATGGGCACCAGGGCCTGCTCACCCTGGGCCTCATCCGGCTCGATGGCGGTGAGAAAGCGGCTCACGAGGCGTTCCATGTAGCGTTCCAGGCCCAGTTCAGTCTTTTCACAGCCGTTCCACTGGACCTTGGCGGCGGTATAGGCCTTCACCAGCCGCAGCACCTGGGGAAACAACTGCTGGCGACCCTGAGTCCGTGCGCTCAGCCGCTGGTCCCCCTTCCCTTCCAACAGCCCCGACACGATGCTGCGGGCCAAATCGAACTCCAGGGTCTGGAGGTGCGTGCTTTCGTAGTACTGCTCCCGGTTCTGTTCCTGGGTCGGGAACTGCCCCAGCCCGCTGGGATTCCCTTCGGCATAGCCCACCTGGGGCGCCACGAACACGGCAGTAGGTTCCCGCAGAGGCTCCAGCGCCAGGACTTCCATGGCCGCCACATCCGCCTTGATGACGTTCCGCTTCAACTCGAAGGCATAGCCTTCCACGTTCGGGAATTCGATCTCGAAGGCCTGCCGCTCCGGCAGAGCCTTCACGTGGTTCTTGGGTTTGTCCTCGGGCGCGGGTTTGTTGATGGGCCGCCCCTTGAAGGGGATCACCGAGAAGGGCACGCCATAGACATCCACGTATTCCTCGTGAAGCTTCCAGCGACCCTCGGCATCCCGGTAGGGCGTGTAGTCCATGCGTCGAAGGCCACGACCCACCACCTGCTCGCAGAGTAGCTGACTGCCGAAGGCTCGGAGCCCCAGGATGTGGGTCACTGAGTTGGCATCCCAGCCTTCGCTGAGCATCTGCACGCTCACGACACAGCGCACCTGCTCGCCCGGCTCGCCTTTCACGCCCACGGAGGAGACGATTCTCCGCAGTTCCTCGGCAGCGTCCTTGCGTGACCCGGTGGCGCTCTCCGCTTCAGCCAGGAGCTTGGAATCGATCCGCAGGGTGGCGCGGCGATGTTCCGTGTTCGCGAAGGCCTCATTCAAGGCACTCGGACCGTAGGCCACGGTGCGCTTCTTCTTCCCGCGCTTCGGCGCCTCGTCGTCATCCTCCTCGGTTTCGACTTCCTTCAGCACGGTTTCACCGCTGATGCGTTCGAAGAAGAGCCGGGCGATGTCCGTGTTGTCGCAGACGATGATGAGCACCGGCGGCACGCTTTCCTGGCCCGGCGCTGCGGCTTCCATCTGCTGGAAGCGCTCCACCCACTGGCCCGCCAGCGTGCGCAGGGCGCCCTCAGCCTCGCGCCAGACCACCTCCGGCTTGGGCTTGCCGCCGGAGAGCTTGTCGCCGGCGCGGAGGTTCTCCATGATCTCGCGCCAGAGCCGGAAGTATTTGGGATCTGGTCGCCCGGTCGTGTCCGCGACAGGCAGGCGGGGAATCTTGGTGATGCCACTCTCGATGGCATCCACGAGGCCGAAATCCGAAACCAGCCAGGGGAACGGGGATCCTTCAGGATGCCCCGAACCCTTGAGGTAGAAGGGCGTGGCGG
This sequence comes from Geothrix sp., assembly GCA_036504495.1. Lineage (GTDB taxonomy): Bacteria > Acidobacteriota > Holophagae > Holophagales > Holophagaceae > Geothrix. The sequence goes on from DASXVC010000021.1 coordinate 2,431, forward strand.
ACAGATCCACGCAGAACCGCACACCCACTGATTGGTTCAGACGATCCAGCCCTTGCACCCATAGGGTTGCTTCCTCCAGATCGGCCCTCTCTTCGGCACTGAGGTGTTCGCCTTCGACTACGGGTGCTGGACGGTAGGCGTGGTGGGCCTCGTCATTCATGACCAGGATGGGTCCCCGGCCATAGAGCTCGCCCAGGAAGCGGCGGGCGAAGGTGTCGGAATCCTCCTCGCCCTTGTCCACCACCCGGAAGGTGGCGCCTGCCTCGGCATGGGGGCTCTCCAGGCCCAGCTGATGCCAGTTGTCCACCTTCACCCGACCCTTGCGCAGATCGGGCAGCAGCGCCGCCGGCACCAGGTCGAAGGCCTGGTAGTAGTTCTTGGCATAGTCCGGCCGCAGCACCTGCAGCCGCTCCTTGATGGTGAGGTTGGGACAGGCCACGAAGACCGCCCCTGCGAATCGTTCGCTGTTTGGCATGCGGGCCCGGTTGCAGAGGGTCCAGGCGATGAGCATGGCCATCACCACGGTCTTGCCACTGCCCGTGGCCATCTTGCAGCCGTAGCGGCGGAGGGCTTTCTGCCCGGCCTCCGAGGGCATGTCCAGAAGCGCTGGAGGCACCGTGAGCCCTTCGGTGAAGCGCGGGGTCTCGCCTCGCAGCAGGGCCTGGAAATCCTCCGGTCGCAGCCACTCTCCTTTGATGGGACGGCCCTGGTCATCCTGGGGATGCCGCACCCGCTGGTTCTGCTCCAGCACCTCCGTGAGGTAGATGATCATCTCCACGGCCTCCAGCTGGCAGAAGAAGAGGCGTCGCGCCCGGTCCTCCCTGCCCCAATGGAGGAGCAGCTGGCGGGTGACGGCCGTGACATGGGGATAGCCTTCGCGGCGCCAGTCCCGTACGTTGGCGCGGAGGAGGTTCACCAGGGGCAGGTCGTCCTCGCCCTCTTCCATGAACAGGCTGCGCTGCCTGCTGCCCGTCAGGCTGCCCTGGTGCCAGTAGCGGCTGGTGCGGCGGCCGCTCGTCTCCACATGGTGATGGCTGTCCCGGTCGTACTGCCAGTGCCGGTCTGGCTCCTCGTAGGGGCTGCATAGGATCGGCTCGGCCACGGGCTGGATGGGGAGAGGCGCTTCAACTTGAGTCACAGCGACACCAAAAGAATGCCCACGGTTTTATCCCTGTGAATCCGGTGTATCCGTGGTTCAAAAAATCCTTTAACCACGGATGCACACCGATGCACACGGATGAGAAACGCTCGTTTCACAGCACCACCCTGCAGATTTCCAGTTCGGGCTTTCCGAAGTTGATCAACAGGCAGACTTTCATGCCCGTGGCTTTCAGGTAGTTCAAGCACTGGGCGAGATGGTTGTCATCCAGGGCCTTCACTGCTTTCAGTTCGACCAGCAAGCGCTTCTCGATCAACAGGTCCGCCGCGTACTCGCCGACCACGATTCCGTCATAGTGGACGCGGATCGGGTGCTGGTTCGCCACGGCCAATCCAGCTTTTCGGCATTCGTAAACCATGGCGTTCTCATAAACCTTTTCCAGAAAACCGCATCCCAAAGTGTTCTGCACCTTGAACGCGCCCGAGATGACTCGCTCTGTAAGCGGATCCTGAATGGCCACGGTTTCCTCCTGGGTTGCGGTGGATTCTGCCACGGCTCGATCCGTGTGAATCCTGTGCATCCGTGGTTTCAACTGATTTTGAACCACGGATGCACACCGATGAACACGGATAGAAGGCATGCAGGCTTGCCGAGGTTCAGGGGGCAATGATCCGTCTCTCGTCATCGGTGGCTAGTCCAGCCGGTGCGTGGTCATCACTTCGTTGCCCCGGGGATCGATCACCTTCACGGCGCAGCGCTGGTGCTTGCCGGGCGCGAAGGGCAGGCTCTCAGTACCCGCGAAGGCCTTAAAGCGCTCGGCATCGGCGCTCTTGAGGGCCTTGGCCAGCTTGTCCCAGGCAGTCTTGTCGGGGAAGAAGGCCTGGGTGATGCAGAAGGCCCGGCCATCGTAGTCCTGGTCCAGGAACCAGGCGGCGACCTTGTCCGCTCCCGTGGGCACGAGGCTGTGATCCACGGGGTTGTAGATGTCCACGCCCTCCATGTGGATCCGGAATTCGCCGTGCTTCAGGCGCTCCAACCGCGTGCGGGGCAGGCCCATGGCCGTGAAGAGCTGGGCACCAGGCCCATCCTTCAGCAGGCCCGCCATGGTGGCGTCGGGCCGGATGAGCAGCAGATGAGTTCGCACTTGGCCGCCGTCCTCCGCGTGCTGCTGGATGGCGCCCTGGGCCACGGCATCGAAGCCGAAACCCGCGAAGACCAGTTCCTCGAAACCGCGCTGGTAGGCTTGGCGGAGGGCCTGCCCCACCTGGAACTCGCTCACATTGCCGATGCGGGGGCCGATGCTCACGGCCACGCGGCGGGCCGGGTCACCCCATTCGCCCTGCCCGTGCAGAACGGGACTACCGGCCAGGGGCTCCAGCCGCGTGAAGGCCTGGTGCTTGTTGTCGAGGAAGTCCACGCCCTGTTGCCGCAGCCAGCCCAGCACCTGCTCCTGGAAGGCCTCGGCGTTCTGCGGCGCATTGGAGGGATCGAAGGCGGGCAGGTCGCCCTCGAAGCCTTCGATGGGCGAATCCTCGTCGAGGCTTTCCAGCGCGGGCAGCACGGATTCCACCGTGAAGGGGCCGCTCACCCGCGTGATGCTGCGCACCACCTTGGGCTGGCCCACCAGCTCCTCCTGGGCCGCCCGCGCCGCGATGCAGGCATTCACGTCGTCCATCTTGGCCCGCCAGGCGGCGCGATAGGCCGTGACGGCCTCGCGCAGGGGTTTGGGCCAATCCTCGTCGATGTCGAAGGGCACTTCCCAGGCGTACCAGCCACCGAAGTCGAGATCCACCGTGGCGCGCTTCCGAGCCGCGACATCACGGTCCCGACCGTCCGGCGGCAGCAGCCAGCGGCGGCGATCGGCATCCGTAATGGCGCGCTGGCCGCCAGCCTTGGCCTTGGCCACCAGCTTGGCTCGGAGCTGCTCCCGCAGGGCGGGCGTGGCCACCAGGAGCGCGGCGTTACAGGCCGCCAGGGCCGCCTCCAGCAGAGGCTCGTGCTTGGCGAAGATGGGATCCAGATCCGCGTTCTGGGCGATGCTGCGCAGGGTCACATGGGGCACCGTCTTGCAGTCCAGGGTCCGCGCGTCCCCGCTGGTGGGCTCCTTCAGCCAGGTACCTTCAGGATGGCGCTGGCGATCCTCATCGTTCAGTTCGCGCAGGGCGTAGTAGTCGAACTTGGCCGTCATGAGCCGCTGCCGGGCCAGGGACAGGGCCACGCGGCTGGTGTCGCAGGTGATCCAGCGCCGCCCCCACTGCTCCGCCACATGGGCTGTCGTGCCCGAACCACAGGTGGGATCCAGGACGAGATCGCCGGGATCGGTGGTCATGAGGAGGCAGCGTTCGATGACCTTGGTGACCGTTTGAACTACATATACCTTTTCGTCATTGAATCCACCCGACTGAGTGTCCGTCCAAAGATTGCTTTGAGATTTAGATGGATTGAAGTCCCAGAAAAGCTTGAAAGCAACATCGTTTCCAATTGGGAACACATGTTCTGCTCTTGCTACACGAGCCAAGCCAACCTCGGGATCAACTGTCCAATGCCGATTTGTGTTGCACCAATACTCGCGACTCTCGAATACAAATGACTTAGGGTTTCCGGAAGGGCCATGTGAGTTAAGTGGTCCATGCCGCAGTAAGCGTGCTCCTGCTGGCAACGAATCAGGTTCGTCCAATTCACGCTGTTCTGCTCGACGACGTTCACCCGATGAATATTCAATTAGGCGGTAGTAAGGATCGTCGCTCGGAGGAAATAGACGGTACTCCCGTAGGTTCCTGAATCGAGTGGTCTCACCATTCTTCCCGTACCAGAGGAGGTAATCGGCGACTAGCGGGAGCAGTTTGGGTGTGAATCCACCGGTCTTCTGAAAAACGATTGTTCCCAGCGCGTTCTCCGCCCCGAACACCTCATCCATCACCATCCGCACGCGGTGCAGGTTCTCGTCGCTGATCTGCACGAAGATGCTGCCGCTGTCGGCCAGCAGCTCCCGGGCGAGCATGAGGCGGTCGCGCAGGTAGGCCAGGTAGGAGTGGACGCCCAGGGTCCAGGTGTCGCGGTAGGCCTTGATCATCTCGGGTTCGCGGGTGAGGTCGCTGTCGCGGTCCTTCACGTCCCGCTTGCCCACCTCGGACTGGAAATTGCCGCCGAACTTGATGCCATAGGGCGGATCGAAGTAAATCATCTGCACCTGCCCCGCCAGGTTCTCGCGGCGAGCCAAGGAGGCCATGACCTGAAGGCTGTCGCCCAGCACCATGCGGTTGGCCCACTCGATGGGGTACTTGTAGAACTGCAGTTCCTTGGCGGGGTCCAGATCGGGGTCGGCGAAGAGGCTGCGGGGTGAATCCTGGCGCCGCACGGCGTTGAGGATGGCCTGGGTGCTCACCCGCTCGTGGATGTGCAGGGCCACGGGATCCACCTCGAAGCCCGGCTTCTCGCGCTTGCCCGCCCATTCGATCCAGGGTTCGTGAACGCTGAGGAGGGCCTGCAACTCGATGCCTTCGTCCGCCGTGAGGGGCCGCTGGATGGCGGCCGCCGCGAGTTCCGCAGCGCGATCCGCCCGGCCCGTGGCATCGAAGCGCACGGCGGGCGGCCGGTGGGGATTGTAGGCGTAGGCCAGGCGCGGCGGCTCGGCGGCACGCCCCTCGGCGGCCAAGCCTGCGGGCGGGTTATTCAGACGCTTGGCGCGATGCAGGTAGTTGGCACTATCCGAATCTGATAGTTCCAGTTCGGGCGCCGTCGCTTCGACATCGACCTTCGGACCACGCGCCTTCCCGCTGCCTTTGGGCCGGCCACGCTTGGGTTTGGAGGCATCTTCCGCCCGGAGCTCGAACTCAGCTTCGCCGCTCACATCAACTCCAACACAAATTGTTTGTGTTTAATCAGTTTGCCTCTCGGTTACCCGCCACGGGAAGGGAAAAGGACCTTGGACTGATGTAGTCTTTTCAAATGGCGCCGCGCCAGCTGTCTCGCTCCTGGAACCGGGGTAGGCAGGCTGCAAATGCTATAACACAAATCATTTGTGTTTCAGGGAATCGGGCATGAGCGGCGCTCAACGCCCTCCCCGCCAACGGGCGCCCCGCCACCCCAAGACGCGCGGCCAGCGGATCTGGGCGGCGCGGGAGCGCCTGGGTCTCACGCAACGGGCCTTGGGCGCCCAGGTGGGTGTCGGTCAGGCGGCGGTTTCCGCCTGGGAGAAGGATGAATCTCAACCCCGGGAAAGCCTATGGCCCCTGCTTTGCGAGGCTCTCGGCCAACCCCGCCGGGCCTTGGAAACGGGCATCGGCTATCACGGGAAGGATGCTCCACCGCGGGCCGCCGAAGGTCGCGCTCCTCGGGTGGTCCTACCCAGCATTCCCGATGGCGTGGAAACCCTTCTGATCTCCGAAAAAGGCCTGGCCCAGGAATCCATGACCGCCGCGCAGGCCGCCAGGACCCTCCGCGAGGCCGTGAAATCAGGCCGCCCGGTATGGGTGGTCGTGGGCTGAACTTTCCATTTCGGATCATTGGACCGATACTTCCGGTCTGAAGGTGCCCCATGCCCTCCCATGAACTGATCTTCCAGGTCGAGGAAGCCCCCGAGGGCGGCTTCACGGCCAAGGCCCTGGGCGAAAGCATCTACACCCAGGCGGAGACCTATGACGCCCTGAAGGATGCCGTGCGCGAAGCGGTGGCCTGCTACTTCGACGAAGGCCAGGGGCCGAAGCTGATCCGCTTGCATCTGGTGCGGGACGAACTGATCGCCGTATGACTCCGCGGCTGCCCAGGGATCTGAGTGGAACGGAATTGATCCGCGCGCTGGAGCGGCAGGGGTATGTGGTGACGCGCAGCGTGGGGAGCCATGTCCGGCTGACGCACCCGGGCCCACCCGAACGCCACATCACCATTCCTCGGCACGACGGACTCAAGGTCGGGACTCTCAAGGCGATTCTTGACGATCTGGGTGAAGCCTGGAAGCTCGATCGGATGCAGGTTCTCCAACGACTCCTTAAGAGTGCCTAACAAAACCCCGACGAGGCCGCGATGAAACTAGGCAGGATGCACCGCAAGGAAGGGCCCGCAGGGCAACGTGGTTCGTTGTTCAAGGGGCCTGACGCAGCGGGGCGCCTGCCTGGCTTCATCCCTCCGGGCGAGGGTCGGCGGGCGTCGCGATGCCGCGTCACGCTCGTCGCGCGTAGTACCCGCTACGCTTCGACTCGCGTTCCTCGCCTCGCTCGCCCGGCGCCCCTTGCGCGGCCCCGAGGGGTTTTGTTATGAGCTCTTTTACCCGCGAGGAGAAGGACTGGCTGGAGCGTGAGTGGGCCTTCCGGGCCTGGGGTCGCGCCGGCCTGCTCAGCACCGACGACTACCGGCAGGTGCTGACCTGGGAGGCCGCCGG
>DASXVC010000022.1:0-2089 GCA_036504495.1 Geothrix sp.
CCTTATCTCGGCTGCCGTCAGGGGGCGTCGCGGCGGCCTATCTGGTGCCTCCGTCCGGCAGGCCGAAGCCACCCTTTCGGAGGTTTAACGAGCTCGGTACCCAGAGATCCCGAGGACTCGCTCGGAGCCTAGGTTGCCCTAGGCAGCGAGAGCCAGTTCGAAGTTATCGTTGGCAGTTTGATGTGGGCGGCTTGATGAGGGGGCCAGCCGTCCAACCCCCGCCTGCACCGGACACCCGGATCACGACCTGTCGAAACCGGTCACCCCCGTTGGTTCGGTAATTACCAGTCTACAGTGGAACCCGCCGAGCATGATTCCCTCCCTGTGGGGCCCCACTCCGCAAAGCCCACCGGGCTTTGCTTCGTGACCCACATGGTCGGGACCTGTCGAAACCGGTCACCCCCGTGGTCAGGAACCACCGTGGACCCGGCCTCCTCGAAGGCTCGGACACGGCGGAGGTTGAGTATGGGAGCCGGAGGGGGGATGCACAAGGCCCGGTGCTACTTCCCCTGCTTCCGCCGCACGGTGACGGATTCGCCGCCGATGCCCCAGTTGTCGGTGTCCACCTCATCGATGACGACGACCGTGGTCTGGGGATTCTTGCCCAGCACGTCCACCAGGAGCTGGGTGGCACCCTGGATGAGCCGGGCCTTCTGTTCGGCTGTGGCGCCCTCGCGGGTGATGCGGATGTTCACGTAGGGCATGGCGGCCTCCTGGGGAAGCATAGTGGGATTCACAGGGGGTGGAGGGCCTTCCGTTGCGCCACGGCCCCGCTGTCCCCATCGGCGAAGCGCCAGGGGCGGGCCTGGTCTTCGGGTGTGGCGAAGGCGATACCCAGGCGGGGGCCTGCGAGGATCCGGGCCGGCGGCGTTCCCGGCCGCAGTTCCAGGCCGCCAGGGACGAGGAGATCGTGGCCGTCGAAGGCCTTGTCGAGACCCAGGGCCTGGGCCACTTTGCCTGGTCCGGCGCACAGCTGGGGCGTGGCCTTTGCGGCCTTCCGCCGCGCCAGCACGGCTTCGATGCCGTCGACCACCTCGGCGCTGCGGATGAGCACGGCAGCGGCCTCGCCCTCGGGTCCCGTCACCACGTTCAGCATCCAGTGCATGCCGTAGCAGAAGTAGAGGTAGGCCCGGCCCGGCGGCCCCCACATGGGGGCATTGCGGCCCGTGCGGCCGTGGCGCGCGTGGCTGGCGCTGTCCTCGGGGCCTCCGTAGGCTTCCACCTCTGTGATGCGGAGGACGACGCCCTCGCGCACCAGCAGCCGGCCCAGCAGGGCGCGGGCGGCGAGGTCCACGGGCCCTTCGAGGTTCATGGCTACATCAGCTTCCGGGCCCGGAGGAAGGCCTCCAGCTCCGCGCAGGCGGCGGCATCCAGGGCCCGCTCGGGGAGGAGCACGGCCCGGGAGGGGGCGGTGCGGAAGATCCAGAAGCCGCTCTGGCGCAGGATCTTCTGAAAGCCGGTCCAGGGCAGGCCGCCCTCGCTGGACTCGGTGCGCAGGGTGAGTCCTTCATCATCGAAGACCACCTCCACGGGGGTATAGGCATCGGCACCCCGCCGGCGCCGGGCCATGCGGAGGACGACCTCCGGCAGCAACGCGAAGAGCAGGCCGTTCAGGATGAGAAACAGGCCGGGCACCCGCTGCTGCCCCGGGACGAAGCTGTAGGCGCCCAGCAGCATCAGTCCCACGCCCGCGCCCATGGAGACCTGGTACCAGATGCGCTTGAAGGTCCGCGCGCCCCGCAGGGCCTCATCGGGGGTGAGGGTGTAGTGGGCTGTGATCTGCATGGTCATCCCCGTGGGTTTGGAAAAGCATTCCATTAAAATGGGCCCGCAACGCGGGCCCATTTATCTCTGATCGCTGCGCGATCAGAGCAAGGCTCACACTTCGTCGAAGAAGTACGGCTTCAGCACCTGGATGCGCTGCTCGAAATCATCCGGGTGGATGAAGCGCAGGGCGGCGGCCACGCTGGAGAGCAGGCTGTTGCCGTCCTGGGGGGTGAAGCAGAAGCCCACCACGCGGTTCTCGTTGGGCATGGTGAGGGTGCTGAGGGGGATCACGGTCTGGTTGAGGATGCGGCCGTAGTGGCCC
>DASXVC010000023.1:0-2533 GCA_036504495.1 Geothrix sp.
ATGAGCATGGAATCGGAGCCGGTGGCGCCGGGCAGGGAGGCGAGTCCGGCGATGAACTCGCGGCCCAGGGCCGTCTGCGTGCCCAGTTCCGGGGCGGGGCGGATGGCCGCGGAATCGAGGTCGAGCACATCCGAGACCGAATCCACGCGGATGCCCAGGGTGCGGCCCTGGACTTCCACGATGATGATCACGGGCCGGGTGTCGCTGGGGGCCTCGCCCAGGGCGAAGCGCTGGCGCAGTTCGAGGATGGGGACGATGGCGCCCCGCAGGTTGATGACGCCTGGCATGTAGGGCGGCGCCTTGGGGATCCGGGTGATGGTGGCCTGGGCCTGGATCTCCCGGACCTTGAGGATGGGCAGGGCGTAGGCCTCGCCCGCGAGGGCGAAACAGAGGACCTGCTGGACGCCCTGGAGGGTGGTTTCGGAGGTGGTCATGGCGTCCTCCTCAGAAGGCTTCCCATTGGCCGTCATCCTCACCCTTGGGGGTGCCGACGGGCTGCTTCGCAGCGGCCAGCTCGGGGCGGACGGGACCGCGCTTCACGGCGGCACGAACCGGCTTGGCGGCGGGGCGGGGGGCTGAGGCGTGCGGCGCGCCATTGGACTTGGCCCGGGAGATGTCCGTGCGGCGGACTTCCACGCCGGTCTTGAAGCGGGCCACGATCTCGGTGAGCGCGTGGGCCTGGGCGTCCAGGGACTCGGCGGCGGCGGCGGATTCCTCCACCAGGGCGGCGTTCTGCTGGGTCACTTCGTCCATCTGCACCACGGCCTTGTTGATCTCGTTCAGGCCTGTGCTCTGCTCCTGCGTGGCGCCGGCGATCTCGCCCACGAGCGAGGTCACCCGCTGCACGTTGACCACCACCTCCTGGATGGTGTCCCCGGCGTGGGCGGCGATCTTGTTGCCGTCCGTGGATTTGGCCACGCTCTCGCGGATGAGGACCTTGATCTCCTTGGCGGCATCGGCGCTGCGCTTGGCCAGGTTGCGCACTTCGGCGGCCACCACGGCGAACCCGCGGCCCTGCTCCCCGGCGCGGGCGGCTTCCACCGCGGCGTTGAGGGCCAGCAGGTTGGTCTGGAAGGCGATCTCATCGACCACGCCGATGATCTCGTTGATCTTGGCGGAGGACTGGTTGATGGCTTCCATGGCCTCGATGACCTGATGGACGGCGGTGCCGCCATCCTGGGCCACCTGCCGGGCCTTGCCGGATTCCTGGTTGGCGGACCGCGCGTTGTCGGCGGTCTGGTTCACGTTGCTGGTGATCTGCTCCATGCTGCTGGCAGTCTCTTCCAGGCTGGCGGCCTGTTCTTCCGTGCGGCGGCTCAGGTCCGTGTTGCCCATGGAGATCTCGCCCGAGGCTGAGGAAATCGCCAGAGCGGCCTCCTGGACCTGCAGCATGGCCTCCCGGAGCTGGGCAACGGTGCCGTTCAGCGTCTCGCTCATCTGGCCCAGTTCATCCTTGGACTGGATGTCGGAGGTCACGGTCAGATCGCCGTCTGCCACAGCGGCAAGCACGCTGCTGAATTTGTTCAGGGGTGTGGTGATGGCGCGGCTCAGGACGACGCCGATGAACACGCTGAAGGCCACGCCGATCCCCATGATGGTGATCATGGTGGTGCTGGCGGACTTGGCCACGACCGCGTTGCCATCTGCGGATTCCTTGGCGAGCTTCAGTTTCTGGTTCTGAAGCACATCGAAAGCCTCCACAACCGCCTGCTGGCTCTTGGCGCCCTCTCCACGAAGCAGGGCCTCCGCCTCCTTCTGCTTTCCGGCCTGCACCAGGCCTAAGATCCGATCCGCTATCTCGTCGTACTTCGTGTTGACATCCTTGTAGGCCTTGAAGGTCTCCCGGCCCTTGTCGGTCAGGATCGTCTTCTGGAAGGAATCCTCGGCTTTCGTCAGCTCGACATCCAGCTCCTTGATCCGCTTCCCGAACTTCTCGGCATCGCCGGTCATGATGGCGTCCCGGATGTTCACGCGCTGGCGCTGGAAGAGCTGCATCATGTCGCCCATTTCACCCAGGGGGACCGTCATCATCTGGTAGAGCCGAGTATCGGCGTCTTCCATGGCGTGGATCTCACGGATCCCCACAAAGCCCACCAGGGCTGCGATGGCCGCCACGATGAGGTAGGAACCGATGAGCTTGGGGCCCACCTTGATGTTGTCGAGGAGCTTCATGGACGACCTCCTGCGGAAGGTTTACGTTGGGTTAAAGGTGGAAAAACGATGGAAGGTGGCCCAAAAGCGCCAAAAGAAAAAGGATGAGGAACACCGCACCTTCATCGGCTTTGAACCAGTGCGATTAAGTAACGGACGGGCGTTGTGATGGCAGTCACACCATCAGGCCGAGGCTGCTTCGAGGGCAATGAGCTCACCGTCCGACAGCAGGTGGTCCAGGTCGAGGAGGATGAGCATGGAATCGGAGCCGGTGGCGCCGGGCAGGGAGGCGAGTCCGGCGATGAACTCGCGGCCCAGGGCCGTCTGCGTGCCCAGTTCCGGGGCGGGGCGGATGGCCGCGGAATCGAGGTCGAGCACATCC
>DASXVC010000024.1:0-1714 GCA_036504495.1 Geothrix sp.
CCGCTGTGGATCGGACTTGCCACCGGCAACGTTCTGGGCCACCTCGTCTTCGGCGTGGCGCTGCGCATCGTGATCACGCACCACACCACCTTCTTCATCAACAGCGCCGCGCACATGTTCGGCAGCCGCCCCTACACCGACGCCAACACCGCCCGGGACAACTGGCTGCTGGCGCCCCTCACCTGCGGCGAGGGCTATCATAACTTCCATCACCTCTGGCAGTGGGACTACCGCAATGGCGCCCTCTGGTACCAGTGGGACACCACCAAGTGGCTGCTGAACGTCCTGGCCGGGGTGGGGCTGGTGGGCCAGTTCCGGCGCGTGTCCGTTGCGGCCATGACCCGGGCCCGCCTCCACATGGAGGAGAAGCGCCTCCGCGAACGGCTCGCCCTGGCCAGCCCCGGCGTGGCCGCCCCCATGCATGACCGCCTCGCCGCGGCCCGGCTGAAGCTGGACGCCGCCCTGGCCGCCCTCCACGACCGGCACGAGGCCTGGCAGCTGAAGAAGGCTGAGTGGCGGGCCAAGGGCTTGGCCAAGGCCGAGACCTGGCGTGAAGCCAACGCGGAGTGGAAGGCCTCCATCACCGCGCAGCGTGCCGAGTTAAAGGCTGCCTGGGCGGAGTGGAAGGCGGCCCGGCTGGAAGTCCGGTCTGCGCTGGTGTACGCCTAGGGCCGATCCATTCCCGCCAATGTGGGATCATGGAATCCCGTTCTTTGGAGCGCAGCATGGCTTCCTTCGATCTCCTCGTCATCGGCTCTGGCCCCGGCGGCTACATCGCGGCCATTCGTGCCGCCCAGCTGGGCCTGAGCACGGCCCTGGTGGAGAAGGACCCGGGGCTGGGCGGCACCTGCCTCCACCGCGGCTGCATCCCCGCCAAGACCTGGCTGGAGAGCGCCCACCGCTTCGAGCAGATGCAGGTGGCCGACGACTACGGCATCGACGGCGTGGACGCCAAGGCCCTGAAGCCCAACCTCGGCACCATCGTGAAGCGCAAGGGCCGGATCGTCCTGAAGAACGCCAAGGGCATCGAGTTCCTCATGAAGAAGAACAAGGTGACGGTGCTGAAGGGCTTCGGCAGGCTGCTGGGCGGCGGCAAGGTGGACGTGGCGGGCGAGGTCCATGAGGCCAAGCGCATCATCCTGGCCACGGGCTCGGCCCCCAAGGATATCCCCGGCCTGGAGACCGACGGCCAGCGGGTCATCAACAGCGATCACATCCTGGACCTGACCGAGCTGCCAGCCCACCTCGTGATCCTAGGCGCGGGCGCCATCGGCGTGGAGTTCGCCTCCGTCTTCAGTCGCCTGGGCTCCAAGGTCACGCTCGTCGAGTTCATGGACACGATCCTGCCGCTCGAAGACGAGGACATCGGCCTCGAGCTGATCAAGATCTTCCGCAAGACCTACAAGATGGACGTGCGCACCAAGACCAAGATCACCCGCATCGAGAAGCGGGCGGACGGCGTGGCCTGCTACCTGGAGGGTGAGACCCCGGGCGAAGTGGTGGGCAGCCACCTGCTGGTGGCCGTGGGCCGCGCGCCCATGGTGGAGGGCATCGGCCTGGAGAAGACCAAGGCCCAGGTGGACCGCGGCTGCGTGGTCATCGACAAGTTCATGCAGACCGGCGAACCCGGCCTCTACGCCATCGGGGACATCGTACGCACCCCCTGGCTGGCCCACGTGGCCAGCGACGAGGGCATCGTGGCCGCCGAGCACGC
>DASXVC010000025.1:0-28455 GCA_036504495.1 Geothrix sp.
GTTGGCGGAGCGGGCGTTGTCGGCGGTCTGGTTCACGTTGCTGGTGATCTGCTCCATGCTGCTGGCGGTTTCTTCGAGGCTGGCGGCCTGTTCCTCCGTGCGGCGGCTCAGGTCCGTGTTGCCCACGGAGATCTCGCCCGAGGCGCTGGAAATCGCCAGGGCGGCCTCCTGGATCTGGAGCACCATCTCGCGCAGGCCTTCGTTGGTGGTGTTGAGGATGCGGCCCAGTTCTCCCAGTTCATCCTTGGAGTGGATCTCCACGCGCTGGGTCAGGTCGCCCTGGGCCACGGTCTCGATCACGGCACCCACGGCCTTGAGGGGGGTCGTGATGCTGCGGGTGATGAAGAAGGCCAGGACGATGCCAGTAATTAGGGCAAGAACCGAGATCCCCGTCATGAACATGTTGGCCTGGGACTGGGCGACCTTGGCCTCCTCGTAGCGCTGGCCTGTGGCCTTCTTGAGGAACAAGACCAGGTTATCGATGTCCTTCTGGAGGGCGCTCGCGAGGGGCTGGACCTCCTCGATCAGCACCAAGGCGGCCTCCTTATCCCGTCCTGCCTTCATGGACAGATCCAGAACCTTTGTATTGGAGGGACGGACCTTGTCCAGTGAGGCCTTGATGGTGGCGAACAGGGCCTTGCCCTCTTCAGACTTCAGCGTGCCAAGCAGTTTGGTGCCTGCCTCATCGTAGAGTTTCCGGGTCTCTTCGAGCTTATCGTCGTACTTCCGCTTCTCTGCGGAATCGGCTTCCAGGATGACGGTGCGCATGAGGCGCGAGACGATGTGCTGCTGCTCGGCCATGTCGTAGGCCAGCCGCTCTTGCATGTTGTAGTGCTCGACGATTTCCCGGGTGTTCTCCCCGATGGTGCCCATGCGGTTGAGGCCAATCCCCGCCACAGCGAGCAGCAGGGCGAGGATGAGGCCGAATCCGACGGCCAAGCGGGTTCCGATCTTCAAGTTGGTAAGCATCGCTGGATCTCCTGGTTCAGACGGTGGCGGAATCGAGGGCGTGAAGTTCGTGGTCGGACAGCAGGTGGTCGAGGTCCAGCAGGATCAGCATCGAATCCTCACCGGTGGCACCGGGAAGGGACGCCAGACCGGCGATGAACTCGCGGCCCAGCGCGGTCTGCGTGCCGAGCTCCGGGGCGGCCCGGATGGACGCGGGCTCCAGGTCCAGCACGTCCGATACGGAATCCACCCGGATGCCGATGGTCCGGCCCTGGACTTCCACGATGACCATGACCGGGCGGGTTTCTTCAGGCGCTTCGCCGAGGGTGAACCGGTGGCGGAGTTCCAGGATGGGCACGATGGCCCCGCGGAGGTTGATCACTCCGGGCATGTAGGGAGGCGCTTTGGGGATGCGCGTGAGCGTCGCCTGGGCTTGGATCTCCCGGACTTTCATGATGGGGATGGCGTAGGCCTCGCTTCCGAGGGCGAAGCAGAGGACCTGCTGAATGCCTTGGGGTCCTGATTCGGGGCTTGGCATGCCGGGCGCTCCGTAGGGGTGTTGGGGTTGAGGACATCCGCCTCGGGGACGGTGGATTCAGAACAAAAAAAGAAGGCGCAACCGCCCGGATCCAATGGATCCTGCTGGTTGCGCCTTCGACTTGCAGGCCAAGCGCCTGCCCGACAAGGCGTTCTACCCCGAAGGCAGAACTCTCGACTTGAATGGCTTCGGCATGGGACCTCAGGGTCTTTAGAAAATTTGTTTTGCCCTGATTCATGGCACGGGGCGGCACCTCCGAAGGGGTGATGGCGGCTCTGTTTGATCTGCCGCTTGCTCTTTCCACCCCAACGCACCCGGCCCCTTGTGGATCATTGATGAGTTATCTGCCCCTGATCCACAACATCGCGCTGCTGACCTGCCTGAGTTTCATCCAGGCGCTCCTGACCCGCGCCTTCCGGCGCCACTCCCTTGCCCACCAGCTGATCTCCGGTTGCCTGTTCGGCCTTGTCACCGTGGCCGGGATGATGGCGCCGATGCCTCTGGTGCCGGGGGTCTTCTTCGACGGCCGTTCCATCGTGCTCGGGGTGGCGGGTCTGTTCGGGGGGCCCGTGGTCGGGGCAGTCGCGGCTCTGCTGGGCGGGGGCTACCGGCTTTGGCTGGGTGGCGCAGGCGCCCTGATGGGTGCATCGGTGGTCGCATCCTCGACCCTGCTGGGAATCTGCGGCCACTACCTTTGGCGCCGCGACTTCCAGTCGTCGCGGGCATCCAGGCTCTTCGGGCTCGGGGTGTTGATCCATGGGGCCATGCTGGCCCTGATGGGACTGCTTCCGGGGGGGCTCGGCTGGCATGCGCTCCTGAAGGTCGGCCTTCCCGTGCTCCTCATCTACCCGCCTGCCTTCACGCTGGTGGGTCTCTTCTTCGTGGAGATTGAATCCCGCATCCGGGCCGAACGGACCTTGAAGGAAAGCGAAGAGCGGTTCCGTTCGTTCGTGGAGAACGCGAACGATGTCGTGGCCTCCCTGTCTCCGGAGGGAATCTTCAGCTACGTCTCACCCCACTGGACAGAAGTCATGGGATGCGGAGCGAAGGCAACCATCGGCCGGTCCCTCTTCGACGCGTTCATGCACCCTGGGGATGCCGGCCGGGTCCGCGCCATTCTAGGCCAAGTGGCTATCTCAGGGGCCAAGCAGGGAGGCATCGAGTACCGGATGCGCCATCAGGACGGCAGCGAACGCTGGCATGTGGCAAACCTGTCCCCCATCCGGCAGGCCTACGGCCAGGCCCAATCCATCCTCGTGATCGCCACGGATATCACGGAAAAGAAACGGGCCGAGGCCGAACGGCGCGAACTCAGCGCCCAGCTGCACCAGGCCCAGAAGCTGGAGAGCCTGGGCGCCCTCGCCGGAGGCGTGGCCCACGACATCAACAACGTGCTGGCCGCCGTGCTCGGCCTGGCCTCGGCACACCGGGAGGCCATGGAGGAATCCCACCCCATGGCCAAGGCCCTCGACACCATCAGCAGCGCCTGCCAGCGGGGCCGTGGCGTGGTGAAAGGCCTGCTCTACTTCGCCCGGAAGGATCTGGAGACCCGCGGCGAGGTGGACCTGAATGCGGTCATCGAGGAACTGGTCCAGCTCCTCGATAGCACCACGCTCAAGCGGATCCAGATCACGATGGACTTGCAGCGGCCCCTGGAGCCGGTGGATGGCGATGCCGGAGCCCTGAGCCACGCGCTGATGAACCTGTGCGTGAATGCCCTGGATGCCATGCCCGGAGGCGGGGCGCTGGCGATCCGGACCCGCCGGACGCAGGACGGCTCCATCGAGGTTCGCGTCAAGGACGCGGGGGAGGGCATGAGCCCCGACGTCCTGAAGAAGGCCGTCGAACCATTCTTCACCACCAAGCCCCTGGGCAAGGGCACCGGCCTCGGACTGGCCATGGTGTACGGCACAGTGCGGGCCCACCAGGGGAATATCAACATCGAGAGCCGCTTGGGCGAGGGGACCGAGGTGACGATCCAGCTCCCCCTGGCCCAACCTGGCCCGCCCTCCAGCATCCCGGCAGGCCCGTGCACGGATCAGCCCCGGGCGGTGGGACCGCGCCGGATCCTCCTCGTGGACGACGATGAGCTCATCCGCATGTCGGTGGGCCCCATGCTCGAAATGCTGGGGCACGACGTGGAAACCGCCAGCGGCGGGCGGGAAGCCCTGGCCCGGTTCGAGGCCGGCCAGGACATGGACCTTGTCATCCTGGACATGAACATGCCGGACCTGGACGGAACCGAGACGCTGGCTCGCCTCCGCCTGCTCCGTCCCTGTCAGCCCGTGCTGCTGTGCAGCGGGTACAACGACCAGGACATCGCCGGGCTCCTGGAGGGCCAGCAGGCCATCGACAGCATCCGCAAGCCCTTCACCCTGGAGGAACTCCAGCACAAACTGGCGGCCATGGAGACCGCCTGACTTGCCCGCATCAGGGCTTCTGGAGTTGCTCCAGCCGCTCCCGCAGCCGGCCCAATTCCTTGGATTTGAAGGCGTGGCGGGTCTGCTCGAGCACATCGATGCTTTCACGGACGGCGACCTGATAGGTCTCCAGCCGCGGGCAGCTGTTGAGGGCGCAGAGATCCGGCGAGGGTTCCTTCCCCAAGGTCATTTCGAAGACGGCCTGCATGTCCAGCAGCACGCCAGCGATGTTCCCCAGCGACAGGCTGAGCACGTCCCGGGCCATGTCCCGGTCCACACCATCCGAATTTTTGGGAGCCGAGGCCCGGAGCTGGTCCAGATCCTCCATCCAATGGGCGAGCCGCCCCTGGGATCGCCCGATCGCTCCCCGGAGGCGGATGCCTGCCGCCGTGCGGCGGACATGCCCTGACAGAGCCGCTACATCCACCGGCTTGGTGAGGTAGGCCGCCACGGGAAGGTGGACCGCCTGCATGGCCGTGTCCACCGACGGGTAGGCCGTGACGAGGATGATCTGCAGGTCTGGACTGAGCTTTCCGGCCTCCTGGATGAAGCTGAAATCCAGGTTGCCGGGCATCAGGATGTCGGAGACCAGCACGTCGTAACGGTTCGCCAGCAGGAGGTCCCTGGCCTCGAAGGCGTCGCGGGCGACATCCACCACAAACCCCTCCAGACGGAGAAGCTCAGCGGTGGCGAGGAGGAAGATCTCCTCGTCATCGGCCATGAGGACACGGACTGGGGAATCGGCGGAATGGGTCATGTCGAATGGGAGAGAAGGACCATCTTACCCATGAGTGGGATGATCCGTGGGAAACCGCACGAGGAAGACGCACCCCCCTTCGGGAGGGTTCTCCGTGTGGATGGATCCGCCCAGGCCTTCCACCACGCGCCTGCAACCGGACAACCCCAGGCCGAGGCCCGCCTGGACGGAGCTGCGCTTGAGGGTGAAGCCCGGCATCCAGATGTGTTCCAGGAGCTCCGAAGACAGGCCTGGGCCCTGATCACGCACCTCGAGTTCGATGCCTCCTCCCTGCCATCGCGCGGCGCACACCACGGTTCCGCCCAGGGGGGTGGCCTCGATGGCGTTCTGGAGGAGGTTGAAGAGGACCTGCCGGAGCAGGCCTGCCTGGGGCAGGTCCGGCAGATCGGATGCTTCCTGGCGGGTGTCAAGGCTCACCCGCCGGGCCCGCAACCGGGTGCCCAACAGCGATGCGAGATCCTGGAACAGGACGGCCACGGCGATGGAGGAGGCGCCCTCGGCTTTCGGGCGATGGAGTTCGTACATCATCCGGATGGTGGCGGCGATGCGGTCGATCTCCCGGTCCACCAGGCCCAGGTAGGGATGGTGGGGATGGTCTGGGGACACGGCGGTGCCGAGGAGCGTGATGGCGCTCTTGATGCCCGCCAGCGGGCCGTTGATCTCGTGGGCGATGTAGGCCGCCATCTGCGCCTTGGCCGCGAGGGCCGCGCATTCCCCATCCAGGTGTTCCGGGAGTCCACCGTCAGACATCTGGAAGATCCAGTTCGGCGAATTTCCGCTGGATGTCATCGAGGCTGAACGGCTTTTGCAGGCTTTGGATCTTGGGATGTTTCGCCATCAACACGCTGATGTCCTGGTCGTGGTAGCCGCTGGCCAGGAGCACGGTCTGCCCTGGCCGGATGGCTAGCAGGCGGTCGAGGGTCTCGGAGCCGTTGAGGCCCGGCATGTTCATGTCCAGGATCACCAGATCAACCTCAAGGCCCTCCTCGAACAACCGGACCGCTTCCAGGCCATCCGGGGCCGTGAGAACCCGGTGGCCCATCATTTCCAGCATGGGGCCCACGGCGAGCCGGATCAGCTCGTCATCGTCCACCAGCAGGAGGCGGAGGGAGCGGCTGAAGGGAGCCGCCTCGCCGGCGGCGGCGGGAGATTCCGGCCGTTCCTCGAAGGCGGGGAAGGTGAGCCGGACCTCCGTGCCCTGGCCGGGCTCACTGAGGAGGTCGAGGCTTCCCCCATGGGCCTTCATGGTCCCGAACGCCATGGACAGGCCCAGCCCGGTCCCCTTCCCCACCCCCTTGGTCGTGAAGAAGGGTTCGAGGGCGTGCTTGCGCACATCCTCGGTCATGCCCGGGCCCGAATCCCGCACACTCAGCTGGATCTGGCCGTCCGGAAGCCGCCGGGTCCGGATCTGGAGGGAACCACCGCCCGGCATGGCATCGAGCGCGTTCACGCACAGGTTCATGAGCGCGTGGCTCAGCGCCCCGTTGTCGCCCAGGACCGGACTCAGGGGCTCCTCGAGGTCCATCTCGAGCTTCACGCGCTTCAGCGTGGTGTAGGCCAGCAGCTGGACCATGTCCCGCACCAGGTTGTTGAGGTTCACGGGACCCGCGGTCTCCAGGTCCTTGCGGGCGAAGGACAGCAGGCTCTTGACCACGTCACGCCCCCTCAGGCAGGCGCTGCTGATGGTCTCCAGCGGCTTGGCCAGAGGGTGGGAGGCATCCATGGCCCCGCGGTGGGCGGAAGCCAGGCTGAGGATGGCGGCCAGCACATTGTTGATGTCGTGGGCCACGCCCCCCGCGAGCGCGCCCAGGCTCTCCAGCCTCTGCGCCTGCTGCAGGTGGGCGGTCAGTTCCCGGTGTTCCTGCTCGGCCTGCTTGCGGGCGGTGATGTCCTCCTTCACCGCCACGAAGCCGGTGATGAGGCCCTCGGGGTTCCGGATGGGGGAAATCTTCGCGTGCTCCCAGAACAACCCTCCGTCCTTGCGCCGGTTCCGGAACTCCCCTTCCCAGACTTCCCCCTGGTTGAGGGTCTGCCACATGGCCGCGTAGAAAGCGGGGGTCTGCTCCCCCGACCCCAGGAAACGGGGATTCTGACTCAGGGATTCCGTGGCCGAATAGCCGGTGACTTCGGTGAACTTGGGATTGACGTACTCGATGTCGCCGCGGGCATTCGCGATGACGATGGATACAGGACTCTGCTCGATGGCGATGGACACCTTGCGCAGGGCCGCTTCAGCCTGCATGCGGTCCGTGATGTTCAGCACGAAGCAGGTGAGCCCCGCGATCGTTCCATCCCTCAGGCGGATGGGGGACCAGAAATCCTGCCAGGACTGGCGGGAAAGCGCCTCGTCGCCGTACTCCTCGATGGCCACGAAGCTTTCCCCGGTGAGGGCACGGTCGAAATTCCGCTGGGCAGCGAGGCTGTCCGGATGCGCCCCGAACACCTCCAGCATGCTCATGCCCAGGGCGATCTCCTTGCCCCAGATGGTCCGCACGACCTCCTGGTGCTTGCGGTTGAAGGCGAGGTACCGGTACTCCGGGTCCAGCGCGAAGGAGATCACGTCCGGATGGCTTTCCAGGATGGCGGAGAGCAGGGTGTTGGTGGTTTCCAGCTGGGCCAGGGCCTGCCGGCGTTCCGAGATGTCCTCGATCATGCAGAGATTCCGGGGATGTTCTTCGCCCTCGGGGTCGATCCGCTCGACGGCCATGCTGACCCACACGGTGGACCCATCCGGGCGGAGATACCGTTTCTCCGTGCAGAATCCATGGATGGCACCGGCATTGAGGCGGCCCACGTCCTCCAGGTTCCCCTTGAGATCGTCCGGATGGGTGAGGCTGCCCCAGTCCAGGCGGCGGAGGCTCTCCGGAGACCTTCCCAGGATGGCCGCGAACCTGGCATTGGCCTGCAGGATCTGACGGCTCTGCGAATCGACCATGGCAATGCCCATGGGAGCCTTGTCGAACATGGCGCGGAACCGGGCCTCGCTCTCCTGAAGTTGTTCTTCGGCGAAATGACGATGGGTGATATCGGAATGGGTCCCGGTCATCCGCAGGGGACGGCCTTCACCGTCGTGTTGAACGACCTTCCCCCGGGCCAGCACCCATTTCCAGGCGCCTGATTTGGTTCTCAGCCGCTGCTCGACCTCGAACATCGCCGCCCGGCCCTCCAGGTACTCAGCCAGCCGTTCATTCGTCAGGGCCAGGTCATCCGGATGGACGAGGTCGCTCCAGACCCGCGCGACTTGTGGCAGCTCGTCCGGGCGGTACCCCAGGATCTCGCAGCCACGCGGGCTCAGATAGACTTCATTGGCGGGCAGAGCCACGTCCCACAGGCCATCATGGGCGCCCTCCAGGGCGAAGCGCAGCCGCTCCTCGCTGAGGCGGAGGGCCTCCTCGGACTGCTTGCGCTGATCCTCACTGGCGTGGTGGTCCATGGCGAAGGAGACATCCATGGCCGCTTCTTCCAGCAGCAGGTTCTCCTGCTCCCCGAAGAAACCTGGTTCCTCGGCATAGACGGAAATGGCCCCGCAAACCTCGCCACCCAGCCGGATGGGGAAGGCGGCGATGGACCCATAGCCTCGGTGAAGGGCGGCCTCGCGCCAGGGCTGGCTTCCCTCCTCCACCAAGAATTCATTGAAGACGCAAGGGCGGTTCTCGCGGATCGCCCGGCCCCCGGGACCCTGGCCCTCGGGAGAGTCGTCGCTGCGAACCTGGATGGTGCCGAGGTAATTCGAGACATCCCCGCAGGAGGCGACGGGACTCAGGATGTGGGTATCAGGGTCGTTCCAGCCGATCCAGGCCATCTTGAACTTGCCGAATTCCACCAGGACCTCGCAGATCTTGGCGAAGAGGGACTCCCGGGAATCCGTCCAGACGATGGCCTGGTTGACCTGGCTGAGGGCCGCATAGAGCTGGGTCATGCGGGCGATCTGGCGGTCCTGGCTGCGGCGCTCGGTGGTGTCTCGGGATACCCCCACCACGCTGCGGACACTGCCATCCGTGGCGAATTCGGCGCAAAGCCGCAGCTCGAAGGAGGTGTCCGCGCCGGCCCGGGCCAAGTCGAACGCCACCACCTCCGAGCGGCCAGTGTGGAACACGCGTTCGATCCCATCCTCCAGCGTCTTGCATAGGTGTTCAGGAAAACCCAGATCGCGGTGGGTCTTCCCGATTACCCCCTCGGGTGCGGCCCCCAGGAAGCCGAGCCCGGAGGCATTTCCGAACAAGAGGACCCCGCCCCGGCCAAAACGGAAGATGTGGTCCGTGGTCGATCCCACCACCGCACGGTAGCGCTCCTCGCTTTCCAGCAGGGAGGCCTCGATCCCCTTCCTCCGGAGAATGTCCTTCCGGAGCCGCCACAGGCTGTACCCCGCTCCCAGGGCCAGCAGGGCGCACAGCCATTCCAGCGCGAGAAAGCCCCAGGTGCCCATGCCGGCGCGAAGGCGCTGGATGTGCAGCATCATCCCCTGGCCCGGCGGTGAGAGCTCGACGGCCATCGCCGCTCCGGTGGCGGGCGGCCCGGAGGGCGCGGCTTCTCCCAGGATGGCTCCAGATGCCCCCCGCAGTTCGAACCCGTAATCCTTCACGAGGGAATCAGGCAGCCCTTCCTTGAGCAGGCGCTCGCAGGAATAGACCCCGGCGAAGAGCCCCAGGAATGTCCCTTCCCGGAAGGCGGGCACCCACACTTCGAAAGAGGGTTTTCCCTGGATGGCCTCGAAGGACCGGGTGTACATCGGCAGGCGCTTGTCCTGGGCCAGCAGGGCGGCCCGCTTCGGCTCGGGAAGGGACAGCTTCAGGCCCAGAATGCCCTCGTTGAGGGCCCGGGGCGCCACATCCCGGATGCTGTGTCCGGCATCCACCCAGGTGATGTTGATGAGCTCGGGGTGGGCGTTCACATACCGTGCGACTCGATCCTGGAAGGTCTTGGCATCGAGGGCACCCTGGGCCCACTCCTCCGCGAGCAGCAGGAGGTAGTCTTCGTTCCCCCGCATCCGGAGCTGGAGCCGGCTCTTGGCTGAGTCCACCTGGGCGGCGAGTTCCTGCGTCGCCCGGTGCGAAGCCTCGGCCTGCATCCGCCAGATCAGAGCGCCGGTCGCCAGAAGAAGGGCCGCCGTCAGCAGGAATGCGGGCCGGGTGGAAATCCGCCGTGGCCATCCAGCGGCCCCGGGCCGGTCCGGTTGAACAGAGTGACCGGAAGGGCTGGAGAGTCCGGACATGATGCGCCTGAAGTAAGGGGCCTGCGGGGTTTCAGGCGACCTTCATGGTAACCATTTTTTCCCAGCGAAAGCCTTCATCTGTTGGGGCAGGACCCTGGCCAAGCAGGGCAGAAAGGAACTATTGGCAGAGTTTGCCGCCCAGGGGCTTGCCCCCCAGCAGGTGGAAGTGCAGATGGAAGACGGTCTGCCCGGCGTCCGCGCCGCAGTTGCTCAGGAGGCGCCAGCCGCTGGTGCCGACACCCTGCTCCTCGGCCAGCCGGGTCGCCAGCTGGGGGATTTGGCCCACGGCGGCGGCGATCTCGGGGGTCATGAACGGCAGGCCTACGCAATGGGCCTTCGGGATGATCAGCAGGTGGACCGGCGCCTGCGGAAAGATGTCTTTGAAGGCGAGCAGGCTGTCATCTTCGTACACTAGGGCGGCGGGGATCTCCTTCCGCGCGATCTTGCAAAACAGGCACTCGCTCATCAGGACCCCCCATGTTCCACATCATTCTCCATCAACCCGAGATTCCACAGAACACCGGAAGCATCGGCCGCCTCTGTGTGAACAATGGGGCGAAGCTGCACCTGGTCCATCCCCTGGGCTTCGAGACCACGGACTACTACCTGCGCCGGGCGGGCCTGGACTACTGGGAGAAGCTGGAGCCCACCCATTACGAGAACTGGGAGGATTTCCTGGCCCGGAACCCCGCCCAGCGGCTCTGGTTCTTCAGCACCAAGGGGGCGCGGCGGCACACCCAGGTGCCCTGGGCCTACGGCGACGGCCTGGTGTTCGGCCGGGAGACCGTGGGGCTGCCCGAGGACCTCCTCGGCGCCCACCGCGACCAGCTGGTGCGCATCCCCATGGTGGGCGACCACCACCGCAGCTTGAACCTCGCCCAGGCCGCAGCCATTGGCCTTTACGAGGCGCTGAGGCAGACTGAGAACTGGTAACCCTTAGCACCGGAGTCCCCATGAGCCAAGCGCCGATCCGCGTCGTCATCGCCAAGCCCGGCCTCGACGGGCATGACCGCGGCGCCAAGGTCGTGGCCCGCGCCCTGCGCGACGCAGGCATGGAAGTGATCTATACGGGCCTGCGCCAGACGCCCCAGCAGATCGTGGCCGCCGTGGTGCAGGAGGACGCCCGGGTGCTGGGCATGAGCATCCTCAGCGGCGCCCACAACCAGATCTTTCCCGAGGTGATGCGGCTGCTGAAGGAGCAGGGCGCCGACGATGTGCTGGTCTTCGCCGGCGGCATCATCCCCGACGAGGACATCCCGGCGCTCAAGGCCCAGGGGATCAAAGCGGTCTTCCAGCCCGGCACGAATACGGATGACATCGTGGCCTTCATCCGCCGCGAGACCTCGAACTGATGGCCAAGGTCTCACCGCTGTTCGAATGCACGGCCTGCGGCGCCCGCCACCCCAAGGCCCTGGGCAAGTGCACGGGCTGCGGCGCCTGGGACACGGTGCAGGAGGTCCGTGGCTCCCTGAAACGTGACCTCCAGCGGGCCGGGTCGGCCTATGCGCAAAGCCACTACACGGGCCCCGTCGCCCTGCCCGACGTGGATGTGACAGACACCCAGCGCAGCCCCACGGGCATCGTGGAGCTGGACCGGGTGCTGGGCGGGGGCGTGGTGCCGGGCATGGTGGCCCTGCTGGGCGGCGAGCCGGGCATCGGCAAGTCCACCCTGCTGCTCCAGTGGGCGGCCACAGCAGAAGGCACCGTCCTCTACGCCAGCGGCGAGGAGAGCGAGCGGCAGATCAAGCTGCGGGCCCAGCGCCTGGGCGCGGAAAACCCGGGCATCCACCTGCTGGCGGAAACGGACGTGCGCCGCATCCTGGAGGAAGCCGAGCGCATGAAACCGGGCCTGCTGCTGGTGGACAGCATCCAGACCCTCTTTGATCCAGACTTCGAAAGCAGCGCGGGCAGCGTGAGCCAGGTGCGCGGCTGTGCCGCCATGCTCACCCGCTGGGCCAAGACCACGGGCACGCCCCTGGTGCTGGTGGGTCACGTCACCAAGGACGGCAGCCTGGCCGGTCCCAAGGTGCTCGAACATCTGGTGGACACCGTGCTCGCCTTCGAGGGCGACCGGCACCACCACCACCGTCTGCTGCGGGCCCTGAAAAACCGCTTCGGCGCGGCCTTCGAGCTGGGCGTCTTCGCCATGACCGAGAAGGGCCTGGTGCCCGCCGAAGGCAACCCCTTCTTCCTGGACGCGGAACCCCGGCCCGGCTGCTCCGCCACGGTGGTGCTCAGCGGCACGAGGCCCATGGTGGTGGAGATCCAGGCGCTCGTGGCCGCAGCGGGCCTCGGCATCCCCCGCCGCACGGCCCTGGGCATCGACGGGCAGCGGCTGGCCATGCTCTGCGCCGTGGCTGAACGCCGCGGCGGCGTGCAGCTTCATGACCGGGACATCTACGTGAACGTGGCCGGCGGTCTGGAGATCGAGGATCCCGCCGCGGATCTCGCCGTCATCGCCGCCCTGTGCAGCAGCGCTGGCGGCCGTCTCCTGGCGGAGAAGTGCCTCTTCATGGGTGAAGTGGGATTGACCGGGGAAGTCCGCCCCGTGGCCCAGCTGCCCCTCCGCCTCCAGGAGGGCGCCCGGCTTGGTTTCAGCTGCGCCGCCGTGCCCCGCCTGGGCCTCGAAGGCAAGAGCCCCCTCGACCTCTTCCCCGAAACCAGCGTGGAGCGACTGCGGAGCAAGGCGTGGTTGAAGGGAGTCGTGGAGGAATGAACGGGATCCCTGGGATGCCGGTCTCCCCATTCCACCCTATGATCGCCCCATGACCTGGAGGCCCCTTCCCCGGGTGGACGTGGATATCCGCGCCCTCACCCTTGATTCCCGCCAGGGCTACCTGCTCTCGCGCCTGGACGGAACGCTGGATGTGCCGACGCTTGCCGCCCTCACGGGCTTCCACGAAGAGGAGATGACCCGGATGCTCCGGGAGCTGGTGGCTCTGGGGGCTGTGGTTCCGGAAGAGGGGGCGGCTCCGGCACCTCTAGAAGAACCTGCGCCGGAAACCGGACCTGAAGCGGAGGAAGTGGAAGAGGATGCCCCCCTGGCCGCCGTGCGAGCCGCCACCCACCGCCAGCTCTTCGAGCAGCGCTTGCACGCCCGCCCCATGGACGAGCGCGTGGCCTCGGCACGGGTGGCGGTGGAACCGGAACTGAGTGCCTACTGCTTCGATCCCACGGCAGAGGTCATCCGGGCAGTGTTGGAGAACCCGCGGGTGGGCGGCCTTCAGGCACGGCTCATCGCGGCCCACCATCGCACGGCAGCCGGCCTGGAGGCCCTGGGCGGGCGCACGGCTTTCACGAGCGATGGCGGGGTGCGGCGGGCCCTGCTGCAGAACCCCATCCTGCCACCCAGCCTCTACCGGCGCCTGTGGTCCCCCCGGCGCCTCCAGGAACAGTACCTGGTGGCCACCTCGCGGGACGCGCCAGAACAGGTCCGCGCCATGGCCCGGGAGCTGCTCCGCGCAAGCTTCAACCAGCGCCCGGGCGAGGAGCGCGTCGAGCTCATCCTCACCACCGAGGGCCGCTGCCTGGCGAGCCTGGTGGGGCTCGCCATCGATGGGCACACGACCGCCCTGCTCTGCCGCCGCACCTACGTCTCCACCCTCCTCATCCAGAACATCGCCCGCTGGAGCGCGGCCCCGCCCCAGCTCATCGCCCACCTCCGCCGCCAGGACGCGGTGAAGCGCAACGCCACCCTCCGCCAGCTGCTGGAGCGGCACCCCAACGCGAGCTGACTACCGTGATCTGATTACCGCGAGCTGAGCTACCTCGTCACCCAGGTGGCGAAGGTCATCCAGAGACCCGTGCCTGCGAGGGCCAGGCGCAGCCAGTGCGACAGGATGACGAAGAGCCCGCCCCAGAGGAAGGCGGGGTGCAGGCGGCCGGTGCGCAACCGGTCGTAGGCCGCGCAGCCGATCACCGCGAGATCCGTCAGCCCGAAGTAGGCCAGGGGTCCCGCCTTGGCGATGGCGTCCATGGGGATGCGCGCGATGGCCGCCGCGAGGATGCCCACGCAGGAGAGCAGCATGAGCCGCTTGTGGAAGTCCCCCTTCGCCCGAAGCCAGAGCCCCGCGCCCACCAAGGTTCCGAACACCACCATGTCTCCCAGGGGCACCACCAGGAAGATCAGCGGCGGCGGTCCAGGGGAGCGTCCCGCCCGCGCCGCCAAGATGGCCGTCACCGTGCCGACGACCAGCACCGTGGCGGCGAGGAAGGCGCCGAGCAGGCCAAGCTGCCGGTGCAGGTCCAGCCGGCGGTTTGCCACCAGCCGCACCTGGACCACGAACAGTCCGAACCAGAGGCTCATCACCAGCCCGTGCAGGTGCAGCAGGGGGGACAGGGTGGGCGTGCCGAAGACCACTTTGAGGTAGTAGGTCTTCGCGAAGCCCAGGAGCACGATGGCCGCCACGGCCCAGGCCCCGACGGTATAGAGGCGGTGGTGGGGGTTGAGCGCGATCGCGCGCGAATCGGGGGCCATGTCTGTCCTCCAGAGTGTGGTTCATGGGACAAGGTTGGATTGAAGTAATTCTTCCAAAATAGGCTTGTGATACTTAAAATCAATTGTTAATAAACGATATTATCACCAATTATGAAATCAATCAATAAGACCAACCCGAGCTGCCCTTCCACCCCTCCCCGCTAGACTGGCGTCACGACAAGCATGGAGGCGGTGGATGGCTGGATCAGGTGAGCGCGACTACGTTCTCGGGACGCACCGGGAGGAGATCGAGCGGCTGGGGCTCCAGCACCGGGTCTGGCGCCCGCATGTGCTGGAATGCTGGCGCCGGGCGGGGATCACCACGGGCTCGAAGGTCCTGGATGTGGGCGCAGGGCCGGGGTACGCCACGCTCGACCTGGCAGAAATCGTGGGTCCCACGGGCGAGGTCCACGCGGCCGAGCGCTCCGGCAACTTCATCCAGCACGCCCGGGAGACCTGCACCGCCCGCGGGCTGGGGAACGTGCGCTTCCATGAGCAGGATCTGATGGCGGGCCCCCTGGACGTGAGCGGCATGGACGCCACCTGGTGCCGCTGGGTGGCCTCCTTCGTGTCCGATCCCGCGAAGCTGGTGGCCACGGTGGCCCGGTCGCTGCGGCCCGGCGGCGTGGCCATCTTCCACGAGTACCTGGACTACCGCACCTGGCGCCTGGCGCCGCCCTGCCCGCCCCTGGAGGCCTTCGTCTCCGAGGTCATGGCCAGCTGGCGAGCCTCCGGCGGCGAACCGGACGTGGCACTGTCGCTGCCCACCCTGCTTGAGGCGGCAGGCCTCACCGTGAAACACCTCGAACCGAAAGTCTTCGTCGTCCCGCCCACCGACTTCATCTGGCGGTGGCCCTCGGAGTTCGTCGAGATCAACCTCCAACGCCTGCTGGAGCTGGGCCGCGTGGACGAAGCCTGGACCAATGCCGTCCGAACGGCCCTCCGTGAAGCGTCAGCCTCCCCGAAGACGCTCATGATCACGCCCATGGTCCTGGAGATCGTGGCCGAGCGGCGGGGCTAGGTTTTCGCCGGCGAACTTCAATACTGAAGGAGCAAACAACTCACCACCAAGACACCAAGACACCAAGAAGAACCAAAGCCAGTTTCCAGGCAGTTCTTGGTGGTCTTGGTGCCTTGGTGGTGAAAATTTCTTTTCTTCCGCCTTGAATGCTTATTAGCTTCAGGCGTAGACCCGCTGCAAGCCTGGATCCTGGGTCAGTTCTTCGATGAGATCGCGGACGCTGACCAGCTCGCGGAGCTTGGCGCCATTGCTGCCGGTGAAGAACAGGCCGTTCTCCTCATCGCCCTGCATGGCGTCGGCCAGGCGGTCGGCGATGCAGTAGCCCACGGCGGCGGCGCCCTTGCCGTGGCCGCAGGGCGACAGGCAGTTGCTCACGCAGCGGATCTGGGGCGCGGTGCCCGCTTCGATGCGCCGCTGCAGGGAGGTGCGCACGCCACGGGCGGGCAGGCCCACGGGAGACTTCATGAGGCCGATATCCTCGGCCTTGGCGCGGAGGATGACCTCCTTGAAGATGGGCGAGGCGTCGCACTCGAAGGTGCCGATGAAGCGGGTGCCCATCTGCACGCCGGAAGCGCCCAGGGCCAGGAAGCGCTGGATGTCCGCATGATCCCAGACGCCACCGGCCACCAGGATGGGGAAGGCGCCCCACTTGTCCCGCTCCTCGATGACCTCGGGCAGGATGTTCTCCAGGGTGTGTGCCGGATCGTCGCAGCCCTCATGGCTGAAGCCCTGGTGGCCGCCGCTTTCGGGGCCTTCCAGGACCACCGCGTCGGGCAGGCGGTTGTACTTCCGCTGCCACTGCTTGCAGATGACACTCAGGGCCCGGCCGGAGGACACGATGGGCACCAGGGCCACGTCCGCGTCGCCGACCATGCCCGGAAGGCCCAGAGGCAGGCCCGCGCCGGACACGATCATCTGGGCGCCGCCCGCAAGGGAGGCCTTCACAGCGGCTTCGTAGCCCTCGATGGCGCAGAGGCTGTTCACGCCCACGGCGCCACGGCCGGCCGAGCGCTCCCGGGCCTCGCGGATGATCCATTCCAGGGCCTTGGGCGGATTCAGTGAATCGGAGCCATCAGGACGGCCCAGGCGCATCTTGGGATTGGCGGAGCCGTGGTACCCGGTACCGATGGCGGACACCAGGCCCACGCAGCCCTCGTGGGCCACGGCCCCGGCGAGGCCTTCCCAGGAGATGCCCACACCCATGCCACCCTGCTGGATGGGATAGGCCAGGTCCAGGTTGCGGATACGCAGACGGGGCAGCGTGCAGGCGCCCCGGCGCACCAGGGCCTGGGCCACGGAGTCCAGGCCCGCCATGAGGCGTGTCCGGAAGGCGGCCAGGGGAGAGGCGTCCAGCATGGAAGGCGTGCGGGGCTGGAGGCCGATGGCGCCATCGGCCATGGCCTGCTTCGCCTCGGCTTCGGTATCGGCGGTGGCCATCACCGGCAGGCCCAGGGAACGGAGGGCCGCCACCAGACCGGGCCGGGCCAGCAGGGCCGAGGCGCCACCGGCCTTGGCCTGGGCTGCCTCCTCGGCGTTCTGGACCGCCACGATGCGGGGCAGGTTCGTCTGGCGCAGCATGGTGAGGGAGGGCGGCAGCTCCGCCGTGTGCAGCAGGAAGGCGACGCCCGCCTCGCGGGCGGCGGCCATGACCGCGTCCGCGCTATCGCGCAGGCCGCGGAGATCCAGGCCGATCTTGGAGCCATCGCGCATGGAGGCCTTCAGCTCCTCCAACCGCTCCCGGAGGCGGGCCGCATCCGGGAAGGCATCCGTGCGGGGCAGCGCCCAGCCCCCAGCCCGCAGGAAGGCGGCCTGGAAATCAAGGGAACCCGGTGCCTGCCAACCCTGGAGGGTGGGCAGCGACGCGGTGTTGAAGAAGGACTCGGACATCCTGGGCTCCAGGGGCGCGGGAATGGCTTCCGGCACAAGGACTATTGTGAGGCCAAAGCCCTGTGACGGCGTTCAAGGATTTGACCCGGAGTCAAACACCTCTGCCGCGCCCCTGGAATTTCTCAGGTCCGGGCAACAGGTGCCGGGGTCTCCACGGGATCGAGGAAGGGCATCATGCGCCGCAATTCACGGCCCACCTGCTCCAGGGGGTGGTCGTGGTCTGCGGCCCGCTGGGCCTCGAACCACTTGCGGCCCGTGCGGTTCTCCTCGATCCAGGCCTTGGCGTAGCGCCCGTCCTGGATCTCCTTGAGGATTTCCCTCATCTCCGCCTTGGTCTGGTCAGTCACGATGCGGGGGCCGCCGGTGTAATCGCCATACTCAGCCGTATCGCTGATGCTGTAGCGCATGTAGCTGAGCCCGCCCCGCTGCATCAGGTCCACGATGAGCTTCAGCTCGTGCAGGCATTCGAAGTAGGCGATTTCAGGCTGGTAGCCCGCTTCCACCAGGGTCTCGAAGCCGGCCTTCACCAGGGCGCTGGCGCCGCCGCAGAGCACGGCCTTCTCACCGAAGAGGTCCGTTTCAGTTTCTTCCGTAAACGTGGTCTCCAGGACGCCTGCCCGAGTGAGGCCAAGAGCCGCCGCATAGGAGAGGGCCACGGCCTGGGCCTGGCCGCTGGCGTCCTGGTGGACCGCCACCAGGGCCGGAGTGCCACCGCCCTCCACGAAGACTTCGCGCACGCGGTGGCCGGGGCTCTTGGGCGCCACCAGGCTCACGTCCACGCCCGCGGGCGGTTCGATGCAGCCGTAGCGGATGTTGAAGCCGTGGGCGAACATCAGCGTCTTGCCGGGGGTGAGGTGGGGCGCGATGGCCTCCTGGTAGAGGGCCGCCTGCCCCGTGTCCGGGGTGAGCACCATGATCACGTCCGCCCAGGCGCAGGCCTCGGCAGGCGTGGTGACGGTCAGGCCCTGGGCTTCCGCCTTGGCGCGGGAGGCAGAGCTGGCGGGCAGCCCCACGCGGACATGGACGCCGCTGTCGCGGAGGTTGAGGGCGTGGGCGTGGCCCTGGGAGCCATAGCCCAGGATGGCGACCTTGCGGGCGCGGATGAGGCCGAGGTCGGCGTCGTAGTGGATCTTGGCCATGGGAGGCTCCTTTATTTGGAAGGTGAGGTTCAACACGTATTCAGAAGAAGAAAAGATCACCGCCAAGGCGCCAAGAGCGCCAAGAACTGCAAGCCCTCTTGTTGTTGTCCTTCTTGGCGTCCTTGGCGTCTTGGCGGTGAATCAATTCCAGGGGGCACAGCGAACTCCTTGAGAGCTAGACGGACATGGCCTGGTTGCTGGCCGGTGGGGGGGCCGCGGCGGGCCGCTCCGGCGAGGCGCGGGGCCCGCGGGCCATGGCGACGGCCCCCGTGCGGCCCAGTTCGAGGATGCCGAAGGGACGCAGCGCATCCACCAGGGCATCGATCTTGTCCGGGCCGCCGGAGCACTCGATGGCGAGGCTGTCTCCAGCGATGTCCACCACGTTGGCGCGGAAGACCTGGGCCAGCTGGAGGATCTCGGAGCGCACGTCGAGCCCCGCCGCCACCCGGATGAGGGCCAGGTCCCGCACCACCTTCGGGCGGTCGCCCAGCTGCTGCACCTCGAGGACGTTCACCTGCTTCTTCAGATGCTCCACCGCCAGCCGGACGGTGGCCTCCTCCGCATCCACCACAAGGGTCATGCGGGACTGGCGCGGACGTTCCGTGGGGCCCACGGTGAGGGAGTGGATGTTGAAGCCGCGGCGGCGGAATAGCGAGGCCACCCGCGTCAGCACGCCCGGTTCATCATCGGTGTAGACCACGAGCACATGGGGCATGGGCTTCCTTTCAGACGGGATCGGATCCGGTTTCGGCGATGGCGCTGGCTTTGGCAGGGGTGTCCGGCCGGCGGATCATCTCGTGCAGCGCGGCGCCTGCAGGGACCATGGGATAGACGCTGTCCTCCTGCTCCACTCGGAACTCGATGAGGGCTGTGCCTGGCTCCGCCCGGGCGGCGGCCACGGCCTCGGCCAGGGCTGACCGCGTGTCCACACGCTGGCCGTGGATGCCGAAGGCCCCGGCCAGCTTCACGAAGTCCGGCGAAAGAATGGGCGTCGCGGCATAGCGGCCTTCGTAGAACAGCGCCTGCCACTGGCGGACCATGCCGAGGAAGCCGTTGTTGATGACGGCGATGTTCACCTTCACGCCCTCCTGCACGGCGGTCATCAGCTCGGCGAAGGTCATCTGGAAACCGCCGTCCCCCGCCACCACCCAGACCTCGGCCTCGGGCCGCGCCACCTTCGCCCCGATGGCGGCGGGGAGGGCGAAGCCCATGGTCCCCGCCCCGCCGCTGGTGATGAGGCTGCGTTCGGCGTCGTGGTGGTAGTACTGGGCCTCCCACATCTGGTGCTGGCCCACATCCGTCACCACCACCGCCTCGCCGTTGGTGAGGCGCCAGAGGTCGTGCATCACGTGGGCCGCGTAGAGGTGGCCGTCGTCCGGCAGGTTCTTGATGTCGCGGACGGCGGAATCGCCCCGCCACTCTCGGATCGTCCCCAGCCAAGCGGAGCGGTCCGCCACCGGGACGCCGGGCAGCAGGGCCTGGAGAGTGCTGCGCAGGTCCCCGGAGATGGCCACGTCCACAGCTACGTTCTTACCCAGCTCACTGGCGTCGATGTCGATGTGGATCTTCTTCGCGTGGGGGGCGTACTCCTTGAGCTTGCCGGTCACGCGGTCGTCGAAGCGCATGCCCAGGGCCAGCAGGAGGTCCGCCTCCTGGATGGCCTTGTTGACCCAGGCCTCGCCGTGCATGCCCATCATGCCTAGGCTGAGCGGGTGTGTGGCGGGCACCGCGCCCAGACCCAGGAGCGTCAGCGCGAAGGGGATGTCGGCCCGCTCGGCCAGGGTCAGCACCTCGGCCCGGGCGCCGGACAGCTGGATGCCGTGGCCCGCCAGGATGAGGGGGCGCTTGGCGGAGCGGATCAGCTCCAGGGCGCGGGCCAGAACCGCCGGATCCAGGGGTGGCGGCAGATGGCGCAGGTGCCGGATGGGCTCCGCTGCCTCCCAGTCCAGGTCCGCGCGGCCCTGCTGGGCATCCTTGGTGATGTCCACCAGCACGGGGCCGGGGCGGCCGCTGCGCGCCACGGCGAAGGCCTCCCGCAGGGCGGGCACGATGTCGCTGGCCCGGGTCACCAGGTAGTTGTGCTTGGTGACGGGCATGGTGATGCCGGTGATGTCCACTTCCTGGAAGGCGTCGGTGCCCAGCACGCCGGAGCCCACCTGGCCCGTGATGGCCACCAGGGGCGTGGAGTCCATCATGGCCGTGGCCAGGCCCGTCACCAGGTTCGTGGCGCCGGGCCCCGAGGTGGCCACCACCACGCCCACGCGGCCCGAGGCCCGGGCGTAGCCGTCCGCCATGTGCACGGCGCTCTGCTCGTGGCGCACCAGCACGTGGCGGATGTTGTAGCCCACCATGGCGTCGTAGGTGGGCAGGATGGCCCCACCCGGGTAGCCGAAGACCGTCGTGACGCCCTCCAGTGTCAGGCATTCCCAGATGAGCTGGGCCCCCGTGTGCGTTCCGGTCTGAGTCACGGTCCCTCCCTCACTGGGCCAAGGTGACGGCGCCTTCGGCGGCGCTGGCGACCGTGGCGGCGTACTTGGCGAAGACGCCGGTCTTGTACCGCGGAGCCGGGGCCTTCCACTCGGCCCGGCGACGCGCCAGCTCGTCCTCCGGAACCTTCAGATCGAGACGCCGCGAGGGGATGTCCATCACCACCGTGTCGCCCTCGCGCACCAGGGCGATGGGACCGCCCACGGCAGCTTCCGGCGCCACATGACCCGCCATCAGGCCGCGGGTGGCGCCCGAGAAGCGACCATCGGTGAGCAGCGCGACGGATTCGCCGAGCCCGGCGCCCACCAGGGCCGCGGTAACACCCAGCATCTCGCGCATGCCCGGTCCGCCCTTGGGGCCTTCGTAGCGGATCACCACCACGTCCCCGGGCTCGATGCGGCCCGCCTGCACCGCGGCGAAGGCGTCCTCCTCGTGCTCGAAGACGCGGGCGGGGCCCGTGTGGTGCAGGCGCTCATGGCCCGCCACCTTGATGACGCAGCCCTCCGGCGCGAGGGTTCCGCGCAGGATGACCAGACCGCCCGTGGGCTTGATGGGCTTGTCGAAGGGCCGGACCACCTCCTGCCCAGGGGTTTCCGGCGCACCGGCCAGTTCCTCCGCCAGCGTGCGGGCAGTCACGGTCAGGGCCGCGCCGTGGATGAGCCCGCCCTCCAGCAGGCGGTTTGCCACCAGCCGGATGCCGCCGGCGGCATGCAGGTCCGGCGCCATGAACCGGCCGCCGGGCTTCATGTCCGCCAGCAGGGGCGTGCGGGCGCTGACGCGGTCGAAGTCCTCCAGGGTGAAGGCCACGCCAGCTTCCCGGGCCAGGGCCAGGTAGTGCAGCACGGCGTTGGTGGAGCCGCCGGTGGCGGCCACGGCGGCCACGGCGTTCTCGAAGGCCTCCCGCGTGAGGATGGCGCTGGGGCGCAGGTCGCGCTTCAGCAGCTCCATCACCAGGCGTCCGCAGGTCTCGGCGGCCTCACCCTTCCGCGGGTCCTCCGCGGGAATGCCGTTGAGGCCCATGGGACTGAGGCCGATGAGCTCCAGGCTGGCGGCCATGGTGTTGGCGGTGAACTGGCCACCGCAGGCTCCGGCGCCGGGACAGGCGGCATCCTCCACCTTCTTCAGGCCCGCGTCGTCCAGGCGGCCCGCGCTGTGGGCCCCCACGGCCTCGAACACGTCCTGCACGGTGAGGTCCTTCCCGTCACAGTGCCCGGACGCCGTGGAGCCGCCGTAGAGGATCAGGCCCGGGATGTCCAGGCGGGCCAGGGCCATGGCCACGCCGGGATTGGTCTTGTCGCAGCCCGAGAGGCAGACCAGTCCGTCGAAGGCGTTGCCCCGGGCCACCAGCTCGATGGAATCCGCGATGACCTCGCGGCTCACCAGGGAAGCCTTCATGCCCTCGGTGCCCATGGTGATGCCGTCGCTGATGGAGACCGTGCAGAACTCCATGGGCGTGCCCCCGGCAGCGCGGACGCCCGCCTTCACGCGCTCCGCGAGTTCCCGCAGGTGGTAGTTGCAGGGGCCGATCTCGGTCCAGGTGTTCGCGATGCCGATGATGGGCTTGGCCAGATCCTCGTCCGTGAAGCCGATGGCCTTGAGCATGGCCCGGGCGGGGGCGCGGTTGGGGCCCTGCGTGATGGCGCGGCTGCGGGCGTTGAGCGGCTGGTCGGGGGTGCTCATGGAAATCCTCATGGAGTGGCGCGGAAGGTGATTGTTCGATGTAAAAAGGCCCCGCCTGAAGGTGCGGGGCCGGGATCTGGATGGTGCCGTCCCCGCCCCTAGCCCGTCAGCCGCAGCACCAGCCCCGGCAGCCCGGTAATCACGACGATGGCCCGCACCCGGAAGGGCGGGATCACGTCGATGCGGGCGAAGGTGGGAGGCATGGGCTGGGTTTCCGGACAGAGGTAATGAGGCGGTTGAAGATCAGAGCTGGCTGCGGACGCCTTCGGGCGAGCCGCACCAGGCATAGGCGGAGTCGGCCAGGCGCGCGCCCTTGACCCCGGGGGGACGGATGGCTTCGCGGATCCGCGCACCGAGGGCCTGGGTGCCGTGATGGTGTTTGAGGCCTCCCAGGTCCGAGGTGCCGTGGCCGCCCTTGAGCACCCGGTCCACGGCGCCTTCCAGGGCCCGGGCCTCGGCTTCGAGGTGGAGGCTGTGGCGGAGCAGCATGGCCGCAGAGAGGATCGTTCCGATGGGGTTGGCCGCGTCCTGGCCCGCGATGTCCGGCGCCGAGCCATGGATGGGCTCGTAAAGGCCTACGCGACCGCCCAGGCTGGCGGAGGGCAGCAGACCCAGTGAGCCTGCCAACACCGCCGCCTCGTCGCTGAGGATGTCCCCGAAGAGGTTCTCCGTCAGCACCACGTCGAAGTCGCGGGGGCGGGTGATCAGGGCCATGGCGAAGCTGTCCACGTAGGCGTGCGTCACCTTCACCGTGGGATAGGCGGGGGCCAGCTCGTCCACGATCTGGCGCCAGAGGCGGGAGGTCTCCAGCACGTTGGCCTTGTCCACGGAGACCAGACGCCGCCGGCGGGAGGCCGCCAGTTCGAAGGCCACCTTGGCGACCCGTTCGATTTCGATCCGCGTGTAGGGCAGCGTGTTCACGGCCCGCTCGTTGGAGAAGGAGCGGGGCTCGCCGAAGTAGAGGCCGCCGCCCAGCTCGCGGACGATCATCAGGTCCGTGCCACGCACCACTTCAGGCCGCAGGGGCGAGGCGTCCTCCAGAGCCGGATGGACCTTGACGGGGCGCAGGTTGGCGAAGAGCCCCAGGGCCCGCCGCAGGCGCAGCAGTCCGGATTCGGGCCGCTGCTCCCGGGGGTGGCGGTCCCAGGCGGGGCCGCCCACGGCGCCCAGCAGAACCGCCTGGCTGGCTTGGCATTTGGCCAGGGTCTCCGCCGGGAACGGGTCCCCCGTGGCATCCACCGCGGCGCCGCCGATGAGGGCCTCCTCGAGCTGGAACCGGTGGCCATAGGCCGTGGCCACGGCCGTGAGGCAGGCGGCAGCTTCCCGAACCACTTCGGGGCCGACGCCATCGCCGGGAAGAAGGGTGATGCGGGCTTCCACGATCAGACTCCCCAGAGGTACTGGTCAGGATCCGCCCCGTCCTCCGGGGGCGTGGCGGGCAGCGCGGCAGCCAGGACAGGAATATCCGTCCGGGCAGCGGCGCCTTCAAGGCCTTGGGGAAGACATTCCTTCATGGCATCACCTCGTGACGGCCGGAGCCGGACCGCTGGCGGCGGGCGCGCCCGTCGCCCGCCGGGCGAACAGGACCTTGTTGGAGGCGTTCAGGTAGGCCCGGGCACTGGCCTCGACGATGTCCGTGCTGGCGCCCTTCCCCCCAAGGATGGCGCCACCGAACTCGACCTGGACGAACACCTCCCCCACCGCATCCGCGCCGCCCGTGATGGAGTGCATGCGGAAATCCACCAGCCGTCCCTTCAAGCCCGTGAGCTTGTCCACGGCGGCGAACACGGCGTTCACGGGACCATCGCCCATGGCGGTCTCCGTGGCCTCTCCGGCCTCGCTGGCCAGGGTGACGAGCGCGGTGGCGAACATGGCGGTGCCGGCGGTGGCCTGCACGGCGCGGAGCCGGAAGGCCTCGGGGATCTGCGGGAGGCCGTCGCGCACGATGGCAAGGAGATCCTCGTCGAAGATCTCCTTCTTCTGGTCGCTGAGCTTGGTGAAGAGCTTGTAGGCCTTCTCCAGGGCCGCCTTGTCCAGGGGGTAGCCCAGCTCCTCGAAGCGCTTGGCCAGGGCATGGCGGCCGGAGTGCTTGCCCAGCACCAGGCTGGTGCGGCCGGCGCCCACGGATTCGGGGGTCATGATCTCGTAGGTGGAGCGGTGGCTCAGCATCCCGTGCTGATGGATGCCGCTCTCGTGGGCGAAGGCGTTCCGCCCGACGATGGCCTTGTTGGGCTGGACCTCGCTGCCGGTGATGTTCGAGAGCAGCTGGCTGGCCCGGTAGATGGCTTCCCGGTGGATGCCGGTTTCGAAAGGCAGCGCATCCCGCCGGACCGCGAGCGCCATCACGAATTCTTCGAGGGCGGCGTTGCCCGCGCGCTCGCCAATGCCGTTCACGGTGCATTCCACCTGGCGGGCCCCGGCGCCCACGGCCGCCAGGGAGTTCGCCACGGCCAGGCCCAGGTCGTTGTGGCAGTGGACGCTGATGGTGACGCCATCGATGCCGGGCACCTTCTCGCGCAGGTACCGGATGAGGCGGCTGTATTCGTCGGGGACCGTATAGCCCACCGTATCGGGCACGTTGAGAACCGTGGCGCCCTCTTCGATGGCGACCGTGAAGACCTCCACCAGGAAGTCCCAGTCGCTGCGGGTGGCGTCCTCCGCCGAGAACTCCACATCCGCCGTGAAGCCCTTGGCGGCCCGCACACCCTCGCGGATCATGACCAGGGCTTCTTCGCGCGTCTTCTGGAGCTTGTAGGCCAGGTGGATATCCGAGGTGGCCAGGAAGGTGTGGATCCGCGGCCGGGCGGCCCCGGACACGGCCTGCCAGGCGCGCTCGATGTCCCGGGGAAGGGCCCGGCAGAGGGCGGCGATGATGGGTTTCCGGCACTCGCGGGCCACGGCCTGCACGGCGGCGAAATCATCCTCCGAGGCCACGGGGAACCCGGCCTCGATGACATCCACGCCCAGGGCTTCCAGCTGGCGGGCCATCTGCAGCTTCTCGTCCAGGTTCATGCTGCAGCCCGGCGACTGCTCTCCGTCGCGGAGGGTGGTGTCGAAAATGGCGATCCGCTCACTGCCCATCGGGGTGCTCCTCGACCGGCCGGGGCCGGAGGGATCACCTAAAGATCGATCAAGTCTGTCCATAAATACATTTAATTTTATTTATGATTACATAAGCAATACTTGGAGACCTACACTTCCTGGCGGAGGGTCCATGGACCTCGGGCAACTGGAAACATTCCTGGTGGTGGCGCGCGAGAAGAGCTTTTCCCGCGCGGCGGAGCGCCTGTTCCGCACCCAGCCCGCCGTGAGCCTCTCCCTGAAGAAACTCGAAGAGGAACTGGGCGAGATCCTCGTGGACCGGACCACCAAGGGGGGCATCCTCACGGACGCCGGTGCGACCCTGCTCCCCCTGGCGCAACGGATGTTCGACCTGCGGCAGGAGATCCTCGACACCTTCGGGGCGCTGAAGGGTCTCCAGCAGGGCCGCCTGAATGTGGGCGCGAACGAGAGCGTGTCGGAATTCCTGCTGCCCCAGATCCTGCTGGCCTACCAGCAGGCCTGCCCCGCCATCAAGATCCAGGCCTACCGCCAGACCTCGGAGCGCATCCCCGCCGAGGTGCTGGAGCGGCGCCTGGACGTGGGTTTCGTCTCCTACGATGCCCTGCATCCCGAGCTCGTGAGCGAGGTCATCCACCGGGACCGCATGGTGCTGGTGGTGCCGCCGGGCCACCGCCTGGCCCGGCGGAAGAGCATCAGCATCACCGATCTGGGAGAGGAGCGCTTCGTGGCCCACAACGCGCCCACCCCCACCCGGACCGCCATCATCGAGCTGTTCGCCCGCTGCGACACGCCCCTGCGCCTCACCATGGAGCTGGCCTCCATCGCCACCATCCTGGAGTTTGTGGCCCTGGGGGCCGGGCTGGCCATCCTGCCCCAGATGACCACCACTGCCGCCGTCCGCGAAGGCCGGCTGGTGGAGGTTCCCGTGCGCGAACTCCAGGTGGAGAAGCTCATCCGGATCATCACGCGGCGCGAGGCGGCCCTGTCCCCGGCCACCCGAGCCTTCCTCTCGTTGATCCGCGCCACCGACTTCAGCCAACCCATGCCCGCCGCTGGAAGGAAGCGTCCATGACCCATCGAACCCTCTACGACAAGATCTGGGACGAGCACCTGGTGGCCAACCGCGCCGACGGCACCAGCCTGCTCTACATCGACCGCCACCTGGTCCACGAAGTGACCAGCCCCCAGGCCTTCGAGGGCCTGGTCCTCGCCGGCCGCGCCCTCCGGCGGCCGCAGAACATCCTGTCCGTGGCGGATCACAACGTGCCCACGGCGGACCGGGAGAAGGGCATCGCCGACGAGACCTGCCGCCTCCAGGTCGAGGCCCTCGAAACCAACGTGAAGGCCCACGGCGTGCCCTACATCCCCCTCCTGGACGACCGCCAGGGCATCGTCCACGTGGTGGGCCCGGAACAGGGCTTCACGTTGCCGGGCACCACCGTGGTCTGCGGCGACAGCCACACCAGCACCCACGGCGCCTTCGGGGCCCTGGCCTTCGGCATCGGCACCAGCGAGGTGGAGCACGTCATGGCCACCCAGACCCTGCCCCAGCGCCGCTCGAAGAACCTGCAGGTGCGCTTCGAGGGCGCCTTGCCGCCTGGCACCGGCGCCAAGGACTTGGCCTTGCGGCTCATCGGCCAGATCGGCACCGCCGGCGGCACGGGCCACGTGATGGAGTACACGGGGCCCGCCGTCAGCACGCTGTCCATGGAGGGCCGCATGACCCTCTGCAACATGAGCATCGAGGGCGGCGCCCGCGCCGGGCTCATCGCCCCGGACGACACCACCTTCGCCTACGTGGCGGGGCGGCCCCTGGCGCCGAAGGGCGCTCTGTGGGACGCCGCCGTGGCCCACTGGCGCACCCTTGCTTCGGATCCCGAGGCCGCTTTCGACCAGGAGGTGGTCGTCGACCTTCGCGACCTGGCCCCTCAGGTGACCTGGGGCACCAGCCCCCAATGGGTCACGGACATCACGGGCCACGTGCCCGATCCCGCCCAGGCCCGCAATGCGGACGAGCGCGACGCCATCCTCCGTGCCCTGGACTACATGGGCCTGACGCCGGGCACGCCCATGGAAGCCATCGGCATCCAGGTCGCATTCATCGGCTCCTGCACCAACGGCCGCATCGAGGACCTGCGCGAAGCCGCTGCCGTCGCCCGCGGCCGGAAGGTGGCGCAGGGCGTGCGGGCCCTGGTGGTTCCGGGCTCCGGTCTGGTGAAGCGCCAGGCTGAGGCCGAAGGGTTGGACCGCATCTTCCTCGAAGCGGGCTTCGAGTGGCGCCAGCCCGGCTGCAGCATGTGCCTGGGCATGAACGAGGACCGGCTTGAAGCTGGTGTGCGCTGCGCGAGCACCAGCAACCGCAACTTCGAAGGCCGCCAGGGCCGCGGCAGCCGCACCCACCTCGTGAACCCGGCCATGGCCGCCGCCGCGGCCGTGGCGGGCCACTTCATGGATGTCCGCCGTCTGGAGATTCACTAATGTTGCCCTTCACCACGCTCACCGGCATCGCCGCACCGCTCCTCCGCGCCAACGTGGACACGGACCTCATCATCCCCAAACAGTTCCTCACGACCCTGGTGCGCTCGGGCCTCGGCCGCCACCTCTTCCACGAGCTGCGCTACGATCCTGCGGGCCGGGAACTGCCGGGATTCCTGTTGAACCGTGAGCAGTACCGGAAGGCCACCCTCCTGCTTGCGGGGCCGAACTTCGGCTGCGGCTCCAGCCGCGAGCACGCGCCCTGGGCCCTGCTGGACTTCGGGATCCGCTGCATCCTCGCGCCCAGCTTCGCCGACATCTTCTTCAACAACTGCTTTGCCAACGGGATCC
>DASXVC010000026.1:0-35891 GCA_036504495.1 Geothrix sp.
GCCCGCGCCCCTGAGGACTGAGGACTGACTCCTGAGGACTGCCCTCACAGCTGCATGACAACGCCAGGCAGCTTCTGGATCGCCTCCCGCAGCGGCGTTTCGGCCTTGTCGTCGGGCAGGGTGACCCAGAAGGTGTAGCTAATGAAGGACCCCTTGCAGTTGGCGGTG
The DNA here is from genome assembly GCA_036504495.1 of Geothrix sp. Taxonomy (GTDB): domain Bacteria; phylum Acidobacteriota; class Holophagae; order Holophagales; family Holophagaceae; genus Geothrix. Next base: position 169 of record DASXVC010000026.1, read on the forward strand.
TGCTGCTCGTCGCCTTCGGCCTGGGGGCCCAGGTGAGCCAGGATCAGCTCCATGACCATGTCGGGGCGCAGTTCCTCCTGGCGCCCGATGATCTTCATGGGGATGCGGGTGGGGTAGGTGATCTCGGGGCGGCGGCAGGCTTCCATAGCCTCCATTCTACCGTTTGCTAGGCTGAAGCGTCGGAGGCCCGCCCGTGCTGGATCGTCTGAAGGACCTGGAAGTGAACTCCCGGAGGCTGGACCCAGGCGTGGAGGAACGGGCCGCGCTGTGGCAGGCCTCCCGTGAGTATGGTGAAACCTTCCTCCAGGCGCTTTCGGAGGCCCCGGCCTTCGTGTTGAAGGACCGACCAGGGGCGGGGCTGGCAGACTTCCCCATTCCCGAAGCTGGGCGGCCTTTCCCCAGCATCCTGGACACCCTGGCCGAGCAGGTGGATGGCGTCGGGGCCAACGGCGCCTCGGGCCGGCACCTGGCCTTCATCCCGCCCTCCTCGCTCTTTGCGGGTGCCTTGGGGGATCTGCTGGCGGCGATCACCAACCGCTACGCAGCCTACTTCTTCGCTGGCCCCGGCGCTGTGCGGATGGAAAACCAGGTGATCGGCTGGCTCGCCCAGGAGATGGGCCTGCCGGAAGGCAGCTCGGGCAACCTGGCTGCCGGCGGCAGCATGGCCCACCTGGTGGGCATCTGCACCGCCCGGGAGGCCGCGGGCCTGAAGGCGGTGGACTACTCCAAAGCCTGTGTGTACCTCTCCGATCAGGCCCACCACTGCATTGTGAAGGCGCTCCGGGTGGCGGGCATGGGCGAGGCCCCTGTGCGGAGCATCCCGACGGATGCGGACTTCCGCCTGCGGCCCGAGGCCCTGGAGGCCGCCATCCTCGAGGATCTCCGTGCTGGACTCCATCCCTGGCTGATGGTGCCCACGGCGGGCACCACCAACACGGGAGCCGTGGATCCCCTGGAGGCCTGTGCCGATCTGGCGGCCCGCCACGGTCTGTGGATGCACACGGATGGCGCCTACGGGGCCTCCTTCGCCCTGACGGAGCCCGGGAAGGCCGTGCTCCGGGGTCTGGACCGCAGCGACAGCCTCGTGCTGGACCCGCACAAGGGGCTCTTCACGCCGCTGGGTCTGGGGGCGGTGCTGGTGCGCCACCTGGAGCCCCTGCGGAAGGCCCACGCCTTCCAGGCCGACTACCTGCCTTCGCCGCCGGAGGATCTGGAGGAGCTGAGCCCCTCGGAAACCACCCTGGAATTCAGCAAGCACGCCCGGGCCCTGCGCCTGTGGCTGCCCCTGCAGCTGCACGGCGCGGCGGCGTTCCGCGCGGCCCTGGAGGAGAAGCTCCTCCTGGCCCGGTACGCCTACGGCCGGCTCCAGGAGATGCCGGGCGTGGACCCGGGTCCCGCGCCCCAGCTCAGCATCCTGGCCTTCCGGTTCCTGCCGCCCGCCGGGGATGCTGACGCCTTCAACCAGACCCTGCTGCAGCGCCTGACGGCGGAAGGCCGGGTCTTTCTCAGCGGCACGAAGCTGAACGGCGCCTTCCATCTGCGCCTGGCCATCCTCGCGGCCCGGACGCACAAGGACCAGGTAGACGAAGCCCTGGACCTGCTCCAGGCCGCAGCCGCCAGGCTGGCCTGATCGCAGTCTTTTCCACCGCGCAACGCGTCAGCGTTGAGCGCGGCTATGCGACCTCGATCTCCCGCAGATCCTTCCCCGGCTTGAAGCGGATGCTCTTGCCCTTGGGGATCTGGACGCTGGCGCCGGTCTTGATGTTCCGGCCCATGCCCCGCTTGCGGGGGCGGGGCTCGAAGACGCCGAAGCCGCGGATCTCGATGCGGTGGCCGTTCAGGAGGGCGTCCTTGAGGCGCTCCGTGAGGAGATCCACCACCTGGAGGGCGGTGGCGCGGGAGCACGGGTGCACCTTCATCAACGAATTGGCGATGTCGATCTTGATCATCTGCGACCTCGGGCCGTGGGAGTGGGAGAGCCAGGATAAGGGGAAGAGCGCTAGCGTGCCAGAGTGATTTTCACGTCCGTGGACGGAGGCATGGCCATGGGCATCCCGGGAGCGGGAGCCTGGACCGGCGGGGTCGGGCCGCCGCCGGCCTCCCGGCCACCGCCCTGGGCGATGGACATGCCGCGCTCCATGTTGGCCCGGGCCATGTCGGACGTGCCCATGACGCCTTCGAGCCGCAGCTTGAACTCGCCTACGTTGGTGGCGCGGAGCAGGGCCTCCTCTTCGGTGATGAGGCCTTGTTTGAGCAGGAAGTAGAGGCTCTGGTCGAAGGTCTGCATGCCGTACTGGGCCGTGCCCGAGGAGATGACGTCCTTCAGCATCTTGGTCTTGTCCTTGTCCTCGATGCAGGTGCGCACGGTTTCCGTGGCCACCATGACCTCCACCGCGGGGACGCGGCCCTGGCCGTCGGCCCGGGGCACCAGGCGCTGGGAGATGATGCCCTTGAGCACCGCCGCCAGCTGCAGGCGGATCTGCTTCTGGTGGTGGGGCGGGAACATCGAGATGATGCGGTTGATGGTCTCGGTGGCGTCCAGGGTGTGGAGGGTGCTGAAGACCATGTGGCCGGTCTCGGCGGCGTGGAGGGCTGTCTCGATGGTCTCCAGGTCGCGCATCTCGCCCACGAGGATCACGTCCGGGTCCTGGCGGAGGGCGGCCCGGAGGGCGGTGGCGAAGGTCTTGCAATCGGCCTCCACCTCCCGCTGGTTGATGATGCTCAGGTTGTCCCGGTGCAAGTACTCGATGGGGTCCTCGATGGTGAGGATGTGTTCGGACCGGGTGGCGTTGATGAGATCGATCATCGCGGCGAGGGTGGTCGACTTGCCGGAGCCCGTGGTGCCCGTCACGAGCACGAGGCCGCGCTGCTCCTGGCAGATGGTCTTGAGGACCTTGGGGAGCATCAGGTCGTCGATGGTGTAGATCTTCCGGGGGATCACGCGCAGCACCAGGCCCACCGTGCCGCGCTGGTTGAAGATGTTGCAGCGGAAGCGGCCCAGGCTCGGCACGGAATAGGCGATGTCGAGGTCGAGGTTCTCCTTGAACTTCGACTTCTGCTTGTCGCCGGCCATGATGGCGTAGGCCATGGCGATGGTGTCCTCCTGCACCAGCCGTTTGAACTGCGTCATGGGGGTGAGTCTTCCCTTGATGCGGGCGATGGGGTGGTTGCCGACCTTGAGGTGGAGGTCGCTGGCGCCCTGCTCGCAGACCACGGTGAGCAGTTCGTTGATATGCATGGGGTTCTCCCGATGAGGGTGCGCTTATCTTAGACCCCTGGCGCGACAATGGAAGGGGTTGCAATCAATGCTCGGAAATCGGCCCAGCATCTGGTAAAATCGCAGGTTCTGCCTGGCTTGTGCCCGGGCTGCCCGGGAGCAAGATGACCCCCCTTGAGAAGATCCGCAACATCGCCATCATCGCCCACGTCGATCACGGCAAGACCACCCTCGTGGACGCCCTGTTCAAGGGCGCCCACATGTTCCGGGACAACCAGCGGGTCCAGGAACGGGCCATGGACAGCAATGACCAGGAACGCGAGCGCGGCATCACCATCCTGGCCAAGACGACCTCTCTGCACTGGGCCGGCTACCGCTTCAACATCGTGGACACCCCCGGCCACGCCGACTTCGGCGGCGAGGTCGAGCGCGTGCTCTCCATGGTGGACTCCGTGCTGCTGGTGGTGGACGCCTTCGACGGCCCCATGCCCCAGACCAAGTTCGTGACCCGCAAGGCCCTGGCCCTGGGCCTGCGGCCCATCGTGGTCATCAACAAGGTGGACCGCCCCGGCGCGCGTCCCGTCTGGTCCCAGGACCAGGTCTTCGATCTGCTCATCGAGCTGGGCGCCACCGAGGAGCAGCTGGATTTCCCCTGCGTCTTCGCCAGCGCCAAGATGGGCTACGCCATGCTGGACATGAACGATGCCAGCGACAGCCTCGATCCCCTCTTCGACACCATCGTGAAGCATTGCCCGCACCCCACGGGCAGCCCCGACGCGCCGCTCCAGATGCTCGTCACCCTCATGGACTGGAGCGACTTCGTGGGCCAGATCGGCATCGGCCGCATCGTGAATGGCCGCATCCAGGTGGGTGAGTCCGTGGCTCTGGTGAAGCGCGACGGCAGCATCCAGCAGCACAAGGTTACGCAGCTCTACGGCTTCGAGGGCCTGTCCCGTATCCAGCAGACGGAGGCCAGCGCCGGCGAGATCGTGGCCATCGCGGGCATCGCTGACATCCGTGTGGGTGAGACCATCGCGGATGCGTCCAATCCGAGGGCCCTCGAGTACGTCGATATCGACGAACCCACCATCTCCATGATGTTCATGGTGAATGCCGGGCCCTTCGCCGGCCAGGATGGCAAGTACATCCAGAGCCGCCGCATCCGCGAGCGCCTCCAGAAGGAGCTCCAGCACAATGTGGCCCTGCGCGTGGAGGACACGGACAGCCCCGATTCCTTCAAGGTGAGCGGCCGCGGCGAGCTGCACCTCTCCGTGCTCATCGAGACCATGCGCCGCGAAGGCTTCGAGCTCTGCGTGAGCCGCCCGGAGGTGATCCTCCACACGGACCCCGTCACCGGCGAGAAGCTGGAACCGTACGAGGATGTGACCATCGACATCCCCGAGGCCTACATGGGCGTGACCATGGAACACATGGGCAACCGCAAGGCCGAGATGCAGGACATGGGCAACGAGGGCGGTCGCCTGCGCCTGCACTTCAAGATTCCGAGCCGTGGCCTCATCGGCTTCCGCAACGAGTTCATGACCGATACCCGCGGCGAAGGCCTCATCCACAGCCTCTTCAGCCACTACGGCCCGCACAAGGGCGAGCTGGTCGGCCGCAAGAACGGCGTGCTCATCAGCATGGAAACCTGCGAGTCCGTGGGCTTCGCCCTCATGAACCTCGAGGAGCGCGGCGTCATCTTCATCCAGCCAGGGACCAAGTGCTATGAGGGCATGATCGTGGGCGAGCACGCCCGCGAGAACGACCTGGTGGTGAACGTGGCCAAGGCCAAGAAGCTGTCGAACATGCGTTCCAGCGGCAGCGACGATGCCACCCGCATCACGCCGCCCCGGGAGCACACCCTGGAGCAGGCCCTGGAGTACATCGAGACCGATGAGCTGGTGGAAGTGACCCCCAACTTCATCCGCATGCGCAAGCGTGTGCTCGATACCAGCGAGCGCAAGAAGTCGGAAAAGCGGTCGGACGCCTAGGCCTCCCACCGGTCGGATGACCCAGCCCTTCGCCGCCCCGCCCCGCGCCAGCTTCTGGCAGAAGCTCGGTCCGGGCGGGGTGGCTTCGCTGGGTTTGGCGGCGGCCACGGGGTTGGCCCTGCTGGGCCTGCCCTGGGTCTACCGCCTGCGGCAGGTGCTGCAGGGGACCGAGGGTGACGCCTCCCGATCCGCCGACGCCATCCTGGTGCTGGGCCGCCGCCTTGAGGGCGACTGCCTCACGCCGATCTTCGAAGCGCGCCTGGCCCATGCGGAAACCCTGTGGCGGCAGGGGCTCGCGCCGCGGATCTTCGTGGCCGGCGGCACCACCGGAAGGTCCAGGCGCAGCGAGGCCGAAGTCGGCTGCGGCTGGCTGCTGGCCCGGGGGGTGACGCCAGGAGCCGTCTTGATGGAGGATCGCAGCCAGCACACCCTGGAGAACCTCTTCAACGTGCGGGCCCACATGCGCGCCGAGGGGTGGTGCACCCTGCTGCTGGTCTCGGACCCCCTGCACCTCACGCGGGCCAAGGCCACGGCCCGGGGCCTGGACCTGGACGTCCAGTGCAGCCCGGCACCCGGATGCCCGCCCCGATCCGGAAGTTTCCGCTGGTGGGAGCGGGCGGCCCACGAAGCCTTCCTCCTTCATTGGTACCACACGGGCATGCTCTACAGCCGGCTGATCCGCAGCGAACGGCAGCTGGAGCGGGTTACGTGATTCGTGTTGATCGATTTTGATTTCATATAGTTATTGATAATCGGTTTTAAAAAAAAGAGATCATCTAAGACGTTTTGGCGTAGCCTCATGGACCTCACTCAAGGAGGAGCCCATGGACACCCGAATCCTGCTTTGCCTCTCCCTCGGTGCCACCCTCGCGGCTGGCGAACCGCCGGTCCCGGCCTGGCCCAAGGTCCTGCGCATCGGCGTCGAGGACGTGAAACCCGGCAAGGAGGCCGCCCACCAGAAGAACGAGTTCGCCTGGTCCAAGGCCCTCGCCCAGGCGAAGAGCCCCTACCACTTCCTGGGCCTGGTGCCGGTGGTCGGCCCGAATCAGGCCTGGTGGGTGTGGTTCTACGATTCCCTCGCAGGCATGGAGGCTCAGCAGACCTACATGGAAAAGCACCCCGCCCTCAAGGCCCAGGTCGAGGCGCTGGGGGTCAAGGATGCCGAATACATCACGAACTACAGCAGCGCGGCCTACGTGTTGCGCGGAGACCTCAGCCGGGAGATCGGGAACATGGCGCCCCGCTTCTACTGGACCTCCATGATCCAGGTGAAGCCGGGCCACGACGCCGAGTTCACGGCCGGCGCGAAGAAATACACCGAGCTCTATGAGAAGGCGGGCCTGAAGCCCCGGTGGGGCGTCTACCAGGCCGTGGCCGGGACCGCCAATCCCACGTTCCTCTGGGTGGTGCCGCTGCACAGCCTGGCCGACGCGGATGCGACCATGGCCGATGACGAGAAGATGGCCAAGGCCGCGGGCCCCGAGGAACTCAAGGGCCTCTCGAAGCTTGTCGCCGACTGCTTCCTGCGGGAGGAGGCCCACCTGTTGGCCGTGGACCCCAAGATGAGCTACCCGGATGCCGGCGACCTCGCCGCCGACTCCGAGTTCTGGAAGGTCTGGACGGCCAAGCCCGCTCCCAAGGCCGCAGCTGCGAAGTAGATTTCAGGATCCGGGCGGAAGGGGGGCTGCGGATGCGGCGCCCTCCGCCCGGCCTGCCAGAATGAAGGCATGACCGGCCACTTGATCCTCGTCCCCACTCCCATCGGCAACATGGGCGATCTCACGGATCGCGCGAAGGAGGCCCTGGCGGAAGCCGATCTGGTGGCCTGCGAGGACACCCGCCGTACGGGTGGACTGCTCAAGCACCTGGGGATCGACAAGCCCCTGCTGCGTTTCGACGACCACGCCGGGGCCGCCGCTTTCGAACGGCTGGGCCTGGAGCTGAGCTCCGGCCGCACCGTGGCCTACTGCAGCGATGCGGGCATGCCCGGCATCAACGATCCGGGTTTCGAGATCGCCCGGGCCGCCCGGGCCGCGGGGGCCAAGGTGACGGTGCTGCCCGGCGCTTCGGCCGTGCTGCTGGCGGTGGTGGCCTCAGGCCTGCCCTGCCATGCCTTCAGCTTCTGGGGCTACCTGCCCAACCGTGGTGAGCCACGGCGCACCATGCTGAAGAAGCTCGGCGCTGAGGAGGAAACGGTGGTCGTCTTCGAGACGCCCCACCGCATCCACGAGACGCTCTCGGACCTGGAGGCGCTGATGCCGGGCCGGGAGATCGCCCTGGGCCGGGAACTCACCAAGCTGCATGAGACCTGGTACCGCGGCACCCCCGCCCAGGTGACGGCCCAGCTGGGCCGGGAAGATCGGGGCGAGATGGTGCTGGTGCTGGCGGGCGCCGGAGCCAAGCGGCTGGTCACGGAAGCGGAGGCGGCCCTCCATGGCGCCACCCTGCCGGATTGGGCCAAGGCCTACCTCGCCGCCGCCCGGGAAGGCGGCATGACCCTCCGCGAAGCCGTGAAGCCGCTTGCCAAGCACCTGGGCGTATCCGCCTCCGAGCTTTACCGCCTCGCCACCGAGGTCTGAATCCAGCTGCGGCACCTGGGGCCAAAGCGTTGGAACACAAAGTGCGCCGAGGACCGCAGAAGGCGCAGAGAAAAGCAAACATCAGCCTCGGATTTCACGGATCTGCACGGATTGAAGAATCACGCTTGGGATGCCTGGGGAGCGCGTTCCGTCCACATGGGCTCAGGGGAGGCGCCAGGGTCGTGTCCTTTTAAGGAGACCCGGCCCTGGCGCCTCCCCTGACCTCCGGCCAAGCCGGAGGCCGCCTGCGGCGGGCCCATGCGGGTGGGGCGGCGCGCCTCTGCGCTCTCTGCGGCCCTCCGCGCCCTCTGCGTGATTCAGTTGCCTTATAACCACAGGTGTCCACAGCGACCGAGGCGTGCCTCTCTTTTTCATCCGTGTGAATTCGTGTTCATCCGTGGCTCACATTCTCCTTCCCGCTCAGTCCAAGCAGGGCCGCAGGAGGGGCGCGGCGCTATGCTGGAACCATCGCCCGGAGCTGTCGTGCCTGTTCCTTTCCCTGCCGCCTGATGCCCCGCGATCCCCTCTCCCGCCTCCAGTGGCTGGTCTTCGCGCTGGTCAGCGCGGTGTTCACCACGGTCTACATCCCCCAGCCGGTACTGCCGGTGCTGCGCCAGACCTTCGGCGTGGGCGAGGGCGCGGCCTCCTTGACGGTATCGGCCGTGGTGCTGGGCATCGCCCTGGCGAACCTGCCTTTCGGCGCCCTGGCGGACCGCATGGCCATCCGTCCCATCCTGCTCACGGGCGGCCTGGTGGTCGCCTCCGCGGGGGTGGCCTCGGCCCTGGCCCCCACCCTGCCGCTGCTGGTGGCCGCCCGCTTCATCCAGGGGCTCTTTGTGCCGGCCCTCACCACCTGTCTGGCCGCCTACTTGGCCAAGGTGATGCCGGCGGACCGGCTCAACGTGGTGATGGGATCCTATGTGTCCGCGACGGTGGTGGGCGGGCTGGCGGGCCGTCTGCTGGGCGGCTTCGTGCTGCCCCCGGCCCACTGGCGCTGGGCCTTCCTGATGGCCGCCGCAATGCTGCTGGCCGCTACCCTGGCGGCCTATGCGGGACTGCCTGAGGAGGATCACGAGGAGGTCCGCAAGACAGAGACCGTGCGCTTCCGCGACGTGCTGTTCCGGCATGACCTGTTCCGCATCTACTGCGTGAGCGGCGGCGCCTTCTTCGTCTTCTCGTCCGTCTTCAACTACATGCCCTTCTACCTGCACGGGGCGCCCTTCCACTGGTCCACCCGGGCCGTGACGCTGCTCTACCTGTCCTACATCGTGGGCGTGGTGGTGGGGCCCCTGGCGGGGCGCCTCAGCAACCGCATCGGCAACGGCACAGCCATGGTGGCAGGGGCCCTGGTGTTCGGGGCCGGGCTCGCGGTCACGCTCATTCCGCAGGGCTGGGCCATGGCCCTGGCACTGGCCCTGGTCTGCGCGGGCTTCTTCACCATCCACGCGTCCGCGGCGGGCGCCCTGAATCGCAAGCTCAGCGCGGGGCGGGGGCGCGCCAATGCCTTCTACACTCTGTTCTACTACCTGGGCGGGGCGGCGGGCATCACCCTCAGTGGCCACGCCTACCACCTCGGGGGCTGGCACGGGGTGGTGGCCTTGGCGGCGGGCGTGCTGCTGGTGCCCTTCACCACCGGGGTGGTGGAGATGCGGGTGGCTCAGCGGGGCTAATACCCAGGAAGAATATCCACCGCCAAGACGCCAAGGGCGCCAAGTAGAGCAACCAACCAGCCCTTTTCAGTTCTTGGCTTCTTGGCGCCTTGACGGTGATCTTTTTCCTTCAAGGCGAAATGGTATGAAACCTACGCCGCGCGGAAGGCGGCAGGCTGTACCAGACGATGGTGCCGAGGATCATCGCCCCGCCCAGCAGGGCCCAGGCCGAGGGCCGCTCTCCGATCCCCAGGAACACCCAGATGGGATTGAGGACGGCTTCGAGGGTTCCGGTCACCACGGCGGCGGTGGCCGAGAGATGTTTCATGCCGGCGTTGAAAAACAGGTAGGCAATGCCGATCTGGAAGACGCCCAGGTAGAGCAGGATGCCGCCCTGGATCGCAGTGGGGTGGAAGCCGCGCAGGGCCATGGGCGCGCAAAGGGCGGCTACCAGCAGATTCCCGAGGATGATGGCGCCGATGGGATCAGCCTCCGGGCGACGGTCCCGCTGCAGCTTGAGGGTCAGGGAGAAGAGGGCGAGGCAAAGGCCCGAGGCCACGCCGAGGAGGTTGCCGGCGAGGGTGCCCGCGCCCAGTTTCCCGATGAAGAAGAGGGCCATGGCGCCCAGGCAGATGGCCACGGCGATGAGGTCCCGCCCCGCCACCCGGCGCCCGGCGAGGCGCGGTTCCAGGAATACCAGGTAGATGGGCGCGGAAAACTGGAGGAAGATCGCGTTCGCCGCGGTGGTGAGCTTGGTGGCGGCCACGAAGAAGACCAGCACGCCGGCGTACGACATGGCGCAGGCGAGGGCCAGCGCATCGGGCCGCGGGAAGGGCCGCCCGCCGCGGAGCTTCACCACCAGGGCGATGGTGAGGGCCGCCACCAGGCTGCGGGCGAAGGCGATCTGCAGCGCGCCCAGGGGCAGCACCTTGATGAAGAGCCCGCTGGAACTCCAAAGCAGGGCCGCCAGGGCCACCAGGGCCGCGCCCCGCAAACGATCTCTATGTCCGGTCATGACCCATTGGATCACGGCTGCAACCACCGGCCCATCTCAGCCTTAACAGACCTCCACGAAGGGCACGAATACGCCCTTCGGGCGCAGGAATGGACACGAAGGATCTTCTCTGGACAAAACTTTCGTGCCCTCGTTTTTCTTCGTGCCCTTCGTGGAGATCCTTGATTTTACAGAATGGAAGTCACCTCAGCCCACGGCCCCCAGGACGCGCCGCCATCCCGTGAAGCGGATGCCGCCTTCGATGCGGAGGAGGGCCCAGCATTCGGCGCCTGGGCCAGCGGTGGGCCCATGCTGCTGTCCGGGACCGCAGGCCAGCCAGTCACCGGGACCCAGGTGGGCGGGCCCGTCCTGCAAGGTCCCGGAGAGGACCAAGGACAGCTCGGAGCCGCCATGGCCGTGGACGGGCATGCTCATTCCGCCGGGCATGCGGGCGAGGTTCAGGGTGGCGCCGGTGGCGGGGTCCTGGAGAAGCTGGGCCACGTGGGCGCCGCCAAGGCCCCGGCGCGTCCAGCGCCAGTGTGCCTCGGGGGGCAGGTGGGGCCGGAGGCCTTCGGGGATGCCGGCGCCGGAGGGGCCACGGGTCTCGATGGCCTCGCTGGTGCTGTGTGCGCTCCGGCAGGCGTCGCACTGCCCGAGGTGCACCCGGAGCAGCAGGGCGGTGAAAGCGTCACCGCCGGATTCGAGGGCCCGCCAGGCCTCGTCCTCCGGATGATGCAGGGGACCGCGGGGAACGCGGCCTTCGCGAAGGGCCGTGAGGGCCCCGGCCAAGGCCTGTTCGGCCGCGGGCGCGGGGGCCTCGGCCCAGAGCTCGCGGAGCAGGGCCGGCGCGCGGTGGAAGCCGTCGAGGAAGGCACGGCAAGGTGGGCAGAGACTCAGGTGCAATTTCAAACCAAACCAGTCGAGGGGACCCAGGGCCCCCTCTTCATAATCTGTGAGCAGGCCGACGACTTCGGCGCAGGTGGGCATGAACAGGCTCATGAATCCTCCGCCAGCCGCGATCCAAACTCCGGGAGCAGCGCCCGCAGGGCCAGGCGGGCACGATGCACCCGCTGGCGGACCAGCTCGCGGGTGATGCCCAGGTGGCTGGCGATCTCCTCGGTGTTCCAGCCCTCGAGGTCGCGCAGGACGAAGACGGCGCGCTGGTCGTCGGACAGCCGATCCAGGCCCGCCCGGACCCTGGCTTTCAGCTCATCCTGTTCGACCTTCATCAATGCCTCCGCGTCCTCGCTCCAGTCGAGGATGGTGTCCACGTTCATGTGATGCCCGTCGTCCCCGAAACGTGGCATCAGATCCTCGATGGCATCCTCCCGCCGGCGGATCCGCTTCCGGCGGGCCATGAGGGCCTGGTTCACGCAGATGCGGTAGGCCCAGGTGCTGAACTTGCTGGCGCCCTGGAAACCCGGCAGTTCCCGGAGGATCGTGAGGAGGGCGTCCTGGAGGGCGTCCTGGCTTTCGGCCTCGTTGCCGAGGATGCGGTCGATGACCCGGAACAGCATGCCGAGGTGGGGGCGGACCAGGGCTTCGAAGGCCTGGGGATCCCCCAGGGCCGCGGCCTGGACCAGGGCTGGCTCGGCAGATCCTGGCGCGGGGATCATGGTGTCTCCGGGGCGCCCTGGCGGGGCAGGCGGATGGTGAAGGCCGAACCGAAGCCGGGGCCGCGGCTGGCGACCCGCACCTCACCGCCGTGCCTGGTCACGATCTCCTTCACGAGGAAGAGCCCCAATCCCGTGCCCGCCACCTGCCGGGTCATCTCGTCACCCACCCGGAAGAAGCGGTGGAAGACCCGGGGCAGGTCCTTGGCGCTGAGGCCGTGGCCCTGGTCGCTCACCACGATGAGGACATCCTCGCCGTCGCCATCCAGGGTCACGGTGGTCTGCCGGGGTTCGGCCGAGTACTTGTAGGCATTGGAGAGGAGGTTCTCGATGACGGTGCCCAGGGCCTTGGGGTCCGCGTCCACCCAGAGGGAGTCGGGGGTGCATTCGAGCTTGAGGCCGAGGGCGCCGGGGCCCAGGCGATGGTCCATGCTTTCGCAGACGCCCCTCAACCAGGGACCCAACTCCAGGGGTGCCAGGTGGAGGACGAGGCTCCCGGATTCGGCCCTGGCCACATCGAGCAGGTTGCCCACCAGCTCATTCAGGCGCTCCAGATCCTTCTCCATGAGGTCGCGGATCCGCTGGCGCTGCTCCTGGCCCAGGTCCCGCGTGAAGAGGGTCTCCGTCCATACCCGCAGGGAGGCGATGGGGGTCTTCAACTCGTGGGTGACGGCGGAGGTGAAGTTCCGCTGGCGGAGCTTGAGGTCCAGTTCCTCCGACAGCTTCCGGTACAGGAGGACGAACCCGAACAGCACGGCCGACACCATGAAGGCGCCCTCGGTGCCCGCCCGGAAGACCGCATGCCAGCGCTGGTCCTCCAGTTCCCGCAGGGGCGCCGGGCGCAGGGTCAGGTAGGCGGCCCCGTCCAGCAGGATCGGATCATCCGGCGCCATGGGCCGGGGAACCAGCTCGACCTGGGGGTAGGCCGCCTGGATGGCCTGCCGGCGTTCCGCCAGGCTCGGTAGGGCCGGATAGTGCCCTTCCACGGCCCCTTCCTTGGAGGATGGGTCCGGCTGGGTGTGTGGCGAGGCAAGCAGCCGGAGGCTGTCCATCTGCCAAGCCTCGGCCCGCCCGGCCTTCAGAGCCCGGGCGCTCACTTCCAGCAGGCGGCCGGATTCCCGGATCTGCAGACGGATCCACCACCCGACCTGGAGGCAGAGGACCATGGACACGGACAGGAAGATGATCCGTTGCAGCGAGAGGGGCTGGGCGCGGTTGGCCATGGCTCCATCTTGGCAGTGTCATCGCATGGGGCCATCCTGGAGTCCGATGTCTACCTGGAATCCATCCTCCGGCCCGAAACCGATCCCCCCGCCCCCCAAGGCGGACTCGGGCCCGAAGCCGGCGCCCCCGGGGGCGATGGCGAGTTCCGGGCCCAAGCAGGTCCCCGGGAGTCCGGCTCCGCGGCCCCAGGGCGCCGAGCTGCTGGCCGAACTGATGCAGGCCCAGCGGCAGCTCACCCAGGCCATGCACGAATCCCGGGACCTCCGGGCCAAGCTGAGCCGCCGCTCCCACCAGATGCAGGTGCTCCAGCACGTGTCGGAAATCCTGGCAGCCACGTCCAAGGGCGGCCAGGTGGTCAGCGTGGTCCTGGACGTGCTGGCCCAGGAATTCCACTGCCCGCGCGCGGTGGTGTGGACGCTGGAGGACGGCGGCTCGGGCTATGTGCCGAAAGAAGGCGCCGGGCTCACCCGCGCCCAATGGTCGGCCATGAAGCTCCCGGCCCCGAACCCCTTTCCAGACACACCCCTGGTGCTGTTCCAGAGCCAATGGCTGGACGCCCCAGCCGTGGGCGGAGCCTTCGCAGGGCTCCAGGGGCCCGAAGGCGCCTCGCTGTACTTCGTCCCCTTCGAACACCAGCTCCTGCTGCTGGGCTTTGCGGTCCTGGCCATGCCCGCGGACCGGCGGCTCGAAGAAGAGGAACAGGACACCATCGCCATCCTCCAGCGCCAGGCGGCCATCTCGCTGTACAACGCCTGGCTGTTCCGCGATCTCTCAGAGCAGCGGGATGCGCTCCAGCGCCAGACCCTCGAACTGGAGCGCGTGAATGACGCCCTGCGCGAGGCTGACCAGCTCAAGAGCGAATTCCTGGCCCTCACCAGCCATGAGCTCCGCACGCCGCTCACGGGCATCCTCGGCTTCACGCGCCTGGTCATGGACGGCCTGTACGACGATGCGGAGGAGATGCGGTCCATGCTCCAGGACAGCTACTCCTCCGGCCTGCACCTGCTGGGGCTCCTCAACGACATCCTGGATCTGGCGAAGATCGAGTCAGGCCGCCTGGAAGTCCATCCCGAGCCCTTCAATCTAGGCGTGCTGCTGGAGGAGGTCAAACCCATCGCGGAGGCCTATCCGCGCCGGCCCGGCGTGGTCCTGGAATGGCCCGACATGGTGGACATCCCCGAAGTGATGGTGGATCCCAGCCGCCTCAAACAGGTGCTCCTGAACCTGCTGTCGAATGCCCTGAAGTTCACCAAGGAGGGGTTCGTCGGCATCCAGGTGGAGCGGCGCCCGGGCGTCATCGCCCTCACGGTGGTGGATACCGGCATCGGTGTGAGCGCCGAGGCGCAGATCCGCCTCTTCCAGAAATTCGCCCAGGCCGAAGGCGGCCACAGCCGCGAGTACGGCGGCACGGGCCTCGGTCTTGTGATCTGCAAGCACCTCATGGAAATGATGAACGGCACCATCAGCCTCACCAGCGATGGCCTGGGCAAGGGCAGCACCCTCCGGATCACGATGCCGATCGCATGATCGTGAAGGCTCTGACGGGCGCCCGTTCCATGCGCGGATCTGGCGATCCGCGATAGGTGAAAAACGTGAGCCGCAGACCACGCTCTAGGCGGTTGAGGCGGCCGTGGCACAATGGCCGCTTCGATGACCGGAGCCCCCATGTCCTACCACCGCCGTCCCCACTTCCTTCCCTTCACGCGCCCCATGGTCGGTGAAGAGGAGATCGCGGAGATCATCGATACGATCAACAGCGGGTGGATCACCACGGGGCCCAAATCGGCGGCCTTCGAGGAAAAGCTGAAGGCCTACAACGGGGTGCCGCACTGCCTGGTGATGAACAGCGCCACCACGGCCCAGGAGATCACCATGCAGGTGCTGAATCTGCAGCCCGGCGACGAGGTCATCACCACGTCGCTGACCTGGGTGAGCACCCTCAGCACGGTGGTGCTCCAGGGCGGCGTGCCGGTGCTGGTGGACATCGATCCCGTCACGCTGAACATCGATCCCGCGAAGCTCGAGGCCGCCATCACGCCCCGCACCAAGGGCATCATCCCGGTCCATCTGACGGGGCTGCCCTGCCCCATGGAGGCGATCTGGGCCATCGCGGAGAAGCACGGCCTCTGGGTCATCGAGGACGCGGCCCAGGCCATGGGCGCCCACTACAAGGGCACCAAGATCGGCGGCAACCCGCGCTCGATCATGAGCGTCTACAGCTTCCACCCCAACAAGAACATGACCACGGGCGAGGGCGGCGCCATCGCCTTCTTCAACGACGACTACGAAAGCCGCATCAAGCGCCTGCGTTTCCACGGCATCGACCGGGATGCCTGGAAGCGCTTCGCCAAGGAAGGGAGCCCCCATACGGAGGTGTACGAGCCCGCCCGGAAGGCGAACTTCATGGACCTCCAGGCGGCCATGGGTCTGCATCAGATCGACAAGCTGGACGGGTTCAACGTGAGGCGCGGCGTGCTGTTCCACCGCTACCTCGACCTGATGAAGGATCTGGACGAAGTGATGCTGCCTTGGCCCGGCGATACCGTGCATGGCCACTGCTTCCATCTCTTCGTGTTGCGCATCCACCCCGAGAAGCTAGGCATGGACCGCGACGCCTTCGTGGCGGCCCTCAAGGAGGAGAACATCGGCACGGGCATCCACTACCGCCCCGCCCACATCCACCCCTGGTACCGGGATTTCTACGCTGCGAACCCCCAGCACCTGCCCAAGGAGGGCCTGCCGCACACCGAGTGGAGCGGCGAGCGGCTTCTGAGCCTGCCACTCTGGCCCGGCCTGACCGAGGCCGATCAGGATCAGGTGGTGGCGGCGATCCGGCGGGTGATCGCCGGGGCGAAGGCTGCAAACCACCTCCGAGTGTGATTGGCGTTTACCCGACCGGGTGGCGGTGTCGATAGACTCGCTGGAAGCAGTCCCTTGTGATCAACCTTGCCGTCATCCTCCTGTCGGTGTTGCTGCAGATCGCGGCGGCCGGATTCGCCTTGCGCATCAACCGGACGGCAGGCCGGCCGCTGGCCTGGCTCCTGCTGTCCACAGGGCTGGCGCTGATGGCATTCCGGCGGCTCTACGTGCTGGTGCAGCTGCTGGAGGCAGGCCCTCCCGGCCAGCTGCTGCCGAACGAGCTGCTGGGCCTGGTGATCTCGGCCCTGATGCTGTCGGGGGTTCTGCTCATTCAGGGCATCTTCAAGTCCAAGGCGGCCCAAGCGGAGGGGCTGGAGGTGGCCAGGGCCCAGGCCAAGGCCGTCGCGGACAAGGTGACGGCTGTCATGGCCGCCACACCGGTTCCCACCTGGATCGCGGAGGATCCCCTCTGCCACGTCATCCACGGAAACCCCGCCGCGGCGGCGCTCCTCCGGATGTCGCCCCAGGCGAACCACTCCCAGTCGGCGCCGCCTGGGGAGATGCCCACCCATTTCCACCTGCTGCGGGAAGGCCGGGAGCTGGCCGCGGATGAGATGCCCATGCAGCGCGCGGCCATGCATGGGGAGGACATCCGCGACCAGGCCCTGGATCTGGTGTTCGAAAACGGGGAGCGGCGCCACCTGATGGCCTATGCCACGCCCCTCCGGGACCAGAGCGGCGCCATCTACGGCGCGGTCTGCTCCATGGTGGATGTCACCGGGGCCCGGCAGGCGGAGACCGCCCTGGTCAAGGCGCACAAGATGGAAAGCCTTGGCCTGCTGGCCGGGGGCCTCGCCCATGACTTCAACAACATCTTCCAGGCCATGATGTCCAACCTGGAGATGGTCCGGGCCATGCCGCCGGGGAGCGGCCAGGCGGGCGTCCATCTCGACCGCCTTCAGACGGCGCTGGATCGGGCCTCCCGGCTCAGCCGCGACATCCTCCACTGCTCCGGTGGCGACCTTCGCCGCCCGGAACCCGTGGACCTGTCGAGCGTCGTCCGGGAAACCCTCGACCGGGCGGGACTGGCTGTGACCTTGGAGTTGGCGCCCCTGCTGCCCAGGGTCATGATGGACCCCCTCCTTATGGGCCGGGTGGTGGAGGGCCTGGTGACCAATGCTCAAGAGGCCTGCTCCGCCGGAGCCAGCATCCGTGTGCGGACCTCCATGCGGGAGGTGACCTCCCAGGACTTCGCCACGGGGCACTGGTCTGAGCCTGTGGAACCGGGGCTCTATGCCATGTTGGAGGTTTCGGACCAGGGCCACGGCATCGATGCCGCCACCCTGCCGAGGATTTTCGATCCCTTCTTTTCCACCCGGGACATGGGCCGCGGCCTGGGGCTCCCCGCGGCCCTGGGCATCGTGCGGGGGCACCGGGGCGGCATCCAGGTGGAGAGCATCCCCGGGGTGGGCAGCGTGTTCCGGGTACTCCTCCCCTCCCCGGAAAGCCTCGATGCGGATCCGGTCACGCAGCTCGTGAGCCGGTCTTCCCGAAACCTGGTTCTCCTGGTGGATGACGAAGCTGAGCTCCGGTCCGTGATGGCGGAGATGCTCCAGGATTGGTTCGGGCTGGACGTGGTGTCCGCCTCCGACGGCCAGGAAGCCATGGAGGTTTTCAGCCGCCGGCCCGAAGCCTTCGACCTTGTGATTCTCGATGCCACCATGCCCCGCATGGGCGGGGTGGAGGCCTTCAAGGCCATGCGGGAACTCCGCCCGGACCTGCCGGGAGTCCTTTGCAGCGGCTACGCGCTGCCCGCGTCCCGGGAACAGGCGGTGGCCCAGGGGTTTTCGGACTTCCTCAAGAAACCATTCACCAGCGCGGAACTGAAAGGCGTTCTCGACCGGCTGCTGGGATCTGATTTCTAAGAGTGCGTTTTAGGATTCCCGCGGGCCGCGACGCGTGATCACCCCATCCGCTCGTGGGGAAGGGTGGGCAGGGGCGCATAGATCGTGGCGTTGGGGTCGTACATGTAGAGGTTGCCGACCCGCCCCGTATAGGCGCAGGCGAACTGCTGGATCTGGTCCGCGAAGCGGGTCTGCTCGTCGCGATCCCGGAACATGGGCCCCCACATGGGGTTGAAGGCGGCCTCCACGGAGCGCGTGAGGGTATCCAGCTCGAGGCTCTGCAATTCGGCCCGCCGCTGGAGGGCCTCGGCGCTGCTGGCCAGGTGGGCGGCCTCGTGATCGAGGGCGACCGTGGCCTCCGGGCTGAGGCGGGGCCCCAGCACATGACGCCGAACACGGTTGCGCTTCCACTGGTCCATGAGCACCGAGGCCCGGCGGAGGGTCCGGCGCCGGATGGTTTCCAGGCGTACCAGATCGCGCATGTCCTGGTTCCGGGCCTCCAGGAGCTTGAGCTCGCGTTCCAGTTCCGGCACCAGCAGCAGGGTCCGCCAGGAGGCATTTTTCTTGGACCGGAGCACATCGCCGTAGATGTGGTCGCCCACGTAGAGGATCTGCTCGCCCTCGGCCCCGAGCTGGGCCTCCAGCCAGGCGGCATGGCCGCCCGTGAAGCAGCGGGGCCGCCCTTCCAGGGGCACGGGCTCCGGCGCATCGAGAAAGAAGGCTGGCTTGCGGCTGCTCACCACCACCAGGTCGAAGTAGTCCGTCCAGCGGGGGCGGGCCTCATCCTGGCCGTCCAGCAGGTGGCCCAGCACCCCGTCGGTGAAGCTCCATTCGCTGTTGGTGAGGAGGAAGAGCTTCTTGCCCTCGCGTTTGAGCCGGTCCAGGGCCAGGGCCAGCTGGGGATCCTGGGTGATGAAGAAATGGCGATGCTCCAGGATCTCCGCCTTCATCTCCCCGTTGCGATGGGCCGTGTCGATGGCCCACCGCACGTCCCGGAAGAGCTGGAGGTAGTTCTCGGCCTTCAGCATGCCCTGGTCGAATCCATCCACCATGCGGGCGTAGAGGTGGCTCTCGGGGATCTCGAAGAGGGTGTCGATGCTGCGGAACCCTTTGGCGGTCGTGGACAGCCGGCGGCGGCTGTAGACCGCATCCAGTTCCAGGCGCGACATCGCGCGGCTGCCATGGCAGGCCCGGACCACCTGGCGCTCGCGATTAAGCTTGAGGAGGTTGCCCCGCAGGCCGTCCAGCACCAGGCCACGCACCGCGAAGGCCGGATCGTACTCGGTCTCGAGGAGCCATGTGGAGCAGCCGCGCTCCCGCACCAACAGGCGGACGGCCTTCTTGAAGGCAAGTTCGTCGATCTCCGGGGCCCGGTAGCGGGCAAGGGTGTGGTCCATGTCGAAGCCCACGGCCCGGATCTCGCCCATGGGCAGCGTGCGCAGGGCGAACAATTTGTGCGCAGGAGGAAGGCGGTCCTCGCCGAGCGTGAGTCGCGGCGTAGCCAGCAGGGCAGGGTCCCAGGCGGTCATGCGAGGAGTCTACTCTTGGGCCCCCACAGGGAGCGAATCATGCCGAACTCGCGCGCAGGGCTAATCGGGCTCCGTACCGATGCTGTGGGTCGCGACCATGTGGGTCGCAGAGCAGGCTCCGGGGGAGCCTGCGGAGCGGGGCCCCACAGGGAGCGAATCATGCCGAACTCGCGCGCAGGGCTAATCGGGCTCCGTACCGATGCCGTGGGTAATGCTCTGGTGCCCGAACACCTCCCAGGCCAGTTGCCGGAACCGCTCGCTGTGGCCCCAGTCCTTCTCCCGGTCCATCCAGAGCTTGTAGTGGATCAGCTCGTGCTCCAGGATGCGCCGCTGGATGTCGTCAGGCGTGTGGCAGTTCATCCCGCACACCTGCTGGGGCCAGGGCCAGTCCCGCCGGCGCAGCAGGGTAATGCTGAGGCGGATCTCCGGGTGCCACTTGCCCCGCGAATCCTTCTCGATGACGAAGAGCCCCGCGCACCGCGCCATGCGCGGCGACCAGATCACCGGCGGTGGCGCTAGGTCCCAGCCCGCCTCGCGGAGGATGGCCTGGGCCCTGTGGCGGAGGGTGAGGGTCATGGCTGCCGTCCGGGGCAGGCCCGGAGACCAGGCCGCATCCGCTCTTCCATGTCCTACTTTCGGGCCTTTTCCTGGACTTTGTTGTGCTTGAAGCACCCGATCAGGAGGTTGGGCCCCTGCTCCGCGACACCGGTGTCCAGGGTTTCGGATTCATAGTAGAACTGGTGGTTCAGATAAGACAGCCGGGGCGCTCCAAGCTCTGAAAGATGGCGCAGAACCGCGAAGACAAAGTGGATCAGGGCATCGACACTCTGGTACTGGATCGTGGCCGGTCTGTCCAGAAGCAGGTTGTCTTCGTGCTTGTTCAATGGGCGGGTGTAATAGATGACTTTCCCATCGAAGGATATGTGCGCCCCATCGGTCGAGATGACGTAGGCCTTGCCCTTATCCGTGACATCAAATTGATAGGGCTGCCCCTTCTTGAAAGCAGTCATCAGGCTCTGGAACTTGGGGTGGTTGAGGTAGGAGGATCCGTAATTGATCTTCTTCGGGGCTGGCCTCATTTCCCCTGCCGTCGGGCCGTACATCATGTGGTTGTAGCGCAGGGCTTCAAGGCGCTCCTCGGGGGATTGCCTCTTTTCTTTTTCCTTCTTGGGAGCTTTTCCGGGCGCTGCGGTCATGGGGTTCCTTGTCGCTCATCGTCGTCAGAGACGATTGTCGCACAGAGCCGCCCGGCGTTTCCGGCTTGATCGGACCCGCGTGGGCTGTGGGATCCGGGGCGCACTGGCAGCGCCGAAACAGAAGAGGGGAGGGTGAACCCCTCCCCCCTTTCCGGCCATTTCTGGCGCTTGGAGCCCCGGAATCAGAACTTGTAGCCAACCATCAGCGTGACGAAGGACGGGTTGCTTGAGGTGTTGGCCGTCGTGTCGGACTTCCAGTGGCTGAAGTTGTACATGCTGGATACGGACCACATCTTGGTGATGCGGTATTCCAGGCCGAACCTGAACCCGAGTTTCCAGGTGGTTTCACCCTGGGCCCCCGTCCCGATGGCGGGCTGGAGGGACGTGACATCCCAGGAGATCAGCTGGAGGCCGGTCCGGATCGTCAGGGGCGTCTCTCCGGCGGCATAGATCAGATCCAGGCCCGCATAGGTGGCCTTGGCATCGAAGGTCTCGAAGGACTCCTTCTTCCCCCGGGCAAGCAGAAAGCCGGCATTGACGCCGAGGCCGATGCCCATGGCCTTGGTGGGTTTGAGGTCATACCCCAGCTCACCGCCGTATCCGAGAGGCTGCTTGGTCATGGTTCGCAGATCGCCCTGGGGGTTGATGAGACCGACCTTGACGCTGAATTCCGTATCATCGTCTGCCGCTTTCAAACCGCTGGTGCCGAAGGCGGCCAGAGCCAGCGCGAACCCGATCTTGGTGAGTCGCTGCATCATTTGCGTTCTCCCTAGGTTAGAACTTCAGTCCAAGGTCAAGGTTGAGGGTCCGCACACCGTCTACCGCAGTCGTGCCAACGGGGGTGCCGTAGCGGGTGAAGTTCCCGAGCCGGTACCCGGTGGCATAGGCCGAGGCGGCCCTGGCGGTACTGCTTCCGGCATAGGTCACGGACAGCGGGATCTGGCTGTTCAGCACATTGTTCACGGCCAACTGGCAGAAGAAGTGCACTTTGCCCTTGATGGCCAGATCGAAGTTGTAGACCAGGTTGAGGTGCCAGGTGTCCGGCTGGCTGAACTGCCCCCGGCCATTCCAGAACAAGGGAATCGAGGTGGGATGGTTGGTGTCGTCGTTGACGAAGGGGATGAGGTTCGGGTCCTGGTTCAGGTTGTTGACCAGGTTCACCCGGGCGCCGGAAATGTAGTCGCCCTGCAGGGATACGGAGGACTTGGTGCGGCCGGCCTCGACGTGGTAGGTGAGGAAGGCCTTGACCACCACCGGGCGGCTTTGCGCAAGGTAGCCGACAGGCTCGAACCGATCCTTCGAATACCCGAGGTTCTCGTAGCGGTAGCGGAAGTTCCCCTGTTCAGCCCAGGTCTGGACCGAAGAGGCGAAGCCGGTCCCATCCCCGTAGACGTTGTCGCCCTTCAGGGAGGAGTACACGAAGTTGCCGCCGAGCAGCAGGTTGGCGGTCAGCGGAGCGCTGAACTCGAATTCGAAGCCGTTGTATTCGCGTTTCGCATCCGGATCGTTCTTCATGGTGCGCAGGTAGGTCACCAGGGAGAGGGGGCCGTCCGTGATCGTGAGGGGCTTCGAGAGATCCGGGAAGGCATTGGTGAGGTCCGTCCACTTGCGGTGGACGATGGTGGCCCGCCAGAAGCCGCCCGTGTCGTAGCTCCTGCGGTAGCCCAGGGTGATCTCGGTGTTGCATTCGGGCTTCCAATTGTGGTCAACGGCGTACATGTCACTGTTGAGGAAGCTTGTCAGCAGGCCGTAATTCGCCGGATTGATGACGGCTGCGTAATCCACGAGCTGTTCGCCGGTGCCTGAGGTCCACAGGTAGGTCTCCTGATTGTTGCGGCGGCCTTCCACGGACGTGCGGTAGAACCGCGCGTTGAAGAGGCCCCGGAACTGGCCATAGGTCAGGTTGACGAGCCGCCTCTGATCACCGTTCACATCCCACTTCACTTCGAACCGGGGGCTGATCATCTTGGAGTCCACCCGGGTGCCCCTGGCATCCTTGAGCTGCATGCGGTCGTAGCGGAGGCCGGCCATCACGCTCCAGCGGTCGTTCAACGTCCACAGGTCGTTGGCGTAGATGGAATCCGTGGGATTCTTCACGTCCGCCTGGTCCGCCCCGAAGAACCGTGTGTAGGTGGGCACCAGGCCCTGGACGTAGGGATCGTTCACATCGTTGTAGGTATAGCCGTCGATGGTGGCTCCGAAGGGGAAGACGATGTACTTCCCAGCCAGGGCGGCGTTGGCGTAGTTGGGGTCGATCCGGCCTGGGGCGGTGAACTGGTTGGGGTAGCTGTTGCTCCGCGAGACGGTTCCCCAGATGGGTTGCTGCCGTTCGACGCCGAGGTCGATGCTGTGGGAGCCTTTCCAGTCGGCGGCGATGTTGTAGTTCGCGACAAAGCTTTCGGTCGAGCGCTTGTCAGGCTGGGTGTCCGAGCCACCTCCGGCGGTGAACCAGCCGAAGCTGGTCATCGGGCTGGAGTAGTAGGCGTTCTGGACCGCGTCCCACATTTCATTCAGGTTGGCCATGCCCGTGGGGCCGGCCATCAAGGTGACAGGAACCCCTGGACCCGATGGGAACTGGGTGTCGCTGCGGTTCTTGCCGTACCGGACTTCCAGCAGCTGGTTCGAGCCGATGATGCCGCGGTAGGCGAGGGAGTACAACCGCTTGTCGGTGGTCTGGACGCGCATGATGTTGGCGTCGGGCGTGACGTAGTTGTACTGGAGGTCCGGCAGGGATTCCGGCGCCTCGGTGTAGTTCAATTCCACCGAGTGGTTCTGGTTGATCTGGTAGAACAGCTCGAACTGATGGAAGGTGCTCTTCTGGACGGCGGTCTCCAGGGTGTTGGCCTGGTAGAGGGCCGACGGGTAGTTCGCCCCGTTGTACCGGACGCTGGTGAGGCCGTAATCCGGCGGGTTGAAGGCCGTGGCGGACTGGGTCACCTGGGGGGTCAGGCGCGTGCCATAGAGGAAGGTCAGCTTGTCCTTGATGATGGGGCCGCTGATGGTGATCTCCCAGGTCCGGTTCAGATCATCCACTTGATAAAGGGGCGAACCGGAAAGGGCTCCATTGCGGTTCCGGAAGGGAATGGGGAGGGCGCTCCAGGCGGCATTGTTGAGCTTGGCGCGGAAGGTTCCGGAGAATTCATTGGATCCGCGCTTGGTCACCACGGAGACGAGGCCCGAGGAACTGCCGCCATTCTTGGCGTTCAAGGGGGATTGGATGACCGCTGTATCTTCGATGGTGTCATCCAGCGTGGTGTCGCCGAGGCGGGCTTGGCCGGTGACGTTATCTCTCTGGGAAACACCGTTGACGACGTAGTTGGTGGCCTGCTGGCCACCGCCGCGGACCGATGCGTACTGCACCGCGCCCACCACGCCGGGGCTGATGGCGAGGATGTTGTAGGCGATGCTGCCGCCCTGGACGGGCGATCCGGTGATCTGGAACAGCTGGTCGGTGGAGAAGCTGGTCTTGGTGGTGGTTTCGGTCTTGTCGACCTGGGCCGCCGAAGCCACGATCTCCACCGTGGTTCCCACCTGCTGGATCAGCTTCAAGGTGAGATCCTGCCGAAGGTTGGAACCCGCATTGAGGTAGAAGGTCGCCTTGGAGCCGATGTAGCCCTGGGCGTACACGGAGAGTTCGTAGGCCCCGGCCGGAAGGAGGGGGATCCTGTAGGTTCCATCCTGGCCCGTGACAAACTTGCGCTCACCGAGCATCTGGGCGCCGGTCAGGCGGATGGTGGCGCTGGCGAGCGGCTTGCCGCTCTGGTCTTTGATGGTGCCGAGCAGAGTGCCTGTCGTCTCCTGGGCCATGAGGCTGGGTGCGACGAGCAGGAAAGCGAGGGCTGTGAGGTTGGTTGGCATTCTCATGTGTCGGGTCTCCTGATGTTCGCGTTGGCTCAAGAGGACGGATCAGAGCTTTAGCCCGAAAGCCACCTCGAGCAGCACCCCGTGCCGAGTCTGGGAATCGACGGTGGGGGTCTGCCCGGTGTAGCTGAAGGGCTGGTAGTTGGCGGTGCCGTAGCCCACGGAGATCAGGTTGGTCTCGATGGAGAAGTTGTCGGAGAACTGGACTTTCACACCTGCGAATGCGCCCAGGCCCAACTTGGTCTTGGTCGGCGTCAGGGCGAAGCCTTCATAGGGGCCGGCATTCGTGGCGGTGGTTCCCACCTTCGGTTGCAACTGGCCGCTCGCCTCCTGCCGGTATTTGAGGCCGTCCAGCGATAACCCGGCCTGCCAGGACCACATTCCCGAGAAGGTTCCGCGGTAGCCCCCGCGGAAGGAGAAGCCCTGCAGGGTGTTCTTCCGATAATCCGCCGAGCTGGGGACTTGCAGCGTGATGGGCACGCCACCCACAGTGCTGGCCGGTCCGGCGATGTACACCGGGCCAGAGAACTTGGTGTTGTCGTACCCCTTGCCACCCCCGAAGGAACTGAAGGTGATCTCACCGATGATCGATCCGGTGGAGGAAAGGGCATAGGAACCTTCGACCCCCAGGCCGAGCATGTTTTCGGCGTGGAGGTCGTCCTTGAGGTTCCCAGCCGTGGCCCCCCCGTGGAGTTTGAGGGTGAAGCCGAGGTCCCCGGGCTTGGGTGTGGTCTGGGCCACGAGGCCCACGCTGGCAAGTAACGCCACGACCAGTGATGAAGTAGCGGTTCGATGAGTCATCATCGAGACTCCTTTGAGAAAAAGGCGTCAGCTCCGCGTGCGAATGCCGACGCGGAACCAAGGCCGTGGGGAGGGCAGGCAGAGCATCCGTGTCGCTCTGAGCGGCGAACCCATCTGGTGAGTGGGGTCGAACGGGTCGGCGACATAAATGACCCTTAGATAATGTATTATTTCGGGGAACATTTTATGCGCTCGCGGCAATAAAAGGGGAAATATTTTGCTCTTGTTGAAAAACATTTAAATAAAACAATATTTGAAGTTAATATTATTTTCGATGCAAAAACCGAATATTCGACCTGGCCGTATTGAGAAAAAAGAGGGACCAGGCCCCTTGGATACCCGGAAATCAGGCCGGCAGAACCTCGGCCATCGGGCGATGCCGGGTTCATAGGGCGGCCCAGGCCTCAGGCGCTGTGGGGAATCGAAACCGGGATGCGACGGTTGCCGAAGGGGTGGAGCGCCTGCTCGAAATGCCCGGGGATCAGCGTTCCACAGGCCGGGCAGCGGCCATCGGACGTCATGCGAAGGTCCTCGATCCGGTACCAGTCCCGGACGATGAGCGGGGCCTTGCAGGCTGGGCAGAAGGTCGACCCCCCCAGCAGATCGTGCACGTTGCCGGTGTAGACGTAATGAAGCCCGGCGGAAAGGGCTGTCTCCCGGGCCCGGGTCAGGGTGGCCGGGGGCGTGGGAGGAACCTCGGTCATTTTGTAGTCCGGATGGAAGGCGCTGAAGTGCAGCGGCACATCCGGGCCCAGCTCCCGGGCGATCCATGTCGACAGTTCTGTGATCTCCCCGGCGGAGTCGTTCTGGCCCGGGATGAGGAGTGTCGTGATTTCCAGCCAGGTCCCCGTTTCGTGCTTGATGTAGCGGAGGGTGTCCAGGACAGGCTGGAGGTGGGCCACGGAAAGCTTGAAATAGAAGCCGTCCGTGAAGGCCTTGAGGTCCACGTTGGCCGCGTCCATTTTCGCGTAGAACGCGCGCCGGGGCTCGGCATGCATGTACCCGGCGGTCACGGCGACCGTCTTGATGCCCCGGGCATGGCAGGCATCGGCCGTATCCATGGCGTATTCGGCGAAGACCACCGGATCGTTGTAGGTGAAGGCGACGCTCCGGCAGCCGGCCGCCTCCGCGGCCCGGGCGATGTCATCGGGGGAGGCCCGATCCATCAGCCGATCCATATCCTTCGATTTGCTGATATCCCAGTTCTGGCAAAACTTGCACATCAGGTTGCAGCCCGCGGTACCGAAGGACAGCACGCTCGAGCCCGGGAGGAAGTGGTTCAGGGGCTTCTTCTCGATGGGGTCGATGCAGAATCCGGAGGAGCGGCCGTAGGTGGTGAGGCTCATCGCACCCCCGATGTTCTGCCTCACGAAACAGGCGCCACGCTGGCCCTCGCCCAGTTTGCAGTCCCGGGGACAGAGGTCGCACTGGAGGCGCCCATCCTCCAGGCGGTGCCACCAGCGAGCGGGCCAGCCAGCGGGCCGACCTCCGGGATAGGAGGGTTCAGACATGCGCGCCATCCCTGGCTTTCTCGCCCTGGAACCGGGTCACGGTGAAGCGGGAGAAGCGGGCTTCGTCGTTCCAGAAATCGAGGGACAGACCGGCCTTCTGGTTCAGGTGGGCCAGGAAGCCCTCCGGGTCGGGCTGCTGGTCCCAGACCTGGGGAAGAAAGGCTCCCTTCCTCCCGCGCCACTCCAGCACCACGCCGTCGACGCCGGGGCGGAGAAGCGAAAGCAGATGCTCACGGCTTTCGAATGGGACTGGTTCCAGAGGCGAAAGGAGCGACACTTCGAGGTCGGTATGGTCGAACTCCTCCGGGGACAAGGGAGGGAACCGGGAGTCGTGGAAGGCTGCCGATCTGGCGTTGCTCTCCACATCGTCGCGGAGGGGCCGCCTCGCGACCAGGGTCCCGATGCACCCCCGCAGCAGGCCCTGGCTGGTGAGGGTGACGAAGGTGGCTCCGGGTTCCAGCAGCCAAGGGGCCGGTTCGAAAGGGGGCCGCTCCAGTCCCAACTGCTCCGCGATGGCGCCGCGGGCGATGGCCAGGAGGGTCGGACCCCGGTCAGTCGCCATGTCCTGATCCCTGGGTGAACGCGAACGCGGCATAACCCACCACGCGGCCGCGGTCGCCGGCGGTATCGCCGGAGCTGCGCAGATCCAGGAGCTGCGCCGTCAGATGGTGGTGGCGGGCGGCCAGGAGCCAGCCGTTCACGGCCGTGGCCCCGCAGGCCTGCTCGTGGCTGGCCAGTGGCTCCAGGATCGCGATCCTGGCGCAGGTCTCGTGATCCCGGCTGCGGGCCACCTCGTAGGGAAGGTAGTGGGAGAGGTCCGAACTCACGACGACCAGGGTCTCCGGGCCCCCCCAGAGGGCCTCGATCACCTCGGCCACGGCCTCCGGGGCCGCGTGGCCCACCGCCAGTGGCACCAGCTGGAAGTCCCCGAGGGTTTGCTGGAGGAAGGGCAGCTGCACCTCGATCGAATGTTCCTGGGCATGGGCAGCCTGGCTGGTCGTGACCTGGGGCAGGGGACTGATGAGATCGGCGGCCCATTCATCCACGGGGATCCGGCCGAGGGGCGTATCGAAGGCCGCGACTCCAGGCAGGGCCAGGCCGGATACGGGCACATGATGGGTGGGCCCCAGCACCACCACGCGCCGGATGGCGCCCCGCAGGTGGGCCAAGCATGCGTAGGCGCTGGCCGCGACCGGCCCGGAATAGATGTAGCCCGCATGGGGGACCAGCAGGGCCTTGGGATGTCCGATCCCAGGGATCGCGCCCGCCGCACCGGCGATCAGCGCCTGGATGGCACGGCCCAGCTCACGGGATTCTCTCGGGTAGAAATGCCCGGCCACCGCGGCCGCACGGACGTTCAGCGTCGTGCCCATGCCTCCAAAATAGCCCTGGTGACCATGCGGGCCAGGGGAATCGAGGCGGGCTCCGGGTGGCTCCGCGGCTTTCCCGGGGCTTTAGAATTCGAAGGTCGGTCCGCTGAGGGTCTGGGCGTCGAGGATCTGGCCGTTGGGGTCGAGGGTGACGAGGCCCTGGGCCTGCCGGGGCGTCATCTGGCCGATCTGCTGGAGGGCCTGGCCCCGCAGCTCCGGGCTCCCACCCTCGGCGGATTCGAAGAACACGGCGCCCACACGGTAGGTCTGCTTGGCGTCCTGCATGAGGTGCAGCTCGCGGAGCTGGCGCTCGCCCACGGGGCTGGGGGCGTCCGTCATGAGGCAGCGGGCCTGGGCGGTCTTGGGGAAGGCGATGACCTCGCGGATGTTGTCCTCGCCCGCCAGGAGCATGACCAGCCGGTCCAGGCCCAGGGCCAGGCCGCCGTGGGGCGGGGCGCCGTAGCTGAGGGCGTCCAGCAGGAAGCCGAACTTGGCGCGGGCCTCCTCTTCGCCGATGCCGATGGTCCGGAACATGCGGCTTTGCGTTTCGGCATCATGGATGCGGATGCTGCCGCCGCCCACCTCGAAGCCGTTGAGCACCAGGTCATAGGCCACGGCGCGGCACTGGCCCGGATCCGTTTCCAGCAGGTCCATGTCCTCGGGATGGGGGCTGGTGAAGGGGTGGTGGCAGGCGACGAAGCGCCCCCTTCCTGCATCAGCCTCCTCACTCCACTCCAGCAGGGGGAAATCCACCACCCACAAAAACGCGTAGGCGTTCTTGTCGTGGAACAGATGGGAAAGCGCCTTGTCTTTCTCAAGGGCGGAGAGGTCCGTCGCGATTTTGGTGCGGAGGTCTCCAAGGACCTTGGACGTTTGCGCGTCCGTGCCCACCGCGAAGATGGCCAGTCCTTCGCCATTGGCGCGGAAGTGGTCCTTCAGGGCCGCTTCCGCGCCCTCGTCGAGGAACTTCTTGAAGCTGCTGGAGAGCCCGTCCTTGCCCCACTTGGCGTAGGGGAGGCCGCCGGCGCCCATCTGTTTGGCCTGCTCCTGGTAGCCGTCCAGCACCTTGCGGCTCAGAGAACCCGCGGCCTCGCCCGGGAAGAAGAGGGCGCGCACACGGCGCTGGCCTTCGCTTTCGGCGGCGGCCCGGAAGAGGTTGAAGCCGCTGGTGGCGAAGAGGCTGGTGGCATCCTGGATCTTGAGGCCGCAGCGGAGGTCGGGCTTGTCCGAGCCGTACCACTCCATGGCGTCCCGGTAGGGCAGGCGGGGGAAGGGCGCGGTCACGTCCTTGCCGACCATTTTGGCCAGCTTCACCATGAGCGGCTCGATGACGCCCTGGACGTCCTCCTGGCGCACGAAGCTCATCTCGATGTCGATCTGGGTGAACTCGGGCTGGCGGTCGGCGCGCAGGTCCTCGTCCCGGAAGCAGCGGCAGATCTGCACGTAGCGCTCGAAGCCGCTCACCTGAAGCAGCTGCTTGAAGAGCTGGGGGCTCTGGGGCAATGCGAAGAACTCGCCGGGATGGACCCGGCTGGGCACCAGGTAGTCGCGGGCGCCTTCCGGCGTGGACTTGGTGAGGATGGGCGTCTCGACCTCGATGAACTCCAGCTCACGGAAGTGGTTCCGGGTGAGGTTCGCCACCTCGCTGCGGAGGATCATGTTGCGCTGGAGCTGCTCGCGGCGCAGGTCCAGGAACCGGTAGGTGAGGCGCAGGTCCTCGCCCACGCCCTCGTCCTCCAGGGGGAAGGGCAGGGGGGCCGCGGTGTTGAGGATCTTCAGGCCCGTGAGGCGGATCTCGATGTCGCCCGTGGGCATGTTGGGATTCTTGCTCTCGCGCTCGGCCACCAGGCCTTCGACAGCCAGCACGAACTCGCTGCGCACGGCCTTGAGCCGGGCCAGCAGCTCGGGATCGGCGGTCTCCTCGTTGGCCACCAGCTGCACCAGGCCCCAGCGGTCGCGGAGGTCCAGGAACACCAGGGAGCCGAGGTTCCGCACCCGGCGGCACCAGCCGAGCAGGCGGACGGCCTGGCCCGCATGGTCGAGGCGCAGGTCGCCGTTGCGGTGGGTGCGTTGGAAGTCGCCGAGCCGATCGAGTTTCATAGCCCTACAGGATCGCATCCCGGGGGGCAGGGCTCAAGCGGGGTGAACAGATCTCCACGAAGGACACGAAGGGAAAGAACAGGCTGGACACGGAAGGCACGGAATTCCACGGAAGAAGCCGTAGTGCTCTCGGAGCGGACACCCGGCGCCGTTTTCCGTGTTTTCCAGCTTTCTTCCGTGTCTTCCGTGACCAGCGCTTTTCTTCGTGGCCTTGGTGAGCCTTCGTGTCATTCGTGGAGGGCTTTTTCCAGGAATGCCGCACCCTTCCGGCCGGCCCGGTACCGCTCCCACCGCAGCCGGGCCCGGTCCATGTAGAGGTAGATGACGGGCGTGGTGTAGAGGGTCAGGAGCTGGCTGAAGAGGAGGCCGCCCACGATGGCGATGCCCAGGGGGCGGCGCAGCTCGGAACCGGCGCCCATGCCGATGGCCAGGGGCAGGCCTCCCAGCATGGCGGCCAGGGTGGTCATGGTGATGGGCCGGAACCGCAGCAGGCAGGCCTGGAAGATGGATTCCTCCGGCGTCTTGCCCTCCCGGCGTTCCACCTCGATGGCGAAGTCGATCATGAGGATGGCGTTCTTCTTCACGATGCCGATGAGCAGGATGATGCCGATGAAGGCGATGACGCTCAGTTCCGTGCGGAAGGCCAGCAGGGCCAGCAGGGCCCCCACGCCCGCGGAGGGCAGGGTCGAGAGGATGGTGAGGGGATGGATGAGGCTTTCGTACAGCATCCCCAGGACGATGTAGACCACCAGGAGGGCCGCGGCTAGCAGGAGCGGCTGGTTCGAGAGCGAAGCCTTGAAGGCCTGGGCCGTGCCCATGAAGCTGCCGCGGATGGTGCCGGGCAGGTGGATGTCCTGCTGGGCCCTGTCGATGGCCGCCACGGCGTCGCCCAGGGCCACGCCCACCGGCAGGTTGAAGGATAGGGTCACGGACGGCTGCTGGCCCTGGTGGTTCACGGAGAGGGCGGTGTTCCGCCGCTCCAGGTGGGTGAAGGCGCTGAGGGGCACGAGGCCCCCGCTGGTGGAACGCACATAGGTGTGGCGCAGGCCATCGGGCGTCTGCATGAAGGGCGAGTCCACCTCCATCACCACGTGGTACTGGTTCAGGGGCGTGTAGATGGTGGACACGAAGCGCTGGCCGAAGGCGTCGTAGAGGGTGCTGTCGATGGCCTGGGGGGTGATGCCCAGGCGCGAGGCGGTGGTGCGGTCGATGGTCAGGGAGGCCTCAAGGCCCTTGTTCTGCAGGTCGGTGTTGACATCCGCCAGCTGGGGCACCGTGCGGAGCTTCTGGAGCACCCGGGGCGCCCAGTCGAACAGCTCGCGCGCATCGTCCCCCTGGAGGGTGTACTGGTACTGGGAGCTGGAGGGCCGGCCACCGATGCGGATGTCCTGGACGGGCTGCATGTAGAGGGTGCCGCCGGGGAGGTGGGCTGTCTTCCCTCGCAGGCGGGCGATGACCTGGTCCGCGGTCTCCTTCCGCTGATCGTTGGGTTTCAGGGAGGCGAACATGCGGCCCGTGTTGCCCCCGCCAACGAAGGCCGTGACGTTCTCCACGGCGGGATCGGCCTGCACGATGGTCACGTATCCCGTCATCAGCTTCTCGATGCCCGCGAAGGAGATGTCCTGGGCGGCCTGGATGGAGCCGGTGACGCGCCCCGTGTCCTGCTGGGGGAAGAAGCCCTTGGGGATCACCACGTAGAGGCCCACCGTGGCGAGCATGGTGCCCAGGGCCACGGCCAGGGTGAAGCGCTGGTGCCGCAGCACCCAGGTCAATGAGGTCTCGTAATGGCGCATGACCCACTGGAACGCGCGCTCCGTGGCCTGGAAGATCCGGCCGTGGCGTTCTTCGCTGTGGGGCCGGAGCAGGCGCGCGCACATCATGGGCGTGGTGGTCAGGGAGACGACCATCGACACCACGATGGCCACGGAGAGGGTTACGGCGAACTCGCGGAAGAGCCGGCCCACGATGCCGCCCATGAGCAGGATGGGGATGAACACCGCGATGAGCGAGATGCTGATGGAGACCACGGTGAAACCGATCTCCTTGGCGCCATGGAGGGCCGCTTCCATGGGCTGCATGCCGTTTTCCAGATGGCGGGTGATGTTCTCCACCACCACGATGGCGTCATCCACCACGAAGCCTGTGGCCACGGTGAGCGCCATGAGCGACAGGTTGTCGATGGTGTAGCCCAGCAGGTACATGGCGCCGAAGGTGCCGATGAGCGAGATGGGCACGGCCACGCTGGGGATGAGCGTGGAGCGCACACTGCGCAGGAACACGAACACCACCAGGATCACCAGCCCGATGGAGATGCTCAGCGCCAGCTGCACGTCCTTCACTGAGGCCCGGATGGTGCGGGTGGCGTCGATGAGCACCTTCAGCTCAATGGTGGGGGGCAGCGACGCCTGGAGCTGGGGGAGGATGGCCCGGACCCGGTCCACGGTTTCGATGATGTTGGCGTCCGGCTGGCGGAAGATGGGCACGATGATGGCGGGCACACCGTTGGACAGGCCGCGGTTGCGGATGTTCTCCACCGAGTCCGTGACCTTGGCCACGTCCGAGAGGCGCAGGGCGTTGCCGTTCTTGTACCGCACGATGAGCGGCTGGTAGTCCGCGGCCTTCATGAGCTGGTCGGTGGTGGACAGGGACCAGCTGGTGGTGCCGTTGGAGATGTCCCCCTTCGGGCGGTTGATGTTGGCTGCGGCGACGGCCAGGCGGACATCCTCCAGGGCCAGCCCCTGGGCGTTGAGCACGGCCGGATTCACATCCACGCGCACGGCGGGGAGCGCGCCGCCCCACACGAAGACCTGCCCAACGCCCTGGACCTGGGAGAGCTTCTGCTGGAGCACCGAGGAGGCGATGTCATACATGCGCTCCCGGGGGATCAGGTTCGAAGTGAGCGCGAGCATGAGGATGGGCGAATCGGCAGGATTCACCTTCCGGTACGAGGGGTTGTTCGGAAGGTTCGACGGCAGGTCGCCCCGGGCGGCGTTGATGGCCGCTTGGACGTCGCGGGCCGCCGCGTCGATGTTCCGGCCCAGGTCGAACTGGAGGGTGATGTTGGTGGACCCCAGCGAACTGGCCGAGGTCATCTCCGTGATGCCGGCGATGCGCCCGAACTGGCGCTCCAGGGGCGTGGCCACGGAGGAGGCCATGGTTTCTGGGCTGGCGCCGGGCAGCCCCGCCGAGACCTGGATGGTGGGGAACTCCACCTGGGGCAGGGGCGAGACGGGCAGGAACTGGTAGGCGATGGCGCCCAGCAGGGCCAGGGCCACCGTCAGCAGCGTGGTGGCCACCGGACGATGGATGAAGGGCGTCGAGATGCTCATGGGCGTGCGGAAGACGGCTCCAGGCGTTCCGCCTGGAGCCTGGCGCTGCTGGCGCAGCGCAGAGGAGATGGATCAAGAATCGTTGTCATGGTTCCTGCGCCGCAGGCGCAGCCTCGCGCACGCCGCGCCAGCGGCGTGCGCGTCGCGCCAGCCGGTCAAAGGCGAGATAGATAACGGGTGTGGTGTAGAGCGTCAGCACCTGGCTGAAGATGAGGCCGCCCACGATGGCGATGCCCAGGGGGCGGCGCAGCTCGGCGCCCACGCCGGAGCCGAGGGCCAGGGGAACGCCGCCCAGCAGGGCCGCCATGGTGGTCATGATGATGGGCCGGAAGCGGAGCAGGGAGGCCTGGTAGATGGCCTCCTCCGGCGGCAGGCCGTCCTTGCGTTCAGCCTCCAGCGCGAAGTCGATCATCATGATGGCGTTCTTCTCCACGATGCCGATGAGGAGGATGATCCCGATGAGCGCGATGACGCTGAAGTCCGTCCGGCAAAGCATGAGCGACAGCAGCGCCCCCACGCCGGCCGAGGGCAGCGTCGACAGGATCGTGATGGGGTGGATGTAGCTTTCGTACAGCACGCCCAGGAGGATGTAGACCGTCAGGACCGCCGCCAGGATGAGGAAGGGCGTGTTCGTGAGCGAGGCGCCGAAGGCCTGGGCCGTGCCCTGGAAACCGGCCTTGATGCTGGGCGGCAGGTCGATTTCGCTCCGGGCCTTCTGGATGGCCTTCACGGCATCGCCCAGGGAGACGCCCGGGGCGAGGTTGAAGGACACCGTGGCCGTGGGGAACTGGCCCTGGTGGTTCACGGCCAGGGGGGCGGTGATGGTCTCGATGCGGGTGAAGGCGCTGAGGGGCACCGAGCCGCCGGAGGCCGAGCGCACGTAGATGGCCTGGAGGTCCTTGGGCCGCTGGTACTGGCCGGGGCGCGCCTCCAGCACGACGCGGTACTGGTTCAGCTGGGTGAACATGGTGGAGACCTGCCGCTGGCCGAAGGCATCATAGAGCGCGTCGTCCAGCATCTGGGGCGTGATGCCCAGGCGCGATGCGGTGGTGCGGTCCAGGACGATGCGGACCTGGAGACCGGCGTTCTGTTGGTCGCTGGCCACGTCGCGCAGCTCGGGCAAGGCGGAGAGCTTGTCCACGAACCGGGGCACCCATTCGCCCAGCTCCTTCGGGTCGGCATCCTCCAGGCTGTACTGGTACTGCGTGCGGCTGACCCGGTCCTCCACGGTGAGGTCCTGGACCGGCTGGAGGTAGAGGCGGATGCCCCCGACTTTCGCCAGTTGGGGCTGGAGGCGGTGGATGATCTCGCTGGCGCTCAGGCCGCGCTCCTCCAGGGGCTTCAGGTTGATCTGGATGCGCCCGCTGTTGAGCGTGGTGTTGGTGCCGTCGATGCCGATGAACGAGGACAGGCTCTCTACGGCCGGATCCTTGAGGATCTCGGTGGCGAGGGCCTGCTGCCGCTCGGCCATGGCCGGGAACGATACCGTCTGGGGCGCCTCGGAGATGCCCAGGATCACGCCCGTGTCCTGCACCGGGAAGAAGCCCTTGGGAATGACGAGGTAGAGGAGAACGGTCGAGACGAGGGTAGCCACCGCCACCACCAGGGTGCCGGTCTGGTGCTTGAGGACCCAGGTGAGGGTGCGTCCGTAGAAGGCGATGACCCGCTGGAACACCCGTTCTGAGGACTGGTAGAACTGCCCCTGCTCTGAGGCCGGCGTGTGCTTCAGCAGCTTGGCGCACATCATGGGCGTGAGCGTCAGGGACACCACGGCGGACACCAGGATGGTGACGCTGAGGGTGATGGCGAACTCGCGGAAGAGGCGGCCCACGATGTCGCCCATGAAGAGCAGCGGGATGAGCACGGCGATGAGCGAGACCGTCAGGGAGAGGATGGTGAAACCGATCTGGCCCGAGCCCTTCAGCGCCGCCTGGAGGGGCGGCTCGCCCTCCTCGATGTAGCGCATGATGTTCTCGATCATCACGATGGCGTCGTC
>DASXVC010000027.1:0-124143 GCA_036504495.1 Geothrix sp.
GGTGGAGGACAGCATCCGCTACTACTCGCGGTACCTGCCCATCCTCTACAGCGAGATCCTCAAGCAGACCACGCGCCTGGCCAAGGACCAGAACATGGACCGCATGACGCGCACCCTGTCCATGCGCGTCCGCCCCAAGGTCCTGCTCGCCACCACCTACGAAGAGGCCATGGCCTTCTGCGACCGCTACCAGGACTGCCTCCTCTGCGTCATCTCGGACCGCAAGTTCCCCAAGGGGGGTACGCTGGACCGCGAGGCCGGCATCAAGCTCATCCGCGCCTTGAAAGAGCGCATCCCCGGCCTGCCGACGCTGCTCCAGTCCTCGGACCCCTTCAAGGAATCCCTGGCCACGGCCCTCAACAGCGGGTTCCTGAACAAGAACTCCTACACGCTGGGCGCAGAGCTTTCGAACTTCTTCTACGAGCGCCTGGGCTTCGGCGACTTCATCTTCCGCGACGAGGCGGGGGTGGAGATCTCCCGGGCCACGGACATGGAGGACCTGCGGGAGAAGCTGCGGACCCTGCCCGTGGAATCCCTGGTCTACCACGCCTCCCGCAACCACTTCTCCGCCTGGATCATGGCCCGCGGCGAGGTGCAGGTGGCCAAGGTGCTGGCGAAGTTCCGGATCTCGGACTACCGGGATCCCGAGGAGATGCGGTCTTTCCTCATCAACGTGGGCGACTACGTGCAGCGCATGAAGTCCCTGGGGAAGGTGGTGCCCCTCACGGAATCCACCCCCAGGGACGAGCCCAACATCCTGCGCCTGGCCCCGGGCTCCATGGGCGGCAAGGGACGCGGCGTGGCCTACACCCACTCGCTGCTCTCCCACCTGGATCTGGAGAGCCAGTTCCCGGATGCGGACATCCGCATCCCCCGCTCCGCCATCATCGGCACGGAGGAGTTCATCGGCTTCATCGCGCGGCACGGCCTCCGGGAGATGATCCAGGCCGGCGCCGACGAGGACGCCATCAAGCGCCAGTTCCTCACGGGCACCCTGTCGCCGGAGCTCATGGCCAAGCTGCGGCTCTTCCTCGACAAGCACGCCAAGGTGCCCCTGGCCGTCCGCTCCTCGGGCCTGCTGGAGGACAGCCTCTCCCACCCCTTCGCGGGGCTCTACAGCACCTTCTTCCTCCCCAACAACGATCCCGATCCCGCCGTGCGGGAGGCCCAGCTGGCCGAGGCCATCAAGCTCGTCTACGCCTCGGTCTACTCGAAGGCCTCGCGCTCCTACTTCCAGGCCATCGACTACAAGCTCGAGGAAGAGCAGATGGCGATCCTCATCCAGGAGGTGTCGGGACGGCGGTTCGGGGACCGCTTCTACCCCCACCTCTCCGGGGTGGCCCAATCCTTCAACTACTACCCCGTGGCCTACACCCAGCCCCAGGACGGCATCGCCAACATCGCCGTGGGCCTGGGCAAGTACGTGGTCGAGGGCGGGAAGGCCTTCCGCTTTTCGCCGCCCTATCCCCAGATGGACATGCTGCCCCCCAAGGAGCAGCTCCGCACCACGCAAAAGCACTTCTACGCCCTGGACATGGGCCGGACTTCCGTGGACCTCTGCGGTGGCGAGGACGCCACCCTGCTGAGCCTGGAGATCCCGGAGGCCGAGAAGGATGGCGCCCTGTGGCACTGCGCCTCCACGTGGGATTGGAACGACGACCGCATCCATGACGGCCTCGACCACCCCGGGCCCCGCATCGTGAACTTCCGGAACATCCTCAAGTACGACCACTTCCCCCTGGCCAGCATCCTCCAGCGCCTGCTGGAGCTGATCCGGGAAGCCATGGAGACCCCCGTGGAGATCGAGTTCGCCGTGAACCTCGATCCCGATCCCCAAACCGGCAAGCCCACCTTCACCCTCCTGCAGATCAAGCACCAGCTCATCGACGGCGGGGACGTGAACCTGTCCCCGGAGAGCCTGGTTCCCGCGGACCTCTTCCTCTTCTCCGAGAAGTGCGTGGGCAACGGCACCGTGGAGGGCCTGCGGGACATCGTCTGGGTGGATCCAGAGGGCTTCGACAAGTTCGAGACCCCGGCCCTGGCCGCCGAAATCGAGAAGCTCAACGACCGCTTCCGCGCCGAGGCGGGCAAGTACGTGCTGCTGGGCCCCGGACGCTGGGGCAGCAATGACCGCCATCTGGGCATCCCCATCGCCTGGTCCATGATCTCCTGCGCCCAGGTGATCGTGGAGTACGCCATGGAGCACTTCCAGGCGGACGCCTCCATGGGCTCCCACTTCTTCCACAACGTTACGTCGCTGAACATCGGCTACTTCACCGTGCCCTACCCGCGGGGCACGAGCCTGCTCGACTGGGACTGGCTGCGGCAGCAGCCCGAGGTCTGGCGCTCGGGCTGCCTGGTGCACACCCGCCTGGCCGATCCCGTCCACATCGTCATGGACGGGCGGCGCAGCGCCTCGGCCATCTTCAAACGCACGCCAGAGCCCGTGCCCGAAGAGCCCGAGGAGTTTCAATAAGCCGGAAGCCGGCATGACACCTATTTCGCCCGGGTGTACTCCATCTCCATGACCTTCATGAAGGCGCTGTCCACGCCTAGCCCCGTCCCCTCCGCTTCAGGATCCGGTCCAGGATGCCCTGCCGCTTCGCGGGGCTTATGGGGGCGCCGACGATGGCGATGGGTGCAGGCGTATAGGACCGGAAGTCATGAAAACCGCTCTGGCCTTCCTGCTTTTTCAGCCCGGTTCTCACCAGGGAACGCACCAGCATCCTGGCGTTCGATTCCAGCACCTTGATGTCGAAATCCTCGCGCATCAAAGCCTGGTCGGCGATGGCCCGGACCACGCGGACACTCAGGCGGCTGACGCGGGGCAGTTCTGCCTTCGAGACATGGTTGCCCATGTGCGTCGAGAGTTCCCTAGCCACGGCCTCCTCAAGCTCGCTGGTGTGGCTGGCCACACCCAGGAGGTTGTGCGCCTTCAGATACTCGTAAAGGTTGGCCTGGGACGCATGGCTCTGCTTCAGGAAGACAAACACGGCTCTGACCAGCGACGCAGACAAGTAGCCGATCATTTGATCTGGTTCGTTGTCTTTAATATCAATGGACCGCGTGCTTTCGTTGAAGTCGTCCACCATGGTCCGCTGGAACCGGTCGAACAGCGCGATCGCGACGTCATCCCGGCCGCCGGGAAAGTAGTTGTACAGGGTCTGATTGCTGACCCCGGCGATGGACAGGATGTCCCTCACGGTGATGTCCCTGGCCGGGAACTGCCCGAACAGGCCGGCGGCAGCTTCGAGAATGGCCAGGTAGGATCCATGACCCGAATTCTTCGGCTCCAAGCCGCGGAGGGTCATGACCCGCTCGTTCATCCGCATGCACTCCCATTTTAAGATTTACGATAAGTCTCTTTTTGAGGGCGCCCGTAGAACACCCATCATTGCAATAAATTCAATTCTATGGAATCAGAACGCTTAACTTCACATTTCCCTTGGAATCGACACCTTCCGCGGAAAGGTTGAACATATTTCACAGACCCGGGTTATTTCTGCAGTGTTTCCGCCGAACCCATCACCACGTTTGGAGAGAAAGCCATGCCGAGGGGCATTCATGCGCCGATTCCAGGCTCAGGTCCGGCGCCTGCCCTCCCGCTTTCTGCTGCCAGGTCCGACGCATGAGCGTGCAGGACCTCCAACATCCTTCCGGCTCGATGTCCGCTTCGAAGCCGGAGCCGGGCGCTTCCATCCTCCTGGTGGATGACGATGCCCTCATCCTGGAATCCGTCGGGGCCCTGCTTTCCCGCCTGGGCTACCTCCCCGTGCTCGCTTCCACAGGCGAGGAAGCCCTGGCCCTGCTGGAAGTAGGTCTGGACCCGATCCTCGTGATCCTCGACATGGACATGCCCGGCATGGGCGGCGCACGCACCCTCCCCTGGATCCGCACCCTCAGGCCCAACCTGCCGGTGCTGATCGCCACCGGAGGCAGCAGCCCGAAGGTCGCGGAACTCATCCGGTCCTTTCCGCGGGTGTCCCTGATGTCCAAACCCTACGGGCTCCGGGAGCTCAAGGAGCGGCTTGCCTGAGAGGATCCGGCAGGACGTTCCACCCGGCGCAGGCGGCTCCCGCGGGGCTCCGGTAAAGTGGACCCAGGAGGGCTGCGTGATCCAGCACCCAGGCAACGTGTTTGTGGTTTCGGCGCCCTCGGGCGCGGGGAAATCCACGCTGACCCAGCGGCTGGTGCAGAGCGTGCCGGACCTGATCTTCTCCATCTCCTTCACCACGCGGGCGCCGCGGCCCGGCGAGGTGGACGGCCGGGACTACTTCTTCATCGACGAGGCCGGCTTCGACGCCATGGTGCGCGAGGGGGGCTTCGTGGAGTGGGTGCAGGTCTACGGCCACCGCTACGGCACGGGCCGGGACTGGCTGAGCGGCGTGCTGGCCACGGGGCGGGACGTGCTCCTGGACATCGAGACCACGGGCGCCCTGAACCTGCGCCGGGCCATTCCCGATGCCCGCATGATCTTCATCCTGCCGCCTTCGGCCGCCGCCCTGGAGCAGCGCCTGCGGGGCCGGGGCAAGGACTCCGACGAACAGATCCGCATCCGCATGCAGCACGCCCGGCACGAAGTGGAGCTGTACCATGCCTACGACTACCTGGTGATGAATGACGACCTTGAACTCGCCTACAAGCAGTTCGAGAGCATCATCCACGCCACCCGCGCGAGCCGGGAGCGCATGGCTCCCGTGGCCCAGAGGATCCTCGAAGGGTTCTGAGAAAACGGCGCATCGCCGCCGGAACGGCCCGGGCGTATCCTGGAGGCATTCTCCCCGGGAGCCTCATGGCCCGTTTCATCAAGCGCAATTGGATGTGGATGGTCATGGCCGCCACCGTGGCCGTGGCTGGTCCCCTGCTGGCCCGCTCGGGCGCCGAGGGCGCGCGCCAGCGGAGCCTGGACACCCTGACCGAGATCATGGACCTGGTCCAGAAGCAGAGCCCCGAGCCCCCGGCGCCGCGGCAGCTCACCCACGCCACCATCCAGGGCATGCTCCACACGCTGGACCCCCACTCGAACTACATGGACGAGAGTGAATTCCGCCTGCTCCGTGAAGAACAGAAGGGCTCCTTCTTCGGCATCGGCGCCATCATCCAGCAGCACGACCAGGGCATCGCCATCATCAGCCCCATGAAGGGCGGCCCGGCCGAGCGCCTGGGCGTGCGCTCCGGCGACATCATCAAGGAGATCGACGGCACGAACACCGAAGGCATGAGCTCCAACGCCGCGCTCCAGAAGCTGCGGGGCGAGAAGGGCGCCATCGTGGAGATCGCCGTGCAGCGGTCGGGTGTCGCGGGCCTGCTGCGCTTCTCCATCCCCCGCGCCGAGGTCCCCACCAACAGCGTCTACTACAGCTTCATGCTGGATCCCACGACGGGCTTCATCCTCATCAAGGACTTTGGCGAGACCACCGCCGACGAGTTCGAGCGGGCCGTGGCCACCCTCAAGAAGCAGGGCATGAAGCAGCTCGTCCTGGACCTCCGCAGCAACGGCGGCGGCGTCCTGGATGCGGCCATCGGCATCTGCCGCCAGCTCCTGGGCCCCGACCAGCTCATCGTGAGCCAGAAGGGCCGCGACGGGCGCGATGAGAACCAGACCCGCACCAGCAAGGGCGCCCAGCTGGATTCCTTCCCCCTCGTGATCCTCATCAACCGCGGCTCGGCCAGCGCCAGCGAGATCGTCACCGGCGCCGTGCAGGACCATGACCGCGGCCTGGTCGTGGGCCAGACCAGCTGGGGCAAGGGCCTCGTCCAGAGCGTGCTGCCCATCAACCGCTCCCGGGGCCTGGCGCTGACCACGGCCCGCTACTACACCCCCTCGGGCCGCAGCATCCAGCGCGACTACACCCACGGCCTGGACGACTACTACAACCCCGAGGACGAGAAGGACGCCAAGCCCCAGGGCCCGGAATACAAGACGGATCTGGGCCGCACGGTCTACGGCGGCGGCGGCATCAATCCCGACTACCCCCTGCCCCTGGTCCGCCTCAACGAGTTCATGGTCAACCTGCGTTTCCGGCATTCCGCGTTCTTCCGCTACGCCGTGGCGGAGAAGGAACGCTTCGGTATCCAGCCCGGCCAGCGCGCCGATGACGTGGTGCTGGCCCGCTTCCGCGCCTGGGCGCAGGAGCAGAAGCTCGCCATCACGGACAAGGAGTGGGCGGACAACCGGGACGCCATCCAGGAGCAGCTCTCCACCGAGATGCAGAATGTGGCCTTCGGCGTGGAAGCCGGCTTCAAGCTCCAATGCGAAAAGGATCCGGCGATTCTCAAGGCCCTGGAAGTGATGCCCGAAGCCGAGGCCCTGCTCCGCAAGAAGCGCCTCCTCGATCGCACCCCCGCCGCTCCGGCCGCCACCCTCCGCTGAAGCGAGGTTCCCCATGGATGTCACGCTCCCCGAGCACGTCGAGGCCCTGCGCCAGGAAGTCCGCAAATTCGCGGAAAAGGAGATCCGCCCCCACGTCATGACCTGGGACGAGGCCAAGACCTTCCCCATGGCCGTCGTGAAGCAGCTGGGCGAGATGGGCATGATGGGCGTCATCTTCCCTGAGGAATATGGCGGCGCCGGCATGGGCTACCTGGAATACGCCGTGGTGGTGGAGGAGCTGTCCCGCGTGGACGGCTCCGTGGGCATCACCGTGGCCGCCCACAACAGCCTGTGCAGCAACCACATCTACGCCATGGGCGACGAGCGCCAGAAGCAGGCCTACCTGAAGCCCCTGGCCAGCGGGAAGGCCCTCGGCGCCTGGGGCCTCACGGAGCCCGGCTCCGGCAGCGACGCGGGTTCCCTGCGCACCGCCGCCAAGAAGGAAGGCTCCCACTACATCCTGAACGGCACGAAGACCTTCATCACCCACGGCACCGTGGGCGACATCTTCGTGGTGATGGCCCGTACCCGGCCGCCCCTCCCTGGTCGCAGCAGCGCAGACGGCATCAGCGCCTTCGTGCTGGAGAAGGGCATGAACGGCTTCCGGGCCGGCAAGCAGGAGAACAAGCTGGGCCTGCGTGCCAGCGACACCTCCGAGCTGATCCTGGAGGACGTGAAGGTGCCCGAGGCCAACCTCCTGGGTGAAGACGGCGTGGGCTTCAAGCAGGCCATGAAGACCCTGGACGGCGGCCGCATCAGCATCGGGGCCCTGGGCCTCGGCATGGCGCAGGGCGCCTTCGAGGAGGCCCTCCGCTACAGCAAGATCCGCCACACCTTCGGCAAGCCCCTGGCCGATCACCAGGGCATCCAGTTCAAGCTGGCGGACATGGGCACGGAGATCGAGGCCGCCCGCCTGCTCATCTACCGCGCCGCGGCCTTGAAGGACCAGGGCCTGCCCTACGCCAAGGCCGCCAGCATGGCCAAGCTCTACAGCTCCGAGGTGGCCTGCCGCGTGGCGGACCAGGCCGTGCAGATCCTCGGCGGCTATGGCTACATCAAGGACTACCCGGTGGAGAAGTACTACCGGGATGTGAAGCTCTGCACCATCGGCGAAGGCACCAGCGAGATCCAGCGCACCGTGATCGCCCGGTACCTGCTGTCCGAATACTGATTCCAGGAGTGCCCATGAAACCCCAGATCCTTCTTCTCGCGGCAGCCCTGCCCCTTCTGGCCAGCCGGCCGCTCCAGGTGGACGACCTCTTCAAGGTCAAGCGCGTCACCGAGCCCCAGCTCTCCGCGAAGGGCGCCCTGGCCTACCAGGTGGGCACCGTGGACTTCGCCGCGAACAAGACCGTGAACCGCATCTGGTTCAAGGCGGCGGGTGGCGAGGCCAAGGAACTGGACCTGGGCGGCGGCAGCCAGTCCCGGCCTCGCCTCAGCCCCGATGGCCAGCGCCTGGCCTACCAGTCCGGCGGCCAGGTGTGGATCGTGGACCTGGGCACCAAGGAGAAGCGCCAGCTCACCAAGCTGAGCGGCGGGGCGGAAGGCCAGACCTGGAGCCCCGATGGCAAGTGGATCGCGTTCCTCAGCACCACCGTCCCCAGCGGGAACGACGCCGAGAACGCCGCCTATTTGAAGGCCAAGGAGGCCTCCAAGGTCTCCGGCCGCCTCTACACCACGCTGAGCTACCGCCACTGGAACGAGTGGAAGGATGCGAAACAGCTGAGCCACCTCTTTGTGGTCCCTGCCGATGGCAGCGCGGCGCCCCGGGATCTCACGGCGGGCTTCACCACCGATGTGCCCAACTACGCCGACGTGTCCGCCGGAGACGGCTACGCCTGGGCCCCGGACAGCAAAGCCCTGGCCTTCGAGTCCGCGCCCGAACAGGCCAAGGCCACCAGCACCAACGGCGAGGTCTACGAAGTGGCCCTCAGCGGCGGCCCCGCGAAGCTGCTGTCCGACAACAAGGCCATGGACAACTCCCCGCGCTACTCGCCCGATGGGAAGTCCCTGGCCTGGCGCGCCCAGCGGCGCGAGGGCTTCGAGGCCGACAAGTGGGAGCTCTGGGTCATGGACCGCGCCACGGGCAAGGTCGTGCGCACCACCCAGGCCTTCGATCAGAGCTTTGGCGACTACCAGTGGCAGGGAACTGACCTCGTTGGCACCAGCGAGCGCCTGGGCCACACCGAGCTCTTCCGCTGGGATGGCAGGGGCCTCCAGCGCCTCAGCACGGGGCTGCACATCGAGGGGTTCGCGCTTGGCGATCAGCAGGCCGTGGTGGTCTCCACCAGCCTCACCACGCCCCAGGACCTCTACACCCTGGATCTGAAGACCGGGAAGACCGTGCGGGCCACGCGCCACAACGAGGCCCTGGCCCATGAACTGGGCCTCAACAAGGGCGAGGATCTCTGGGTGGACACCCTGCCCGTGGAGGGCAAGCCCACCAAGACCCACGCCTTCATCGTGAAGCCCGTGGGCTACGATCCCGCCAAGACCTACCCCGTGGCCTTCGTCATCCACGGCGGCCCCCAGGGCGCCTGGGCCAATGCCTGGCATCCCCGGTGGAACGCCCAGGCCTGGGCCAGCCGCGGCTTCATCACGGTGCTGCCCAACCCCCGCGGCTCGACCGGGTTCGGCCAGGCCTACACGGACGCCATCAGCGGCGACTGGAACGGCGCCGTCATGACCGACCTCATGAACACCCTGGATGCCGTGCTCAAGCAGTTCCCCAACGCCGACCCCAAGCGCGTGGTCGCCGCCGGCGGCAGCTACGGCGGCTACGCCGTGAACTGGATCTCCGGCCACTACCCCGAGCGCTTCGCCGCCTTCGTGACCCACG
The DNA here is from genome assembly GCA_036504495.1 of Geothrix sp. Classification (GTDB taxonomy): domain Bacteria; phylum Acidobacteriota; class Holophagae; order Holophagales; family Holophagaceae; genus Geothrix. The sequence continues at coordinate 9,213 of DASXVC010000027.1, forward strand.
CCAGCATCTTCAACACCGAATCCATGCAGCTGGGCACCGAGGAGCTCTGGTTCCCCCACTGGGAGTTCAAGGGCTGGCCCTGGGAGAACGCCGAGACCAAGGCCCGCTGGCAGTCCCAGAGCCCCAGCAGCGCCATCGCGAAGATGACCAAGCCCATGCTCGTCATCCACGGCGAACGGGACTACCGCGTGCCCGTCACCGAGGCCTTCCAGCTCTACAACACCCTCCAGGTGCGGGGCATCCCCAGCCAGCTGCTCTACTTCCCCGACGAGGCCCACTTCGTCGCCAAGCCCCAGAACAGCAAGCTCTGGTACGAGACCGTCCTCGGCTGGTGCGAACGCTGGACGAAGTAGGCCGGAAAACCAGAAGCACACCGCCAAGACGCCAAGGAGGACAACTGCCCTCTCTTTTCTTGGCGTCTTGGCGGTGATCAGTTTTTCGGAATCACCCCGCCGCACGCCCCCGGGTCGGACAGCGCCCGCCAGGGTTCCAGCACGAAGGGGCGACTGAAGGCCCTGGGATGGGGCAGCTCCAACGTGAGTTCGGGTCCCAGGGCCCGCAGATCCTCGGGCGTCTCCCAGGTCCAGGTCCCGGGCGGGCCGTCCGTGGTGATGAGGTCCAGGTCCAGAGTGCGGGGTGCGTTCTTCCCCGCGCTGCGGTCGCGACCATTCGCCAGCTCCAGGCGCAGCAGGGCCTCCAGCAGGCGGCACGGATCCGTTTCCTCCACCACCAGGATCGCCACCGTATTGAGGTAGGCCGGCCCGCGCCCGGATTCGTCCGATGTTTCCATCACCAGCGGCGAGGGCACCACCGTCCCCAGGCTGCGCAACGCCGCCAACCCCGCATCGAGGTGCGCCCGGCGGTCGCCGAGGTTCGAGCCGAGGGCGATGACGGCCTTCATGGGAACCGAGAAATCATGCGAATGGGCGCGAATGGAGACCATTCATTCGTGAACATTCGCGCCATTCGTGGTTTCACTTCTTGTTCCCGTGTTCCGCCACGACCAGTGTCCGGATGCCGCCGCGGATGAGGAAGTCGCCCTCGATGCGCATCCACTGGGGCTGCGTGGCCTTCACCAGGTCGTCGAGGATCTGGTTGGTGACGGCCTCGTGGAAGGCGCCCTGGTCGCGGAAGCTCCAGAGGTAGAGCTTGAGGGATTTCGATTCCACGCAGAGCTGGTCGGGCTGGTAGAGGATGCGCAGCTTGGCGAAGTCGGGCTGGCCCGTCAGCGGGCAGAGGCAGGTGAACTCCTCCGTCTCGAAGGTGATGGTGAAGGGCCGGCCCGGCCGCGGGCTGGCAAAGGTGTCCAGCTCCCCCGTGGGGCGCGTCACCACGTACTTCGGCAGCTCCGTCGGGAGGGTGGGCTTGGGGGTCTTCTTCGTGGCCATGTTGAATCCTTTGAAAGATGTTTAACCGCAGAGGGCGCAGAGGAGCCCCTCAGGACGACTCCGGGAGGGTGTGGACCACTCGCGTGATTCCATCCACCAACCGGGTCTGGTTGAAATTCACGCCGAGGCCCAGAGGAAGGTTCATCAGCTTCAAGTAGGTCAGAACCTGGGCCCTTATCAAGCCGACCGGATTCCGGGCGGCTTTAAGCTCAACAATCAGGCAGCCTTCCACAAGCAGATCGATCCGATACCCGGCATCAAGAAATTCCCCCTTATAGGACACAGGGACTGGAACCTGGCGCTGAAAGACGATTCCCGCCAGGGTCAGTTCCCTTGCCAGACACATCTCATAGGCAGATTCGAGCAGTCCAGGCCCCAGGGCCCGATGCACTTCAATGCAGGCTGCGATGACTCGCTGAGACAATTCGTTGAGCCCTTCGAGATCCAGTTCCACTCTGCGCCCTCTGCGATCTCTGTGGTTAGATTTTCAATTTTTCGGGGATGAACGCATACGGAATCGGATCAGCCACGCCCGCTTCCTTGAACCCGCGCAGGCGCAGGTGGCAGCTGTCGCAGTGGCCGCAGGCCTCGGTTTCGCCCTGGTAGCAGGACCAGCTGAGGTGCAGGGGCGCGCCCAGCTCGCGGCCCTTGCGCACGATCTCGGCCTTGCGGAGGTGGATGAGGGGCGCGTGGAAGGCCAGCTGCGTCTCGGGCTTGGTGCCCAGGTTGGCGGTCTGCTCGAAGCTGCGGAGGAAGGCCTCGCGGCAGTCCGGGTAGCCGCTGCTGTCCTCCTCCACGAAGCCCACGAAGATGGCCGCGGCGCCCAGCACTTCGGCCCAGCTCACGCAGGTGGCCAGCAGGTGCGCGTTGCGGAAGGGCACGTAGCTGACGGGCACGCCGGGGCGGTCCAGCTCGCCCTCGGGCAGGGCGATGGAGGCATCCGTCAGCGCCGATCCACCGATGGCCTTCAGGGTGTCGAATCTAATCACCAAGCGCCTGGCAGCGCGGACTTCGTAGAAGTCCGCGATATCGCGAAAGGCTTGCCTTTCGCGATCTTGAGTACGCTGGCCATAGTCCGCATGCAATAGGGCCAGCTCGTAGCCCTCGGCCTTGGCGATGGCGGCCGTGACACAGCTGTCCATGCCACCGGAGAGGGAGACGACGGCGAGTTCAGACATGCTTGATCCCTTCGGCCCAGCGTTCCAGCTCGTCCATCTCGCGCTGAAGCCGCACGGCTTCAGTGCCATCGTCCGCCTTGGGAGGAACCTTGTAGGGTGCTCCGTACTTGATCACGCAAGTGGCGAAAGGATAGGGGATCACCATGCGGTCCCAGGTCCTCAGCTCGAAGCTGTGGTCGAAGGCGAGGCTCACGGGGACGATCCAGGCGCCGGTCTTGCGGGCCAGGGCCACGGTGCCGGGCTTCAGTTCCATGAGCGGGCCCCGGGGGCCGTCGGGCGTGATCCCGAAGTCCCAGCCCTGCTTCACGGCCTGGATCATGCGCACCAGGGCCTTGGCCCCGTCGTCGCTGGCGGTGCCGCGCACGGCATGGATGCCGAACCAGCGCCAGGTGGCGGCGCTGCGTTCGCCATCCTTGCTGTCGCTGGAAAGGATGGCCACCCCGCGGGCCTCGCCCCGGCCGTTCCGGCGGTGGAAGGGGTAGGCCAGGGGCATCATGAAGAGGCGCCGGTGCCAGAAGGCGAGGACGAAGCGCTGGTCGCTATCCATGAGGCCCTCCACGGCCTCGAAGCCCTCGCGGCGGACCCGCAGCGTGTACGACCACAGCTTGGTCATCCCCGCCGCCAGGAAGGGCACCAGGCGGAAATTCATCCACACGGACAGGGATGACCCCAGGGGCCGGCCCCGCTCTGCGATGGCGACACGGGCGCCCATCACGCGCCTCCCGGCAGCAGATCCTCGCGGGTGATGGGATACATGGTCCCGCAGTAGTCGCAGCGGACCTCCACGGGGCCTGGTTCCAGGAAGAGGTCCGCCTTCTGCTCTGGGGGAAAGCGGCGCAGGGTCTCGAGCAGCGCTTCGCGCGTGCAGCGGCAGCGGTAGAAGATCTCCGTGGCCACCAGGTCGTCGGCCCCCTGGCCCTGGGAGACCCAGGTGGCCAGGAAGTCCGGGGTGCGCTCCCAGAGGGGCACCACGTCAAGGCCTTCGATGGCCTGGACGAGCCGCGCCAGCCGCTCCGGCGGGCAGCCCGGAAGGGGCTCCACCAGCAGGCCCCCGGCCTCGCCGGTACCGGGGTCGCACCAGAGGGTGAGGCTGGCCTGGATCTGCTCCGACTGCTGGAGGTAGTGCTCCACCTGCACCTGGATGCCGCCCTCCACCAGGGGCAGGTGCCCCACGTAGGGCTGGCCCGAGGCGTTGGAACGCATCACCTGGAAGACGCCGGGACCGGCGATCCAGGCCGGGGCCTCCACGGGCCCGGGATCGAGCACGCCGCGGATGGTGCCGTCCGGCCAGCAGTCCGTCACCACCGCCTTCGCGCGGCCGGCCCCCTTCACCAGCAGCTGCAGGCGCTCAGCGAACAGCGTGCGGCCCTGGAGCAGGGCCGTGGCCGTGAGCAGCTCCGTGAGACAGGCGCAGGCTTCCGGATCCAGGTGGGGATGGGCGCGTCGCACGCCGTCCCACAGGGGGCTGGCGTCCACCGAGGACAGCCGGATGTGGCGGTCCTTGGTCAGGGACTTGACGACCCGGGCCTGGGGAATCGCCTCCGGCATCCTCACTCCCACCCGATCTGGCGGCCCTTGTTCTGCTCCTCGAGCCAGGCCATCAGGGGCTTGAAGTAGTCCATCATGGCGCGGGTGGACAGGTCCTCGCCCGTGGCCCCCTTCAGCACCTTCCGCCAGTCCTCCGTGGCGCCCTTCGCCAGGATCTTCCTGAGGAAGGCGCCCACTTCCTTGTTCCCCGCGTAGTTGCAGGCGCGGGGATCCTGGTGGAGGATCCCGCGGGCGATGTGGTCGTGCATCTGGAACTTGAAGACCGTGGCCCAGCCGTAGCTGTAGTAGTAGGCGGGATTGTCGTTGATGTGGGTCTTGGTGGCGGCGTCGCAGAACTGCTCGCCGCGGGGGCTCGGCGGCTCCACGCCCTGCAGGTCGCGCACCTGCTTCCACCACCTGGCGTTCATCTGGTCGGCGGGCATGTTCTTGCCGTAGAACTCGGCCTCCCACTCGGGCATGGTGCCACAGGCCCAGTACATGAAGGGGATGGCCACCTCCAAGGCGTCATTGAGCAGCACCTGCATCTGGTCCACCTTGTAGTCCGCCGGGAGCACGCCCGCGGATTTCAGGTAGGGGATCTGCCGCGTGGCCATGGCGATGAGCTCACCCACGCCCTCGTGGAAGCTGGGGTTGGCGCCGTCCCTCAGCAGGGGCGGCACGTCGGGCCGGGTGTAGCTCATGAAGTAGTAGCCGTGGCCCAGCTCGTGGTGCACGGTCTCGAACCACTGGGCATTCGCCTCCACGCTCATGAGGGAGCGGATATCCGTGTCCAGGTCCAGGTGCCAGCAGGAGGCATGGCTGTTCTTCTTGCGGGGATCGCCGGCCTTCACGGGGTAGAGGTCGGACTTGGCCCAGAAGCTAGCGGGCAGCGGATCGAAGCCGAGCCCCGTGTAGAACGCCTCGGCGGTCTTCACGATGCGCTCGGGCTGCCAGCCCTTGAAGTAGGGATCGAAGTCCACGGCGCTCACGAAGCCGGTCCAGTTCTGGCTCCAGCGGTTGTTGATCCAGTGGGCGGGGATGGCCTTGGGCACGGGCTGGCCGTACTTCTTCGCCATCTCGTACTTCACCCAGGTGTGCAGCTGGAGGTAGAGGGGCTTCAGCTCCGCCAGGAACTTCCGGTTGAAGGCCATCATCTCGTCCGTGGTCAGGCCGTAGCGCGCCACCTGGAGGGCGAAGTAGTCGGGATAGCCCAGCTCCTTGGCCACGCCGTTGCGCAGGTCCCGGAGGCGCACCAGGCCATCCTTCAGCGGGATGCCGATCTCCTTGCTGGCCTCCCACCACATCCGGCGCTCGGCCAGGTCGTGGCTGGCGGACAGCTTGTTGTCGAGGTCGTTGGCGGACACGGGACGGCCGCCCACCTTGAACTGGAACCCGTTCATGAGCGAGACCTGCTTCGTCTCGGCCTCGATGCGGGCAGCCACCAGCTTGGGCTGGGTCATGGGGCCCTCGGCGCCGTAGGGCATGAGCAGCACCCGCTCCAGCTGGCGCACGGTCTTCTCATCCAGCTGGGCGCGATGCTTCAGCAGCTCCTTGGCCTCGGTGATGACGAGGGGGTTGCCGTTGAAGGCGGCAAAGGCCTTGCCCGCCCACTCGGCAGCGGCGTCGTGCTCGGGCTTCACATCCGTGGCCGCGGCCCAGGTGGCCTCGGAATTGACGTAATACAGGGCCTGGTAGCCCGCATTCACCAGCTTGAGGAAGCGGTCGGCGCGTTCCTGGAGCTGGGCCGGGGTGGGTGCGACCGCCTGCGCCGCGAGGGGCAGGCCGAGCATCAACGAGGGGATCAGGACTGGAAGGCGCATGGGAGCTCCAGGGAACCCTCTATTGTGCCTTCCGGATCCGGCCGCGTCAGCAAGGGAGAAGGATGGTGAAGTTCGACCCGAAGCCCATCTGGCTCTGGGCCCGGATCTGCCCCCGGTGCGCGGCCACCAGTCGCTGCACGATGGCGAGCCCCAGCCCCACGCCCCTGGCGGCGTCGCTGCGCTCGGCCTGGCGGAAGGGGTCGAAGATGAAGGGCAGGTCCTCCGCGGGGATGCCCCGGCCGGTGTCGATCACCGACAGGCGGAGGAACCGCAGCCCAGCCTCCACGCCCGAGCCGAACTCGACACCCGCCTCCACCCGCACGGCCCCGCCCCGGGGCGTGAACTTGAGGGCATTGTCCACCAGGTTCACCACCGCCCGGTCCAGCTTGGGCCGGTCGCCGCGGGTCATGGGCAGATCCTTGGGAACGGCGATCTGGAACTCCACCCCGGCCTCGGCTCCGCGCAGGTGGTACGGCGCCAGCAGGGACGCCAGCCAGGGCCCGGTTTCAATCTCGGAGAACTCCATGGGCACCTGTCCGCTCTCGCTGCGGTAGATCTCCAGCATCTCGTCGAGCAGGGTCTTGATCCGGGTGCAGGAGTCTTCGGCCTTGCCCAGCGTCTCGTCCCGGACGGGGCCTCCGCCCCGGATCTTTTCCAGGACGATCCCCAGAAAAGTGAGGGGCGAACGGAGATCGTGGACCAGCATGGCCGTGAAGTTCGTCTTGAGGGTGTTGACTTCCTTCAGCTTGAGGTTGGCGTCCATCAGGTTCTGGTTCTGGATCTCCAGTTCCCGCTGGAGCCGCCCCAGGTTCACCTGATGCTCCACCCGCACCAGCACCTCCTCGGCGCTGAAGGGCTTGGTCAGGTAGTCACGGCCCCCCACACGGAAGGCCTTCACCTTGTCGAGCGGATCATCCAGGGCGCTGATGAAGATGACGGGGATGCGGGCCAGCGCGTCATCCTTCTTGAAGGCCTCGCAGGTCTCGTAGCCGTCCATGCCCGGCATGTTCACGTCGAGCATCACCAGCTCGGGCGGATGGCGGCGGGCCGCCGCCAGGGCCATGGCGCCGGAGGGCACGGCCCGCACCCGGTACTGCCGTTCCCGCAGCACCGCCCCCAGCAGGTCCAGGTTGGCCGCATTGTCGTCCACGATGAGGATGTCGCCTTGGGGCACCAGCATGTCCGCCTCCGAAATCATCCGTTCAATGCGTCGAGCAGTTCCTGGAGCTTGTAGCCCTTGAGCAGGTGCCGCAAGCCCCCAGCCAGCGGCTTGTTCTCCAGCGCGTCGGCCAGGGCCAGGGCCGCCTCGGTATCCCCCACGAGCACGGCCTCCTTCAGCGAGGCGCGCCAGGCGTCCGGCTGGAGGCGCAGATCTGCCAGATCCCCCGGGGACGGCGGCGCAGTCTCGGGTTCCCGGGTCAGGAAGCGCAGGCCAAGCAGACGGCCCGCCACCTCGAACAGGTGGGACTCGCGGAAGGGCTTGCCGAGGAAGTCGTCGAATCCCGATTTGCGGAGGGTGTCGCGATCCAGGTCGATGACGCTGGCGGAGATGGCCACGACGAAGGTGTGGGAGAGGTTCTGCTCCAGCTCCTTCCCGCGGAGGATCTGCAGCGCCTCGAAGCCGCTCATGCGGGGCATGCGCAGGTCCATCCAGATGAGCTCCGGATGGTGGCGTTCCCAGAGTTCCAGGGCCTCGATGCCATCGCCGGCGGTGCGCACCTGGAACCCCACGGAGCCCAGCAGCTTGGCAAGGAGGTCCCGGTTCTCCGCCTGGTCATCCACCACGAGCATCCCCACCCGGCGCTGCCCCGGCTCCAGGCCGAGCACCTGCCCGCCACCTTCCAGTTCAAGGGGGGGATCCCCCTCGGCCATGGGCAGGCTGAAGCTGAACCGGCTGCCTTCGCCCAGCCGGCTTTCGAGCCGCAGCTCGTCGCCCATGAGGTGCACCAGCGACCGGCTGATGTGCAGCCCCAGGCCCGTGCCCTCCGCGGCGAGGGGCTGGTTGGAGGCCTGGAAGAAGGCCTGGAACAACTGGCGCTGATCCTCCTCGGAGATCCCCGGGCCCGTATCTTCCACGGCGAAGGTGGCCTGCCCCGAGGTGTAGCCAGCCCGGAGGATCACGGATCCCCGCTGGGTGAACTTCACCGCGTTGCCCAGCAGGTTCACCAGGATCTGCCGGAGCTTGGCGGCATCGCCATCCAGGTAGGCCGGCAGCCCGGGATCCGCCTCCAGCCTCAGTTCCAGCCCCTTGGCCTCGGCCCGGATCCGCTGCATGTCCAGCACCCCCTCCAGCAGGGCCGCGGTGCGGAAGGACCCGGTGCGCAATTCGAGGCCGCCGGATTCGATCTTGCTGAGGGACAGCACGTCGTTGATCAGGGACAGCAGGTGCTCGCCAGCCCCCAGGATGCGCCCGAGCTGGTCGTGGTCCTCCGCGCTGCGCTCGGGCCGGCGGCCCATGAGCTGGGCATAGCCCAGGATGGCGTTCAGCGGCGTGCGCAGCTCGTGGCTCATGTTGGAGAGGAACGCGCTCTTGGCCCGGTTGGCGGCCTGGGCCCTCGCCTCGCTGGCCCGCAGGTCCGCCTCCAGGGCCTTCCGTCCCGACAGGTCCGACGCGACGCTCAGGTACCCCAGCCGCCCTCCGTCCGCCCTGGCGATCGTGGAGAGGGCCACCAGCATGGGCACGCGCCGCCCATCCCGGGCCAGGAAGGTCCATTCCCGCTGGTCGGAACCATCCTCCGTGAGCAGGCGGATGGCCTCGATTTCCGACGCCACCGGCCGCCCGACCCGTTGAGTCAGCTCCCGGGCACGGGCTTCCACCTCCTGAGGATCGAGCCAGATGGCCGAGCGCTGGCCGACCACCTCCTCGGCGCGATAACCGAGCAGCGCTTCCGCATAGGGATTGAAGCGGCGCACCACCCCATCGTTGTCCCGGACGATGACCGCCACCTGGGCATTCTCGAGCACCGCCCGTTCGCTGGCTTCCCGCTCGGCCAGGGCCTGGATGGTGTTTCTCAGCCGGGTGATCATGCGGTTCAGTTCGCGCCCCATGTCCGCGAGTTCGTCCCGCCCCCGGGTCTTCACCCGGGCCTCCAGGTCGCCTTCTGCCGCGCGGCGCACTTGGCACACCATTCCCTGGATGCTCCCGGAGAGATTCCGGGCGATCAGGTAGCCCAAGGCCAGCGCCGTGGCCAGGCCCCCCAGGATCATGGCGTAGGACAACATCCGCGACCGCCGGGCCTGGACCGCCATCTCCTCCATGCTCTGCTGCGCCGCGTCCTCCTGCGCCAGCACCAGGTCCGCGAGGAGGTTCGTGAGCGGCAGGATCTCCGGCAGCAGATCGTCATCCACGAACCGGCCCAGGATCGCCAGCTGCCCCTCCGCCAGGAGTTGTTCCAAGCGGTCCAGATCCCTGGCCACGTAGACCGTGAGCGCATCCATGCGGGCCAGCACCTCGGGATCCGTCTGCGTTGGAGCGGCGACCTTGAAGGCGGCCCACTGGCGGGCCGCCTCCCGCCGCGCCGCCCGGACCCGCGCGAGGCCTTCGCCAGCTTCCAGGGTGCCGCCGCGGACCTGGCGGGCGGCGAAGAGGATGCGGATGCTGTAGGCGTCCGACACCACCTTCAGCTGGCGGACGGGCACCATGCGGTGCTCGAAGATCCGGAGCGCCTGCTGCTCCTGCTGGTTCAGGAAGCCGAGCTGGATCAGGGCCAGGCCCGTCAGGATCGCGGCCACGGCGCTGTACCCCAGCCAGAGTTTGGCGGCGATGCGGAACCGGCTGAAAAACTCGGTCATGCGGCATCCCGTGGAAGGGCCAAGACAACCGGAGGGAGCAGGGTGGGGTGGGGAGTCCCGTGGAATGATGGCGGGCTGGCGGGCCCACCGCAATCTTTCAGGCCTTCCGGCATAGAATCGGACAGGCGCTCTGACGCCCCCTGCACCCCGCCCGGAGCCTGCCCATGCCCGATCTCCGCCTCCGCCTGCGAACCGCTCTCGCAGCCCTATGGTTCCTGGGGCTCGGCGCGGCGGGGTGGAGCGCTCCGCCCCGCACCCTCGCCATCGCCGCCGCCGCCGACCTGCAGTTCGCCCTGGTCGAAGTGAAGGCGGCTTTCGCCAAGGCGCGGCCTGGAACCGAGGTGACCGTCACCTACGGCTCCTCCGGCAATTTCTACACCCAGCTCACGAACAAAGCCCCCTTCGACCTCTTCCTCTCCGCCGACCTCGAGTACCCGAAGAAGCTGGTGGCAGCGGGACTGGCGGACGCGAGCACCGAGTTCGTCTACAGCCGGGGCCGCCTGGTGCTGTGGGTGCCGAAGGGCTCCCCCATCCCCATGGAGCAGCTGGGCATGAAGGCCCTCCTGCATCCCGCCGCCCGCAAGGTGGCCATCGCCAATCCCCGCCACGCGCCCTACGGGCGGGCTGCCGAAGCCGCGCTGACTAAGCTCAGGCTGTTCGAGGCCGTGAAGCCGCGCCTGGTCTACGGCGAGAACATCGGCCAGACCGCCCAGTTCGTGCAGACCGGTGCGGCGGACATCGGCATCCTCGCCCTCTCCCTGGCCAAGGCTCCAGTCCTGGCCGCCTCGGGCCGGACGTGGGAAGTGCCCCTGGACGCCTATCCGCCGCTGGACCAGGGCGGCGTGATCCTGAACCATGCCCGCAACCGGGCTGATGCCCTGGCCTTCCAGGCCTTCCTGCGGTCGCCCGGAGGGCTGGAGATCCTCCGGCGGTACGGCTTCACCACGGAGGGCCGCTGATGGCCACGCTGATGGACTGGGAGGCCATCCGCCTGAGCCTCTGGCTGGCCTCGCTCACCACGGCCACGCTGCTCATCCTGGGCATGCCCCTGGCCTACTGGCTGGCCTTCTCCCGATGGCGGTGGAAGTTCCTGGTGGAGGCGGTGGTGGCCATGCCCCTGGTGCTGCCGCCCACGGTGCTGGGCTTCTACCTCCTGATGGCCATGGGCCCCCGCAGCCCGCTGGGCCACGCCTGGGAGGGCCTCTTCGGGCGCACACTGCCCTTCTCCTTCGAGGGCCTGCTCATCGCCTCCGTGCTCTACAGCCTGCCCTTCATGATCCAGCCCCTGGCCGCCGCCTTCGCCGCCGTGGACCGCGGCCTCATCGAAGCCTCCTGGTGCCTGGGCGTGTCCCGGCCCCGCACCTTCCTCCGCGTGATCGCGCCCCTCTCCTGGGCGGGCATCCTCACGGGCCTGGTGCTCAGCTTCGCGCACACCCTGGGTGAGTTCGGCGTGGTGCTCATGGTGGGCGGCAACCTGCCGGGCCGCACCCGCACCGTGAGCATCGCCATCTACGACCAGGTGCAGGCCATGGACTACGCCCCCGCCGCCCGCACGGCCGCCCTGCTGCTGGGCGTGTCGTTCCTCGTCCTGGCCTTCACCTACGCCCTGCGGCGCCATCAGAGGAAACCGTGGACGCTCATCTGATCTGCGACGGTCCCTACTTGCAGGCCGAGGCCGAGCGCCATTTCCCCGGGGGCGCCAGGATCGAAGCCCGCTTCGAGATCCCGCAGCCCGGGTTTTCCGTGACGGTGCTCTTCGGCCCCTCCGGATCGGGCAAGACCACGGTGCTGCGGCTGCTGGCCGGACTGGAGCGGGCGGATCGCGGTTCCATCCAGATGGGCGGCGTCCCCTGGTCCCATGCAGCGCACGGCCTCCACCGCCCGCCCCAGGCCCGGGACCTGGGCTTCCTGCCCCAGGCCTACAGCCTTTTCCCGCACCTCAGCGTGGCTGCGAATCTCGGCTACGGCCTCGTGATGCTGGATGCCCGGCAGCGGGCGGCCCGGGTGGCGGAGCTCCTGGAGCTGCTTGACCTGAAGGGCCTCGAAGATCGCCACCCGGGCGAACTGTCCGGGGGCCAGCAGCAGCGGGTGGCCCTGGGCCGCGCCCTGGCCCGGAAACCCCGGCTGCTGCTCCTGGACGAGCCCCTGTCGGCCCTGGACCGGCCCTCGCAGCTGCGCCTCCGCAAGGAACTCCGCGGCCTCCTGCGGGCCCTCGACATCCCCACGGTGCTCGTCACCCACGACCGCACCGAGGCCCTCCAGCTGGGGGATCAACTGGTGGTCATGGACCAGGGCCGGGTCTGCCAGAGCGGCGACATCCAGCAGGCCTTCGACCGGCCCACGGACCCGGCCGTGGCGCGGATCCTGGGCGTGGAAACCGTCGTGCTGGGGCGGATCGAATCCATCGCCGAGGGCATGGCCACCATCAACGTGGGCACTGCGCAGATCCTGGCGGCCGACCCCGGGAGCCTCGGCTGGGAGGTCTTCGTCTGCATCCGCGGCGAAGACGTGGCCGTGGAGCGAGGCTGCGGACCCGGCGCGGGCAGCACCGCCCGCAACCGCCTGCCCGCGCGGATCACGGCCCTGCATCCCGAGGGCGCGCTCATGCGCCTCAGCCTCGACTGCGGGTTCCCCCTGGAAAGCCTCGTGACCCGCCGGGCCTGCCAGGACCTGGCTCTGTCGGAAGGCGATCAGGTCTGCGCCATCCTCAAGGCCGCCGCCGTGCACCTCATTCCCCACGATTGATCCCGGTTCCGCCGCAGGCGGAGGCCAACGAAAAACGCGGGCCAGATGGCCCGCGTTTTTCGCGTGGGAAAGGATCAGGCCTTGGTCCACCGCAGCACGGGCTTGCGCGCCGCCGTGGTCTCATCCATGCGGCGCAGGGGGGCGAGGGTCGGGGCCTGGTGCAGGGCCTCGGGGTTCTCCTCCACTTCCTTGGCGATGGCGAGCATGGTGTCGCAGAAGGCATCCAGCTCGTCCTTGCCTTCGCTTTCCGTGGGCTCGATCATCAGCGCGCCCGGCACGATCAGGGGGAAGTAGATCGTGGGCGGGTGGTAGCCGTGGTCGATGAGGCGCTTGGCGATGTCCAGGGTGTGGACATCGTGCTTGGCCTGGAGGGTGTCGCTGAAGACCACCTCGTGCAGGCTGGGGGAGTCGATGTGCAGGGCATAGGCGCCCTTGAGCCGGGCGCGGATGTAGTTGGCGTTCACGATGGCGCGCAGGGTGGCTTCCTTCAGGCCGTCGGAGCCGTGGCTCAGGCAGTAGGTCAGCGCCCGCACCAGGATCCCGAAGTTGCCGTAGAAGGTGTGCACCTTGCCGATGCTCTGGGGCTGGTTCCAGTCCAGGCGGTAGCTGTGCTTCGGCACCTCGCCTTCGCCCACCTTCACGGTGTCACGCAGGACCACGGGCACCGGCAGGAAGGGCCTGAGCTTCTCGACGCAGCAGACGGGGCCCGCACCGGGGCCGCCGCCGCCGTGGGGCGTGGACATGGTCTTGTGCAGGTTCAGGTGCATGACGTCCACGCCGAAATCGCCGGGGCGGGCCACGCCCACCAGGGCGTTCATGTTGGCGCCGTCCATGTAGACCAGGGCGTCCACGCTGTGCAGCAGGTCACTGATCTCCTTGAAGCGGTATTCGAAGACGCCGACCGTGTTGGGGTTGGTGATCATGGCCCCCGCGATCTCGGTGCCGAGTTCCTTCACGAGGGTCTTGAGGCCCTTGCGGACCTTGCCGTTCACCGGATCCGTCACGTCGTCGAAGCTGATGGTGCCATCCGGCAGGGAGGGCAGCTCCACCACTTCATATCCGGCCATGGCAGCGGTGGCGGGGTTGGTGCCGTGGCCGCTGTCGGGGATGAGGATCACGCGGCGCTTGGCGCCCCGGGACACGTGGTAGGCCCGGATGAGCATGACGCCCGTGAGCTCGCCGGCCGCTCCCGCGCTGGGCTGGAGGGTGACGCCGGGCAGGCCCGTGATCTCCTTCAGCCATTCCTGCAGGGTGAAGAGCATCTCCAGGTTGCCCTGGACGAGGGCGTCCGGCGCCATGGGGTGGCTGTCCGTGAAACCGGGCATCCCGGCGACCTTCTCGTTGAGCCGCGGGTTGTGCTTCATGGTGCAGGAGCCCAGCGGATAGATGCCGTCGTCCACGCCGTAGTTCCACTTGGAGAGGCGCGTGAAGTGGCGGATGACCTCCACCTCGCTCAGCTCGGGCAGGGCGTCGAAGCCGCTGCGCTTGAGGTGGGCCGGGCGGGTGTCCTTGGCGGTGGGCACGTCGAGCTTGGGCAGGTCCATGCCCCGCTTGCCGGGGACGGAGCGGTCGAAGGAGAGGGGTTCGCGCTGACGAAGGAACATGTCGCTCTCCTTACACGGTGGCGGGGACGCGGGCCAGGATCTCGACGAGGCTCTCGATCATCTGGCGGGTGTGGAGTTCCGTGGCGCACCAGAGGATGCAGCCCTGGTATTCGGGATAGAAGCGGCCCAGGTCCAGGCCAGGCAGCAGGCTCTCCTTCAGGCAGGCCTCCTGGAGCGCGGCATAGTCGCCGGTGTAGCGCAGCACGAATTCGTTGAAGAAGGGCTGGTCGTCCACGGGCTGCATGTCGGGCAGCTCCAGCAGGCGCTGGCGCAGGTACTGGGCCTTGGCCGCGTTCTGTTCCGCGAGACCCTTGAGTCCTTCTGGGCCCGCGAGCTGCATGAAGATGTTGGCGCGCAAGGCGACGAGCCCCTGGTTCGAGCAGATGTTGCTGGTGGCCTTGTCGCGGCGGATGTGCTGCTCGCGGGCGGTGAGCGTCAGCACGTAGCCCGTGCGTCCGTCCAGATCCTTGGTCTGGCCCACCACGCGGCCGGGGATCTCGCGCTTGTGGGCGTCCTTCACGGCCAGGAAGCCCAGGAAGGGTCCGCCGAAGTTGGGCTTGTTGCCCAGGGACATCGCCTCGCCGCAGGCCATGTCGGCGCCGGCCTTGCCGGGGGCCTCGAACCAGCCGAAGGCGAAGGCCTCCTGCGTGACGCTCACCAGCAGGGCGCCCGCGGCGTGGATGGGGCCCGCCAGGGCCGTCAGGTCCTCCACGGCGCCCAGGAAGTTGGGGTAGCCCACCATCACGGCGGCGACATCGCCGTTGAGCTTGGCCTGGAGGTCGGCCAGGTCCGTGACGCCATCCTTCAGGCCCACTTCCACGAGGTTCAGGCCGTCGTGGGGGGCGAAGTTGGTCTTCAGCACTTCGCGGTAGAGCGGGTGCAGGCCGCGGCTCACCAGCACGGTGTTGCGCTTCTTCGCCACGCGCACGGCCATGAGGGCCGCTTCCACACAGGCGGTGCCGCCGTCATAGAGGCTGGCGTTGGTGACTTCGAGGCCCGTGAGGTCGCAGATGAGGGTCTGGTACTCGAAGATGTGCTGGAGCGTGCCCTGGCTGATCTCAGGCTGGTAGGGCGTGTAGGCCGTGAACCACTCCTGGCGGCTGATCATGGCGTCGATGGCCGAGGGCACGAAGTGGTCGTAGGCGCCGGCGCCGAGGAACTGGGCGCAGAAGCGGGTGTTCTTGTTGGCCAGGTCCATCATCTGCCAGGCCACTTCCTGCTCGGAGCCCTGCGTGGGCAGGTCCAGGTTCCGGTTCAGGCGCAGCGCTTCGGGAATGCCCGACAGCAGGTCCTCGGCACGGGGGACGCCGATGGTATCCAGAAGGGCCCGGTCTTCGGCAGGAGAGGAAGGCAGATAGCGCATGGCGGCCTCGGCAAAGAACGTGTGGAATCGCAGCAATCCAGATTATCAGCCCCGGCCGCCGGGGGCTCCTGTGCAGGTGATCACAGACCGCCCGCCGCAGACCACCGCCCTACCGCCGCTTCCAGAGGTCGAAGGGCTGGGTCCCGATGAGGACATCGAAGCTGCCGGTGGACTGTCCGGAACCCAGGGGCGGGTCCACCTTGAGGAACCCGTAGGACAGCTCCACATAGAAGTTGGACAGGGTGGTGCGCAGCATGAGTCCCATGCCCCGGGCCCGGAGGCCGCTGTCCGAGTGGAAGAGGGCATCCGCCTCCCGGGACATCCGCGCCAGGTCGAAGCGGGGCACGGCCTCCAGGGTGAGCCCCAGACCGGCGTAGACCCGGAAGGGCACGCCGAACCGGGCCGCGGCGAAGTTGGGGGCCACGAACCCCACGGCCCGGGAGCCCATGAGGAAGGAGGGTCCCCCGAGGACCCACCAGCGATCCAGGGGAAGCCGGCGGCCCTGGCTCCACTCGAGGTCCAGATCGGCCCCCAGGACCTCGTTGAACGAGTGGATCCCCCGGGCGCGGAAGTAGGCCTGCTGGAAGTCCCCGCCCGGAAGGTCCCCCGGTTTTGTTTCGCCCAGGCCGAAGCGCCCCCGCAGGAGCAGTCCTTCACGGGGCAGCGTATGGCGGTCGAAGTTGTCCCATTCGGCGGACAGGTAGACCGTGTCCTGCACCTGGGTCCGGCGTTGGCCCCCCTCCCGGAACGCGGCATTCCTGCGGCCCAGATCGAGATTCACTTTTCCCGTGCCCAGGTTGCTGAACCGGAAGTAGGTGCGCACCACCAGATCCGAGGCGCTGATGCGGGCATCCATCGACCCGTCCGGAAGTTGCGGGGTGGGCCAGCTGATGGGGGCCTCCAGCCGCTGCTGCCAATAGTTCCCGCTGAGTTCCACCCCGGCGCCCGCCGAGGAGAAGAAGGGGCCCCGCAGCGCCAGCGTCGCCTGCTCCTGCAACCGGTTGCGGGCGGCGCTCAACTCCACTTCGGAGCCCTTGAAGCCCAGATTCAAGCCATGGTACGCGAGGCCCAGCTGGCCGCCCAGGGTGCTCTCGTAGCCCAGGGAGAGGTCCAGCCGGTCCCGCTGCTCGGGCACCGGAATAAGCGTGAGGGCCGCTCCCCCCGCACCATCGGGCCGGATCAGGTAATGCAGCTCGGAGAGGTGGAGGCGGTGCTCGGCCAGGGCGATGTGGGTCTGGAGGTCATGGGGCCGGTAGGGACGCCCCTTCAGCTCGCCCAGGAGGCGCCGCAGGTGCCCCTCATCCACCGCTGGCCCGGGCACGGACCACACCTCCACCTGCGTGACCAGGGGCTCCCGGAGGATCACCCGGAGGCGGCCCGTCGCAGCGTCGAAGCCCGATCCGCGGGCATCGATCAGCGGACTGCCCTCCATGAGCAGGCGGTAGACCAGCTGGGACATCAGGCGGCCGAACACCTGGGGATTGAAGGCCCCGCCCAGCTGCACCTCGTCGGCGAGGGTCTGGTGGACCAGGGGAAGCCAGGCTTTCGGAGCTTCCACGTCGAGGCCGGTCATGGCCGGATAGGGTCTCAGGTGGATGGTCAGGGTCCGGTCGGCCTCCACCGTGGCCCAGGCTTTTTCCGCCAGTCCATGGACGAGGATCTGCTGGAGCAGGATGCGGATGTCCAGGAGGCGGAAGCCGTCGGCCACGCGCTTCAGGGTCGTGGAAAGCGTTCCCTCCAGGGCGTCGCCGATGGGAATGGGGCTTTCAAAAACGACCCGGTCCGCCGCCACGACCTCCTGTCCGGGCATCTTCCTGCGCAGGAAGGCGCCGAGTTCCTCCAGGCGGGCGTCGAAGGCCTGGCGGCCCTGGAGCACCAGGCTGGGGGCCAGGCTGCCGTACTCCAGGAAGGGCGCGTCGCGGATGTCGGGCCGGATGAGGAAGTCCGCCCCCGCGCGGCTTTCCCACTGGCGGCGTTCCACCACCAGATCCAGGCTCCGGGTGGCCACGGAGAAGATGCTCGTGGCCTGGCGGCGCTCCAGGGGAGAGCTGATGTCCACAGCGAGGACCACGTCGGGATGGAAGGCCTCCTTCGCCGTGAAGACGGGCAGGTTCTCCACCAGCGCCCCGTCCACGTACTGCTGCCCCTCGATCATCACGGGCCGGAAGCCGCCGGGGACGGCCATGGAGGCGCGCACGGCCTCCACCAGATCGCCCTTCCCGAACACCCGGCCCTGGCCCGTCTCCAGGTTGGTGGCCAGGACGCGGAGGGGCCTCTGGAGCCGGTCGAAATCGCCGCCCGAGAAATAGGCGCCCCGGGCCAGCAGGCTCCGGAGGGTGCGCTGCACCTCCAGGCCGCTCCGCAGCCCCTGGGCCAGGCTGACCTGCCCATTCTTCCGCTCGATGGACATGAAGGTGGACTCGCGATTCTCCTGCTCGCCCAGGGTCTCGCCCGGGTTGCGGAGCAGGGGTTCCAGGAAGGCGCGGGTCAGGTCCAGGCGGCGGAAGAGCTCCTCGATTTCGCGCCCCGAGAACCCGCTGGCGTAGAGCGCGCCCACCAGGGCCCCGGCACTGGTGCCGGTGATGCTGTCCAGGGGGAAGCCCACCTCCTCGAGGCGCTGGACCACGCCGATGTGGGCCAGGCCCCGGGCCCCGCCCCCGCTGAGGGCCAGGCCCACCCGCGGCATGCCCGGAATCACCACCCGGGGGGCGAAGCGGAACACCATGTCCGGCGGCTGGACCTCGACCTCGATGCGCTGCGGTCCGGTCTCCGCCAGAGGTGCCGACGGAGCCCCCTGGCCCGCCAAAAGGGCCGGGACAACCAGGGCCAGCAGGCCCCGTTTCATGCGAGGGCCGCCCGTTGAGCCTCCATGAGGGCGGCGCAACCAGCGAGGCCCAGGTCCATCAGGCCCGCGGCCTCGACCCGGCTAAAGGAACGCCCCTCGCCCGTGCCCTGGAGTTCCACCAGTTCCAGTTCGCCTGCCCCCATCGTGGGACGCGCCGCCACCAGGTTGCAGTCCACGGCGGCCCGGTGGTCCTCCTCGTACTCCAGATCCAGCACCAGGCCGCGCCGCCCCTCGCCGGATTCCACAATGCCCGCGCTCACGGCCGCCACCTGGCGCATCAGGGCCGCGTCCAGTCCCTGGGACCGCAGCGCCAGGGCCACGGCCACCCAGGCTCCGGTGATGGCGGCGCAGCGGGTGCCGCCATCGGCGTTCAGCACATCGCAGTCCACGGCGAGGGTGCGCTCGCCCAGGGCGGCCAAGTCCACGGCCTGGCGGAGGCTGCGGCCGATGAGGCGCTGGATCTCCACCGTGCGGCCCTGCTGCTTGCCCTTGGCGGCCTCCCGGTCCGTCCGGGTGTTCGTGGCCGCGGGCAGCATCCCGTATTCCGCCGTGAGCCAGCCCGTGCCCCGCCCCTTCATCCAACCCGGCACTTTATTCTCGATGCTCGCAGCACAGAGGACATGGGTCCGTCCCAGCTTCACCAGGCAGGAACCGGCGGCATGGAGCTGGACCCCGGTTTCAAATTCCAGGCTTCGAGTTTCATTACCCTGGCGCATCAGCAGCCCTTCCCTTCGATCTTGTCCACCCGCCCCTGGTGGCGTCCGCCTTCAAAAGGTGTTTCCAGGAACAATTTCAGGTAGTATTCCGCCTTGAGCGGATCCGTCAGCCGCTGGCCGAAAGCGATGGCGTTCGCGTCATTGTGCTGCCGTGCCAGTGCTGCGTGCTCAGGGGAGGTCACTAGCGCGCAGCGGATGCCGGCATGGCGGTTGGCCGCAATGCTGATGCCGATGCCGGATCCGCAGACCAGCACCAGGCGCTCCCACCGATCCCGGCCCTCCGCCGCCCGATGTGCGAAATCCGGATAGTCCACCGAGGCCAATCCGTCCGTGCCGAAGTCCACCACCTCATGCCCCTGCCCCTGCGCCCAGGCCTTGAGCCGCTCTTTCAGGTCGAACCCCGCATGATCGCTTGCAAACCCGAGTCTCATCACCCAGCCCCCTGGCTCTCAGCCTACATCGGGCGGCGCAGACACCGCTCGATGTCTGTGGTCCGCCTCCGCCCGGCGGCGCAGGCGCTGCCGAGTGTCCATTGTCAGCCTACCGCCACGCCATGCTGAACCCCTTCATCCAGTACCGGCCCCAGGACCGCGGTTTCCTGCTCTGCATGCCCGAGGCGGTGGAGCCCGCCGAGTGGGCGCGCGCACTCCGCACGCTGCCGGGCGAGATGCAGGGCCGGGAGCGCCTCACGCCCGCCAAGGCCCAGATCTTCCTGCCCGACGCCTCGCTGGTGGAGATGCATGCGGTGCCCCTCCGCTGGCAGCGGGCCTACCCCTGGCTGTCCTCCCTGGCCCTGCGGCCCGGGAATGCCGGCCCCACCCTCCGCTACTGGGCCACGGCCCTGCGCCTGCTCCAGTCGCTCGTGGTCCGCGGCGCCCTCCTGCCCCAGCTCGACACCAAGGGGAACCCCTGGAAGGCCCGCTGGGGCGTGAGCCTCACCAGCCCCTCGGACCGCACGGCCCTGCGCCAGCTGGCCGAGGCCATGCCTCCCGCGGCCCTGGCCTTCCCCGAGAACGACACCTGGGCCTTCACCAAGACCGTGGCCCTGGGTGAACTGGACGCCTTCGACATCGAGGACGACCTGGCCATGCCGCCTTCTGCGGATGCCGTGCTGAGCGCCTTCCTGGAGGATGGCGCCGACTTCATCATGCGCTTCGTGGCCGGCGGCCTGCGGGCCGGCGATGACCCCCGCCTGGGCCTCATCCACCAGCTGCGGGGCCACAAGCGGGACCGCCTGCCCTGGGACGAGCGCATCATGGTGGCCCTGTCCCACCAGCTGCCGGAGTTCCCCACCATCGGCATCACCGAGCGCACCCTGGGCGAGCAGCTGGCCCAGTGGAGCGAGGGCGCCCGGCCCCAGTGGACGCGGCCCAGCCTGCGCCTGGAGGCCCCGCCCGTGCCTGCCGCCGACCAGACCGTGCAGGACGCAGACCGGCTCGCCGAAGAGGGCTGGATCCTCAAGGTGGGCCTGGAGACGGAATCCGGCACGGACATCGGGGTGGCCCGCCTCTGGGAACCCTCCACCGAGCCCGAGGTGCTCCAGGCCCGGCAGACCCTGCTGCGCGGCCTGGCCCGGGCCATGCCCTTCTTCCCGGCGCTGGAGCGGGCGCTGTCCGGCCAGAAGCCCGAAGACCTCCTGCTCCGGCCCACGGAGGCCTGGGGGTTCCTCACCCGCGGCGCGGCCCAGCTGAAGGAGGCCGGCTTCCTGGTCCACCTGCCCGAAGGCCTGGCCGATTTCGGCGGGGCCAAGCGGCTCCGCGCCAAGGTGCGCCTGGGCGCCCGCAGCGTCATCGAATCCTCCACCACAACCCAGGCCGGGCTGGAGGGCAGCGTGAGCGCCGACTGGTCCCTCATGCTGGGCGACGATGCCCTGAGCGTGGAGGACTTCGCCCAGATGGCGAGCCTCAAGCACCCGCTGGTGGCCTGGAAGGGCAAGTGGGTGGCGCTGGATCCCGAGACCCTCAAGCAGATCCAGACCGTCATGCAAGCCAGCCGTGGCGCGGGCTTCGAAAGCATGACCAAGGGCGAGGCCCTGGCAGCGGCCCTCACGGGCACCGCCCGCATCCCAGGAGTCAGCGAAGCCATCGAAGTGGAGGTGGCCGGTGATTTCGGCGCCGCCCTCGAAGACCTGAAGGTCCTCCCCGACAAGCCCATCACCCAGCCCGCCGCCTTCCACGGCCAGCTGCGCCCCTACCAGCTGCGGGGCCTGGCCTGGCTCGAAGGCCTGTCCCGCCTGGGCCTGGGCGGCATCCTGGCCGACGACATGGGCCTCGGCAAGACCATCCAGGTGCTGGCCCTGCTGCTGCACCGGCAGGAGCAGAGCCCCACGCACGGCCCCGCCACCCTGCTGGTCTGCCCCACGTCGCTGCTGGGCAACTGGGAGCGCGAGCTGGCCAAGTTCGCGCCCAGCCTGCCGGTCTTCGTGCACCACGGCAACAACCGGGACCGCCTGCCCACCACCTTCAAGCCCCATACCCTGGTCATCACCACCTACGGCGTGGTGCGCCGCGAGGAGGACACCTTCTCGACCCACGCCTGGGGCATGGTCGTGGTGGACGAGGCCCAGGCCATCAAGAACGCCGGTTCCGCCCAGGCCAGGGCCATCCGGAAGCTGCGCGGGAGCTTCCGCCTGGCCCTCACGGGCACGCCCATCGAGAACCGCCTCACCGAGCTGTGGGCCATCATGAGCGCCGGGCTGCCCGGCTACCTCGGCAGCGAATCCCAGTTCAAGGAGCGCTTCGCCACGCCCATCGAGAAGTACCGCGATCCCGATGTCGCCGGCGAGCTGCGCCAGCGCATCGGGCCCTTCATCCTGCGCCGCCTCAAGAGCGACAAGAGCATCATCCAGGACCTGCCTGAGAAGCAGGAGATGAAGGTCTTCACCACGCTCAGCCGCGAGCAGGCCGAGCTCTACCAGTACCGGGTCGAGAAGATGGACGAGGAGCTGGATGCCGCCACCGGCATCGAGCGGCGCGGCCGCATCCTGGCCCTGCTCACCCACCTCAAGCAGATCTGCAACCACCCCAGCCAGTTCCTCAAGGCGCAGGGGCCCTACCGGGGCCGCAGCGGCAAGCTGGACCGCCTGACGGAAATGCTGGAGGAGGTCGTGGAGGCGGGCGAGCGGGCCCTGGTGTTCACCCAGTTCAAGGAGATGGGCGACCGGCTCCAGGTCCACCTCCAGGAGGCCCTGGGCTTCGAACCCCCCTTCCTCCACGGCGGCACCACGCGGGAAGGCCGCGACGAGCTCGTCCGCAGCTTCCAGGAGGATCCGGATTCGTCCCCCGTGCTGCTGCTCAGCCTCAAGGCCGGCGGCGTGGGTCTGAACCTCACGGCGGCCAGCCATGTCTTCCACTTCGACCGCTGGTGGAACCCCGCCGTGGAGGACCAGGCCACGGACCGCACCTACCGCATCGGCCAGACGAAGAACGTGCAGGTCCACAAGCTCGTCACCATCGGCACCCTGGAGGAGAAGATCGACGCCCTGCTGGAATCCAAGCGCGACCTGGCCGACCGGGTGGTGGGCTCCGGCGAAGGCTGGCTCACGGAACTGGATGACGACGCCCTCCGCCGCCTGGTGGCGCTGGATCCCGATGCGGAGCTGTTGGATCCCGATGAGGGGGACAGCGAGGAACCCGCCGAGAAGGCCAGCCAGCCGGTGGTTCGCCGGAAGGCCAAGGAGGTGGCGCCATGATCAGCCACACCGACCGCTTCGGCGCCACCTGGTGGGGACGCCTCTGGATCCAGGGCCTGGAAAAGCTTGGTGACGACTACGAGAACCGCCTGCCCCGGGGCAAGAAGTACGCGGAGGACGGCCACGTGTCCCACTTCGGCGTGCAGCCAGGCGAAATCCAGGCCCGGGTCCACGGCCGCAAGACCTACAACGTGACGCTGGGCCTGCCGGCCCTCACCACGGCCCAGTGGGAGAAGGCCCTCGTCCGCATCGCCCAGGAGAGCCGCTTCGTGGCCTCCCTGCTGGCGGGCGAGATGCCCCAGGGCCTGGACGAAACCTTCCGCGAAGCGGGCGCCAGCCTCTATCCGCGCGTCCCCAAGGAACTCCAGACCCACTGCGACTGCCCGGACTGGGCCAACCCCTGCAAGCACGTGGCCGCCGTCTGCTACGTGATGGCCGAGGCCCTGGACCGCGATCCCTGGCTGCTCTTCGACCTGCGGGGCAAGTCCCGCGACGAGGTCATGCAGGCCCTCCAGTCCGCCCTGGACGCCGCCGCCGTGGCCGCGCCGAAAAAGCGCGGACGGCCGCCGAAAAAGCAGCAGACCGTGGCCGATCTCCTCAAGCGCGAACAGCCCATGCCCGAGCCCTGGCGCCACCTGCCGGAAGAGGCCTACGACGCGCTGCCCATGCCCCTCCCCGAGATCAGCATCCCGCGGGTCATCCCGTCGGATCCCTCGGTGTTCACACAGCTGGGGCCCCTGCCCCACGCCCGCATCGAGACCAGCCTCTGCCTGGCCGCCCTCATGCACCGCACGGCCCAGTGGGTCCTGCAGCAGATCGAGGAGGGCCCCCGCCGCCTCGATGACGGCGAGGGCGAAGGCGAACTCGAGCAGCCTGCTTCCCCCTTCGACACCCCTCTCCCACCCCCGGCCCGGCCGGGCCGCAACTGGCGCCACAAGAAGCGCCGCTGGGGCAAAAAGGGCGGACAATAACGATTCCCGGAGTTTCCATGCGCACCATCGCCACCTCGAACGCCCCTTCTGCCATCGGCCCCTACAGCCAGGCTCAGATTTCCGGGGGCCACCTGTTCACGGCCGGGCAGATCCCCCTCGTCCCCGAGACCATGGAGATGGTCACGGGCCCCATCGAGGCCCAGACCGAGCAGGTCATGAAGAACCTCGGCGCCGTCCTCGTCGCCGCCAATACAGGCTGGGACCGCGTGGTGAAGACCACGGTGTTCCTCACGGACATGGCCGACTTCGCCGCCTTCAACGCCGTCTACGAAAAGGTCCTCGGCGGCGCCAAGCCCGCCCGCAGCACCGTGCAGGTGGCCGCACTGCCCCGCGGCGCGAAGGTCGAGATCGAGCTCATCGCCGAAGTCTAGATTCGGCCCTCTCCCTTGGCCGCTGAGCGCTCGGCTGCGCCTCGGCGCACGCGGCCCTGGCAGCCCGCGATCGCACAGGGCCCCGCCCTGTGCTCCCACTCGCCTCCGGCTCGCGGAGCGGGACCCCCGGTCGAGATCGAGCTCATCGCCGAAGTCTGATGTTTGTTTCCATCACGGAAAAGGCGCGGGATGTCCCGCGCCTTTTCCGTGATTTGGCCCGACCTCAGTTGCTGCGCAGGCGCTTCCGGTAGAGCTGGGCGATATCGGCGGGCAGGGGGTACAGGGAAGCCTGCGTCACGGCCGTCTGCCCCTGGCGGGAGAGGACGAACTGCAGGAATTCTGACAAGGCTGGCGAGACCGGCTTGCCGGGCGCCCGGTTCACATAGAAGTAGTAGGTCCGGGCCAGGGGATACTTGCCGGAAACCACGTTCTCCTGGGTCGGAGCCACCGGGTCCTTGGCCCGGAGGGGCGTCACCGCCAGGGTCTTGTTGCGGGCCAGCCAGTTGGACAGCGTGGCGATGCCCAGGCCCGAGGCATCGGTCATCACGGCTTCCGCGATGCTCGGCCAATCGGCCATGTCCTTCACGGTGGGTTTGTACTTGCCCTTGAGAAGCACCAGGTCCCGGATGGCGGAACGTGAAGCCGTGCCCTCGGCGCGCATGTAGAGCTGGATGGGGCGCTTGGAATAATCGCCACGAACGCCCAGGTCCCCCCAGGTATCCACGGAGGAGCCGGTCTTGTAGCCGCCCAGATGGGTGGTGGAGTAGGCCGCGTCCAGCTGGTCCATCCCGATGTCCTTGATGGGGTTGGCGCCGTTGACGAAGACGATGAACGCGTCGTAGCAGACCACCAGCTTGGTGGGGGTGTAGCCGAACTTCTTCTCGAAGGCCTGGTACTCGTCCATCGTGAGCTCCCGGGCCAGATGGATCATCGGCACCGTATTCTCCATCAGGGCCTTCACGGCGGTGGTGGACAGCGTCTGGGTGACCTTGAACTGGGCCCGGGGCTGCACGGTCTTGAACCCGGCTTTCCACTCCTCCCAGACATCCGTCAGGGAATCCGCGCCGATGCTTTCCACCGCTGTGTCGATGGCCAGGGCCGGCGCGTAGGGCGGCAGGCTCGGATCCACTTTGGGGACGTACTGGGGGACACCCTGGCTGAGCAGCACTGTGCTTGCCACAAGGGCGAGAAGGAATGGGCGCATGGAAGCTCCTGGTCAAAGACTGGACGAATTCCCGGGCAGGGATGGCCGTGGGTTCAACCGGGGGCCAGGGAACCCCCTAGTTTAGTATCTTTGGGTCCAATCACTATCATTTTTACCAATCGCGCTCATCGTCCAACTCGATTTATTGTTTGTCTTACATCTGACCAACGCCAATCCCACCCGCCCGTGGGCCCGGCTTCCGCCACGAGGCCCTCATGGGCGCCAGGCACTCCCGGTTCATCGGGGCGATCCCTATGGGCAGAGGCACAACTTGGCCCACCACGCCATCACGTGGTTCCAATAAAACGCCCAGGCCCGGCCTCAGTTGCTGCGCAGACGCTTCCGGTACATCTGGGCGATGTCTGCCGGCACCGGGTAGAAGGTCGCCTGGGTCACGGCCATCTGCCCCTGCCGGGAGAGGACGTACTGCAGGAACTCCGAGAGCGCCGGCGGCAGGGGCTTGCCAGGGGCGCGGTTCACGTAGAAATAGAGGGTCCGGCCCAGGGGGTACTTGCCCGAGATCACGGTCTCCTGGGTTGGCGGGACGGGCTCCTTGGCCTGGAGGGGCGTGACCGCCAGGACCTTGTTCCGGGCCATCCAGCTGGACAGGGTGGCGATGCCGATGCCCGAGGCGTCGGTCATCACCGCTTCCGCAATGCCCGGCCAGTCCAGGATGTCTCTGACCGTGGTCTTGTACTTGCCCTTCAGGAGCACCAGGTCGCGGATGAGCGAGCGCGCGGCGGTTCCCTCGGCCCGCATGTAGGGATGGATGGGACGCCTGGCATAGTCGCCCCGGACCCCCAGGTCCCCCCAGGTGTCCACGGGGGAGTCGGTCTTGTACCCGGCGGCATGGGTGGTGGAGTAGACCGCGTCCAACTGGTCCATCCCGATGTCCCTGATCGGATTGCCGGCATTGACGAAGACGATGAACGCGTCGTAGCAGACCACCAGCTTGGTGGGGGTGTAGCCGAACTTCTTTTCGAAGGCCTGATGCTCCTCCAGCGTGAGCTCACGGGGCAGGTGGATCAGAGGCACCGTGCTGTCCAGCAGGGCCTTCACGGACGTCGTGGACAGCGTCTGGGTGACCTTGAACTGGGCCCGGGGCTGCACGGCCTTGAACCCCGTTTTCCACTCCTCCCAGACATCCGTCAGCGCATCGGATCCGATGCATTCGATCGGCGTGTCGACGGTCAGGATGGGTGCATAGGACGGGAGGCCCGGATCCACTTTGGGGGCGTACTGGGGAACCCCCTGGCTGTGCAGCAATGTGCTGACCGCAAGGGCGAAAAGGAACGAACGCATGGAAGCTCCTGGTGAGGGGTGGACGAGTCCCTGGGCAAAATCAGCCACGACCTCCGTCCAAGACAGAAGGTCCCCCCGAGTCTAGTATCTTTTGATCGAAATACTATTCTTTTTACCAGTTCTCTTGTTTGTCTAAATCAATTTATTGTTTGTTTTAAGCGCCTTTGTCGTCAGATACATCTTTCTGTGGATCTGGGTCTAGTCCGAAAGATCTAATTGGTTCGGAGGCGCTTTCGGTTCATCTGGGCGATCTCCATCGGCAGGGGATACAGCATGGCCTGGGCCACCGCCGCCTGGCCCTCCCGCGACAGGACGAACGACAGGAACTCCGCCACCGCCGGAGGCAGGTCCTTGCCAGGGGCCCGATTCACATACAGGTAATAGGTGCGCGAGAGGGGATACCGGCCGGAAACCACATTTTCCTGGTTGGGTGCCACGGCCTCCTTGGCATGGAGCGGCGTCAGGGCCAGCGTCTTGTTGCGGCTCAGCCAACTCGCCAGGGTGCCGATGCCCAGGCCGGAAGCATCGGTCATGACCGCCTCTGCGATGCCAGACCAGTCAGGGCATTCGATCACGGTGGGCTTGTATTTCCCCTTCAGAAGCACCATCTCCTGGATGGTGGCCCGGGAGGCGAGCCCCTCGGCCCGCATGTAGGCGCTGATGGGCCGCCGGACATAATCCCCGTTGCGGACACCCAGGTCCCCCCAGGTCTCCGTCGGGGCCTCGGGCCGGTAGCCTGAAAGCCGTGTGGTGGAATAGGCCGCATCCAGCTGATCCATGCCCATGTCCTTGATGGGATTGGCGGCGTTCACGAACACGATGAAGGCGTCGTAGCACACGACCAGCTTGGTGGGCTGGTAGCCGAACTTCTTCTGAAAGGCCTGGGCCTCCTCCACCTTCATTTCCCTGGGCAGGTGGAGAAGGCCTGAGTTCCCTTCGAGGAAGGCCTTAAGGGCCTGTGACACCGGTTGATGGGTGACCTTGAACTGGGCCTTGGGCTGGACCTTCTTGAAGGCAAACCGCCATTCCTCCCACACGTCCGCCAGGGAATCCGCCCCGACGCTTTCCACGATCCCCTCCGCCTGGGCGGCGGGCGCATACCCCTGGAAGCCCGGATCCACCTTGGGGGCGTACTGGACCACGCCCTGGCCCAACAAGGCGCTGCACACGATGAGGGAGAGAGCGAGATGGCGCATGGCGACTCCTTGAATGGGACGCGCAATATCCACGACGAGCAGACCCATGCCCCGAGTCTTGAGGGGTTGGGCGCCCGGTGTGCCAAAATCCCGGGTTAATCTACCACTAGATCGTCTACACCTGTCTGAATTTTGCCGAAATTCCTCAGGCCAGTCCCAGCCGGGCTTTGAGCATCGGCGCGGCCCCGCGGCTGACCTCCAGTTCCATGCCCCCCGCCAGGCGTACGAGGAGGCGGCCCGAATCCCCCGCCCGGACACCGAGGACCGCCTCTGGGCGGATCAGCAGGTGGCGATGCCCCCGGACCACCCGGGACCCCAGGGCCAGCTCCGCCTCCGCCAGGCTCTTCCATGTGGTACGCAGCCGCTCGCCCGAAAAGGCCCACACCGCGCCCTCCTCGAACAGGAAATGTGTGGTCCTTGCGAGGTCCACCAGCACCACCCCCTCTCCGGCCTTCACGGGGAAGCGGAAGGGCCCCGCAGGACGGGCGGACGGCTCGCGCCCGGGCCCGTTTCCCGGCGTGGCCCGCAGGCGCTGGAGGGTCGCCGCGAGCCGCTCCGCCGTCACGGGCTTGAGCAGGTAGTCGGTGGCCGCCTGCTCGAAGGCCCGCACGGCGTGTTCCGCGTAGGCCGTCACGAACACCACGGGGAGGGGGCGCGGCAGATCCGCCGCCACGTCCAGCCCCGTGAGGCCAGGCATCTGGATATCCAGGAACAGGGCGTCCACGGGCTCGCCCCGGGACAGCCACTCGAACACCGAGGGGCCATCCTCCAACTCGGCCACCACCTCGCAGCCCGCCTCCCGGAGCAGCCGCGACAGCCGCCGGAGGTTGAACGACTCGTCCTCGGCCACCAGCACCCGCAGCGGATGGCCGCTCATGCCTTCACCTCCAGCTTCAGCTCGGCCACGGTCCAGTCCCCGTCGCGATGGAGCCTCAGCGCATCGGCGGGAGCCCCCAGGAGACTCAGGCGTTCCCGCAGGTTGCGCAGGCCAAGGCCCTGTCCGTCCTCTGGGCCCGGGGCCGGCCCCGTGTTGGCCACCCGCACGCAAAGTCGATGCTCCTCGCGGGTGACCGCCACCGCGAGCGCCCCCCCGCCCACGGCCATCGATACGCCGTGTTTCAGGGCGTTCTCCACCAGGGGCTGGATCATGAGGGGCGGGATCTCCATGGCATCCAGGGCCTCGGGCCAGTCCCAGGTCTCACGGAGGCGGCGGCCCAGCCGGAGACGCTCCAGGGCCAGGTGCCGCTCCACCAGGCGGCGCTCATCCCCCAGGGGGGCCCGCAGGCGCGAGCCGTGGTCCAGCAGGGCCCGGAGCAGTTCGGACAGGTTCACCAGGGCCGCTTCCGCCGCGGCCGGGTCCTCCCGCACCAGCTCCGTCAGGCCGCTGATGGCGTTGAAGAGCACGTGGGGGTTCATCTGGCCCTGAAGGGCGCGGGCCTGGGCCTCGTCGGCGGCCCGCCGGGCCGCGGCCTCCTGGATCTCGGCCCGCTCGCGATCCGCCAGGATCCACCCCAGCAGCAGCCCGAAGCAGAGGTGCGCCACGCCCAGGATCCAGAAACGGGGGTGGATGAGCCTTGGCTCCTCCCGGCGCCCCATGCCCCGGTGGGGCCCTCCCCGCTCCATGGTCCCCATCCCCATGCCCGGGCCCCGCCCCGGTGGCGGAGGGCCCCCCGCAGATCCGAGGAGCAGCAGCACGCCGAGGGTGAGCGCCACCATCCAGGGCAGGGCCTGGGCCGCCCCACGCAGGGTTCCCGCCATGGGCCGCTCGTCCCCGCTCCACTGCCAGGGCAGCGGCGCGAGGATCAGGAAGAGCCCCACCCACAATGTGGGCGTGATGGCCTCCATGAGGCCGGGTTCGGGGAGCCCCATCAGCAGCCGGGTGCCATTCCACACCAACCCGAACAGCAGGGCGGCGCCCCAGGTCCGGGGGCGCCGCGTCCGTTGCCAGGTGGTCTGCAGGACCGTTGAAGCGCGCATGGAGCTTCAGGGTAGCTCAGGAGGGCCGGGACTACTGCGCCGGCGGCCCGTCCGGGCCCATGCCGCGACCCGCGCCGGGACCACGCCCCCGGTGGGCGCCCATGCCAGGACCGAAGCCGGGGCCCCGCTTCTCGAGCTGGGTCTTCTGCTCCGGCGTGAGGAGGGGCAGGACCTCCTGCCTCACCGCCCGGTGCTCGAGCATCAGGTCGAACTGCGCGGCAGAGGCCTTGTCGTGTAGGGCCTGGAGCGTCTTGGCATCGGTCGCCATGTTGGCCATGGCCTCACGGAGGGCCTTGTGGGCAGCGTCCGCAACCTCGCCCTTGGCCTTGAAGGCCGCCTGGTGCCGCTCGTGGATGGCCTTCACCTGTGCCTGCTGGGCTTCGGTGAGCTTCAGGCCCATGAAACCGCGGCCTTCACCACGGTGGTGGCCAGGGCCAGAGCCGGGGCCCTGGGCGGAGAGGGAGACGCCGATGGCCAGCAGCGCCACGGCGAGCGCGGAGAAACGAAACGGATGGGTGCTCATGGAAACCTCCGGGAGGGCAGGGACGGGTGATCCGTCCACACCAGGAGATGCGCTTCAGGGACTCTCGGTGGAGCCGGACCTGCCAATCGCAGATACCAGGCCTCGAATGGCAGATCCGGGGGGCCGAACGGGGGCTGGGAGGCCGCCCTATTCCTCCTCGGTTTCCCCGATGTCTTCCGCGATGGCTTCCCAGCGGGCGTGGGCCTGGAAAGCCGGATCTTCCAGGCGGGCCAGGAAATCCGTCATGCGCGGGGCCCAGGCGGACCCGGCCGCGCAGCCCTCGGGCACATGGGGCATCAGGTCCGCCGGGGCCTCCTCCAGGCAGAGCTGGGTGAGAATCAGGCTCTGCCGGAAGCTCTCCCCCACGGGGGTGAGGTTGGCCGCCAGGGTCTCCAGGATTTCCGCCAGGGGCGCCTCTTCCGGCAGGGTCTCGGCCTCCGCCTCGATCAGCGCCACGGTCTTGAGGCGCGCCGCCAGCAGCTTCAGGTGCAGGCGTTCCAGATCCCGGCGGGCGGCCCCCTTGGCCAGGGCGTGGGCCGTATCCTCCAGATGGGGATGGAGCTTGCGGAACAGGAGGGAGAGCGCGGTTTCTGCCGCGGACATGGGAACAGCTTCAGTCATGGTTCCAGCCTACTACTGCATGCCATTGGACGGATGGACGACCCTGGTTCAGCATGGGAGCCAGGAGTTCCCCGTGGCCTCTCCAGACCTGCTCGACCTGACGACCCTCCAGAACCTGGTGGAACTCGATGACGGCGGCCACGGCCTGATCCTCGAAATGATCGGGATCTTCCGGGAGGACACCGGGGGCCGCATCGACGACATCCTCACCGCCGCGGACAGCCAGGATCCCGAGGCCTTCTCCCGGGCCGCGCACGCCCTCAAGGGCGGCGCCGGGGCCATGGGCGCCAGGGCCCTGCGCTCCCTGGCGGCGGACCTGGAGGCCCTGGGCCGCAACGACTCCGTCGACGCCGGCCCTGACCTGCGGGCCCGCCTGGAGGCGGTCTTCCTGGCCAGCCTCGCGGCCCTGGAAGCCTACGTGCGCGAAGGCGAATCCAAGCGCGGGTGATCCCCCTCAAGGCTCTCCGAAGGGCTTCACGCCGACCGTACCTTTGGGTGGAGGCTGGTCGCTGATCTGGAGGCGGCCGTTGGCGTCCGTCCATTGGTAGATGCGGGTGGCGGCCCGCTGCTGGGCGGTGGGTTCAGGTACGGTCTTCTGTTCCTCGACCTTGAACCCGCCCCGGCCTTTCTTCAGCAGGGCCATGCTGCCCGCGAGCTTGGGGTCGGGCTGAACGGCCTTGCGATGGTAGAGGTCGAGGACCTTCGGCACATAGGCCCGCGTCTCCCGGAAGGGCGGAATGCCCTTGTGCCGGTTCACGGCGCCCTCGCCTGCGTTGTAGGCGGCGACCACCTTGTTGAGATCGCCATCGTAGTAGGAGTGGAGCCACTTCAGATACTTCACGCCGCCGCTGATGTTCTGGCGGGGATCGAAGGGATCCAGCACGCCGAAGCGCTCCGCCGTGGAGGGCATGAGCTGCATGAGGCCCAGGGCCCCGGCCTTGGAGCGGGCCCGGTAGTTGAAGGCGCTTTCGGCCTGGATGATGGCCCGCGCCAGGTGCGTGTCCACCCCCTCAGCCAGGGCGATCTCATCGACCATCGCGATGAGCTCGGGACTCCTCAGGGCCTTGGCCATCTCCGCCGGAGTCACGGCCAGGCGCACCTTGCCCACGCCCACATGCTTGAGGATCAGCCCCTGCCCCTTCATGTAGGTGGGCGGCAGGTTGTTGATCACCAGCCGGCCCTGCTTGTCGTAGTAGGTGTAGAGGTAGGTGACGCCGGGCTTCACCGGATCCTTCGAACCCTTCGGCATCCCGGCGGACAGCACCAGGGTGGCGAGGGAGAGGATCGGGACCAGGCGACACATCAAGCCACCATGATACGTGCACGGGGATTTCCATGCCGTGCGTGGCATAAGCTCCTCACCGAGTGCCTCGTGGCATAGCCTCCTCGTGGCATAAGCTCCTCGCCGGGTCCCGGCTTCGCGGAGGACATCAAGTCCTCCGCTCCGCCACCCGGCGGTCGCTTACATGTTTCTCCGGTACTGCCCGCCCACTTCGTAGAGGGCCTGGCTGATCTGGCCGAGGCTGCATACTTTGGCGGCGTCGAGCAGGGCGTCGAAGAGGTTCCCCCCGGCGCGGGCGAGGTCTTTGAGGCGGTTCAGGGCGGCGGGAGCCTTGTCGGCGTTGCGGGCGTGGAAGGCCGCGAGGTTCTCGATCTGCTGCTGCTTCTCCGCCTCGGTGCTGCGGATCAGTTCCGGCGTACCGGGTTCGGGGGCCTGGGGGTTCAGGAAGGTGTTCACGCCTACGATGGGCAGCTCCCCGCTGTGCTTGAGGTGCTCGTAATGCATGGATTCTTCCTGGATCTTGCCGCGCTGGTACATGGTCTCCATGGCCCCCAGCACGCCGCCGCGATCCGTGAGGCGCCGGAACTCGGTGAGCACGGCCTCCTCCACCAGCTCCGTCATCTGCTCGATGAGGAAGGCTCCCTGGAGCGGGTTCTCGTTCTTGGCCTGGCCCAGCTCGCGGTTGATGATGAGCTGGATGGCGATGGCCCGGCGCACGCTCTCCTCGGTGGGCGTGGTGATGGCCTCGTCGTAGGCGTTGGTGTGCAGGCTGTTGCAGTTGTCGTAGATGGCGTAGAGCGCCTGCAGCGTGGTGCGGATGTCGTTGAAATCGATCTCCTGCGCATGCAGCGAGCGGCCTGAGGTCTGGATGTGGTACTTCAGCTTCTGGCTGCGGTCGTTGGCGCCGTACTTCTCCTTCATGGCCACGGACCAGATGCGCCGGGCCACGCGGCCAATGACGCTGTATTCGGGATCCAGGCCGTTGCTGAAGAAGAAGCTGAGGTTCGGCGCGAAGTCGTCGATGTGCATGCCGCGGGACAGGTAGTACTCGACGAAGGTGAAGCCGTTGGCCAGGGTGAAGGCCAGCTGGGTGATGGGGTTCGCCCCGGCCTCGGCGATGTGGTAGCCGCTGATGCTCACGGAGTAGAAGTTGCGGACCTTCTCCTCGATGAAGGTCTGCTGGATGTCGCCCATGACCTTGAGGCTGAATTCCGTGCTGAAGATGCAGGTGTTCTGGGCCTGGTCCTCCTTGAGGATGTCGGCCTGCACCGTGCCCCGCACGGTCTGGAGGGCCTCGGTCCGCAGCTTGGCATAGACCTCGGGGGGCAGCACCTCGTCGGCGGTGGCGCCCAGGAGGGCCAGGCCCAGACCATTGTTGCCGTCGGGCAGCGTCTCGCCGTAGCTCGGGCGGGTCAGGCCCTTCGCGGCGTATTTCGCGTTGATCTTAGCCTGGGCGGCCTCCAGCTGGCCGTGTTCCTTCAGCCAGAGTTCTGCACGCTGATCGATGGCGGCGTTGAGGAAGAAGGCCAGCATGGTGGGCGCGGGGCCGTTGATGGTCATGCTCACGCTGGTGGTGGGGCAGAGCAGGTCGAAGCCCGAGTAGAGCTTCTTGGCGTCGTCCACGGTGCAGACGGACACACCGCTGTTGCCCACCTTGCCGTAGATGTCGGGACGGGGGTGGGGATCCTCGCCATAGAGCGTGACGCTGTCGAAGGCCGTGCTCAGCCGCACGGCGGGCTGGCCCTTGCTCACGTAGTGGAAGCGCTTGTTGGTGCGTTCCGGCGTGCCCTCGCCCGCGAACATGCGAGTGGGGTCCTCCCCCACGCGCTTGTACTCGAAGACCCCCGCCGTGAAGGGGAAGCGGCCCGGCAGGTTCTCCAGCAACTGCCAGCGCAGCAGCTCGCCCCAGCCGGTATAGGGAGGCAGCGCGACCTTCGGCACCATGGACCCACTGAGGGATGCGGTGTAGTTCGCAGTGCGAATCTCTTTGCCCCGGACCACATAGATGTTCTCGGGTTCCGTGTAGCTGCGCTTCAGCTCGGCCCAATCGTGGATGAGGCGGCGGTTCTCGGTGTGCAGCTCCCCCAGGTGCTCCTGGTAGCGCTGGCGCAGCACCAGGATGGCGATGCCCTGCTCGCCTTCCCCGGCCTCGGTGAGGTGCACCGCGTCGTAGAACGCCCCGGCGGGGGGCACCTTGTCGCCCAGGGCCAGGAGGCTGGTCCGGAGGGCGTGGGCCAGCTCGGCGGTCTCCGCCTGGCGGCGCGCCCAGGTCTTGTAGCCCTGCACGGTGTCGGCGATCTCCGCCAGGTAGCGCACCCGCTCCGGAGGGATGATGGCGGCGCGGCGGGGGTTCCCGGCCTCGGCCTCGAGTTTTGGGGCCCAGTCCATACCCGTCTTGGCGGCCAGGATTTTCACCAGGTTCACGAAGAGCCAGTTGGTGGCGGGATCGTTGAACTGGCTCGCGCAGGTGGCGAAGACCGGCATGTCCTCGGTGGGCTCATTGAACCGCTTATGGGCCCGCTGGTACTGCTTGCGCACGTCGCGCAGGGCGTCCTCGGCGCCGCGCTTGTCGGCCTTGTTGAGCACGACGAGGTCGGCGAAGTCCAGCATGTCAATCTTCTCGAGCTGGCTGGCGGCGCCGTATTCCGGCGTCATCACGTACATGGACAGGTCCACCAGATCCGCGATCTCGCTGTCGCTCTGGCCGATGCCCGCGGTCTCCACGATCACCAGGTCGTAGCCTTCCGCCTTGGCGGCGGCGATGCTGGCCACCAGCGCCTCGCTGGTGGCCCGGTGGGCTGCGCTGCGGGTGGCGAGGCTGCGCATGAAGACGCGGTCCCGCAGCTCGGGATGGTAGAGCGAGTTCATGCGGATGCGGTCGCCCAGCAACGCTCCGCCAGTTTTCCGCTTGGTCGGATCCACGCTGAGAACCGCGACGCGGTTCTCAGGGAAATCAACAAGGAAGCGACGGAGGAGTTCGTCGATGAGGGAAGACTTGCCGGCGCCGCCAGTCCCCGTGATCCCGAGAACGGGCACCTTCTTCGTGGGCTTTTCAGAGAGGCCTGCGGCGCCAAGCTCGATCTCGGTGATCTTGCGGGCCAGAGGCAACGCTGCGGGTTTGAGGCGCAGATCAAAATCGCAGCGCTCAACCATGTCGTCGATCATGCCCTGGAGGCCCATGTGGCGTCCGTCCTCGGGGCTGTAGATGCGGGCCACACCGTAGGCCTCCAGCTCGCGGATCTCCTCGGGCGAGATGACGCCCCCGCCCCCGCCGAAGATCTGGATATGCCCGGCGCCCCGCTCCCGGAGCAGGTCCACCATGTACTTCAAGAATTCGACATGGCCGCCCTGGTAGCTGGAGAAGGCGATGCCCTGGGCATCCTCCTGGATGGCGGTCTCCACGATGTCCTGCACCGAGCGGTTGTGGCCCAGGTGGATCACCTCGCAGCCGGTGGCCTGGAGGATGCGCCGCATGATGTTGATGCTGGCGTCATGCCCGTCGAAGAGGCTGGCGGCGGTGACGAAGCGCACCTTGTGCTTCGGCGTGTAGCCGTCGGGCGCAAGGGCAGCGGTTTCGGGTGCGGTGAGTGTGGACATGGACCCCCCATTCGGGCGAAACCCCAGTCTAACGGGGCCTTCCCTTCTTCCGAAGCCGCTGTTCACCCCTCGGTCAGTTGTCCTCCAACAGCCCGATGGGAAACCGGTCCTCCATGAGGGCCTGACGCTCCCGCAGATGCTGCACAAGGGCCTGCCATTTGGGCAGGCTCCGCAGCGGTTCCAACATGGGGCTGCGCTCGTACCAGGCGGTGCAACCAAAGCCGCGGGCGAAGGCCCGCCCTGCCATGTCCATGGCGCTGGCACGATCACCCATCAGGGCGTAGGCCTCGGCCAGCCGGAGGGTGAATTCGCCATCGGGCTCGCGCATGCCGATGCGCTCCTGGTCGTATTCCCGCAGCTTCTTCCAGGCCTCTTCCTTCCGGCCCTCCAGAACCAGACCGTAGATCTCGCTCAGGCGGAGGATGTTCGGATAGGCGTTGGCCCGGGCGGCCGCGGCCTTGAACTCCCGCTGCGCCAGGGCCTGGTCCCCCCGCACCAGGGCCAGGTAGCCCCGGTAGAACGGCAACACGCCGGAGGTGCTGCGAAGGTGCCCCGGCTGTTCCTGGAGGCTGGCCTCGAAGCGCTGGATCTCACCGGTGTACAGGCAGGTGATGTCCACGGCCTGGGGCTGGAGCTTGGAGAAGGCCAGCTCGTCCCGCAGGTCCATGGCGCGCCTCGCCAGGGGCAGCAGGCCGGCGCCCCGGGCCGCGTAGGCGATGCCCGTCAGGAGGGTGGGGTTGTGCGGCTGGCGGCGGCGCGCCTGGATCAACAGGTCCAGAGCCTCGGCCTGGTCGCCGCTGTCCGACTTGAGCAGGGACCGGAGGAAGACCCCCCGGGGATGACCCGGCGCCAGGTGCAGCCCACGCTGGATCTGGGCCTCGGTATCCGCCTGCTCCTGCCGGAAGGCGGCCGGGTTGTTCAGCATGCGCCGGTACCTCAGGTTGCCGACCAGGATCCAGGAGCTGGCGCAGGAGGGTTCCTGGGCCGCCACCTTCTCGGCCAGGGCCATCGCCTCATCCAGGTTTTCATTCTTCAGCCGCCAGGCGCTGGCCTGGACCAGATCCCAGAAACCATCCGGCCGCCGGGGAATCAGCAACGCCGGATTCGGATCCTGGATGGACACGGGAAAGCCCTTGAGGAAGGCCGCGAAGGATTCGGCCGGCTTCAGGGGCTGACCCTGGCGGGGGATCCAGCTGGGGGGCGAGCCCTTGGCCAGGCGGTCGGCCCAGATGTACCGGTAGCCAAGGGTCAGGGCCTCTCCCTGGCGGGAGGGCTCCAGCTGCACCACCAGGGTACGGGGCTTGGCGCGCAGGCTTTCCAGGTCATCCGGCATCTCGATGACGCTGGTGACCGCCGCCCCGCCCAAGGATTCCAGGTGGTCCTGCACCAGGGCCCCAATGGCCCGGCGGTCAGCAGGATCAAGCCCCCCCGGGCCCTCCGGCGGCTGCGTGACCAGCAGCACGTGAAGCGGACCGTGCCTCCCCTGGAACGCGAGCAGCCACGCCAGGCCGCCTCCTGCACCAAGAAGGAAGAGGAAAGCCAGGCCGAGGATCGGGGCCGAGCGCCAGGAGCGGGGCGTGGGTTCATGCATAGGACTGTTTCAGCTTACGGGTTTTCCCCAGCGCCCTGAAGCCCGAACAGCTCTGGAGGGAAATGGGTTCGGATGAGGCTCTCCCGCTCGTCCAGGTGCTGCATCAGGGAATTCCAGCGGGGGGTGCCCCGGACCGGCCCCAGAAACGGGCTCTCCCGGTACCAGCGGGAACACCCGAAGCCCTGGCTGAAGGCTCTCCCCGCCTGTGCCATGGCTTCCGAGGGGTCTCCCATCAACGCGCAGGCCTCGGCCATCTTGAAGGTGAATTCCCCATCGGGAACCCGCAGCCCCACGCGCGATGAATCGAGACTCCGCATGCGTTCCCGGGCGATGGGGATCCGGCCCTCGGCCAGGGCTTCATACACCGCTGCCAGCTGGCCGAACTGGGCGAACCCGTCGGGAAGCGCCTGGGCCCGGGCGAACCAGTAGCGCGCCGCGGTCCGGTCGCCCCGGGCCATGGCGAGGTAGCCCCGGTAGAACCGCACCACCATGTTCCTGGGATCATCCGGCGTTTCCACCAGTCCGGCCTCGAAACGCGCCGCATCCCCCAGGTAGAGGTACGTGTTCTCGGTGGCGTGGGCCTGGAGCTCCGTGAACACCAGACTGTCGCGGCGCGCAAGCGCCCGGCGGGCCAGGTCCAGCAATCCGGCGCATCGAGCTGCATAGGCGATTCCGGTGTACAGGGTGGCGTCCTGCGGATGGGCCTTCTGGCTCTGCTGGAGAACGGTCAGCGCTTCCCGCTGGTCCCCTGCGTCAATCTTCAGCTGGGCCAGAAGGTAGCTGGTCTGGGGATGCTGCGGCACCAGCTCCAGAGCCCGGCGGAAGTGCCGCTCGGCTTCGGCCTGGCCCTGGGGATGTCCCAGAGGATCGATGAGCAGCAGGCGGTAGAGCAGATCCCCCTGGGTCATCCAGGCCAGGGCGCACCCAGGTTCCCGTTCCACCACCTGCCGGGCCAACGCCAGGGCCTCCTTCAGGTGGCTGTTCTGGCGGTGCTGGCTCATGGCTTCCAGCAGCACCCAAAAGGCCTCGGCATCCCCCGGCGTCAGCGCGGCCAGGAGGCTTTCCTCCGGCCGGTGCAGGGGCAGCCCCTCCCAGAGGGTCGCCAGGGTGTTCCGGGGCGTGCCCGCGGGAATCCGGTCCATCGTCCAGGCCGATGGGCCCCGCACCTGCAGATCCCCCACCCGGGCGCCACGGCGGATCAGGCCGAGGTTGCCCCCCTCCCGGCGGAGCTGGAGCTCCAGCACCAGGGTCGTGGGGGGCAGCCGGGTCAGGTGCTCGGCACGGGGTGTGGCCCTCAGGCGCGTGACCATGACCGGCCCCAGCGTTTTCAAGTCGTATTCCACGAGGTCCTGGAAGGCCCGCCTCAGGTCCGGCGCCATGGCATCCCCAGGCTCGCCAGCCCCCTCCACCAGCAGCACATGGAAGGGAAGGTCCCGGGTCTGGCGGTGGCGCCACCATGCGGTTCCCCCAGCCACCACCAGGAGGGCCAGCAGACATCCCGCGAAAACCCAGAGGAGACGGCGTGGACCGGAGCGGTCTATGGAAGCGCCCATGAGGTTCCTGGAGGAAGTCGCGCTGCTCAAGGTACTCCATCCCGCCGCCTCCCGTGAACCGAAGCCGAGGCAAAGCCGCATAATCTCAGGGGAGCCGCCATGATCCGCATCCTTCGCATCCTTTCCCTGGGCCTCACCGCATGGTTGGCCCTGCCCCTCCTGTCCCAGGTCCCCGCAAAGCCCGGCGTTCCCTCAGAGGACACCACCATCCAGCGGTTCCGCGCCCACGCGGCCCCTCGCGTCGTGGCGCAGCGCCCGCCCCTCAGCACCGAGGAACGGAACACCATCCGGCGCTTCAAGGAAGCCAAGTCCAGCGTGGTGTACGTCTCGGCCATCGCGCCCGTCCAGGATCTCCACACCCTCGACATCACCAAGATCCCCACCGGCACAGGGACCGGCTTCGTATGGGACGAGTGGGGTCATGTGGTCACCAACCACCATGTCATCACCGTCGAGAACCAGGGGAAGCGGATCGGCGACGTCGACGAAGTAGAAGTCACCCTGGCCGACGGCAAAACCTAC
Organism: Geothrix sp.; assembly: GCA_036504495.1. Classification (GTDB taxonomy): domain Bacteria; phylum Acidobacteriota; class Holophagae; order Holophagales; family Holophagaceae; genus Geothrix. The sequence goes on from DASXVC010000027.1 coordinate 48,613, forward strand.
AAGGGCCGGGTCATCGGCACCAGCTTCGCCTACGACATCTCGGTGCTCCAGGTCTTCGCGCCCCTCAGCGCCATGCGCCCCGTCCCCATCGGTCGCAGCGAAGACCTCCAGGTGGGCCAGGCGGTGACGGCCATCGGCAATCCCTTCGGCCTCGACCACACCCTCACCAAGGGCGTCATCTCCGCCCTTGGCCGGGTGATCGGCACCGGCTACAACACGCGGATCCTGAACGCCATCCAGACGGACGCCGCCGTGAACCCCGGCAACTCGGGCGGCCCCCTCCTGGACAGCGCGGGACGCCTGGTGGGCATGAACACTGCCATCGCAGCAGCCACGGGCGCCTCCGTGGGCATCGGCTTCGCCATCCCCGTAGACACCTTGAACCGCGTGGTGCCCCTGCTCATCGCCCGGGGCCGGCTGGAACCTCCCCGCATGGGCTTCGTCACCCTGGGCAGCTATGAGGCTCAGCAGCTATTCGGCCTCACCCGTGGCCTGGTGGTGAAAGAGGTGGAACCGGATGAACCGGCCAGCCGGGCCGGGCTCCGCGCCCTCGAAGTGGACGCCACAGGTCATGTCAAGACCATGGGGGACATCCTGTTGGCCTACCAGGGCCGCATCATCGAGAACGAGGGCCAGTTCATGGCGATGCTGGAGCTGGAAGCTCCGGCTGACGAGGTGGTCTTCGACGTCCTCCGCGACGGCCGGATCATCAAGGTCAAACTCCAGCTCAAGCCCACCAAGAAGGTGGAACCCACGAGCATTTGAAGCCAGACCCGGCTAGTGGTGGTGGTGCTCCTCCACCGGTACCGGCGGCGGCACGGTGCCTTTCGCGGGCCGCGCCTTGGGATCGAGGAAGCGCAGGGGCACCTTCAAAGGTTCATCCAGGTTCGTGCCGTGGATCACCAGCAGGGCCTCCTGCGCGGTTCCCGTGCGCCGGATCCGGAGGACCTGCCGGGCTGCTTCCGCCGTGGGCGTATCCAGCACCTGGAAGCCGGCCCCCTGGACCTCGGTCCGGAGGATGCGGAAGGGCTTGCCGTTGCGGGAGATCAGCTCCAGAGCCAGGAGGGTGGTCTTCCGCTCGGTGAACACCAGCCGCGAGGGCTTCGCAATCACCGGAAACGCGATCCGCCAGTCCACATAGAGGGTGAAGAGGGGCTGCTTCGGGCCGTTGGTGGCCACTTTCAGCACCTCCAGCCCCGCGCTGACGCCCGGCTTGAGGCGCGCGGGCCGCAGGGTCACGCGCAGGTCCGCCGCCTCGTTTCCCGGAACCAGCTCCACATCGAGGTAGGGCGGAACCTCCGAGGCGAGGGCGAGCTTCAGGGGGTCGCCGCCCTCCCGCTGGAACCGGAACCCCAGCTCCGGACTTTCGTGGGGCGCCACTTCACCGAGGCTCTTGCGCTCGGCATCCACCGTGACCTCAGGCCGCACCATCATGTCGTAGCGCAGGATGTAGTTGGGCTGGCTGGGATCGTCGGTGCCCAGACGCACGGCTCCTTTGACAGGTCCCAACAGACCCGAGGGATCCACCTTCACCTTCACCATGCGGACCTCGCCCGGCTGCAGGGGGGCGGTGAGCTGCGCTTCGGCCAGGCTGAGGCCCAGAGAGAGATCCAGCACGCGAAGGTGGAACGGCCGGTCGGACAGGCTCTTGATGCCGAAGGCCGCCTCCCGGATCTCGCGGGGACCCACGCTGCCCAGGCGGACGGGGAACGGTGTGGTGAGTTCGATCCGGGCCGGCGGGACCGGGTCCGGCTTCGCCGGAGCCGGAGGGGGTGGCGCCTGCATCAGGAGAAGGAGGGCGGGTAGGAGCAGCATGTCGGATCCTGGAGGAGTCCCTCCAGTGTGCCGCGAGGGCGGCCGGGCACCGGGATGTTAATTGTTGTTAAGTGCAGCGAATTCACCTCGCCGTCATGCCCGGTCCGGGTGGAATAGGGAGAATCCCAACTTTCCCCGAGGTGATCATGCGCATGTTCCGCGTTCTCCTGAGCCTGGCCCTGGCCTTGGCGTTGGGGGCCCAGACCCCGAAGAAGGTCCTGTTCGACCACACCCGCCACGAGGAAGCCGGCACCTCGGCCGAGTGGGTCATCTGTTCGGCCAGCGAGCCCAATCCGAGCCCCGCTGCTCCCACCTCCGAGGCCGACTGGAACGGCGGCATCAGCGCCTGGGGCTTCGACCTCTACAAAGCCGGCTACACGGTCCAGACCCTGCCGCCCACGGGCCGCGTCACCTACGGGGACGCCACCAACGCCCAGGACCTCGCCAACTACGCGGTCTACATCATCCCGGAGCCCTACCTCCTGTTCACGGCCGCGGAAAAGCAGGCGATCCTCGCCTTCGTCCAGAACGGCGGCGGCCTGTTCCTGGTGGGCAACCACCCGGGCGCCGTCCGCTACAGCGGCACCGGGGGCACCGATGCCTACACCGTGTTCAACGACCTGGTGGCCGTGAACGGCGGCAACCCCTTCGGCTTCACGTTCGTGCCCGGCCATGGCCCCGGCGATGCCCTGGCAAACACCACCAGCACCGCCTTCGCCACGGGCACCAGCCCCGCCGAACAGGCCATCATCCACGGCGCCTATGGCGGCCTGGGCCTGATGGACTTCCATTCCTACTCGTACCTGAACTTCAACACGGCCCAGAACCCCAACGTGCAGGAGATCCTCCATACCCAGATCAGCGGCGACACGGGCTCCTTCATCGTGACCTGCACCGTGGGCGCGGGCCGCGTGGTGGCCATCAGTGACAGCTCCCCCTCCGACGACGGCACCACCACCACCGCCGGGAAATCCCTCCACGCCAGCTACGGCATCAACAGCAACCGGGCCTTCTACCTGAATGCCACGACCTACCTCGCGGGAGATTCCGGTCCCGTGGCTCCCACCCCCGTGGTGAGCATCACCTCTCCAGCCTCCAACCCCACGATCCTCGCAGGCGGATCCGTCAGCTTCCAGGGCAGCGCCAGCATCTCCGACGGCAGCGCCCTCACCTACAGCTGGTCCTTCGGGGACGGGTCCACGGCCGCGGCGCCGGGCCCTGTGAGCCACACTTACACCACCACCGGCACCTATACGGCCACCTTCACCGCCACCAGCAACCAGGGGAAGTCCGCTTCGGCCACTCGCACCGTCACCGTGAGCCCGGCCTCGTACACAATCACCGCCAGCGCCGGCACCGGTGGCACCATCAGCCCCTCGGGCACCGTCACGGTGGCCAATGGCGGGAGCCAGACCTTCACCATCGCCCCGGCCGCCGGCTATGTGATCAGCAGCGTCACCGTGGACGGCGTGAACCAGGGTGCCCTCAGCTCGTACACCTTCAGCAATGTGACGGCCAGCCACACCCTCGCCGCCGCCTTCGCCGCCAGCGCCGGCAGCAGCCTGAAGGAGACCTTCGACACGGGCACCAAGACTGCCTATGCCGTGGGCACCGTCGCCCTCTCCACTGGCACCTGGACCCTGAACGACGCCCTGCTGGGCAACACCACGGCCGATCCCAAGGTGAGCACCCAGAGCGTGCGCACCCGGAATAGCGGCAAGGTGACGATGAACTTCAACTTCGCCACCGGCGCCAAGACCGTCTCGGTCAAGCATGCCAAGTACGGGACGGACAGCAGCTCCACCTGGGGCCTCTGGTACTCCACCAACAGCGGCTCCACCTGGACCCAGGTGGGCGGCACGGTGACCACCTCGTCCACCACCCTGGCCACGGCCGCCTTCACCGTGAACGTGGCGGGCGCCATCCGCTTCGAGCTCCGCAAGACGGACGGCAGCGCCAACCGCGTGAACTTCGACGATTTCCAGATCGCGGGCTACTGAGCGTCCTCGCCCCACCAGCCCCGGGCCCCAGGCCCGGGGTTTTTCGTTATGCTTCGCCCATGAAGAGCCACCGGAAGATCCTCACGCTCCATGTCCCCGGCCGCACGGGTTTCGTGAACATCACGGAGGAGGTGGCTGCGGCGGTCCGGGACAGTGGCGTCCAGGAGGGCCTCTGCCTGGTGAACTCCATGCACATCACCTCCAGCATCTTCATCAACGACGAGGAATCGGGCCTCAAACAGGACTATCTGCGATGGCTGGAGAAGCTGGCCCCCTTCAACGCGGGCAGTGATCCCGCCACGGGCGGCTACATGCACAACCGCACCGGCGAAGACAACGGCGACGCCCACCACAAGCGCCAGATCATGGGCCGGGAGGTGGTGGTGGCCGTCACAGAGGGCCGCCTGGATTTCGGGACCTGGGAACAGATCTTCTATGGCGAGTTCGACGGCCGGCGCGACAAGCGCATCCTTATTAAGGTCATCGGGGAATGACCATGATCACCCGCGACCTCTCCACCCTCCCCAAACGCGATGTCTACCGCATCCTCACCAGCCTGGTGATCCCCCGCCCCGTCGCGTGGGTCACGACGGTGGACAGCGCGGGCCGGGTGAACCTGGCCCCCTTCAGCAGCTTCATGGGCATCTTCGGGCCCCCCATGCTGGCCATCACGCTGGGTCGCCGCCAGGACGGCTCCCTCAAGGACACCCACCGCAACCTGAAGGCCAGCGGCGAGGCGGTGGTCCACCTGGCGGACCTGCCCCTCCTGCAATCCCTCCACGCCAGCGGGGCGGACCCAGGCCCCGAGGTCAGTGAGGCGGAGCGGCTGGGCCTGGCCCTGGCGCCTTCGCTCAAGGTGACCCCGCCGCGGCTCAAGGACGCCCCCGTGGCCCTGGAGTGCCGCCTGAACCGTGAGCTCGAGCTAAGCCCGGTCACCACGCTCGTCCTGCTCGACGTGCATTCGGCTCACGCCGCCGAGCGCATCTGGAATGCCGAATACGACTGTGCGGATGCCAGCCTCTGGACACCCATCTCGCGGCTGGCCTCCGTGGTGGGGCCCAACTATGGGGCCCTGGGCGAAACCTTCCGTCTGGGCGCCTCCGAGCTGCCCTGATCAGCGCTCGTCCGGCTCCACGAAGAGGTGCTGGATCTGGGGGAAGCGCTGGTGGAGACTCCGCTCCAAAGAATTGATGGCCGCCACCAGCGCTGTGCCGCTGGGCTGGTCGTGGAACTTCACCTGGAGGGCCACCATGAGCCGGTCGCTGCCGACGATGACGGCCACCAGGTTCAGCACCTGATCCACGGCGGGATCCTCATCCACGGCAGCACGGATGGCGGCACGCAGGGCCAGGGGCGGGGCTTCGTTCAAGAGCAGGCTCGCCACCTCCATGCCGACGAAGGCCGCCACGGCGATGAGCAGGAGGCCGATGGCCACGCTGCCGATGCCATCCCACACGGGGTTGCCCGTGAACAGTGTGAGCAGCACGGCGGCCAGGGCGAACACCAGGCCCAGCAGCGCCGCGATGTCCTCCGCCACCACCACCACCAGCTCGGTGCTGCTGGACTGGCGCAGGTAGCGCAGCAGGGGACGCCCCAGGCGTTCGGGCTCCGCGGCGTGGAGGGCTCCGCGCAGGGACCACCCCTCCAGGGCGATGGCGAAGATCAGCAGCCCTACGGCCCAGCCGAGATGATGCGGCTGTTCCGGATGGCGGATCTTGTGGAGGCCTTCCACCAGGGAATAGAGGCCACCCACGGTGAAGAGCAGCAGGGCCACCAGGAAGCTGGCCACGAAGGCCGCCTGGCCGTGACCCAGCGGATGCCGGGGCGTGGCGGGCTTAGCGCCCTGGCGCATACCCAGGAAGAGCAGCACCTGATTGGCGCAGTCCGCGGCGGAATGGATGACCTCGGTCAGAAGGCTCGAGCTTCCCGTCAGGAGGAACACGCCGAACTTGGAGATGGCAATGCCGCCGTTGGCGGCCAAGGCGAGGGTGACGGCTTTGGTGGATCCGCTGGACATGCAGCCAGATTAGCCGGTCAATCCCAGTGGCGGATCCAGGCCGGATCGTACTTGCCTTCCGCTGACCGGGGTTCGCTGTCCACCTTCACACGCTCGATGCCCAGGGACCGGAGGACCGCCAGAAGGGATTCGGCCCGCTGCTTCTGGAGCGCCGGCTTGAGGGCCTTGCTGGCGGGAACCTGCACGATCCAGCGGCCCGCTGCGCCCCAGGTCTCGACCCAGGCCTGGAGTTTCTGCTGGCCGACAGGGCTGAGGTCAGCCCGCTGGGGCAGGAAGAAGAGGAGCCCTTCCCTCGGCGGCGCCTCCGGCGCGACCCCAGGGCGGGGTGGGACGGGAATCAGCCCGGCATCCAGCGCGGGAACAGCGGGCAACTCCACCAGGACCTCGCGCCAGACGAGATCCCCCTTCACGGGATACCCCCCTCCGGCGGATTCGAAATGCGTCTCGGCCTGGGTACTCCGGACCTCGGTCACGCGCAGATGCCCCAGCGGCCGCTGTTCACCGGGGCGGCGCACCGAAAGCCGCTGTCCCACCCGGAGCCCCCGGTCCTGGCCTCCATCCAGAAGGTAGATCCGGTCCGTGGTTTCGTAGGGTGGGAGGCCCTTGCGCTCCACAGCCGCGATGCGAAGCGACTGGGCGCCGAGGGCTCCGGCGAGGGCAAGAAGGACGGGAGCGCGCCACATGCCCCCCTATCGGCAGCTTTCCCCCAGGAGTTGGGGACGGGTCAAAACACCCGGACGCCCAGCTCCCGCAGGAGGTCCCCCAGCAGATAGAGGGAGCCGGTCACCAGGCGGGGGCCATTGGCCGCCGCCCTGAGCTGCTCGGCGGCTTCTGGGAGCGTCAGCATGGAGGCCTCCAGGCCCCAGGCGTCCCCGAGGCCCTGGGCGGTGGCGTAGCGGGGGGCGTCGCCTTTGATGAAGGTGACGGACAGGGGGCGCAGGCGCTTCAGTTCCCGGGCCACGCCCGCCAGGTCCTTGTCGCCCATGGCGCCGAAGTAGAGATGGGGACGCACGCCGCAAGCCAGGGCGTGATCCGCCAGGGCGCGGGCCCCATCGGGATTGTGGGCGCCGTCCATCCATACGCCCTCAAGGCCTGGAACGGCCCAGAGGCGCCCGGGCCAACGGGTGGCCGCCACGCCTGTCCAAAGCGGTTCCTCGGGAATGGGGAAGTCCAGGCCCCGCAGCTGCCGCACGGCCTCGAAGGCCGTGGCCAGGTTGTCCAGCTGGTGAAGGCCCGCCAGGCCGACCCGCCGCTCCCCCAACCGGGAGTGGTCCCAGCGGATGTCCGCGGGCCCCAGGCGTGCGGCCGGGCACAGCACCGGTGCGTTCGACAGCAGGGGGCGGACCCAGTCGGGGTCGAGGCTGGGGCCCAGCACCAGCGGTCGACCGTCGCGGGCCGTGCAGAGCTTCTCGCGGGCGATGGCCTCCCGGGTGTCCCCCAGGTACTGCTGGTGGTCCAGGCTCACGTTGGTGAGCACCGTCAGCAAGGGATCGGTGGCATTGGTGGCATCCCAGCGCCCGCCGAGACCCACCTCCACCAGCGCCACTTCGACGCCGGTCATGCGGAAGGCGGACAGGGCCGCCGTGATCATCAGCTCGAAGTAGGTGGCATTCACGCCGCACCGGGCCTCGGCCTCGAAGGCCTCCCCCAGCAGCAGCTCCAGGGCCCCCACTCCGATAGGTTGGCCATCCACCCAGATCCGCTCGGTGACGTCCACCAGGTGGGGCGAGGTCGTCCACCCCACCACGAAACCGGCGGCCTTCAGCATGTGGGCCAGGAACGCCCCCGTGCTGCCCTTGCCGTTGGTACCCGCGATGAGGATGACGGGGAAGTTCCCGTCGGGGCGGCCCAGACCCTCCAGCAGCGCGTGGATGTTCTCCAGGCCGCACTTGATGCCGAGGTGGCCGCGCGCCTGAAGGCGTGGGATGAAGACGGGTTCGATCTCGGGGCGCATCAGTCCCTGGGAGAAGGCGTCATCCAGAGCAGGCAGGCGGCGATGAAGTCCTTCAGGTGGTCGCGGGTCACCACCTTGTCCACCATGCCGTGCGTCTGGAGGAACTCCGAGCGCTGGAAGCCCTCGGGCAGGCTCTGCTTGATGGTCTGCTCGATGACGCGGGGGCCCGCGAAACCGATGAGGGCCTTGGGCTCGGCGATGTTCAGGTCGCCCAGCATGGCGTAGCTGGCGCTCACGCCGCCCGTGGTGGGATCGGTCAGGATGCTCAGGTAGGGCAGGCCGGCCTTGTCCAGCTTGGCGAGCGCGGCGCTCACCTTGGCCATCTGCATGAGGGACAGGGTACCCTCCTGCATGCGGGCTCCGCCGCTGCAGCTGACGATGAGGAAGGGGCACTGCTTCTCGAGCGCCCGTTCGGCCCCCAAACGCAGCTTCTCGCCCACCACGCTGCCCATGCTGGCGGCGAGAAAGTCGAAGTTCATGATGGCCGTCACCACCGGCTGGCCGGACAGGGTGCCCTCGACCACCACGACGGCATCCTCGGTCTGGCCCGCCTGCTCCAGCTTCTTCAGCTGGTCCTTGTAGCTCTTGGTCGACACGAACCCTAGGGGGTCCCCGCTCTGCAAGTGGCTGAAGAGGGTCGTCCAGCCCTCGTCCATCAGGTTCTCAAGCCGCTCCTCCACCCCGATGCGGAAGTGGTAGCCGCACTTGGGGCAGACGTTGTGGGTGTTGACGAGCTCCTTGCGGTAGATCAGCTCTTTGCAGGCCTCGCACTTGATCCAGAGCCCTTCGGGCACCCGAACGGTCTTTTCTTCGACGGCGGTCTTCTGCTGACGCTTCTTGACGAACCAGGACGACATGGAAACTCCTACCGGCCCTTGGCCGGACCGTGCTTGAGGGCTTCGAAGAGCCGATCCAGCTCTGCCTCACTGCCGTAGTGCATCACCAGGGCGCCCACCTTGCCCTTGGCCTTGATCTCGATACGAGTGCCCCAGGACTGGGTGAGCTCCTCGGCGGCCGCCTTGATGAAGAGCTCCTGGGGATGCCGCTTCCTCCCCCCCTTGGCCTTGACCTGCTTCTGGAGGTGCTGGATGCGGGCCTCCAGCGCGCGCACGCTGAGCTGCTGCGCCACCACCTCGTGGGCCAGCTGCTCCTGGAGCCGGGGATCAGGTACGCCCAGCAGCACCTTGGCGTGGCCAGTGCTGAGGCGCCCATGGGCCACGTCCGCTTTCAGCTCCGCGGGAAGACGGAGCAGGCGCAGGGTGTTGGCTACCTGGGGGCGGGACTTGCCGACGCGGTCCGCGACCTGTTCCTGGGTGAGCCGCAGGTGTTCGCCCAGCTGCCAGTAGGCCGTGGCCTCCTCGATGGGATTCAGCTCCTGGCGCTGGATGTTCTCCACCAGGGCGAACTCCAGGAGCCGGTCGTCCGGCACTTCCTTGACCACCACGGGGACCATGGCGATCCCGGCCAGGCGGGCGGCCCGCCAGCGGCGCTCGCCGGCGATGATCTCGTACTGCTGGCCCACCTTGCGGACGACGATGGGCTGGACCATGCCGTGCTGCTTGAGGCTTTCGGCCAATTCGGCCAGGGCCGTCTCATCGAAGTGGGTCCGCGGCTGGGCCCGGTTGGGCACCAGGTTTCCGAGCGGAAGCTCGCGCTGGCTGGAGTCTTCCGGAGCCAGCTGGCTCATGAGGGAGGTCAGGCCACGGCCCAGGGCTGGACGTTTCAGCTGAGTCATCAGGCTTCCCTCCCCGCAGGCATCTCCAGACCCAGCCATTCCTTCGCGAGGTTCAGGTAGGCCTGGGCACCCTTGGATCGCAGGTCATAGAAAGCCACGGGTTTGCCGTGGCTGGGCGCTTCGGCGAGCCGGATGTTCCGGGGGATCACGGTCTGGAACACCTTGCCCGGGAAGGCGTGGCGCACTTCGGCGGCCACCGCTGCGCCGAGGTTGGTGCGCTCTTCCGCCATGGTCAGCAGGATGCCCCCAAGCTGCAGGCGGGGATTCGGACCGCTCTGGATGCGACGCAGGGTCTCGGTCAACTCAGCTAGGCCGTCCAGCGCGAAGAATTCGCAGGGCATGGGCACGATGACCTCATCCGCGGCGGTCAAGGCGTTCAAGGTGATCATGCCGAGGCTGGGCGGCGGGTCGATGAGGATGTAGTCGTAGCGATCCATGAGCGGAGCCAGGGCCTGCTTCAGCACCTGGAGCTGGGGCAGCTCGAAGAGCTCGAACTCCAGCTGGGCCAGATCCTTGCCCGCGGGGATCACCTGCATCATGGGGACTTCGGTGGTGAGCACCATGGCTTCGGCCGGGGCGCCCTTCATGAGGGCGAAGGCTCCGGCCCGGTGGTCCGGCTTGGGGAACCCGAGACCGGTGGTGCTGTGGCCCTGGGGATCGAAGTCCACCAGCAGCACCATCTTCTCCATCATCGCGAGGGAGGCGGCGAGATTGATGGCCGTGGTGGTCTTGCCCACCCCGCCCTTCTGATTCGCCAAGGCCACTACCCGGGCGCGCATCAGGCGGCCCTCATCATCGCGCAGGCGCTGATCAGACCAGGCATCTCGGCATCTCCTCGGGTGTGGAACACGCCAGTCTAGCAGGTCGGGTTCCACGGCGAAGTCCGCCTGTGATCAGGACCAGAGCGACGGATGCGGATCCACCCGACCCAGGAGGCGCACCGGGCCGGAAAGCCACAAGTCACGCCAGGCGCCATCAGCTTCCGGGACCAGGGTCACCGACACCGGCTCTCCGCTGGCCGTATGGAGACGCCACGCGGATTGTCCTTCGGTCTGGGCCAGCCAGGCAGCGGCGACGGCGCTGCCCGTCCCGCAACAAAGGGTCTCGCCCTCGACGCCTCGCTCCCAGGAACGGATCTTCGCCTCGCCCGGCGCGGTGACCTCGACCACGTTCACGTTCGTGCCCCCCGGGATTGCGGCGTGATGCCTGAGCGGCGGCGCGAAGACCTGGAGGTCCACCGCCGCCACCGACGGCACCCGCACGACGAGCTGCGGGTTCCCGATCCATCCGAACCCCGCGGGGAGATCCGTGGCCAATGGAACGGGGCGCAATCCGAACCCTTCGCCTTGGGGCATGCGGATGCCCACGCCGGAATCGCTTCGCCGGAGGAGGATGCGCTCGCCGCTCGAGACAGCCTCGATCAAGGCCCCTTCCGGGGCTCCAGGAATGGCCAGCGCGGCTCTGCTACCATTGGAACAGAATGACTTAGATCCGTCTGTATCCCAGTGCTCCAGGATCCAGGGCCCCATTCCCGGCCTTTGCATCAAAAAAAGGCCATCTAAACCGAATCCCCGCCCCCTAGGGCAAAGGACTTTTGCGTAATCCGAACCAGAGCAACGCTTAGCGTCGTCCGCCCAGAGGTAGCCAAACACATTGCCCGAAGCGGAAGCGAGGAAGAGTTCCAACCTACTTCTCGCGGTTGCCGAAGGTGTACACGGTCTCGCCGGGGCGCGCATAGCCCTGGCGCCGGGCCAGCGCCTCCATGAGTTCGGGATCCTTCGCCGCCAGGCGCTGGACCTCCTCCAGCAGTTCGCGGTTGCGCTTGTTCAGCTCCAGCAGCCGGGTACGGGCCGTGGCGAGTTCCGCCTCGCGCTTCCGCAGCTCGGGCAGCCCCCCCTCGGAGAACAGCAGGGCCATGAGGGACAGGAAGCCAGAGACCCCGAGCACCCCCCACAGCGTGGATGACTTCAGGAGCCAGTTGGCATTCATGTGGACCTCCTATCCGAGGTGGGCTCCGAAGGCCTCACGGCCCGCATACCGGGCGGCGGCGCCCAGCTCCCACTCGATCTGGAGCAGGCGGTTGTACTTGGCGATCCGGTCCGTGCGGCAGGGGGCGCCGGTCTTGATCTGCCCCGCCCCCGTGGCCACGGCCAGATCCGCGATGAAGGTGTCCTCGGTCTCGCCGCTGCGGTGGCTGATGACGGCCCGGTAGCCGGCCTTGTGGGCCATGTCCACGGCCCGGAGGGTCTCGGTGACGGTACCGATCTGGTTCAGCTTGATGAGGATGGCGTTGGCTACGCCCTCCTGGATGCCCCTGGTCAGGATGGCCGGATTGGTCACGAAGAGGTCGTCCCCCACCAGCTGGGTCTTGGCCCCCATGGCCACCGTCTGGGCCTTCCAGCCCTTCCAGTCGCCCTCGGCGAAGCCATCCTCGATGGAGATGACCGGGTGCCGGGAGACAAGGCCCTCGTAGTACTGCACCAGCTGGGTGACGGTCTTATTGGCGCCGTCCAGGGTATATGCCTTGCCCGTGTGGAATTCACTGGCAGCGCAGTCCAGCCCTAGGAAGATATCCTTCCCCAGCTTGTAGCCGGCCTTCTTGACGCCCTCCTCGATAAGTTCCAGGGCCTCTTCGTTGGAAGCCAGGTTCGGGGCGAAACCGCCTTCATCCCCCACGCCAGTTGACAGCTTGCGGGCCTTCAGGACGCCCTTCAGGGCATGGTAGACCTCGGCACCCCACCGGAGGGCCTCCCGGAAGCTGGGGGCGCCTACGGGCAGCACCATGAACTCCTGGATGTCCACGTTGTTGTCGGCGTGGGCCCCGCCGTTGAGGATGTTCATCATCGGCACGGGCAGGATCCGGGCCGGCGCACCGCCGAGATACCGGTACAGGGGCAGGCGGCTGGCCTTCGCCGCGGCGTCCGCCAGGGCCATGGAGACGCCCAGAATGGCGTTCGCACCCAGCCGGGCCTTGTTCTCGGTCCCATCCAGGTCGCACATCAGCTCGTCGAGCTCGGCCTGCTGGAAGGGATCCATTCCTTGAAGAGCCGCGGCCAACTCCACATTGACCGCATCCACAGCGCCCAGCACCCCCTTGCCGAGGTAGCGCTTCTTGTCGCCGTCCCGTCGCTCAAGGGCTTCCCGGCTGCCCGTGGAGGCGCCGGAGGGAACGAGGGCCTGACCGATCGTCCCATCGGAGAGCTGGACCCGCGCGAGAACCGTGGGGTTCCCCCGGCTGTCGAGAACTTCAAGGGCAGAGACGCGATCGATGATCATCATGGCGGCACCCGGCTCAGAGAGGCGCGCCTGCGCGCCTCTCTGATGTTAGCCAGGTTATGCGGGCGTTTCCGCTGAATCCGCCTACTTCTTGGCGGCCTTCTTCGGCGCGGCCTTCTTCACGACCTTCTTGGCGGCCGGCTTCTTGGCGGCGACCTTCTTCGGCGCGGCCTTCTTCACGACCTTCTTGGCGACCGGCTTCTTGGCGGCGGCCTTCTTCGGCGCGGCCTTCTTCACGGCCTTCTTCACGACCTTCTTGGCAGCGGCCTTCTTCGGCGCGGCCTTCTTCACGGCCTTCTTCGGCGCGGCCTTCTTGGCAGCCGGCTTCTTGGCGGCGGCCTTCTTCGGCGCGGCCTTCTTCACGGCCTTCTTCGGCGCGGCTTTCTTGGCAGCCGGCTTCTTCGCGGCGGCCTTCTTGGGGGCGGCTTTCTTTGCGGCCGGCTTCTTCGCGGCGGGCTTCGAGGCCGCGGGGGCGGCGGGGGTGGCGACCATGTTGGTCAGTTCGGCCATGGGTGGCTCCTTTACGCCCTTTTGGGCGGGGTTGGAAGGGGTCGTGCGGGAAGATGGCTTGCCAATAGCATCTTTTGTGCCAAGTTGGGCCTGGTCTTTCCGCTGGGTGGATATGCGTTCCTTGGCTGCGGCAGCAGCCGCGGGGGGATGCGCCGCATCGGCGGCAGAACCGGGTTTGCCCTTAGGCTTCGCGGCTTTTTTCGGGGGTTCGACGCCAGCCAGAATCTGCGCCAGGCGCTTACCGGGATAGTAGTCATCGAGAAGGGCGTCACCGATCAGCAACCCATGGACGCCGAGGGCCTCCATCTGCTTGATCTGCTCCAATCGATGGATGCCGCCTTCAGCCAGCTTCAGGCAGCTTTTGGGGATCTTCTTCACCAGCGCCACGGCCTGGTCCCAGGAGGCTTCCCAGGTATCGAGGTTGCGGCCCACGGCGCAGATGATGTCGGCGCCGGCTTCCACTGCGCGCTGGAGTTCGGCCTCGGAGGTCACCTCGACCACCACGTCCAAACCCTTGCTGGTAGCGAATTTCAGGAGGGTCTGCAGCCGGTCCTGCCCCAGGAGGGCGGGCATGAGGATGATCGCGTCCGCACCCAGGATCTTGCTTTCCTCGACCTGGTATTCCTCGAAGATGAACTCGCGGCGGATGAGGGGCAGCTTCACCTGGCTGCGAACTTCGGACAGGTGCTTGTCCTCGCCGTAGTAGAGGAACTTGTCCGTGGCGATGGACAGGGCCTTGGCCCCGTTTTCGGCCAGACTCTTGGCGTGGGTCGAGGCCTTGTAAGAATCCCGGACCTGGCCCCGGCCGGGGTCACCCCCCGCCACCTCGGCCAAAATGGTGATTCCAGGCTGGCTGAGCTCTTCCTTCAGGGAGTGGTGACCCTTGTAGGCATCCTTCACCGCCACAGGGCCCCTCTGCTTCTTGATTTCGACGTCCAGGGCCTTAAAGATGGCGACTTTCTTTAGCATTTCCCACTCTCCAAATCTCAGATACCTCGCTGCTGGCCCTATGGGGAAGATGATCGGTCATTTTTCCTCTGATTCAACATGAAACCAGCGATCCAGATGAGGTCAACAGAGAAAAACAAAAAATCTTCACTTTTTTTGACGCTACCTCCCCGCCTCCTCCCCATTTGTTTCCGCATCCGTGGACCCGATTCCGGACGACGGCCAGCGTACGCTGAAGCCCGGAGCTCTGCGGTTCTGCCGTCTGACGCGGGAATCCGGATCGTCTGAAACCCGCGCAGACAGCCACGCTTCACGCGTTCACCCACCACCGCTGCCATCTCGGGTTGTGGGCCCCAAAGGGCAGGATGATGACTCGCCTCCGGTGAGGCGATATCACCGCATCGTGCCGCGCGTCGCAGGCCCCGCCTGCTACGCTTCAACTCGCGCCTTCCGCCCCGGGCGCCGTGCATGCGGCCCAAGGGATCCCGCCGGAAGCATCGAGAGGCATCCATGACCATCCACGTGCTCGACCACCCGCTCGTCCACCACAAGCTCTCCCTGATCCGCGACCGCAAGACGCCAGGAAGCCTGTTCCGTTCTCTCATCGAGGAAGTGGGCCTCATCCTCGCCACGGAATCGACGCGCACCCTGCCCCTCGATTCCGTCGTCGTCGAAACCCCCCTGGAACGGACGGGGACGCTCCGCCTGAAGTCGCTGGATCCGGTACTGGTGCCCGTCCTGCGCGCAGGGCTCGGCCTCCTCCCCTCGTTCCTCAAGCTGCTGCCGACGGCGAAGGTGGGCCACCTCGGCCTCTACCGGGACCACGACTCCCTCGTGCCCGTACCCTACTACCGTAACTTCCCCCCGATGCTCGAAGCCCGCCCGGTCTTCGTGCTCGACCCCATGCTCGCCACGGGCGGCAGCGCCTCCGAAGCGGTCCGCCAGCTCAAGGACGCAGGCGCGGTGAACCTCACCCTCGTGGCCCTGCTCGCGGCACCAGAGGGCCTGGAGCGGCTGCACGCGGACCACCCGGACCTCTGCATCGTCGTCGGCGCCGTGGACCGGCAGCTCAACGAGAAGGGCTACATCCTGCCCGGACTCGGCGACGCCGGCGACCGGCTCTTCGGCACAGCCTAGAAACTGTTCCATCTCCCTTGGGAGTCTGTCCAATTGAGCGACCTAGAGGTTGTGTCCGCCCTGGATGCCATGGAACAGCTGCTTCTCGGCGACCTCATGGAACCAGAGCTCATCATCGCCTGGCGGCAGCGCTTCGACGCCGCTGTGGCGACCGCAGAACGAGGCGCAGGGTGGCCCGACATCGCGGCCCGAGCCCGGGAGCTTTCGGGGCGGCTTGATACCGCCACGAAGATCCTTTCCGCGCAACGGGACGAGCTGCGCAAGGAATTGGACCTCCAGGCCCAGGGCACCCGCGCCCTCAAGGGCTACAAGCCGTCCTGATCACCCCTCAGATCCGCAAGGACTTGCTGGATTACAGCTTCCCAGTCGCCAAGGCGGGGCTGCCGGTAGATCCGCATCGTGGGGTACCAGGGCGAATCTTCCCGCCCCAGCATCCAGCGGAAATCCGGCAGGAAGGAAACCAGGAGCAGGGTGGGGATCCCCAGCGCGCCCGCCAGGTGCGCCAGGGCGGTGTCCACGGTGATGACCAGCTGCATTCCACTGAGGGCGTAGGCGGTGTCCGAGAAATTGCGAATGCAGGGATCCAGGGAGACCAGTCCGGGCAAGGGGACATCTCCCGTGGCTCCAAGCTGGAAGCTGTGCCAGGCCACCTCCGGCAAAGCGCCGAGGGGCGCCAGCAGGGCCGGAGGTATGGAGCGCTCTCCGTCCCGCTTGTGGGTGGAACTTCCCGCCCAGACCAGCCCGATGCGTATCTGGCCCTCGGAGGTGGATAGGATCTCGGCGATCCGTTGGCGGTTCGGCACCTGGTCGGGCACATCCAGGTAGGGGATCTCGGCGGGAATGCTGTCGAGGTCTGTGCGGAAGATGCGGGGAAGCGACAACAAGGGTAGGTGGAGGTCAAAGTCCGGCAGGGGCCTATTCGCGGGAATGACCTCGTCGATTCCTCCGCAGGTCGCTACCAGATCTGCGAGGGGCGCCTGGGCCACAAGTAGAACCTTGCCTCCCAGGGCCTTCACCATCGGCGCGTACCTCACGAACATCAGAGTGTCCCCGAACCCCTGCTCGTAATGCAGAAGCAAGGTCCTTCCAGGGAAGGGCTCTCCGTGCCACCGGGGCTGTGTAAAGCTGCGCACCGGATGGATGAGGCCGGGCACTTCGAATCGCGCTTCATATTGATCCCAGCCCAGGGGCATCTCTCCGTGCACCAGGCTGGCGTGGGCAACCTCGAATTCAGCCTTCGGGCCTGCGACGCCATCCGAGAACAGGGCCCTTCGCAGATGTTCCTGATGGATCTTGGACGGGTTGTTCTGCTGGTGGTGGACCTTGATGAGCATCTCGTGGGCCTCGAGGTGGCCCGGAACCACCTCGAGGACCCCCTTCAGGGTGGTTTCGGCAGAACCCGGGTCGCCCTGTTTCATCAGACAGTTCGCCAGGCCGATCGACGCATCGATATGGCCCGGCTCCAACGCCAGCACCTGACGGAAGAGGCCTGCCGCCTTCAGCCATTGTCCCAGGCCGGCCTGGGTACTACCCAGGTTGAACAGAGCGCGGGGATTTGCCAGATCGATGCGCATGGCCCGCTGTCGAGCTTCCCGGGCTTCCTGCAGCTTGCGCGAATCGTCGTGAGCCTGCTTTCGCTTGGAAGTCACAAGGGCATCCTGGGATCAAAGTCATTGTGGCCTATTCCGGGTTCGTCAAATCCTGGATGACGCGTTGCACCACCGACTCCCAATCTCCCGGCACCTGTTGGCGATAGAGACGGAGGGTGGGGTACCACGGGCTATCCTCCCGCTCCAATAGCCAGGGCCAATCGGGTTCGTGGGTCAGCAGCAGCAGGGCCGGAATGCCCAGGGCCCCCGCCAAGTGCGCGACCGCCGCATCTACCGTGATGACAAGGTCCATGGCACTGAGGGCATGGGCCAGGTCGGAAAAGGTGCTGATCGAGGGCCCCACGGGTTGGATGCCGGGGAATGGGGCTTCCGAGCCGCCCTCCCGCTGGAAGCTATGCCAGGCGACTTCCGGCAGCGCCGCCAGCGGCGCAAGGGCAGTGGGTGGGATGGATTGCCCCGAATCGCGAGGATGGGAGGAGCGGCCTTTCCAGGTCAGGCCCACCCGGATGAGCCCTTCGGACCGGGCCAAGAGCTGCGTGAGAGCCTCACGGTTGGGGACCGATTCCGGCACCTTCAGGTATGGAACTTCTGCGGGAATGGACGACAGCTCTGTCCGAAAAAGCCAGGGAAGCGAGAGCAGCGGGAAGTGGAAATCAAAAGGTGGGGGGGCCGTCCCCCTTGGAATGACCAGATCGATTCCCTGGCAGGTCGCCACCAGGTCGGCCAAAGGCCCCTGGGCAGCCAAGAGTACGTTGCCCCCCATGGCTTTCACCATCGGGGCATACCTCACAAACATCAGGGTGTCCCCGAACGACTGCTCGTAATGCAGCAGCAGGGTTTTTCCCTGGAAGGGTTGGCCATCCCAGCGGGGGTGCGTGAAATGCCGCTCCGGCTGAATCAGGCCCGGCACCTGAAGGCGCGCTTCATACTGATCCCAGCCGTGGGGCAGGTCCCCACTCAGCAGGCTGGCATCGGCTGTCGCGAACCTCGCCCTCGGGCTATCCAGAAAACAGTCGGGGGCTGCCAGATGGGTCGAGACCGCACTGGTGTGAACCAATCGATCGCCGAGCCTGCTTTCCAGGTCGCCCAGTATCTGAGCCAACCTATCTGCAACCGTGTTTGCACGAATGGCCGAGTACCCTCGAAGGGCGATCTCATCGCGTACGCTTTCATCTTCTTGGAGCAATTGAATGCAGCCGTCCACCAGGCCTTCGTAATCCACAAACTTGACCCCCTCACCATAGGGGTTGTGACTGGAGGTTTCTGACACGACCAGACAATGATTGCTCAACAAGTAAGAAAGCCTGACCGTCTCAAGGTGGGGTAATTCATCCCAAGCGTGGATATTTAGGATGATTTTGGAATGCCTGATCGAACGATCCAATTCACGACCAAATAAATTGTTTTTATAATTTACTTTCACGCCAGAGGCCATGAGCTCATTGATGATTTTTTCGCGGCGGGGGTGGGGTGATCCGTAAAATAAAACATCAATGTTTTTATGTTTGGCTGGTTTGAAATGTTCTAAATTTTTATGAAATCCAGGCTCCAATAAACTTACTTTATTATTCCAACTTTTTTTATTATAAAATTCGAGATTGGTCGGTGAATACTCAAATATCCAACTCGCTTTTTCGAGCAGGTCCATGTACTCGGCCCACTGTGGGGCCAGCCCATGGGATTCATCCAGTGGTTCCAACTGATAGACAATGAAAGGATTTGACCCCACTCTTTCCGTGAGCATAAAGTGGCGTGCAGCGAAAATGGTGGAACCTAATAAAACATTGATGGCCTCGCCCCTCAATTCATTAATTCCAACGGTACATGGATAACCCAGATCTATGAGGCTTGCCTCTAGGGTCAAAATGAGATTTTCATATATTTTATTAAATTTATTGATTGATACATGGCAAATGTGAAATCGGTGCAATTTAAATCTCCACGGAATTCATCCAGAAACCTGGCTTCAATCCTTCGGATACATCGTAGAGGTGATGTCAGCTGCCGTCAGCTGCCAGCTCATACGACACGGCCCGATCTTGCGCACCAGCACGGCCGAGCACTCGAAGCCCACCGCATTCTCTGAATCGATCTTGTTCGGTGTGAAGACCATCGGCACCACATGCTGAATGCCATCGAGTACCCGATCGACGATCTCAAAGCCGGTGTGCTCATTGAAAAGCGCATCCCATGCCGAATCAGAGAACCGCCAGAAATCCCAGGGCAGGTCGTGCATGCCGAGCGTCTGATGCGTGACCACCAGCCCCAACCCTCCCAACTTGAGCACCCGGTTCATCTGAGTCGCAACGACCCAGGGCATCATCAAGTGCTCGAACACAGATACGGACAACACGCCGTCAAAATGGTTCTCGGGGAAGTAGCGGTCCAACTCGTGGGCGTCACCCACCACATCCACGTTGTCGTCGGCCACGATGTCCATCACGACAAACTCATCCACGTGAAACAGGTCCCTGCGCAGCAGGCCGCTTCGCGCCCGGCCGCCGATATCCAGGACCCGGGCCCCGGGGATGGATTCGACACTCGCCTTGAAGCGCGCCGTCAGCCCCGGCGACGGGTACTTTGCCAGGCGGTCTTCACACAGCGCGCTCAAGCTTGCGCGAATCGTGCGTCCAGACTGCGTGGTGAATTCCACTTCTGTCGTGCCCTCGAAGCCGTTGCAATCACGCATCACCTGCAACTCGAAGCCCTTGTCCTTCCCAAGCTTGCTGGCGCCACCGTGGGCCAATCCCACCGCGGGGATTGCCACCAGGATCTTCGAATCCAACAGCCGCACGGACACCAGCCGATCGGTATGGTGATGAAACCACCCGGCGATGCGGAGGAAGTTGTAGAACTTGGTGACGCTGTCGGCCATGAAGCAGTAACCATCGATCACCATCTGCTGGTCCCCCTTGCGTGTGGAGTGTCTACCTTCCTGGCATGCAGATCAAACCCTTCCCATCCATCTGCCCAGCGCGGTCCCGGCCCAGGCTTGGCCTCCGCCTTCACGGTCGCAGGCTTTTGATCTGCTTGTACGACTCGGCGATCCGTTCTCCAAAGTACCCCTCCAGGGGCGCCAGCCCTTCCGGCCGGACCTCGAGGCACTGGACCCGGGAGAAATGCTGCAAGGCCTCCTCCAATGCGGTCGGCCCATCGACAATGAGCACTGCGGCAGACTCGACCTGTCCTATGGCGGATACGAGCCCGCTGATGAGGTCCTGGAGTTCATCGAGAGAAGGGTGCCCCCCAGTGCTGATTCCAATCGGAACGATCAGCGTGACGGGTTCTCCCGAGCTGAACCCATGCAGGTAGCTGAGGAGGATGGTGACCCAGTCCTGCTTGTCCCAGCACGGCCTGTGCAGCAGGGCCTCGGGGAGTGGGACACCGGGCGATGGCGTTGGGGCGACCCTAGGAATGTCACGACCCCCTTGCGCTGAGAGGGCCCGGTAGGTGTCCACATAGGCCTGCCCTCGCCGCGAAAGGGAGAAATGCGCTGCGACCTCCTGGTGGGCGCGGAGCGCCATGTCCCGGCGCCTGGATGGCTCGCTCACCAGAGCATCCAAGGCTTCGAACCAGGCCGCTGACGTGTTCGGGACCAGCAACCCTGTTTCCCCATCCCGTACACAGGCCCGGTAGGGAGGGAGATCGGAGTAGACTCCGGCCATGTGGCAGGCCGAGTACTCGAGCCATTTGATGTTGCTCTTGCAGCGATTGAAGGCATTGTCCGCCAGCGGGGCCAGGCCAATGTGGATGCCCGCGCCCTTCAAGCCGCTGGCGTAGGCCTCGTAGCTATGTTGAAAGGGAAGAAACGAAAAATTAGGCAGGTCCTTGTTCTGGTCGGTGGCGCATCCCATGAACAAGAAATGGATCCGCGATCCATGCTTTTCCTGCAGGCGCCGCAAGGCCTCGTCCATGAACCCGAGATCTGCGAGGTGGGTGGGCGTTCCGGCAAATCCGATGACCACCGGCTCCGCTTCTGATGGTTGAGCCGGGGGCTGGAACCAGAGACGGTCATCCAGGAGGTTGGGGAGGACGTGGATGGACCGATGATACGGTGCCAGCATCCGCTTCATCTCCGGGGTCGATACAACCAGTGCGCCCGCCTTCTGCATCAGCTTCAGGATCCAGGGACGGCCGCGCACCGAAGCCGACCGGACAGGGTTGCCGACGGGAATGCTGATAAGGAGATCGTCCGTTTCGTAGACCAATGGCTTGTTCTGCTGGATCACCCTCTCCAGGAGTGGCCAGGTCGACTCACAGGGGAAGAGCCGCTGAACCAAAAAGAGATCCGCCCATTCCAGAACCTCAGGAAAGGCGAAGTGATGATTTCTCCCATCCGGTCCTGGTACCGACCCTCGTCGGAAGTCCAATTCCTTTCTCAGGAATTCGAAAGGCGACTGGACGCGGATCTGCCAGCAGGCCGAGGCGGGATGATCCAAGCTGAATACAGCCACCTTGAGTCGGTCGACGGCCAGATTCATGCTGAATGTCGCATCTGAACCTACACAACAGAAATACCAGGCCGCAGAAAGGAGAGTGGGCGGAGCTTCGTTCTGAGAAGCATAGGGTGCAAAGCCGTATTTTTCTCCTGGAAACGGGGTAGTCCCGTTTATCCCACCCGTTCGACGGCTGCCTGAACTACTCCATCACTCAGACGACCCGGTCCCCCAGCTTGAATTCAGAGCCCTGGAAGGCCTTGGCCTGTTTTTCGTGGAGCTGTTCCCAGGCCTGGCGGAGTTCCCCCATGTGGTGGGAAAGGACCTTGAGCCGGGCCGTGTCCTTGGTGCTGCTGGCCTCGAAGATCTCCCTCGTCCACCAGTCATAGACCCTTGAAAGGTTCTGGGCCAGTTCGCCTCCGTCTTCCAGGTTCAGGCGGGAGATCGATTCATTGATGATCTCCGTGACCCGGATGAAGCAGCGGCTCACTTCGAGGTGGTCCTTCTGCTCGATGGCCTTGATGGCCTTCCCCAGATAACGCTGACCCGCCTCCATGAGCAGGGCCGCCTGTTGCTCAGGGCTGGCCCCCATCACGCGCTGGACAAGGTAGGTATCGGCGGATTGAGCGTAGGCGTTCATGGCAAGCACCCCAATAATTTATTCGGCAATCTCTCCCCAACCTTGAAGGCGAGCTAGAGGGTCGTGAGACTTCCACCCGCGGCCTTCATCTGGGCGATGGCCACTTCCATCTTGGAGAACTGCGCCTGTAGGACTTTTTTCCGCCGGTCCAATGCCGACTGGCCCGCATCAATCTGGGTGGTGAGGGTGCGGTTCTGAGTGTCGATGGCCGTCAAGGCCGTGGCCAGCGAGCCGCTGCCCGAAGCCGTCAGCTTGGAGATGAGATCCCTGGTGGCCTGGCCCGCACCCCGACTGAGGGTCAATGTTCCAGAGCCGATGGCGGTGACCGATACGGTCAGCCCCTCCAGGTCCGTTCCGATCCCCCCGACCAGGGTCCCATTGGTACCTGTCAGCGTGATCGGGCCGTTGGCGGTTCCCGTGAAGGTTCCGGAAACGGGCCCCCCGGCCGTGTAGCTGTTGATGGTGAAACCCACGCTGCCGGTAGCCGTCTTGGCGCCCCCGCTCTGGAAGGCCAGCACGCCGTTGTTCGAATTACCCGAGAATGTGAAGAGGCGCTTGGCGGCAGCGGGATCCTTCTCGATGGCCGCCTGGAAGGTGGAGGTGTTCAGGCTCAGGGTTCCGTCAGCCAGGGTATAGACCCCGAGGCCGGCAGGGGAGGAATAAGCCGAAGTTCCCGGCAGACCAGCGGACGCGCCCGTAAGCGTCGACCGGATCTGGGAGATGATGGCCCGGGAGGAAGCATCACCCGCCAGGGCGGCCGGGAGAATGGTCCCGTTGGAGTCCTTGGTGGAGGTGGAGGCGTCCTTGTAGACCTTCAACAACGCATTGAACTTCGTGATCACATCCTGCATGCCGGCAGCCGCGGTGGCCTTGTCCTGGGCCACCGTCAACGTGGTCGTCCCCGTTTGCCCCCCCTGTTTGAGGGTGAAGGTGACACCATCTGCCGCATCGGTCACCACGTTGGTCTTGCGGGTGAGTTGGATGCCATTGAGGGTGAAGACCGCGTCCTTGGCCGTTTCGGAAGCACCGGACTGGAGCCCGCCCGTGAGATCCGACGGCGCCGAAAAGGGACCCGCGATGGTCCCGGAGGTGATGCCCAGGGCGGGATCCACGGTCGTGGCGGTAGCATCCTCATTGGCGATGGCGGCCAGGGTGACCACGCCGCCGGTCGTGCCGGTGCCCGTATCCTTGGCGGTCACCACCAGTTGATAGGGGTTGGCTCCCGCTCCCGTGTTGATCACAGCAGCCGACACCCCGGCACCGGAGGCGTTGATGGCGTCCCGGAGGCCATTGAGGCTGTTGTTGGTCAGTTCGAAGGTCTTGAGGACGCCATCTGTCCCCCGGACTGCGAAACTGGCTTTGCCACTGCTGAAAATGGCGGCGGCCGGATCGGCTACCGCCAGGTTCTGGGGGACTCCACCCACCATCGTGGATGAAATCCGGCCCTTGGTGGCCACCGTGGCGACCGTCAGGTCATAGCTACCCGCTGCTGCTCCAGTGGCTGTGGCGGTGACGTTGGTGTTGTTGGAATCGGTGCTGGTGACAGTCCGGGCATTAAACTTGTCCTGCAACGCCGCCAAGCTGATGGAAAGGCTATTCATGCTGGACTTCATGGCGTTCAGCGCGGTGGTCTTGGCGATGTTGCGGGTCTGGCGGGCCTGCAGTGCTTCGACGCTTTTTCCCTCTTGGGCAAGAATGGCATTGACCAGGGCATCGGTTTGAAGCCCCGTGGACAGGCCCTGGAAACTGACGGCAGAGTTAGCGGTTGCCATGAAACACCTCCAGTTGCAGGAAGAGCCTAGCCCTCCTTATCCACCAGGACGCCAGAGGCACCCGCTTGATCATCCAGAGCTCGCAAATTGCGCGCCATGGCCAGCACTTCCTCCGAGGGCACCTGGAGAAGCACCTCCCCATTGCTGGGGTTGACGACTTTGAAAATCGTCCGGCCCGTGGCCTTGTCCATCTGGAACTTAAGCTCAGAGCCTGTTTCCCGGAGGCGGCCATTGAGCTTTCCCATCGCCGCTTCAGCGGTTTTGGCATCTTCAACAACAGGGCCTGTGCCTGGTTCCTGAGACCGGGAGTCGGCAATTTTGGCGGGGTGGGTCTTTTCTGGGGCGGGCCGCGGCGCGGCAGACGCCAGGAGCGCCGAAGAATATCCCGAAGCCAAGCTACCCATGGGGTTCACCTGATCAGCCATCGCGGATCTCCTCTCCAAACTTCAACAGCGGAGGGGGTAGACATGGTCTACCCCCTCCAGAAGTCTTGGGAAAGCCTGCTACCGGAAGAGGCCGAGGACGCTCTGACTGGACTGGTTCGCCTGAGTCAAAGCACTGGTGCCAGACTGCATCAGGATCTGGAACTTGGTGAGGTTCACCATTTCAGCGCCGATATCAGCACCCATCCAGGTATCGGAGATGGAGAACTGGTTTTCCGCCGTGATGCCCTTGATGTTGGCATTGCTCTGGGCGTTGGCCATGTCCTTGGCGTAACCCTCACGAAGGGTCTGGATGGAGCCGAGGGTGGTCGCGGAATCAGCGGCGGCAACGGTAACAGTCGTGCCATCGACCAGCCCAGCCGCGGTGGCGGCAGCGGAGATCTGGGTCTGGATCGCTCCGTATTCAGCAGCGCCGGTGTTGTTGCTGCCTTCCAGTTCCGCCAGGCGATAAGCCAGGTTGGTTGCCTCTTCCATGAAGGCATCCTTGGACTGGGCCTTGAAGTAATCGACCTGGTAGCCCTTGACGGCTTCCCGGGCGGACCGCGCCGCGGCTTCCGCCGTGGTGCCAGAGGCCATACCGGCGGCATCGTCGGAAGCGCGGTTGATGCGCTTGCCGGTGGTGAGCCGCTCGATGGCCGTCTTCAAGCCCATCTGGCTCACGCCGATCTGGCGGCTTGCGGTCATGGCGGTGACGTTATTGAGAATACTAGGCATGACATCCTCCGTGATGTGCCTTGGTGGCATCCGTGCCACCGGGTTTGGTGTAGGGGAACCCCCGACCATTCCTCTTTCGGACCTGGCCCGGAAAACCTTTAACTTTTTTTCGCACCCCCGAAAAAGCCCATCGCCAGGCCTTCTCTTGGGGTTGCCAACCCACCTGGGCCCACCGGGTCACAGGTGCATTGCACCAGACTTCAGTCCTTTTCGCGGCTGAACATGCCCCGCAGCTTGCCCATGAGGCCGCCGTGGCCCTCCGGCGCCGGGTCGTTATCACCGTCTCCTGCGTAATCGGAAGGCACCGCCACCGAAGGATCCAACTCAAGGGCCCGCCGGAAGCAGCCCTGGGCATTGGCCTGGAAGCCCTTGCGGTGGTAGAGCTCACCCATCAGGGCCCAGGGCTCTGCGGCCCGGGGCCGGATGCGCGAGGCCACCTGGAGCGCCTCGACCGCACGCGTGGACCAGGCGGGATTCCCCAGCCGCAGGCGGCCCAGCAGCAGCCAGGATTCGTAGGCCGCGGGGGACTCGCCATCGAGCTTGATGGCCTGCTCGAGGGCGCGGATGGCCTCACTGGTGCGGTCCTGCATCATGTAGGACTTGGCCTTCACCAGCAGGCGGTGGGCCCGGTCTGGCGCGGCCAGCGATTCCTCGTCGGCCCCGGAAGGAAGCAGGGGCAGCTCGGTGGGCGTGGGCTGGGCAAAGGCCTGCTCCATCACCTCCACCGGCGGAAGCGGCATGGACCTTGGCGTGTGGGCCAAGGGTGGCGGGAAGAAATCCTCCTGGATCAGAAGAATGGGCTCGGGATCCACCTCGATGACTGGCTCTGGAGCGGGTTCGAACACCGGTTCCAGCACCCGTAAGGGTTCCGGCGGCGGCGCAGGGGCCGCGGGCTCCTTGGGGGGCAGGGGCAGATCGCCGCGAACCAGGTCCAAACCACCCAGGGCCCAGAGGGTGGCCACCAGACGGGCGGAGTCCTCCGAGGGAAGCCCTGAGACGGAGCAGATGGTTTCGTAACCCAGTGGCTCGGAACCCAGCAGCGACAGCGCGTAAGCCAGGGCGGGCGTGAGGGGCAGGTCGCTGAGGGATTCCAGCAGATTGCGCTGCGCCTCCCACCGCCAGTCCGGCTCACTGCGGAACATCTCCACCAGCTCACGGTCCATCTTGGCGCTCTGGAAGGTGTCCCACACCAGCCGCCGATGATCCATCCAGAACTGGAGGTCGCCACTGAGGTTCTCGCCCAGCGCGCCCGCATTCCAGGACATCTTCAGGATGGGGTGTTCCATAGCGTGCAGGAGCACCAGCCCCAGCAGCTCCTGGAGGCGCCCATCCCGCTCGGGCACGGTCATGAGGCCCCACTGCACCACGCGGTCGCCCATGCGGGAGCCATCCCCATCGGCCAGCAGCTCCTTGAAGGAGGCCATGTCCAGCACACCGCGGCGGATGAGGTAGTTGCCGAACTGTTCCCCGACGGCGTCGCTCCGGAGGTAGACAAGGTCACCGCCGCGCCAGTACAGCCTGCGGGTGCCGTCATTCTGTTCCAGGACAAGCTCCCCCTCGGCCCGCTGCTGATGCAGGGAGCCCATCAGGGCTGGAAGGAAGTGGCGAAGACGGACTTCGGTCACCGGTGGGCTCCGGAGGATGGTTTCTAGTTTGCATGTTCCTTGCCAGCGCGCTAGCCCCAAGGAAATGGCGGAAGATCGAATTATCCCAAGTCCCTTGGCTCCCGGAAGGACAGGACCTATGCTGTCCCTTCCATCCTCATGCCGTCCGGGAGGACGCTCCCAATGTTCGAGAAGCTCGGGAAGTTTGAAATCAAACGCGTCCTCGGCAATGGTGCCATGGGCGAGGTCTACCTTGGTGTGGATCCCTCCATCGGTCGCGAGGTGGCCATCAAGACCATCCTCCCCGCGGCGGCCCAGGGCGGAGAGGCCAAGGAGCGCTTCGCCCGGGAGGCCCGGGCCGCTGGCGTGCTGAACCACCCGAACCTGGTGACCATCTACGAGTTCGGCGAAGACCAGGGCGTGCTCTACATCGCCATGGAGTTCGTGAAGGGCCACGACCTGGACGAGCTGCTCCTGGAGCAGTCCCTGAGCCGTTCGGAGGCCCTCGAAGTGCTGGCCCAGGTCTGCGACGGCCTGGGCTTCGCCCACCGCCAGCACATCGTCCACCGCGACATCAAGCCCACCAACGTGCGCGTCCAGCGCGACGGGCGGCGCCTCCACGCCAAGGTCATGGACTTCGGCGTGGCCAAGATCAGCAACTCCGACATGACCGCCACGGGCATGGTCATGGGCACCGTGAGCTACATGGCGCCGGAGTACATCCGCACGGGCAAGCCCGATCCCCGCAGCGACCTCTTCGCCGTGGGCGTGATGCTCTACGAGTGCCTGAGCGGCCGCAAGCCCTTCTCCGGCGACACCACCCCCACCGTGCTCTACAAGATCGTGAACGAGCCCCCGGAGCCCATCGAGCTCGAAAAACTCCAGGGCATCAGTCCCGCCATCCGCTCCGTGCTGGACCGGACCCTCTGCAAGAACCCGGAGGAACGCTACCAGACCGCCGAAGACCTGGCCAAGGCCCTGCGCGCGGCCAAGGATCCCTCGTGGACAGGTCAGGTGGAAGAGGCCACCTCGCTGCTTCAGGCCGCCGCCCCCACGGCCCCCGTGGTGCCCGCCGCCTCCGCCCCCACCGCTCAGGTTCAGGCCGCCCAGATCCCGGCCATCCGGCCCCCGGTGGCCTCCACCCCTGCCGCGGCCCGACCTTCGGGTGGCAACCGCGGCCTCTGGCTCGGCCTTACGGCCCTGGTCCTTGTGGGCGCCGGTGGCGCGGGCTGGTGGGTTCTGCATCGGGATCCCGCGCCCTCCGTGCCTGCGGATGCGAGCCCCGCCCCGTCGGCATCAACAGCGGCATCAACGGATCCGAAAATGCCAGCCCCCTACCAAGCCGGGACACCAGGGACGACCACCCCTTCGGGGCCCCGGGACCCGAAGCCCATGCCGCAGACCGGACCCGAATCCTCCCGGCCCGCTGCGGCGCCTGCGGAAACCAGGCCCCAGGACGCCAAGCCCGCCGAGCCCCGCGCCGCAGCCCCCCGGGCCATCGAGCAGCCCGAGCTCTACCAGCCGGAGAAGCTTGAGAAGCTCCAGACCCACGAACGCCTGAACCTCGGCAACGTCTCCCTGAGCGAGGCCATCCAGCTTGCCGACAGCCAGCCCGACAAGGCCATCCATGGCTTCCGGCAGGCCATCAAGGCCGACCCCTACAACGTGAATGCCCACGCCTGGCTCGCGGTGGTGCTCTATGACCAGGGCCGCACGCCCGAGTTTGTGCAGGAGATCCGCGAGGCCCGCCGCCAGGGGATCCTGGGTCAGATGACGGCGCGCAACATCCGCTTCCGGTCCGTCTTCAACCAGGCACGGTTCAACCGGAAGCTCCCGTCGGACCTGGCGGACTGACCGTGGCCCGGCACACCGATGAACTGGCCGCCCTGGAGGCCCGGTTGGGCTTCCGGTTCTCCGACCGCACCCTGCTCCAGGAATCCCTGACCCACACCTCCGTCGCCCGGGCCCGGGACAACCAGCGGCTGGAATTCCTGGGGGACGCCCTCCTGAATTTCAGCGTGGCCCTGCTGCTCCACCGGGAACGGCCCGACTGGCAGGAGGGCTCCATGAGCAAGTTCCGCGGCGTGCTCGTGCGTACGGACTCGCTCCACCAGTGGGCCCTGGACCTAGGCCTGGACCGCGCCCTGACCGCCACCCATCCCAAGAAGGCGCCGCCCATGGGACCGAAGCCCCTAGCGGACGCGCTGGAGGCCCTGCTGGCGGCGATCTATCTCGATGCCCAGGCTTCCGGCCGGGATGGAGCCACCGCCGCCATGGCCGTGGTGGAGGCGCGGTTCCTGGAACCCATCCGCTCGGCCCGCCCCGAGGCCTGGACCCACCTGGATCCCAAGACCACCCTCCAGGAGGCGGCCGCCCGGCTGGGGCTGCCTGCGCCGGTCTACACCCTGGTATCCCAATCCGGCCCCGGCCACGCCCCCCTCTTCACGGTGCAGGTCACCGTGGGCGACCATGCCGCCGAAGCCAGGGGTCCCTCGCGCAAGCGGGCCGAGGGTGACGCCGCCCGGCAGCTCCTTGACCTGCTCACAGGATCCTCATAGGTTCTGGCCGTTGCGCTACACTCCCTATCTACCGGTCTACCGGGGTGTCCGCTTGAAGATCTACCCGACCTTGAACCTCCAGAGTGGCCGTGTCGTTCCCACCACGGGACAAGAGGGCCCTTCGCCCGAAGCGCCCCTGGACCTGGCAGCCCGCCTCCTCGACGAAGGCGCCACCCGCATGGCCCTGGTGGACGTGGATGCCGCCATGGGCAAGGGCAACAACCGGGAACTCATCGCCCAGATCCTCCAGCGCTGCCAGGCGCGGGGCCGCAAGGTCTGCATCCAGGTGGCCGGCGGCATCCGCAGCTCGGACCAGGCCCAGTTCTTCATCGACCAGGGCGCCGTCTGGCTCGTGGCGGGCACGATCCTTCACAAGTCGCCCCTGGTCTCCGAACAGCTGATGGCGCGCTTCCAGCCCTTCCTCATCGCCGCCATCGATGCCCGCGGCGGCAAAGTCCACCGCTCGGGCTGGGTGGATACCACCAACTTCAGCGCCCTGGACCTCGCCATGCGGGCCAAGGCATACGGATTCAAACGCCTGCTCTTTGTCGACATCCCCGAGGTCCCCGGCGCCGACCCGGACTTCGATACCGCCGAGGCGCTGGCGACCGCCACGGGGCTGCCCCTGGTCATGGGTGGCAGCATCACCTCGCTCCGGCATCTGGATGCGGCCCATGCCCACCTTGGGCTCAAAGGCGCACTGGTGGACGCCCTGCTCTTCCGCGAAGATCCGGGACTTCTGGCCCTCCTCCAAGCCGCCTGCGCCTGACCGGAGGAACCGTGACGGAAGCGGAAGGCGCGTTCCTCGCCAGCCTCGCGGAACCGGAACGGATCCACTTCCGCCACCTGGCCCTGGTGCGACCCCAGCTGCCCACGGAGAACCAGGTGCGCATGCTGGAGGGCTTGGCCCGCTCCCTGGCCTCCCCCCGCCTGCTGACCCTCATGGCCCGCACGCCGCATTGGCTGGCCCACTGGCCCATCCTCCTGGGCCTGGCTGAAAATGAAGCCACCCCCGAGGCCATCCGCCGCGATCTAGAGATGGTGGTCTCCCTCTTCGACCAGATGCGGGAGATGGACCAGGCCACGTCGGGGGAGAAGGACGACCGCTCCGAGGCCGTGAAGACGCTCTACTCGCAGCTGAACCCCGCCCTCAAGCCCGTGGCCAAACTCCTGGCCAAGCAGATCGCCAAGACGGTCTCCGCCACCGGCAATACCCAGGAGCTGGCCCCGCTGCCCGGGGAGCATCCCGACTGGGAAACCCTCACCGCCCTGCCCGAGGCCCTGCCCCCGCAGGCTTCGACGCAGGGCCTGCATCGGGAGGACCGCCTCGCGCGGGCCCATCAGACGGCCCAGCCCGACGAGCTGCTGAGCTTCCTCGTGGACCCGGACCGGGACATCCGCCTGGCCGCCCTCCAGAATCCGCTCATCTCCGAGGACCTCATCTGCCGCGCCCTGGGCCAGAGCCTGGAGGAGGAGTTCTTCGAGGAGGTCTACGCCGAAGCCCGCTGGTACTTCCGGGAACCCGTCCGGGAGAGCCTGCGGGAGGCTCCGGGCTGCCCCGCGGAGCTGTCCCGGCGCCTGGCCCTCTCGGGCCACCTCGTCGCGGCGCTGGAGCGGGGCGCGGCGGACCCCGCCTCCCTTCGCCGCATCGTGTGCTTCTTCGCCCAGCTCGAAGAGGGCGAGTACCAGTTCATCACCTACTGGGCCAAGCGGCAGTCGCCCCAGCTGCTCCGGGTGGTGAAGTACTTCTACGACCGCCTGCTGCGCCAGCGCTCCGGGCTTTCCTCGGCCCTGCCGGAACGCGGCGAGGATGGCCGCTGGGCCACCATGGAAGAGCGGGTCTTCCTGGCCACCCAGGCCACCCAGGAGGACCAGATCATCCAGGTGCTCAAGGACCCGGACCCCCAGGTCTTCCGCCTGGCCCTGGAGAACCCGGCCCTGACCTCGCGGACGCTGGCCTCCACCCTGCCCGCCCTGGATCGCAGCCGGGCCGAGCAGGTGGCCGCCCACGCCTCCTGGCAGGAGGATCCGCTGGTGGCCGAGGCCCTCATCCACCACCCCCACCTGACGGAAGCCACGGCCCTCCGCCTCCTGGACCACCTGCCGGGCCTGAAGCCCGCCATCGAAATCCTGCGGGACCCACGGCTCCAGCACCTGGAGGTCAAGCGCCGCGCCCTGGAGACCCTCCGGACCCTCTACCTCGGCATGGACATGCCCGATCGCATCACCGCCCTCCGCACCTCTGGCGGCGAGCTGATGCGCCACCTGCCCCAGGAGGTGCTCCAGGACGAGGAGACCCTGCGCCGCATGGTGTCCGACCGCCAGCTCGACCCGGGCATCCTCCTCCGGCTGGCCCGCAACAAGCTCACCCCCCGCGCCGTGCTGGAGCAGATCGCCAGCCATCCCGTGCTCATGGCCCACGCCGCGATCATGTCCGAACTGCTCTTGAATCCCAAGACGCCCCGCGAAGCCTCCGCGCGCATCTGGGGATTGCTCTCCGAAGCGGAACAGCAGCAGCTCCTCCGCAGTCCGCACCTTCCCGCGACCCTGCGGACCCTGGGGTAAACGCCTGCGGCGCCGCCCCGTAGCCTAAGTCCTGGAGCCCCCATGCGCCGCCCCGCCGCCATTCTGATTCCCGCCGCGGTGGCTTTGGTGTGCCTGCCCTTCACCGCGTCCTGCCGGCCCAAGCCGCGGGTTCCCGGCTGGGTGCAGGCTGCACCCGGCGGCAGTGTGGCGGCCTTCTCCGGCGAGGCGAGCTGGATGCTCACCCACAAGGATGTCCAGTCCCTCATCTCCAGGGAGCCCATGGTGGAGCGGGCCCTGGACCTCTTCCTCCAGAAGGCCCATATCAATCCGCGCACGGAGACCGGCCGGGTGACCTTCCATGTCATCGGCGTGCCGCAAAAGGGCGAGAACGACCTCAAGAAGGGCCTCGAGCACGTCCTCATCCAGTTGAACCAGTTCAAGGACCCGACCACCCTGTTGGCCGCCCTGGCCGAGTCGTTCCCCCAGGAGGGGAGCCTGCGTTTCCAGGACCGGGACTGGCCCCTCTACGTGATCCTCGACCTGGAGACCCAGGGCGTGAAGGCCCACATCCGGGCCGCCAGCGATGAGCGGGGGCAGATCTGGATCGGATCGCTCGAAGCCCTCACCGGCATGGCCTCCCGGGGCACCCTCGCCGCCCAGCCCGATGCGGCCCGCGCCGCCGAGTGGATCAGCGCCCGGGCGCCCTTCCAGGGCTACCTCCAGCCCGACACCCTGCTGAATGGGCTGCGCCAGAACCTGGGGGGCAGCCCCTTCATCAAGGATCTGCCCGAAGGTGTCAGCGCGCTCTTCTGGAGCATCACGCCCTCCAAAGAGAAGGACCAGCCCATCCGCTTTGAGCTGGCCCTGGCGGGCACGCCCGAAGGCATCAACCAGGTCACGCCCTGGCTCCAGCGTCTGGTGGCCGCCGCCAACGCCGTGCAGTCCGCTCCCGGTGCGGCCCCGGAACTGCTGCAGGAGAAGCGCCGGGTGGGCCTGCGCTGCGCCTTCACCCCCGAACAGCTCAAGCTGGTGATGGAAAAGCTCGGCCAGCCCGGATTCTCCCTCAACTTCCCGACCGGGACTCCCAAGGCATGAGCGCGGCGGCCTCCCTGTCTGCGGACCCCTCTGGCCCCCACCCGCTGGAGACGGAATCCCCCGAATACTGGATGACCCAGCTCAAGGCCGGCCGGGAAGAGGCCCTGGCCCACCTCATGGCCCGCTTCGAACGGCCCCTCTGCGCCTTCCTCCACCGGCGCCTCCAGGGCGAGGCCGGGGTGGTCCAGGAGCTGGCCCAGGAGGTTTTCCTCAAGTGCCTCCAGCATTGCCAGCGGTTCGAGGAGGGTCGGCCCGTGGCCGCCTGGCTTTTTACATTGGCGGCTAATGCGGCGACCGACCATCTGCGTAGACGGGGGCGAGAGGTATCCCCTCCCGAGACCTTTGATGCTCCGGACCCCCACCAGGCTTCACCCTGGGAATCCGTGGACCAAAGCCGGCGGATCCAGGCTCTTCGCGGAGCCCTGGACGGCCTGACCCCCCGCCAGCGGGCCATGGTGCTCGCCTACTACGTCCATGAACATCCGGTGAAACGGATCGCCCTCGACCTGGGCTGCGCCGAAGGCACCGTGAAAGCCACCCTGTTCCAAAGCCTCCAGAAGCTCCGCAAGACCCTTGGACCCCAGCCATGACTTCCGCCCCCGACCCCAACCGCCTTGATTCCCCGGAAGAGGCCCGCCGCTTCGAGCTGCTCGAGCAGCCCGAGCTCTGGCCCAACGATCCGGCGCAGCAGGCCGAGCTGGCGGAGCTGCTGGAGCTCCACCTGGCCCTCGGCAGCCATGGACCCGCCCTCGCGGAGACCCTGGCCCCCGCCCCCCGCACCCGCTGGACCGGATCCTGGACCCTCGCCGCCGCGGCCGTCCTCCTCGTCGCCCTCGTCCCCGCCGCCTACACGGTGCAGCGCACCCAGAGCCTCCGGGCCCAGGCCCAGGACACCGCCCGCCTCGAACAGCTTGCCCGGAAGCGCACCCAGGACCGTGCTTGGATCGCCTTCTTCCGTCAGAGCACGACCCTCCTCCAGGATTTCGAGCAGAACCCGGCCCTGTGCAAGAAGGGCGAGGAAGACCGCCGCCAGGAACGCGAAATGGCCATGACCCTGCTGGAGGCCAGCCACCAGCTCGCCGCCCAGGGCGCCCCCATCCAGGAAGCCGAGGCCATCCGCGCCAACCTGCACACGTGGCTGTCCGAGGTGGCCTTCGAGGACGACTGCCTCAGCGTCGAGCGGGCCCGCGAGCTCCGCCAGTGGGCGGCCGCCCACAACCTGGAGAACCAGGCTGAGCGCATGGAACGGCGCCTGAGGAGGGATGGCGCATGATCCTGCCCCTCCTGCTGGCCCTGCCAGCTCCAGTGGCGCCCGCACTGCCGGAACCCGCCGCCCTTGTGGTGGCCGAGGGTACCGCCGACACCCTGTTCCGGCAGGGCCGGGACCTGCGCTACGCCCAGCGGTGGTACGAGGCCGCCCAGGCCTACCGCACCCTGATCCGCGAATTTCCGGCCTCGTCCCGGGCCGCGGATGCCCGCTACTGGCTGGCCTCCAGCCTGGAGCAGGATCAGCGGTGGGACGAGGCGGCCGAGGCTTATACGGACTTCCTGGCGAAGCATCCCGACCAGCGGATGCTGGGCAAGGAGGCCCGGCTGAACCGGGTGCGCTGCTGGGGCATCCGCCAGTGGAACAGCTCCGCTGCCGTCGCGGGTCTGGTTGGCGCTCTTTCGGATGACCGGGAGGAGATCCGCATCGCCGCGGCCCTCCAGCTGGCCAAGCGCAAGGACGCCCGGGCCCAGCCCGTGCTCCAGGCGGGCCTGCGGGCGGATGCCTCCTCGGAAGCCTGCCGCCTCGCCCTCCAGTCCATGGGCGTCCAGCCCCAGGCCGCCGGTCCCACCCAGGGCCGGTTCCTCGTGGTGCGTGTGAAGGAGCGGGCCAAGGCCGAGGCCCTCACCATCCGCCTGGCCCTGGGCCTGGCCCGCGCCGTGGGCGGCTACCTGTCCGATGAACAGCTCCGCCAGGCCAAGACGAAGGGCGTGGATCTGGAGCGCCTCATGGACCAGGCCCTGAACGCCCCCAAGGGGACGGAACTCTTCAGCCTGGACGACGGCAAGAGCACGGTCACTGTGACAGTCGAGTAGACCACAGGGGCGGCCGTGACGGTCGCGTGGGCCGGAGCGGCTAAGCTGGTGGCTGACCATGTCCCAGATCCTGCGCTTCTTCAGAGACCACCTCCGCCCCCATGCGCCCCTCATCGCCGGGGCCACGCTGCTTCTGCTCCTGGCGGGACTCTGCCAGGGCGCCCTCATCGCCTCCATCAAGTTCGTGTTCGATGACGGCAAGGCCCACGCCCTGGGCATCACCCAGCCGGGCCTCTTCGGCCAGCTGGAGCAGCTCCGAGCCTGGGCCCTGGCCCACCTCCCCGAGGCCTCCGCCCTCCGGACCGGCCTGCTGGTGCCCCTGGTGCTCGTGCTGCTGTTCGCGCTCAAGGGCCTCTTCACGTACAGCGGCACCCTGCTGATGGTCCGGAGCGGCATCCGCGCCACCCAGGCCCTCCGCGAGCGGCTCTTCGCCCACCTGCTGGCCCAGGAGCCCGCCTTCTTCCAGAAGCATCCCGTGGGCGAGTTGCTCACCCGCAGCATCAGCGACGTGGGCGCCGTGCAGGGCATCGCCAGCAACCAGCTGGCGGAGGCCGTCCGCGAGATCTGCGTGGCCCTCACCATGCTGGCCACGGTCCTCTACATGGACTGGAAGCTGAGCCTCACGCTGTTCCTGGCCGGCCCCCTGGTGGTCCTGCCTGTGAAGCGGCTCAGCCAGCGCATCCGCAAGGTGAACCACCGGAACCAGGAGGCCTCCAGCCGCCTGCTCCAGCGCCTCAAGGAAGTGTTCAGCAACATTCGCGTGGTCCAGGCCTTCGCCCGGGAATCCTACGAGGTCAGCCGCTTCCAGGCCCAGAACCACGAGCTCTACCGCCTGGGCATGAAGAGCGCCCGGGCCTCGGCCCTCTCCACGCCGATCATGGAGCTGGTGGGGGGGCTCCTCCTGGCCAGCCTCGCCGCCTATGCCGCGGGCCGCTTCAAGGCCGGCACCCTCACCACCGAGAACTTCCTCACCTACATCCTGGCCATCTACGCGCTCTACGATCCGCTGCGCCGGCTCACCAAGCTCAACAACGAGATCCAGGTGGCCTCCGCCAGCCTGGACCGTGTCTACACCATGCTCGACCGGAAGCCGGAGCTGCCCGTGAGCCCGGATCCGAAGCCGGTGCCCGCGCGGCCCGGCCTGCTGCGCTTCGAGGGTGTGGAATTCACCTACGACGACAAGCACCCCGTCCTGCGCGGCATCGACCTCGAGGTGCGCGCCGGGGAGACCGTGGCCCTGGTGGGCGGCAGCGGCGGCGGCAAGACCACCCTGGTGAACCTGGTGCCCCGCTTCTTCGATCCCACCGCCGGGCGCATCACCCTCGACGGCATCGACCTCCGGGACTTCGATCCCCGGGAGCTCCGCAGGATCATCGGCATCGTCACCCAGGAGACCCTGCTCTTCATGGACACGGTGCACGACAATATCGCCTACGGCAAGCAGGCCAGCCGCGAGGCCGTCATCACCGCCGCCAAGAAGGCCCACGCCCACGACTTCATCGTGGCCCTGCCCCATGGCTACGACACCCCCCTGGCGGAGACGGGCTCCAGTGTCAGCGGCGGCCAGCGCCAGCGCCTCGCCATTGCCCGGGCCCTGCTCCACGACCCGCCCATCCTCATCCTGGACGAGGCCACCAGCGCCCTGGACACCGAAAGCGAGCGCGCCGTGCAGGCGGCCCTGGAAACCCTCATGCAGGACCGCACCACCCTCGTCATCGCCCACCGCCTGAGCACCATCCAGCGCGCCACCCGCATCTGCGCCCTCAAGCAGGGCCGCATCGTCGAGCAGGGCACCCACGACGACCTCCTTTCCCGCCACGGCGAGTACGCGCGGCTGCACAAGCTGCAGTTCGCCGAAGCGTGACGCGGGCTTGATGCTGCGCTCCGACTTTCACTTCGACCTGCCGCCGGAGCTCATCGCGCAGCATCCGGCGCCGGACCGGGACGGGGCGCGGCTCCTGGTCGTCGATGCGCGGACGGGCACATGGTCCCACCGCGCCATCCGCGACCTGCCGGAGCTGGTGCCCGCGGGCAGCCTCTGTGTGCCCAACGATGTGCGGGTGCGCCATGCGCGGCTCTTCCTGCGGCGCAGTGGCGGTGGCGCCGGTGAGGCCCTGCTGCTCCGCAGCCTTGGGGACGGGGCCTTCGAGGCCATGGTGAAACCCGGGGCGCGGCTCAAGCCCGGGGCCTCGGCCGCGGTGGTGGATCCTGTTTCCGGCGCCGAGCTGGCCCGCCTCGACATCCTCGAGACCCTGCCCGAGGGCCTGCGCGCCGTGCGGGTCCACGCCGACCACGGCCTGGACTGGGATGAGATCGACCGCATCGGCCGCCTGCCGCTCCCGCCCTACATCGAACACCTGGCGGAAGCGGAGGACGAGACCCGCTACCAGACCGTGTTCGCCGCCCGGGAGGGTGAGGCCGTGGCCGCCCCCACGGCGGGCCTCCACTTCACGCCGGAGCTCATCGCAGCCCTGAAAGCCCGCGGCTGCGGCTGGCTTCCGGTGCGGCTCCACGTGGGTCTCGGCACCTTCCGCCCCATGACCGCGGAGCGCCTTGAAGACCACGCCATGCACGAGGAGCGCTTCGAGCTTCCGGAGGCCACTGCTTCAGCCCTGGAGCCCGTCCTCCGGGACCGTTCCCGGCCCGTGCTCTGCGTGGGCACCACGTCCCTGCGCACGCTGGAGGGCGCCTGGGACGGCGCGCGCCTGGCCCGGGAGGGCGCCACGCGCCTCTTCATCACGCCCGGCTACCGGCTCCGCACCGCGGACCACCTGCTCACCAACTTCCACCTGCCCGAGAGCACGCTCTTCGTGCTGGTGTCCGCGTTGATGGGGCTGGACCTGACCCAGGCCGCCTATGCGGAGGCTGTGCGCGAGCGGTACCGCTTCTTCAGCTACGGCGATGCGATGCTCATTCTGAACGCCCGCCGTTCCGGCTGATCAGCAGGGAAAAGCAGAAGCGCGGCTAGGCCGCGATTCTGCGCGGGGGTCCCGGGGGTGTGCGCGCAGCGCGCCCTTAGATCCTCGCAGCGCATGCGCTGCGAGGGGAACCCCCGGACAGCTACAGATAGTCGATGAACTGGTGGATCACCGGGATGCGATGCCGCTTGCCCTTCGTGGCCTGGAGGATGCTCGTCACGGACATGCCCAGGCACCAGAGCAGCCAGAGGGGCAGGAAGAAGCGGATGGAGACGGGCCCGAAGATGGGGAAGAGCCCCAGGATGATCATGGCCAGGGTCACCGAGCATTCCGCGAAGGCCAGGATGACGCCCTGGCGGGCGTGCCAGAGCAGTTCCGTGTCCTCGCGGTTCCGCATGTAGGGCACGAAGGCCCAGGGGCCCGCGTAGCACAGGACCAGGTCTCGCAGGCGCTCCCCCACGTAGAGGGGGGTCGGGGCATCCAAGGGCACGGCAACCTCCGGCTCGAGGATAGCGCAAAGCGGAGAACCTACCGTCCCCGCAGCGCCACCAGCAGGGCCATGAGGAACACCACGCCCGCGTAGTACCGCTTCAGCTTCGCGCCCTGGATGCGCGTGGCCGCGCGGGCCCCGGCGAAGGCCCCGGCGGCGAATCCCACCGCCACGCCCGCGATGACCAGCCAGGGCAGCCCACCCTGGGCCTTGGCGTAGACATAGACGCCCGGCAGGCCGATGGGGGGCAGCAGCATGGCCAGGCTGGTGAGCTGGGCCTCGTGCTGGGTCATGCGGAACCGCGAGGCCAGCAGGGGGATCACCACGACGGCGCCGCCCAGACCCGTGAGCCCGGACACCACTCCCGCCAGCAGGCCGATGGGGAAGCCCCAGGTCCAGAGCCCCGTGGACAGGTCCAGGGGCTCCACTGTCCGGTCCACGTTCACCGGTTCGTGGCGGTGGTAGGTCTTGAAGGACAGGAACACGAGAAAGGCCGCGTAGCCCCAGCGCAGCGGTTCCGAGGGGATGAGATTTGCCACCCGCGCCCCCCCGTAGATTCCGAAGAGGAAGGCCAGCACCAGGACACCCACCAGGCGCAGGCTCGTGTGGACGCCCCGGCGGCGGTACTGGATCACCGCCGGCAGGCCCGTGGGCAGCAGCATGGCGGCCAAGGTGGCGCCCTGGGCGCGGTGCTGGTCCAGATGCAGCACCAATGCCAGGAGGGGCACCATCACGATGCCGCCCCCGACGCCGAAGAGGCCCGACAGCAGGCCCCCGCAAAGGCCGGTGCCCAGACCCGCCAGGAGGTGGCTCAGATCCAGGCTCACAGGGTCTCTCGGGGATGGGCTTCGAAGAAGGCCCAGATCAGGTGAGCCGCCGAGAGATCCTGCACGGGCCGATCCGCGCCCGGAGCATAGGGCCGCCCGCCCGGCCAGGCGTGGCCCATGCCCGCCACGGTCCAGAGGCCCGCCTCACAGCCCCCACCGAACCAGAGGTCCCGATGGTGGCCCTCCAGGGTGTCCCGAACGGGTCCTTCCCCACACCCCATGAGCGCCGCCCAGCGGGCCGAGGCCTCCCGGGCGGGCAGGGCCGGGAACCTTCGCCCCAGGGGGCCCACGCCGCCCTGGTAGGGAATGTGCTGATCCTCGGTGCCGTGAAAAGCCAGGGTGGGCACGGCTCGCACCGGAGCCTCGTCCCAGACCGGCGTCCCAGCCACCGCCGCGATGGCCGCCACCCAGGGCGCGGAGAGGGCCATCCGGTAGGCCATGCGGGCGCCATTGGAGAACCCTGCCACGTAGATGCGCTGGGGATCGATGGGGGCGTGGCGGCCCACGCGTGCCACCACGTCGCCCAGGAAGGCCACGTCATCCACCTCGGGATGCCGGGGACAACCCAGGCCCGGGGCGACGTTCCAGGCGGCCCCCTCGGCTGGATCCTCGGTGCCCGGCTCGCCCAGAGCCTGGGGATAGGCCACGCGGAAACCCCGCTCATCGGCCAGGCGGTTCAGGCCCGAGAGCAGGGCCATGATGCGCCCCGTCCCGCCGGTCCCGTGCAGGGCCAGCACCAGGGGCAGGGCGTGGCCGTCGGCTCCGGGCGGATCATGGACCAGGGCCCGCCGGGGCCCATCCTTCCCCTCCACCTTCAGGTAATGCCCCTGGCCGTGCAGCACCCGTCCCCCTCCCGGGATTCTGACCTTCCGTGTGTTCCAATGGAAGGCAGGAGGCCCGTGTGCAGGTCCAGCTCAGCGACGATGTGGTACTCGACAGCCGGCGGGCCGTGTGGCTCCCCCGGCAGAAGACGCTGGTGCTATCGGATCTCTTCCTGGGCCTGGGCGCGGCCCGCCGCCGCCGCCCCGATCCCCTGCCACCCACCTCCCAGATCGAAATCTGGGAACGCCTGTTCAGCCTCATTGATGACCACAACCCCACCCAGATTGTCCTGCTGGGAGACCTGAAACCCAGCCAAGGCACCGTGGAGGGCGACGAGGCCGAGGAGCTTCGCACCATCTTCCGCAAGCTCAAGGGCGGCGGGCGCCAGGTGGTGCAGGTAGTGGGCCATCCAGATCGCAGCATCGGCCCCGCCCTGGAAGGCACGGGCATCCAGCCCGTGGAGCAGCACCGCGTGGGCCCCTTCACCCTGATGCACCGCCGCCGCATCTTCGTCTACCCCCGCCACGACTCAGCCCAGGGCTTCTGGATCAATGGCGGCGTCCACCCCCTCTTCGCCGTGCCCAGCCCCGGGCCCGCCGGCGAACCGGACTGGATGCGGCTTCCCGCCTTCCTCTACACGGGCTTCGCCCTGGTCATGCCGCCCTTCGTGAGCTACGCCCAGGGCTTCGAGGTCATCCAGGCCGAGCGGCTGCCCCGGCAGGCCCGGGCCTGGAAGCTGCTGGCGGACCGCCTGAGCCCCCTGGATCTGGCGGATCTGCCGCCAGCGCCCGAACCTCTGCGCACCCTCACCCGCCCGCCCCGGCGAGGCAAGGATGCCGCCAAGGGCGCCGAATAGCCGCTACTTCTTCTTGGCCTTCGGCATCGGGACCCCGCCCCGGAGGGTGCGGCCGTCGTCCAGGACCAGATCCCAACCCAGGCGGTCGCCCTTCTTGAGACCGATGCGCTTGAAGGTGCCAGCGGCGAATTCAATGAAGTGCCGGGCCGGCACATTCCCCCCGTAGGTGGGGCAGTCATCGCCCCGCATGGGGCTGCACGGAGGCACGTGTTCAGCGGTTTCCACCACGCGGCCCTCGGCGTCCACCCAGGCCACATCCAGGGCGATGAGGCAGTTCTTCATCCAGATGGCGTGGCTGCCGTCCTCGCCGTAGATGAAGAACATGCAGCGGTCCTTGGCCAGGCTCTGGCGGTACATCAGGCCCTTCGCCTTCTCCTGGTCCGTGGCCGCCACCTCGGCCAGGAAGGTCGTCTGCTTGAAGGCCACGGTGCCCCCACCCCCTGCCAGCAGGGGCAGGGACAACAAGGCGGCGAGCAGCATGCGCATATCAACTCCTGGAGACCGATTATCGATGAAATGCCTGGAGGCGTGCGAAGGCTCCTGAAGATCATGATACCTCGCAAGGTGTGGCAACATGATCCAGGACGCAGGCGGGCGCCACCTCCTCGTCCCAGGAGCAGCATGCGCGCACCGGTCCAGCTTGTGATTCCCCTGCTCGGCGGCCTGGCCCTGGTGGCCTCCGGTCCAGACGCGGGTCTGCAGGCCCTGCGCACCCCGGCCGCCATCCGCATGGACGGCCGTCTCGACGAACCGGTCTGGCGCCGGGCCCCCGCGGCCACGGACTTCACGCAGGAGTGGCCCTGGCGCGGCCAGCCCGCCCGGCAGCGCACCGAGGTGAGGGTGCTCTACGACGCCCGCTACCTCTACATCGGGGCCCGCATGCACCACGACCGGAAGCTGGACGGCGGTCCGGCCACGGTGGTCCGGCGCCTCCACCGCCGGGACCAGGAGAGCCAGAGCGACTGGTTCAGTGTGGCCCTCGATGCCAACCACGACCGGCGCACCGCCCTCGTCTTCGAAGTGAACGCCGCGGGCGTGCAGAAGGACCAGGTCATCTACAACGACAGCGCCTTCGATGCCAGCTGGGACGGCGTATGGGAAAGCGCCGTATCCGTGGACGCCGGGGGCTGGACCGCCGAACTGAAGATTCCTTTGTCGCTCCTCCGCTTCAAGGGCGGCCGGGAGCCCCAGACCTGGGGCATCAATTTCAGCCGCACCGACCAGGGGGCCCTGCGGGAATCCAGCCGGTGGATGGTGGTCCCCCGGGGCGACAACGGCTTCGTGAGCCGCTTTCCCGATCTCACGGGCCTCCAGGGACTGGACCCCCAGCCCCGGCGGGAGTTCCTCCCCTACCTTGGCGCGGCCCGGAAATTCGAGACCACCCGGAGCTTCGACGACCGCCGCTGGGAGACCCGCGGCGGCCTGGACGCCCGCTGGGGCCTGAACAGCCACGCCCAGGTGGACCTCTCGGTGCGCCCGGACTTCGGCCAGGTCGAGGTGGATCAGAGGGTGCTCAACCTCGGCACCGTCGAAACCTTCTTCCCGGAAAAGCGGCCCTTCTTCCTGGAGGGCATGGACCTCTTCCGCGTGGCGGGGCCCGACCTCTTCTATAGCCGGCGCATTGGACAGGGGTTGTCCGATCCCGACCTGGCGCCGGGCGAATCCCTGCTGGACCGGCCCAACGCCACGGACATCACGGCCGCTGCCAAGTACACCGCCAAGTATGCCTCTGGAACCAACGTGGGCCTGCTGGGGGCCAGCGTGGAGCCCGCCCGGGCAGTGGTCCTGGACGCCACGGGCACCCGCGCCCGGCGGGAGCTCTCCCCGCTCACGAACTTCGGCGTGCTGCGCGTCCAACAGCTCGTGGATGACCGGGGCAGCTACCTGGGCGGCTTCCTCTCGGAGATGGCGCAGGCGGGGCGCGCGGGCCGCCTGGCCCTGGTCCAGGCCGTGGATGGCGCCTACAAGACCGAGGACCGGAGCGGGTTGTTGGAGGCCACCTTCAGCCGCAGCGAGGCCGGCCCCAAGGAGGCCCAGGACCAGGGCTGGCGAGGCCGCCTCCGGGCCCACCAGGAGTGGCGCAGCGGGTGGAGCCTGGAGGTCCAGGCCATCAACGCGAGCCGCCTCTACAATCCCAACGATGTCGGCTACCTGGGCCGGGCCGATGAGCAGCGGATGTACGCCGGGGTTTCCCGCCGCTGGGATCAGGCCTGGGGCCCCCTGCGTGGCTGGGAATGGGGCCTGGACCATACCGCCGCCCGCGACCAGGCTGGGCACACGTACGTGCGCAACCTCAACACCTGGGCCAAGAGCGACTTTACCAGCTACATATCGCTGTGGGGCGGCGGCGGGGTGGACCTCCCCGCCGAGGACGACCGGGAGCTGCGCACCTATGCGGACCCCATGAAGAAATACCTGGCCCGGGCCAGCGTCC
This sequence comes from Geothrix sp., assembly GCA_036504495.1. Classification (GTDB taxonomy): domain Bacteria; phylum Acidobacteriota; class Holophagae; order Holophagales; family Holophagaceae; genus Geothrix. The sequence goes on from DASXVC010000027.1 coordinate 91,832, forward strand.
CCTACGCGAACCTCGGCTTCGACACCCCCGGCAACCGGCCCTGGTACGTTCGCGTCAACACCAGCCGCGCCTGGCAGGAAGGTGGACCCTCCACCGATGCCACCCTCTTCCAGAGCCTCAAACCCGCTTCCAACCTGGAAATCCAGCTCTCCACCTCGGTCACCCGGGATGAAGGTGAACTGAAGTGGCTGGAGACGCCGGTGGCCACCCCCATCGTGGGTCTGCGCCGCCTCAGCCAGCTCAACCAGACCCTGCGTGTGGCCTACGCCTTCAGCCCCCGCCTCACCCTCCAGCTGTTCAGCCAGTGGCTGGCGGCCAACTGGGACTTCCGCGACCTGAAGCACTACGAGGACGACCACACCCTCGAGCCCAGCCTGCCCGAGGACCAGCCCGCCGGGACCATACCGCAGAGCGCCTTCAGCTACCGGACCTGGAACCTGAACCTCATCACCCGCTGGGAGTTCCGGCCGGGATCCACGCTCTTCCTGGTCTACACCCATGGCGCCAGCACGGACGCCCTCATCAATGACCGCGCCAGCCTCGCCCCGCGCCCCGATCTGTCGATCCTGCGGCACCTGCCTTCGGACGACGTGGTGCAGGCCAAGGTCAGCTGGTTGTTCCGTTAGGAGCGCCTAACCAGACCCCACAGTGCCGCGCGAGGGGTGCCGGGCGAGCGAGGCGAGGAACGCGAGTCGAAGCGTAGCGGGTACTACGCGCGACGAGCGTGACGCGGCATCGCGACGCCCGCCACCCCTCGCCCGGAGGGATGAAGCCAGGCGGGCGCTCCGCGGCGTCAGCGCCCTTGAACAACGAACCACGTTGCCCTGCGGGCCCTTCCTTGCGGTGCATCCTGCCTGGCTTCATCGCGGCATTGTCGGGTCTAGTTAGGCGCTCTGAGCCAGGCGGCCACGCGCTCCACGTCCGCTTCGGTGTGGAACCCGTGGAAGGCCACGCGCAGGTAGCCCTCCCTCACGGAGGCGAAGATGCCCTGGCGGTAGCCCTCCTTCAGGATGGCCTCCAGGCGCCGGGCGCCGCCGCCGTGGTGGAAGGACAGGAAGGAGCCCAAACGCCCCGCCTCCAGAAGGGCCCCCAGGCGGGCCCGTTCCGAGGCCCAGGACGGGCCCAACAGGTCCAGCAGGCCCGCCTGGAGCATCGTGGAATGGGTGCGGATGGCGGGGACCCCCGCCCCGTTGATCAGCCGCAGGGACTCCAGCAGGGTCGAGGCCTGGAGCAGGTTCGGGCCACCGGGCTCCAGCGCGCGGCCATCCTTGAGCCAGGCTCGCTGGAAATCCGTCGAGGGCCGCGAGAAATCCGTGGCCTCCTCCACTGCCAGCCAGGTGCCCGAAGGCGACAATGACTGTCTAAAAGAATCCTCTGTCCACAGGAAGCCCATCCCCTGCGGCGCCAGCAGACCCTTGTGGCCGCCCGTGGCGAAGGCGGACAGCCCCTCCAGGTCCAGGGGAACAGTGCCCACGGCCTGGATGCCATCCACCACCAGATGGATGCCGCGGTCCCGGCAGGCCCGCCCGAGGCGCTGGAGGTCCAGCCTCAGGCCGTCCTGGAACCGCACCCAGGAGAGGGCCAGGATGCGGGTGCGGGGTCCCAGGGCGGCGATGAGCCGGCCCTCGGGATCCGCCTCGACCCTGGGCGGCAGGGAGGACCAGGCCTCGGCCCCCGCCTTGTGGCCGTCCCACAGGGGCACCTCTCGGAAGGCCACGCCGCGGGCCTTGAGCGCCAGCCAGGGCCAGGCGTTGGAGGGGAATTCCCCCAGGGGCGCCAGGACCTCATCCCCCGGATGCCACGGAAAGCCCTGGGCCACGGCCAGCAGTCCCGTGGAGGTGCTGGGGCTGAGGCTGATGTCCTCGGGCCGGCCGCCCAGGAGGGCCGCAGCCTCGGCGCGCAGGGCCGCTGGAATGCCCTGGAAGTCCTCCTCCCAGCGCACTTCCCAGGGACGCAGCTCCTTGAGCATGAAGGCCCGCACCACCCGCATGGTGGCCCGGGGCACCGGGCCCTCGGAGCAGTGCATGACCCAGAGGTGCTCCCGGTCCAAGTGGAACAGGGCGGGGTTGAGGGGCGGCGCGTTCATCCCTTGCCAGAGCTGAGCAGGGCCTTGAGGCCCACAGGATAGATCGGCTCCACCACGGAGCGCACCGCGGCGGCGTACTGCTGGATCTCCCACTGGGCGTGGCTGTCGGTCCGCAGCCGGATGAAGTGGGCCACGGCCTGGAGGCTCACGGTCCAGTAGACCTCGGAGTAGAGCCCCACGGGCAGCACGCAGCGGGCCTGCTCCCGGCAGACTCCCAGGGACAGCAGCTCCTTGTAGTGGGCCACGGCCCCGCGGCAGCTTTCGAGGTAGCTCTCCAGGGCCCGGGCACGGTTCGCCTCGTCGATCTCGCCCTCGCTGCCCTGCTTGTTCACCTTGGCCTGCTTGCGGAAGGTGGCGGGCACGAAGAACTCATCCTCGGGGAACTCCACATACCGGCCGCTGATCTCGTTGAACTCCGAGCCGATGCGGTGCTTCATCCACTGGCGGAACACGAAGATGGGCGCCTTCACATGCAGCGTCAGGGCCGTGTGGCGGAAGGGGGAGGTGTGTTCGTGCTCCGCCAGGTAGCCGATCAGCTTGGCATCGCCCTCCTCGAAGGCCTCCTTCTTCTTGCCGAAGGACACCCGCGCCGCGTTCACCACGGACAGGTCCGACCCCATGTGGTCGATGAGGCGGACAAAGCCCTTGTCCAGCACCTTGATCTCTGGGTTGGTCGCGGGATTGGCCATGGCAGACTCCGGGCTTCCAGTTTCCCCCAGGCCTGGGAGAATGGAAGAGGCCAGCAAATGCAGGGCCGGGAGCGACTCATGCTGTTTTTCATCGACACCGCCAACATCGACGAGATCAAGCGCATCAACGCCCTGGGCGTGCTGGATGGCGTGACCACCAACCCCAGCCTCATCGCCAAGGAGACGGGCAAGCCCTTCGAGGCCATCATCGCGGAGATCTGCGACATCGTGGACGGCCCCATCAGCGCTGAGGTCATCGGCCTGGAGGCCCCCGCCATGATCAAGGAGGGCCTGCGGCTGGCCAAGATCCACGAGAACGTGGTGGTGAAGCTGCCCCTCATCGCCGAGGGCCTCAAGGCCTGCAAGGCCCTGACCTCCGAGGGCATCAACACCAACGTGACCCTCTGCTTCAGCGCCACCCAGGCCCTCATGGCCGCCAAGGCAGGCGCCACCTATGTCTCTCCCTTCGTGGGCCGCCTGGACGACATCAACCTGGATGGCATGGAGCTGATCCGCGAGATCGTGGCCATCTTCGAAAACTACGCCTTCGACACCCAGTGCCTGGCCGCCAGCATCCGAAGCCCGCGCCACGTCACCGATTCCGCCCTGGCCGGCGCCCACGTGGCCACCATCCCCACCAAGGTCTTCGACCAGATGCTGAAGCACCCCCTCACGGACAAGGGCGTGGAAGGATTCCTGGCCGACTGGGCGAAGAGCGGCCGCTGATGCACCGGGCCCTCGCCTTCCTGGCCGCCCTCACCCTGACGGCCTGTCAGGCGCCTGTGACGGCTCCGTCCAAGGCCCCTGCGACCTCGGCCCCGGCCGACTGCGTCTTCTGCAAGATCGTGGCGGGCACGGCGCCCTCGCGAAAGGTCTATGAGGATCCCTATGTCCTGGCCTTCTGGGACATCCGGCCCCGGGCCAAGGTGCATCTGCTGGTGATCCCCAAGCAGCATGTGGCCAGCCTCAAGGAGCTGGACGAGCTGCCCGTGGAGTCCCGCGCGGCCCTGCTCAGCGCCTGCGTGAAGGTGGCCCGGGACCAGGGCATCCTCGACGAGGGCTTCCGCGTCATTTCCAACGCAGGGAAGGATGCCAGCCAGAGTGTCTTCCATCTCCACTTCCATGTGGTGGGCGGCGAAAAACTGCGCGAGGACGCGATCACGAAGGATTCGGTTGCCCGGTAATCCCGGCTTCAGGCATTCGTGACCGAATCGTAAACAGGGGTCATTACCATGGCTGAAGGCCCGGTCCGGGCCGGAGGCCATCCCATGGATGCAATCACATCTGTCCTTCGCCGCTGCGAGATCTTCTCCGGGCTTTCCGACGCGGACCTGAGCCTGATCGCCAGGGCCGCCCGCCGGCGCGAGGTCCCGGCCGGCACCCCCCTCTTCCGCCAGGGCGAGGCTCGCCTGGGGGCCACGGTCATCGCTGAGGGTCGCGTGGAGATCACCCGTGACAACGGCGAGGGCGCGGAACCCGTGGTGATCCTCGGCCCCGGTGACGTGGCGGGCGAGCAGTCCTTCCTGGCCGTGAGCACGCACACGGCCACGGGCGTAGCCCTCACCTCCTCGGTGCTGCTGGACCTGGACCGGGACGCTGTGCTCGGCAGCCTGGGCCAGGATGGCGCCGCGGCCATCGCCGTGCTCAGCAAGGTGGCCAACGTGCTGCACCAGCGGCTGCTCTACTCGGCCACGCCCCGCACCGGGCGTGAGCAGGCTTACGCCAGCGGCCGGACCCGGCGCGAATCCGACCTGATCGGCCCCCTGGACGTGCCGGAGGATGCGCTCTTCGGCGTGCAGACCCTGCGGGCCGTGCACAACTTCCCCATCACCGGCGTGCCCACCAGCCATTTCCCGGCCATGATCCGGGCCCTGGCCATGGTCAAGCAGGGCGCCGCCCGCGCCAACGCGAAGCTGGGTCTGCTGGATCCCGCCATCGCGGAGGCCATCGACCGGGCCTGCCAGGAGATCATCGACGGCCACTGGCACGGCCACTTCCCCACGGACATGGTGCAGGGCGGCGCCGGCACCTCCACGAACATGAACGCCAACGAAGTGATCGCCAACCGGGCCCTGGAGCTCATGGGCCACAAGCGCGGCGATTATGCGAAGTGCCACCCCAACGACCATGTGAACCTGGGCCAGAGCACCAACGACGTCTATCCCACGGCCCTACGCCTCAGCACGATCTTCATGCTGCAGAGCCTCCTCGGCGCCATGAACCGCCTGAAGGCGGCCCTGCACGCCAAGGGCCACGAGTTCTCGGATGCCATCAAGATGGGCCGCACCCAGCTGCAGGACGCGGTGCCCATGACCCTGGGCCAGGAGTTCGAGGCCTACGCCGTCACCACCGGCGAGGACATCCAGCGCCTGCAGGAAACCGCCCGCTTCTTCCTGGAAGTGAACATGGGCGGCACCGCCATCGGCACGGGCATCTGCGCCGATCCGCGCTACCCCCAGGTCGTGGTCGAGGAGCTCCGCAAGGTGACGGGCCTGGACATCGTCCTGGCGGAAAACCTCGTCGAAGCGACGCCGGACACGGGCGCCTTCGTCATGTTCTCCGGCGTGGTCAAGCGCGCGGCCGTGAAGCTCAGCAAGCTCTGCAATGACCTCCGCCTGCTCAGCAGCGGCCCCCGCTGCGGCTTCGGGGAGATCAACCTCCCCCCCATGCAGCCCGGCAGCAGCATCATGCCCGGCAAGGTGAACCCCGTGATCCCCGAGGTCGTGAACCAGGTGGCCTTCCAGGTCATCGGCAACGACCTCACCATCACCCTGGCCGCCGAGGCGGGCCAGCTGCAGTTGAACGTGATGGAACCCATCCTCGCCTACAGCCTGGCCACGAGCATGCGCAACCTGACGGCCGCGGTGAACGTGCTCACCACCAAGTGCATCGTGGGCATCACGGCCAATCGTGAGCACTGCCGTGAGCAGGTGGAACACAGCATCGGCATCGTCACCGCCGTCATGCCGGCCATCGGCTACAAGCGCGCCACGGAGGTGGCCAAGGAGGCCCTGGAGACGGGCGTGCCCGTGCGGGAGCTCATCCTCCGCAAGGGCTACCTGACCCCCGCCGAACTGGACGAGGCCTTCAGCCTGGAAGCCATGACCCAGCCGAGGCCCATCCGGTAGTAGGGTCTGTTCTCAAAGTGGATGCGAGCCGCGACGGGTCCAGCCGCGTGATCCAGGAAGGCGGTGGCCGTAGGGCGATGCGGGACATCGTTCAAGGCCACCAACGCACCTGGGCGCGCGGCTGGGGCCGTCCCGGAGGGCAAGGGGCGGCGCCCGGCGCGAACCGGCGTCAAGCTCCACGCCAATAGTGCCGCTATTGCCATCGTCGCTTTCCTGGTCTCGCTTGGGCGGCGCCCCTTGCGCGGCCACACCCCACTTTGAGAACAGACCCTAGGCTTCCACCCCACTGGATATGCGAGTCGGGACAGTCGGTTAGACTGGCGGTTGATCCCCATTGATTGGTCGCCAGAATATCCGCCCCGGGAGTCCCCATGTCCCTCGAGAAAAAGATCGAGATCCTCAAGGCCAAGCACGCCCAGGCCCTGGCTGGCGGCGGAGAGGCACGGGTCCAGAAGCAGCACGAAGGCGGCAAGCTCACCGCCCGGGAACGGGTGGCGGCATTCCTCGACGAGGGTTCCTTCGAGGAGATGGACGCCCTCATGGTCCACCGCAACTGGGGCGTGGAGAAGATCCCCGGCGACGGGGTGGTGACGGGCTTTGGTCGCGTGGATGGCCGCCCCGTGGCCATCTTCGCCCAGGACTTCACCGTGTTCGGCGGATCCCTCAGCGAAGCCTACGCCAAGAAGATCTGCAAGGTGATGGACCTGGCCATGAAGGTGGGCTGCCCGGTCATCGGCCTCAACGACAGCGGCGGCGCCCGCATCCAGGAGGGCGTGGTGAGCCTGGGCGGCTACGCCGACATCTTCCTGCGCAACACCCTGGCCTCGGGCGTCATCCCCCAGATCAGCCTCATCATGGGCCCCTGCGCGGGTGGCGCCGTCTACAGCCCCGCCATCACGGACTTCATCACCATGGTGAAGGGCACCAGCTACATGTTTGTGACCGGGCCCGATGTCATCAAGGCCGTCACCCATGAGGAAGTGACGAAGGAAGAGCTGGGCGGGGCCCACACCCATGCGTCGAAAAGCGGCGTGGCCCACTTCGTCTGCGCCAGCGATCTGGCGGCCCTGGCCCACACGCGCGAGCTGCTCTCCTTCCTGCCCAGCAACAACCTGGGCGAGGCCCCGCGCCGGGCGCCGAAGAATCCCATGCCCTTGGAGAACCCGGACCTGGACAAGGTGGTGCCGGACGATCCCAGCAAGCCCTATGACATCCGCGACATCATCCGCGGCGTGGTGGATGACGCCCATTTCTTCGAGGTGCATGAGGCTTTCGCGCCCAACCTCGTGGTGGGCTTCGGCCGCATCGAGGGCCGCAGCGTGGGCATCGTGGCGAACCAGCCCGCCTTCTACGCCGGGGTGCTGGACATCTCCTCCAGCGAGAAGGGCGCCCGCTTCGTGCGGTTCTGCGACGCCTTCAACATCCCGCTCATCACCTTCGAGGATGTGCCAGGCTTCCTGCCGGGCGTGACCCAGGAGCACGGCGGCATCATCCGCCACGGCGCCAAGCTGCTCTTCGCCTTCTGCGAGGCCACGGTGCCCAAGATCACCATCATCACCCGCAAGGCCTACGGCGGAGCCTACTGCGTGATGGCCAGCAAGCATATCCGCACGGACTTCAACTTCGCCTACCCCACGGCCGAAATCGCGGTCATGGGCGCCGAAGGCGCCATGAACGTGCTGCACGGCAAGTCCATCGCCATCGCGCCGGACCCCGCCGCCCGCAAGGCCGAGCTGGTGGCCGAGTACAACGAGAAGTTCGCGAACCCCTACATCGCCGCGGAGTTCGGCTTCGTGGATGAGGTCATCCTGCCCCGCGAGACCCGCCAGAAGCTGATCAAGGCCCTCGCCTTCCTCGACACCAAGCGCGACACCACGCCGCCCAAGAAGCACGGCAACATCCCCTTGTAGAAGGCCGCGGGAGGCCGGGGCGGGGAAGTGTCCTATCATGGCGCCACCCCCGAGGTCCCATGCGTGCAGTCCTCCTCGCCCTTGCCACCCTCACCCTTGCAGCACAGGACGAGCGGGCCTTCGCGGAATCCATGGCCCGCCTCGAGCGGCAGGACCCTGCGGGGAAGAAGGATCTTGAGGATGGCAGCCCGATCTGGTCGGCGGCCATGTCCCTGGATCCGGTCCTGACCCCGGAACGAGCCCGGTTCGCGGGCGCTTCCTGGCTCTGGGCCACCAACATGATGCGGGGACTCCACTACGGAAAGAACCAGACGTACCTGCAGGCCGCCCGCGTGCAGCCCGACCTCCGGCAGGCCTGGTCCCTGCTTGAGACCGTGGGCGGAGACCTCGCCCGCCCCCGGGATGGCGTGCGGCTGGAGCTCGCCTGGCGGCTGCTGGACCTGGGCAAGATGAGGACCGCCTACGCCGCCGTCTCGGCGCGCCCCGTCCTGAACACCCGGGAGCTCGTCCACTGCTTCTTCGTGGCCGCCCACCTCGGCGATTGGACCGGGATGAAAAAACACGCTCAGGCGCTCGTGGCCCAGGGTGGGCAGCTGGAAGGCCTCCACGCGGCGGCCGAGAACACCTTGACCATGTTCGACTATGAATCGCTGCTCAAGGCCATCGACACGGCTCGTCCCATCCCGCCCACGGGCACCCTGGCCGTCCGCAGCTTCCGCATTTCAAAGCAGCGGGTCAAGGTCGGGAGCGTTTCCGGCACCAGCAAGGCCTTCCTTAAGGCCGCGGAATCCTGGCCCAAGGACTGGGCGGACAAACCCGATTCCACGGTGGGGCTCCTCCAGGTGGGCGCCGCCGCCCACTGGGTGGAAGGCACCGCCCAGCCCCCCGCCTCGGGATTCCTCGACGCCACCCGTCTCTACCTCGTGGGCTACCGGGTCTCCCAGGGGGGGACCGGGGATTCAGGTCGGCAGGAACAGGTGTGGGACATGCATCCGGACCCGCAGAATCCCGGCCGCTGGCGGGGCATCAACACCCTCACAGCCAAGGTGGCGGGGGCGGATCCGAAGGCCGGACCCGCCCTGCACGTGACCTTCGAGGTCGAGTGGGACATGCGCCCCACGGAAGACTATCCCGAGCCCCCGCCAGGGGCTCTGCCTGCCCCCGCGAAGTCCGGCTCCTGACGACGAGGCTCCCATGCGCGCCACCTTCCTTGTTTTCGCCACCCTGGCCGTCGCGGCGCAGGGACCCCCACCGAAGCCCGCGGCGGTGGTGTTTGACGAAGCCTTCTTCGGTGGCGACCGCCGGGCCATCCTCGAAGGCTGCGCGGACCGGGCCCGGGCCATCAAGCCCAAGGATGCGAAGTACCTCGCCGAGTGTGGACGGGCCTACCTCGCCGCCCTGGACAAGCCGAAGGCAGAGGCGGCCTTCCGAGAGGCCGAGCAGCGCGAGCCCAAGGATGGCCAGGTGCTCCGCCTGCTCGCCAACGCCTGGCTGAAGCACGGCTACAAGACCGAGGCCCTGGAGGGCTACGAGAAGCTCCTTACCCGCGATCCCAAGAACAAGGAGGCCCTGGCCCAGGCTGGGGTGGACCTCGCGGAGGTGGGCCTGGTGAATGAGGCGGAGCGCTACATGGGCGCCCTAGTGGCCCAGGAAAAGGATGACTGGGAGCGCTTCCTCAGGTTCGGCCGGGCCTTCCTGGTGGCCGGGCAGCGGAAGAAGGCCGCAGCCTGGTTCGCCCGGGCCGTGGCCCTGAAGCCGAACGAGGAAAAGGTCTTTCTGGAGATCAGCCGCGCCTTTGCCGAAACCCAGAGCGTGATGTAAGGCTCAACGGGGGAGGTCCTTCGCCGTAGCCCGACCTTCCAGGAGCCTCCATGCCCGACGCATTCCTCGACGGCCAAGGCGCGGTGCGCAACGGGTGGAAGGTGCTGGGCCACCTCGCCGCCGTCCTGGGGGCCACCTTCCTGGCTGGGCTGGCCACCAGGGCGGCCGCCGGCCTCGTTCCTGGATTCCAGCGGGTTCTTCCGGATCCCGGAGTTGGGGCCTTGGCGGTGCTTGGCGCCACTTGGCTGTGCCTCCACCTGGAGGGAGCCTCCTTCGCCTCTCTCGGCTTGCGGGTCCGCGGCGCCTTCCTCCGCGACCTGGTCCTGGGAACCCTCGGGGGGTTCGCCCTCATGGCGCTGGTGGCGGCGGTGGTCTTCGCGGCCGGGGGCTTCCACTGGATCCGCACGCCGGGCATGGGGCTCTCTGGCCTTCTGGCGGGGGCCTGGCTCTACCTGGCCGTGGCCTGTTCCGAGGAGATCCTGTTTCGCGGCTACGCCTTCCAGCGCAGTGTGCGGGGCCTCGGCTTCACCCTCGCCCAACTGGTCTTCGCGGCCCTCTTCGCCCTCGGCCACTGGGGCAACCCCGGCATGGCCGGCGCCACCAAAGCCTGGGCCACCTTGAACATCGCCCTGGCGGCCGTGCTGCTGGCCTTTTGCTGGCGGCGCACGGGCAGCCTGGCCCTCCCCATCGGGGTGCACCTGGGCTGGAACTGGACCCAGGGCGACCTCTTCGGCTTCGGGGTAAGCGGCACCACCAACCGGGGCTGGTGGACGCCGGTCTTCCACGGCCGCCCGGAGTGGCTCACGGGCGGGGCCTTCGGCTTGGAAGCCAGTTTCATCTGCACCCTGGCCTGCGGGCTGGCGATCCTCGGACTCTGGCGCTGGAAGGGCTCGGCTAGCGCCGGTGCTTCCACTGCTTGGGGGTCTTGATTCCGGCCCCCATCACCAGCCGCATCTCGCTGGTGGGCACGAAGCCCATGCGCTGGTAGAGGCCCTCGGCCTCGAGGCTGGCGTGCAGCTCCACGATCTCCAGCCCGATCTCCCGGGCCTGGTCCAGCGCCGCGTCCGTGAGGCGGGCGGCCAGGCCCTGGCGGCGGTGGGAAGGCTCCGTGTAGATGTTGAAGAGGTAGCCCCGCACGGAAAGCGGTGTCACAGGCGTGGGCAGGGTCTCCTTCATCAGCATCAGCACCCCGGCCACGGGCCGGCCCTCGTCTTCCATCAGGAAGCCCCGGCACTTGCCCGTCACCAGCCAGTTCCGCAACTGAGTGCGGAAGGCCTCCGCCATGCGCCGCAGTCCCTCCTCTGAGCCCATCTCCATGTCGCGGAACATGGCCATGCGGTGGGCGACGTGGATCTCCAGGTCGGCGGGGGTGGAGGGGCGGAGGGTCGCGCTCATGCCCGTCAGTGTAAGCGGTATCCTGGACCGTGCACTACGCGGCCCTCGCCTCCGGTTCCAAGGGGAACTGCCACGCCCTGTCCAGGGAGGGGCAGACACTGCTCATCGACGCGGGCATCTCCCTGCTCCAGATCCGCCGGCGGCTGGAGGTCCTGGGCCTGGATTACGGAGCGGTGCGCGCCCTGGCGCTGACCCACGAGCACTCGGACCACATCGGCGCTGTGGGTGTGGTTCTCCGCCGCACGGACTGGGCCATCCTTGCCACCGCCGCCACCCGCACGGCCGTGGAGCGGATCCAGAGCATCGAGATCCCCGCCTCGCGGTGGATCGAGGTGGAGTCCGGAAGGCCCCGCGACTGGGAGGGCTGGCGCATCCTGCCCTTCGCCCTGCCCCACGACGCCGAGGACCCCGTGGCCTACCGCATCGAGGCCGGCGGCAGGTCGGCCGCCGTGGTCACCGACCTGGGGCACCCCACCGCCCTGGTGGCGGACCACCTCCAGGAGCTCGACCTGCTGGTGCTGGAGGCCAACCATGACGTGGACATGCTGCGCGAGGGGAGCTACCCGCCCCAGCTCAAGGCCCGCATCCTCAGTCGCGTGGGCCACTTGAGCAACGCGGCCATGGCCGAGCTGCTGGGCCGGGTACTGTCGCCCCGGCTGAAGCAGGTCGTGCTGGCGCATTTGAGCGAATCCAACAACGATCCCGGCCTGGCCCGCTTCGCCGCCGAGGAGATCCTCCGCGGCACGGCCGTGGCGCTGCACGTGGCCCACCAGCGGGAACCACTCGCCCTCCCCCCCGCCGTCGCCTGAGCTTCCCGGGAACCCGATGATCCGACGCGTCCTCTTCCGCCTCCTCCTCACCCTGCCCCTCGCGGCCCAGACCGCCCCGCCCTCGCTGCGGGAGGCTGTGGAGCGCTTCGACGCCGCCCAGGCCCAGGTCCAGACCCTGCAGTGCCCCTTCACGCTGACGCTGCGCCGGGCCCTGCTGAAGACCCCCTCGGTGACAAAGGGGACTCTCTACCTCCAGGGTTCCGACTTCGCCCATTTCGCCTTCCAGCCGCCGGAGGACCTGATCCTCCACCTCACCCCCAAGGCCCTCATCTCCTACAGCCCGGAGGCCCGCGAAGGCGAGCTGATGAAGATCGGCCTCATCAAGAATGCCAACCGCAAGTTTCTCGGCCTGGGCCAGAAGCTCAGCTACCTGTCCGAGTACTTCCAGATCCACCTAGGCGAATCAAAGGACCTGCCAGGCACCTGGCTGCTCGCCATGACGCCCCGCACCCTGTCCATGCGCAAGCGGATCCAGGCCCTGAACCTCTGGGTGGACCGGGAGACCTGGCTGCCCAGGCAGGCCCAGTGGATCGAGCGCAGCGGCGATTCCTGGCTGGTGGAACTGGGGCCCCTGCGGATCAACCAGGCGCTGCCCCCCACCGTGACCGGCTTCAAGCTCCCCGAGGGCATTCCCCTCCGGAGTGAATTCAGCTTCTTCGCCACACGGAAGAAGTAGCGGTAGACTTCAGAGGCATTTTCGAGGGCCCGATGATTGTGGTGTGTCCGGCCTGCCAGGCCCGCTTCCAGTACGACGACAGCCGGTTCGGCACAGCCCGGGCCAAGCGGTTCAAGTGCCCAAAATGCGCCCACCTCTTCGAGGTCGAGAACCCGACGATCCTCTCGGTGCCTGGACTTCTGGCCGAAGAGTTGCTCTCCCAGCCCCTCACCATGCCCGTGCCCGAATCGGAACCCACCCCTGCCGCGCCGCTGGCCATGGCCCTCACCACGGCCCGCCGGGACCGCGACGCCATGCTGGTGGCCGCGGGAATCCAGGAAGCCGGGCTGCCGTCAGGCTTCCGCTTCAGCCTCGCCTTCCTGACCGGACCCCAGGCCTCCACCGTGCAGGTGCTGGACCGGCCCGTGATCGTCATCGGCCGGGAGGATGGCGATGTCATCACCCAGGACCCCGAAACCTCCCGCCGCCACGCGGTGCTGGAAATCCGCAGCGATGGAACCGTGTGGCTCATCGATCAGCAATCCACCAACGGCACCCAGGTGAACGGCGAACGCATCACGGGCCCGGTCCAGCTCAGCAGCCAGCAGGAATTCACCTGCGGGAACAGCACCTTCATGCTGTTGGTGCGCAACACCAACGATTACCCGCTGCACTGAGCACCCACGCTTCCACCGAACCGAGCCGAGCGATTCCATGACGCCAGACCCCTACGCGCCCTACCTCCGCCAGGCGGATGAGCTTTTCGCCCAGGGGGAGATCGTCAAGGCGGGGCAGATCTGGCAGGCCATCCTCAAGCAGCAGCCCGCCCATGCGGAGGCCCGCGAACGCCTGGTGGCGCTGCGCCAGCGCCTGTTGGCCCAGCGTGAGGCGGAGGCCCGAGCCGTGGCTGCGGCCCCGCCCCCGCCACCCCCAGAACCCGATCCCGCCCCTGTGGTCCCTATCCAGGCCCAGGACCTCACTCCGGCGCCCCCCCCTGCGCCCTCTCCGGCTCCCGCTCCACTCCCGCCTCCAGCCTCCACGGCCCCCACCCTCGAGCCGGACCGCCTGGTGATCGAGGGGTGCACCCTCTACGACATGGGCCAGGTGGCCGACGCCCTCCAGAAATGGGAGCAGGTCCTGACCCTGGATCCCGCCCATACCCTGGCCCGGGGCTATGTCAGCGGTGCCCGTCGCGAGCTGGGGCTGCCGCCCCTTTCCGCTGGGGTTCCCTCCCCCTCTCCGACCGAGGAACAGGCTCCGGCCCCCGACGAGGACGTGGCCAAGCTGCTGCGCGAGGCCGTCCAGCTCTACGACATGGGCCTCACGGAAGAGGCTGTGTCCAAGTGGGAGCGGGTCCTGGTCCTGGAGCCCCACCGCGAGGAGATCCCCGGCTACCTGCGCCAGGCCAGGTACGAGCTGACGCTGCCCGGCGCCCAGCCCGCCCCCCAGGCCCCCGCACCGGTCCCCGCCGCGCTCGCCGCTCCGATCCAGGCCGTGGATCCTGATGCGGAAAACCTGAGCCTGAAGCTCCGGCAGGCCGAACACCTGCTCTCCCTCCAGCGCCACGAGGAGGCGGCCTTCACCTTCCAGCAGGCCCTCCGCCTGGCCCCCGGCCATCCCGAAGCCCTGGCGGGTCTTGAGCGCTGCCGGCGGCCCCAGGCCAACCCGGCGCCCATGGCCCACGGCATCGCCCTGGATCCCCAGGGCCGGATCGCCATGGTGGAAGAGGAGCCCACGCTCATCGTCACCGATCCAGGCCGGGTGGAGCCCCCCGCCTCTCTGACCCGGACCGCGCCCCCCCCCCGGGAAGGCCTTTCCCTTCCGGACCGCCTCCAGAAGGCCTCGTCCCACCTTCCCTGGCTGCGCGAGCCCAGGATCTGGGCCTTGACCGCAGGGGGCATCCTGGCGCTGACCGTAGGCCTCTACGCCTTCCACACCTACCGCCAGGACCAGGAACTGAAGGAGGCCGTCAGGGCCGCCCGGGTGGCTGCCGTGGCCCCCGTGCTCCAGCAGGCCCAGGCACCGGATCTCTCCGAAACCCCAGCGGCCATCCTCCAGGAGGGCGAAGCCACCCTCGAGACGGATCCCCTGCGTGCCTACCTCCGGGCCCAGGCCGCGCTGGCGCAGAGCCCCCAGGATGCCGCGGCCGCCCAACTGCTGGAGAAGGCCCGGACCGGGCTCGCGGGCGGAGCCTCCGGGGCGAGCCTTGCCGAATTCCAGAACCACTTCCAGAACGGCGACCTGGAGGCCGCGGCCAAGGTCATGAATGCCCTGCTGCGCGCCCAGCCCGACGACGCCGGCCTCCGGGCCCGGGCCGCCCGCCTGCATCTGGCCCTCTGCTCGGCCCACGTCGGTCAGGCCAAGTGGGACGAGGCCGCGGAGGACCTGCGGCGGGGCCGGGCCCTCTTCCCCAGCGACAAGACCTGGCAGACCCGCCTCAGGCTCCTGGAGCGTGTGAAGACCCTGCCCAAGGCCGAACAGTCGGCCTGGCTTCCCCTGCTGGGCTAGGATCTGATTTCAAAAGGGATGCCCTAGGGTCAACCCACCCAGATTTCGGGCGGCACGGGGTGGCTCAGGAAGTGCGTCATGCCTTCATTGAGACCGTAGGCCCCGGTGGTGCCAAAGGCGAGCAGGTCGCCCGCTTCCAGCTCCGGCAGGGAGACATCACCGAGGCGGTCGAGGCTGGTGCACAAGGGGCCGGCCAGCGTGTGGGGGACGTCGCCTTGGCCTTTTCCCACAGCCTTCACAGGGAAGGGCTGGCCCGTGAGCAGGGGGCGGATCAGGTGGTTGATGCCGCCTTCCAGGATGGCGAAGCGGGTGCCGCGGCTTTCCTTGGTGCGCACCACCCGCGCCAGGTAGGTGCCGCAGGGGCCCGCCAGGAACCGGCCCGGCTCCAGGATCAGCTCACCCGTGAACCAGGGGTGCCGCACCAGCAGATCGGACAGTCCCTGTCCAAAGACTGCCAGATCCAGCGGCGCCTCGCCGGGTGCATAGGGCACGCCCAGGCCGCCCCCCAGGTCGATCTGCTCGAAGACGAGGCCGTGGACCTCGTGCAGACGCTTCGCCAGATCCAGCACGGCGCCATGGATGGCCAGGAGCTTCGAGGCGTCCCGCTGGTTGCTGGCGGCGAACACATGCAGGCCCCGGATGCGGACATGGCGGAGGCTGGCGGCCCTCTGGAGCAGGTCCGGCACAGCCTCCTCGTCCACCCCAAAGGCCGATGGCCCGCTGCCACCGATGATGCGGTTGCCTTCGTCGATGTCGAAAGCCGGGTGCACCCGCAGGTTCACGGCGGTCTCGCGGGTCACCAGGGCATCGATCCGCGCCAGGTCCTCGTAGCCCTCCGCCTGGACCCGGACCCCCATGTACACCGCCTTCTGAAGCTCCGCCGCCCGCTTGCCGGGGCCGGCGAAGAAGGTGCGCCCCGCCGGCAGGCCCAGGGCCTCCACCCGCTCCAGCTCGCCGATGGAGGCGCAGTCGAAGCTGGCCCCCAGGGCGGCGAAGCATGTGAGCAGGTCCGGATGGGGATTGGCCTTCACCGCGTAGGCGATGCGGACCCGCATCGGCAGCGCCGAACGCAACGCCCGGAACCCCGCCTCCGCCACCGCCCCCGAGTAGGCGAAGCAGGGCGTGCCGTGCGCCTCGGCAAGAACTTGGCATTGAGTGTCGTCAAAAGCGAAAAGCATAAGAACCTCTAACCGCAGAGGACACAGAGAGCGCAGAGGGAAGAAGAAAGACAGCAAGGGTGGACGGTGGTGGGGACTAAAGCGTTGGGCTGGGGGATCTCGGCCACTGTGATTTCCCGAGGGATTTGAATTTGCTCACACTTAGGTCCCCACGTTCATCTCTGGTCTTTGAACTGGACAAGGGTCACGGTTTCCCCTTTCCCTTTGATTGCGGTGGTTTGGATGTTGATAGCTCCGGCTTTTTGGCCCGAGCTTCAACCGCCTTGATGCCTTCTGCGGTGGGCAGATCTTCAGGCATCGTCCCGCCCAATTCCTGGATGGTCTGCCGTACCTTCGCCCCCACTTCCTGATGAGTCTGATTGGCCTTTGCCTTGCCTGTGATTTTTTCGCGGCGGAGTTTTTCTTCCGTCTGTGTGGCGCGGAAGAGGTTGGCCGCCAGCTCGGTGCTACTCATGTGATCCAGGATCTGCTGGCTCTTCTTGAGCCGTTTCCGCGCGTGGATATCCTTGGCGCTCATGCCGCCATAAAGGCCCATGTAGCCGTGGTTCTGGAAAATGGCATAGTCAATGGGTTCCACCACTCCCGCCGACATGGCCGCATCCGCCAGCTGCACATTGTGCTGTTTCATCTCGTCACGGAGAAGCAGGCGCCTCTGGTCTTCCAAGGCTTGCGCAGACAACTCCTGCTTGCGAGTCTGCACGGCAAAATAGGTCTGTCCGAGAGCTACGATCTCCTTGGAGGGATCGGCGTTCTGGATAACCAAGTAGCACGCATAGCGCGACATCAACATGGTCTTGACGGCACGCTGGCCACCTTTGCCGATCTCGATCATTTCGGTGATCTCAACGAAATGATCCTCGATCCGGTAGCCGCTGTTAAAACAGGCTGTTCGAGCTTTCTCAATGACCTGTTCGAAGTTCCGGTAGTCAGCGTAATCCAGGATTCTGGCGAAATCCCGGCTGGACCAGAATTCATGGCCAGCTTCGTTCACGCGACGAATGGCCTCGAAGGGTGAAACATGGGTTGGGGTGGCGAGCTTCTTCACGGTTTCCCTTTGCGCGCTCTGTGTCCTCTGCGGTTGATTAGTTTTTCCAGTACTGCGCCAGCCGCCGCACGCCTTCGCGGAGCTGCTCCGGGGTGGCGGCGAAGCTGAGGCGGGCGTGGCCGCGACCGCCTTCGCCGAAGGCCAGGCCGGGGATGAGCACCACCTTGGCTTCGTCGCGGAGCTTCAGGGCGAAGGCCACGGGATCGGCATGGGCCGCCTCGGGCAGGGGCATGAAGTGGTAGAAGGTGCCATCCGGGGGCGCCACGGTCTGACCCAGCTCCTGACGAAGGGCCTCGGCCAGGGCCTCCCAGCGCAGCTGCACCGCGGCCCGGGCCTCGGCCAGCACGGAGTCGGAATGCTCGATGAGGGCGAGCGCGGCCCACTGGGCGGGCGTGGCGGTACCCGTGACGGCATAGCCATGCACCGTGCGGGCGGGCACCAGCCAGGCGGGATCGCCCACGGCCCAGCCCACCCGCAGGCCCGGCGCGCCCCAGCCCTTGCTCACGGAGCTGGTCACGACACCCCGGTCCGTCACATCCCGCAGGCTGGGGCAGCGGGATCCGAAGTGCAGGTCGCGGTAGACCTCGTCGGAAATGAGCAGCACGCCCCGGGCCACGCAGGCGTCGGCCACGCGCCTGAGGGCCTCCAGGCTCCCGCCCCCGCCCGTGGGATTGGAGGGCAGGTTGAGGATCACCGCGGACACGTCCGGCTTCGCGTCCAAGGTGCGGATCAGCGCCTCGGCGTCCAGGCGGAATCGGTCCCTGGAGAGTGGATAGGGCACCGGCTCGGCACCGGCCATGCGGGCCAGGGCCGGGTAGGCCACGAAGCCGGGATCGGGCACCAGCACCTTGGTGCCGG
This sequence comes from Geothrix sp., assembly GCA_036504495.1. Classification (GTDB taxonomy): domain Bacteria; phylum Acidobacteriota; class Holophagae; order Holophagales; family Holophagaceae; genus Geothrix. Next base: position 109,935 of record DASXVC010000027.1, read on the forward strand.
GGTCCACCCAGGCCTGGAACAGCGAGAAGAGCGCGCCCTGCGACCCCGTGGTGATGAGCACTTCGTCCTGGTGCGCCCCATGGAACGAGGCCACGGCTTTTCGCAGCTCTGTGAGGCCCGCGTGGGGCACGTAGGCGCAGGGGCCGGGGTCCCGCAGCAGGGCCTTCCGCGCCACCTCGGGCAGGTCCCAGGTAGGCTCGCCCAGGCCCAGGGGGATGGCCCCGGGCGGCGTGCCGTCCGTGATCGCGCGGATGGGCGAGGGCTTCAGCAGGGATAGGCGGGAGGCGGGGTGCACGGAGTCCTCAGGAAAAAGGTCAAAAGCAACAGATCACCACCAAGACACCAAGACACCAAGTAAAGACAAAAGGCTTATTCAGTTCTTGGTGTCTTGGTGGTTTGCATTTCGTCGACACCCCTACCGCAGTGCCTGTTCCAGCGCGGTGGCTGCGTCGGTCCGGTCGTCGCGGTACTTCACGATGCAGGGGGCCGAGACCTGGAGCCCATGAGCCTTGGCATAGTCCCCGGAAGCGGGACGCGACCCGGGCACCACCACCGCGCCCTCGGGCACCTCCTGACGCAGCTCCCGGCCGTTCACGAGGTCGTAGATCACGGTGCTGCCCGTGATGACCACACCTGAGGCCAGCACGGCCCGCTTGCGCACCACGATGCCCTCGAAGAGGCCCACGAGGCCGCCCACGAAGGCGTCATCTTCGACCACCACGGGACGCGCGCCCGCAGGCTCCAGCACGCCCCCGATCTGGGCCGCGGCGGAGAGGTGTACCCGCTTGCCGATCTGGGCGCAGCTGCCCACCAGGGCATGGCTGTCCACCATGGTGCCCTCGTCCACGAAGGCCCCCACGTTCACGTAGGCCGGCGGCATGATCACCACCCCCCGGGCGATGTGGGCGCCGCGGCGCACGGAGGACCCCCCTGGCACGAGGCGCACGCCATCCTCCAGGCCGAAGTGGCGGGCCGGGTACGCGGTCTTGTCGAACATGGGGAAGCCGGGGCCTGGCATCTCCACCAGGTTTGTACGGCGGAAGCCGCAGAGGATGGCCTGCTTCACCCAGGCATTCGCCTGCCAGCTGCCGTCTTCGTGCCGCTCGGCGGCCCGGATGGCGCCCGTCTCCAGGGCCGACAACAGCACCTGGTGCATGGCGGGCGCCTTGGGATCCGCAGCCAGCTCCTCCGGGGAACGGCTGAAGAAGCTGTGAATGGTATCGAGGTCCACGACCATCAGATCACTCCCGGGAAGGTGCCCTCGGTGGAAAGACAGAGGGCCTCGGCCAGGCGGGTACGCGTGGCGGCCACCGCCGGGACCAGGGGCAGGCGCAAGCCATCTCCGCAAAGCCCCAGCATCTTCAGGGCGGTCTTCAGGGGGATGGGGTTGCTCTCCAGGAACAGCGCATCCATGAGGGGCAGCAGCTGCTGGTGCAGGCGCAGGGCCTCGGCGGCGTGCCCCTGGCGGGCCGCGGCGATCATGGCAGCAGTCTCCCGGGGCAGCACGTTGCCCAGCACCGAGATGAGCCCCGTCGCACCCACGGCGATGGCCGCCAGGGCCAGGTTGTCATCGCCCGACAGCAGCGTCTTCCCCTTGGGCAGCAGGCGGGCGATCTCCGCGATCTGGGCCAGGTTGCCGCTGCTCTCCTTCACGGCCACCACCTGGGGGTTCTCCCAGAGCCGACCCAGGACGGGCGGCGTCAGGTTCAGCCCCGTGCGGCCCGGCACGTTGTAGGCGATAAGGGGCAGGCCGGGCGCAGCTTCCGCCACAGCGGCGAAATGGGCCACCAGGCCATCGGGCGTGGGCTTGTTGTAGTAGGGCGTCACCACCAGGGCGCCGTGGGCTCCCAGGGCCTGGGCCCGCTTCGTCATGGCCGCGGCCTGGCGGGTGGCGTTGTGGCCCGTGCCCACCACCACGGGATGGCCTCCACTCTCTTCTAGGCAGGCGATGATGATGGCGTCGCGTTCCCAGTCGAGGATGGTGGCGGCCTCACCAGTGGAGCCCAGGGGCACCAGGAAATCCACGCCACCGGCCACCACATGGCGGACCAGCTTGCGGAAGGCGGCCAGGTCCACCTCTCCGGTAGGTGCGAAGGGCGTGGCCAGCGCGACGGCCAGGCCGGACAAATCGAGGGTCATGGTCTTCCTCCAAAAGCAAAGAGGGGGTCGAGCAGATCGGCGGCCAGGTCGTCCATGCAGAAGGCGCCCTTGCGGCCGTGGAGCCAGTGGGCGGCCACCAGGGCGCCCTGGGCGAAGGGGGCCCGGGACCGGGCCCGGTGCGTCAATTCCAGCACCTCGGCGGGCGCGTCGAGACCGATGGTATGCCGCCCGAATTCGGCCCCGGCCCGCACCACGCCCACGCTCAGCTGGTGGGGCTCCGGGGTGCCGAGGGTCCATTCCGTCTTGCGGGGACAGCCCGCCATCAGGGCGGCGGCCAGGGTCTTGGCGGTGCCCGAGGGCGCGTCGGCCTTGAGTCGGTGGTGGTGCTCCAGCAGGTAGGGGTCCCGGGCGGGATCCAGGGCGGCGAAGCGGCCCAGCACCGTGGCCATCCGGGCCATCAGGGCCACGGTCAGAGAGAAGTTGGAGGCGGTCAGCACCCCGATCCGGCCGGCCACGCGGGCCTCGAGATCCGGCAGAGACCAGCCCGTGGTGCCGATCACCAGATCCGTCCTGGTCTCCAAGGCCCAGGTCAGGTGCGCCTCCACGGCCTCCGCCACACTGGCGTCGACGGCCACATCGGCAGCAGCCCCCGGCGTATCCCCGCGGCCCACCTGCCAGGCCAAGCCGCCACCAGCCTCAGCGGCGATGGCGGCCCCCAGGCGTCCTTTTCCGAAGATCCCGATGCGGAGGGCGGTCACGAAGGGCCCCCCACCAGGACGCGATGCAGGCGGCGCAGAGCCTCGTCACCTTGCTCCTGGCGCACCACGAGGCTCAGGTTGATCTCGTTGGCGCCCATGCTGATCATCTCCACGTTGATGTCGCCCAGCGAGGAAAGCAGCTGCGCGCCCAGGCCCGGGGTGGACTTCAGGCGCTCACCCACGGCGGCGATGATGGTGCGGCCTTCGTTCGTCTCCACCGTGGCGAAGGCGGACAGGTCCTGGAGCAGGGCCTTCAGCGGCACGTCCGCCTCCACCGTGAGCGAGACGCTCACCTCGGCGGTGGCCACCAGGTCGACGCTCACGCCCCGCCGGCCGAAGACCTCGAAGAGACGCGCCAGAAAACCACTCTGGGCCAGCATCCGGGAGCTGCTCACCGTGAGCACCGTCACGGGGCCCCGGCTGGCCAGAGCCGTGATGGGCCGGCCCGTGCGCACCTCGGCGGAAATGGTGGTGAAGCGGCCATCGGGCTTCTGGGTATGCCGCACCGTCACGGGGATGCGGGCCTCCACGGCGGGCTGGATGGTGGAGGGGTGGAGCACCTTGGCACCGAAGGCGGCCAGCTCCGCCGCTTCCGCGAAACTGAGTTCGGGGATGGGCAGGGCCTCGGGGACAATGCGGGGGTCGCAGGTGAGCACGCCTTCCACATCCGTCCAGATCTGCACCTCCGCCGCGCCCAGGGCCGCTCCGAAGAGGGCCGCGGAGTAGTCGCTGCCGCCCCGGCCCAGGGTCGTGGTGAGGCCGTCCTCCGTGGCGCCGATGTAGCCCTGGGTGACCACGGCGCGCCCCGGTCCCAGCAGGGGCGCCAGGTGCTGGGCCGCCAGGGACCGGATGGCGGGGGACTGGGGGGCGGCCTCGCCGAAGACCGCATCGGTGCGCAGCACGGTCCGGGCGTCCAGCCAGGCGCCGGCCACGAAGGCCGCGAAGATCCGCGTGGACAGCCGCTCGCCCAGGGAGGCGATGGCGTCCATGCTGCGGGGACTCAGCTCCCGCAGCATGGCCACGCCGCGGAGCAGCAGCTCCAGCTCCCCAAAGAGGTCCGTCAGGGCCGCGTCCAGCGCTTCCGGAACGGAACCCGCGAACAGATCCTCAGCCGCCCTGCGGTGTCCAGCCATGAGGGCCCGCTGGCGCTCCATGGCACCGGCCAGATCGCCCGCTTCGGCCGCCTTCGCGGCTTCGAAGAGGCCGTTGGTGGTCTTGCCCATGGCGGAGAGCACCACCAGGGGCGCATTCGGGAGGGCCGCCTGCACCAGGCCTGCCACCTGCCGCATGCAGGCCGCATCGGCCACGCTGCTGCCGCCGAACTTGAGGACGATCATCGGAGGTACCCCTTCGCATGCGCCAATTCGGCGTTGAGGATGCTGCCGCCCGCCGCCCCTCGCTCAGTGTTGTGGCCCAGGAGCGCGAACTTCACGCCGAGGATGGGGCAGACCCGCAGTCGGCCCACGTGCACGCTCATGCCTTCATCTTTTTCCACGTCCCGGCGCACCTGGGGACGGTCCTCCAGGGTGTGGATGTGGATGGGCACGGGCGGGGCGGAGAATAGCTTCAGCTGCTGGGGCTCGGGCTTCCAGCTCAGCCAGGCCTCCCGCACCGCGTCCAGGGATGGGTTGCCCTTCAGCTTCACGCTGACGGCTTCGGTGTGGCCTTCGATGACCGGCACGCGGTGGCAGAGGGCGCTCACGAGCGTGGGGGCCAGCTCCACTTCCCGGCCCGCGAAGCGGCCCAGCATCTTGGGAATCTCCTCCTCCACCTTGGGTTCTTCATTGCGGATGAAGGGGATCACGTTGCCCAGGATGTCGAGGCTCGCCACGCCGGGGTAGCCCGCGCCGCTGATGGCCTGCATGGAGGTCATCATCACGGCCTCCACGCCGAAGGCCGCGTGCAGCGGCGCCAGGGCCATCACCAGCACGGTGGCCGTGCAGTTGGCGTTGGTGACGATGCCGCCGGTCCAGCCGTGGTGGTGACGCTGGACATCCAGCAGGGCCAGATGCTCCGCGTTCACCTCCGGCACCAGGAGGGGCACCTCCGGCGACATGCGGAACGCCGCCGCATTGGAAAACACCATGGCCCCGGCCCGGGCGAAGGCGGGCTCCAGATCCTTGGCCGGCCCCGTGTCCAGAGCGCTGAAGATTACCGGCGACAGGGCGAATTCCGGCGTGCCCTCGGCCATGATCTGGTCGCCCAGGCCGCCGTACGGTTCACCATCCAGCCTCCAGGCGCAGGCATCGCGGTAGCGCTTGCCGGCGCTGCGTTCGCTGGCGGCCAGGTGCTCGACCCGGAAGAGGGGGTGGTTGGCCAGCCGGCGCACGAAGCGCTGGCCGACGACGCCGGTGGCGCCCAGGACGGTGACGGGGATTTTGGCGGTCATGGTGTTCTCCTGTCCCTGATTCATGTTGTGCTGCGCCACCGGCTACGCCCTCCGCCTGACGTGCGGCGCCCCGCGCCGCACTCCCGCGCACTTGCCGCTTCGCGTCTGCGCTTGCGGAGTCGGAGCCTCGGCGCCCAGGACGGTGACGGGGATTTTCATGGTCATGGTTCAGTCTCCCAGAAAGTGCAAGGCCAATCGGCGGTTGAGGGCGACGCCCGCTTCCAGTTCGGCGAGGGCCAGGCGCTCCTCCAGCGTGTGGGCCACGCGGATGCTGCCGGGCCCCGCCAGCACCACGGTGCGGTCCGGCACCAGGGCCCGCAGGGTGGGGGCGTCGGAGCCGAAGGGCATGGCCGCGTGGTCGAAGCCGGGGATTTCGGGATACCGGTCCGGCGGCTCGTCCAGGCGGAGGCCCACCGAGCCCTCGGGGGGCGCCAGCTGGCGCGCCTCCTCCGCGAAGGTGCTGCCCGGAAGTGTGCGGGCCATGACCTGCGCTTCCGCCGAGGCGGGCACGGAATTGAGGGCCTCGCCCGCCCGCAGCAGGCCCAGGTTCCAGATTTCGGGACCCAGGGCCGGATCCACGGGGCGCGGCTGCTTACGCAGGCGCTGCAGCCAGTCCAGCAGGGGCCAGGTGGCATCGAGGCCCAACTCCGGGCTCCCGCTGTGTGCGGCCCGGCCCGCGCAGTGGAGGCAGAGGTGCTGGGCGCCCCGCTGGCCGGTGGCCAGCTTCAGGTCCGTGGGCTCACCGTTGATCAGGACCTTCAGATCGAGGAGACGATCGGCCAGGCCGAGTGCCGCAGTGGCTCCCGCGCTGTCGGTCTCTTCGCCCACCACCCCCAGCCAGGCCAAACCTTCGCGGCCCTCGGCCAACAGGGTCTTCACCGCCGCCAGCTGGGCCACGATCTGACCCTTGGCATCACAGGCGCCGCGGCCATGGAACACATCGCCCTCCAGGCGCGGCGGCAGGTAGGGGGGCACGGTGTCGAGGTGGGTGGAGAAGATCACCCGCGGCCTGCCCCAGGTGGCCAGCACGTTCGTGCGGCCCTCGGCCACCCGCTGCTCGTGGATCACGGCCCCCAGGCCGGACAGCAGCGCCCGCAGGGGGGCCAGTCCCGCATCTTCCCGGCCCGAGGTCGTCTCGCAGGCGCACAGATGCAGGAGGCTGCTCGTGAGCCAGCTTCGGGGATCAGCGGGGGTGGCGTTCATGTGGAAACCTCGGCGTGCCGACGGTGCCCTGTGGAACGCGGTGGGAAGGATCCCGCCGCCGCGCCTCAGGCCCTCCGCGCCGGGTGACCGGCACGACAGCCGCCGGGCTTTCGCCTCAACGTCCAGGGGTCGCGCCGATGATTCGCGAACCCTTCGGCGATCCTCCCCTTTCCCACCGGGTCATCAGGCTCATCACCCTCGCCGCCGGTACTGATGGGGATCGCTCCTCCATCGGAGCGTCCACCTTCCCATGGCCGGGGCCCCTTCCGCAACCCGCTACCGCAGATCCGCCAGCAGGGCCTCGCCCCGGGGCCAGGAGCCGTGGCCCGAGGCCAGGTTCAGGTGCCCACAGGGTCCGAGGTTCACGAACCGGGCCCCCCAGTCCGTTGCCAGTTCACGGGCCCGGTCCAGAGTCAGGAACGGATCGTCCTCGGAGGCGGCCACGATGGCCGGGAAAGGCAGCCGGTACCGCGGGATCGGCCCGAAGGACCGGAGGAGTTCCAATCCGTCCGGCCGGTCCACGTCTGCCGGGGCCGCCAGCAGGGCCCCCCGGATCGCACGGTCGTAGCTTCCGGCCCAGTGGACGATGGCCAGGCAGCCCAGGGAATGGCCCACCAGGATGGGCGGGGCGGTGCAGGCGGCGATGGCTTCGTCCAGACACTCCACCCAATCGACTTTGTGGGGGTACTCCCAGTTGGGCATTTCCACCCGCGCAATATCCCTCAGGCTGGCCTCCCAGAGGCTCTGCCAGTGGCCGGGGCCTGAATTCTGGTAACCGGGGACGGTCAGGATCTCGGGCATGGATCACCGGGGTTCGGCTCCATGGGACGCCTCCGGCGGCCGAAGATCAAGCCTTCCGAAGCGGTTCGACCGGCACCAGGGCATCCGCCAGGTGGCGCACATAGCCGCTGAGATCCGTCACCGCCTTCACAGCCTCAGGCGTGGCCCGCAACAGCTGGAAGTAGCCCGTGTAGGCGGCGTAGGCCAGGAGAGCCCGCTGGTGGGCTTCGGTTTTGGCAAACCCCAGGGCCAGGAAAGCCTCCACCCCGAAGGCCAGGCGCCATTCCGTGGCCCGCCGGAGGAAGGGCGCCACCCGGGGGTCCTCGCTGGACACCGCCAGGGCCGCGAAGAAGAGACCGTTCTCCACGTCCTCGAAGGCCGCGAAAAGCAGCACCCGCAGGCGGCGCCGCGGATCGGGGATGCCCCCGTACCGGCTGACCACGTCCGCGCTCTGGTCCTGTTCCCAGGCCTCCAGGGCCGCCTGGATGAGGGCATCCCGGTTCTCGAAGTGCCAGTAGAAGCTCCCCTTCGTCACGCCCAGGGCCTGGGCCAGGGGCTCCACAGCCACCGCCGAGACGCCTTCCCGGATGATGAGGGCCTGGGCCGCCGTGACCCAGGCTTCGGGGGACAGGGGCGCGGCGGGACGGCGGGTCTTCTTGCGGGGTGCGGGCATGGCGGCCTTGACGGGTAACAGGACAAGCTTACCATACCATACCGTATGGAATCCATACGCAAGCGTATTGAGTCCCATAATCTGGGAGGCCCCATGCGATCTGCGATCCTTCCCCTCCTCGCGGCCCTGATCCTGGCCGCCACCGGCTGTGCCACGCCCGAAACAGTCCAGCGCCGCAGCAGCCTGACCGCCTACCTGGGCGCCAGGGAGGTCCCTTCCGCCACGGAGGCCGCCGGACCAGCCCGCCTCCAGCTGCCCCTCCGCCTGGGCATCGCCTTCGTGCCAAATGAAGCGACCGTACGGAAGGGGCACGGTGGCGGGCTGGGCGAAGGCCCTGACGGCTTGTTCTCGCCCGACCAGGAACTCCTCCAGCAGCAAAAGGTGGCCGAGGTCTTCCAGGCCAAGCCCTGGACCGCCACCTTCAAGGTCATCCCCAGCCACTACCTCACCCGCGACGGCGGCTTTGCCGACCTGGACCAGGTGGCTCGGACCTTCGGGGTGGAGGTCGTCGCCCTCGTAAGCGTGGACCAGGTCCAGTTCAGCAGCCCCCGGTGGTACTCGTGGACCTACTGGACCCTGGTGGGTGCCTACATGGTGAAGGGCGACAAGAACGACACCACCACCCTGGTGGACGCCGCCGTCTACCACGTGCCCTCGCGCACCTTCCTGTTTCGGGCTGGGGGCGTGGGCACCGCCAAGGGTAGCTCCAGCTGGTCTGGCCGGGAAAACGCCTTCCGGCAGCAGGCCCGGGAGAGCCTCGCTGCCGCTATGACCCAGCTCTCCACCTCCCTCGACCAGGGCGTCGCCAATTTCAAGCAGGACCTGCTCAAGGGCGCCCGGAAGGACGTGCAGTTGATCGACAAGGCTGGCAACCCCCTCGGCAGCCCCGCCTACGACCCCACCCGGAAATGAACCCCACCTTCCAGGAAGGTCCCATAAGATCCCTGATCTGCGCTCTGTGCATGATCCTCGGAGGCCTGGGCTGCGCCCGGATCTACCGGCCCATCACCCTCGCCACGCCACCTGCCACCATCCACGGCGAGGGAATGGCCGGGCTGGCGGTCCTGCAGCCCTGGGGTGACAACTCGCGGTACGAGCGGATGGCCCTCCAGGCGAACCTGCGGGTGGTGGTCCTCACCCTGGAGAACACCGCCACGGCCGACCTCGAGATCCTTCGGCTGGACCTTCCCGAAGGGGCGGCGGCCCTTCCACCCGGGGCTGCGGTGAAGCTCGTGAAACAGCGGAGTCTCGCCTACCTCCTCTACCCGCTGCTGCCCGGCCTGGCGGGCCTGGGCGCCGCGGAGAAGCCCCCCGCCGGATCCCTGGGCCCCTCCGATCAGTCGGTGTTCCAGGGACTGGCCATCCTCGGGGCCTGCATAGGGATCCCCAACGCCATCATCGCCGCCCGGAGCAACTCCCGCCTGGAGGCCTTCTTCTGCGGCCGGGCCTGGACCCCGGGCCCGTTGGCGCGCGGCCAGACCCGGCGGGGGCTGGTGTTCGTGCGGTCCCCGGATCCCTACATGCCCCTGCCCCTGCAGCTCGTCTATCGGGATTCCACCGGGGAGCGGAGGCTGGCCATGGTTGTTCCGGGCACCCGGCCGCTCTGAGGGCCGGCCCTCCGGGGGCCCATGGGCCGGGCTAGACTGGTGCTTCGGAGCGCCCCATGTCCCTCGTCATCGCCGGCAAGACCTTCAACAACCGCCTCGTGCTCGGCACGGGCAAGTACAAGGACTTCGCCACCATGCAGGCCTGCTACCGGGCGGCGCGGGTGGAGATGGTCACCCTGGCCGTGCGCCGTTTCGACTTGGCCGCCCAGGGCGAGGACAACATCCTGAACTGGATCCCCAAGGACATCACCCTGCTGCCCAACACGGCCGGCTGCTACACCCGCGAAGACGCGCTCCGCGTGGCCCGCCTGGCCCGCGAGGCCCTGGGCACCGACTGGGTGAAGCTCGAGGTCATCGGCGACCCGAAGTCGCTCTACCCCGACAACGAAGAGACCCTGGAGGCCGCGAAGATCCTCGTCAAAGAGGGCTTCATCGTCCTGCCCTACGTGAACGCCGATCCCATCCTCGCCAAGAAGCTCTGCGACGTGGGCTGCGCCGCCGTCATGCCGCTGGGCAGCGCCATCGGGTCGGGCCTGGGCGTGCAGAATCCCATGACGCTGTTGCTCATCAAGGAAGTGGTCGAGTCCTACCAGCTCCCCATGATCGTGGACGCAGGCGTGGGCACCGCCTCCGATGCCGCCCTGGCCATGGAGCTGGGCGCCGACGGCGTGCTGCTCAACACCGCCGTGGCCGAGGCGGGTGAGCCCACCAAGATGGCGCAGGCCATGGATCATGCCGTCATCGCGGGCCGCCTCGCCTTCGAAAGCGGCCGCATGCCCAAGCGCCTCTACGCCAGCGCCAGCAGCCCCGTGGCGGGCGTGATCGGACGTTAAGACGATGCCCGGCCGCGAGCTCACACCATCGGAATGCCGCGTCCTTGGCTGCCTGCTGGAGAAGCAGCTGAGCACGCCGGACGTATACCCGCTTTCCCTGAACGCCTTGGTGAACGCCTGCAACCAGTCCAGCAACCGGGATCCCGTGCTGGCCCTGGCAGAGGCGGAGGTGCAGGCTGCCGTGGATTCCCTCCTCGCCTGCGGCCTGGCCGAGCACTGGCCGGGCCGGGTGGTGAAGATCGCCCATACCGCCAAACCCACCTGGAACCTCTCTGTGCAGGAGGCGGCCCTGCTGGCGGAGCTGCTGCTGCGGGGCCCCCAGACCCCTGGCGAACTGCGCACGAACACGCGGCGCATGTACACCTTCCCGGACCTGGTGGAACTCGAGAGCTGCCTCGAGGCGCTGATGGACGCCGAGCCGCCTTTGGCCCTGCGGTTGACCCGGGCCCCCGGTGCCCGCGAGGCGCGGGTGGCCCACCTGCTGGCGGGGCCCCCGGCTGCGGATGCAAGCCCTTCCCGCCCCTCCGCACCCTCCACGCCCGGCCGGATGGATCAGCTCGAAGCCGAGGTCGCCTCCCTTCGAGGGGAGCTCGACGCGCTGCGCGAAGCCTTCGAGGCCTTCAAGGCCCAGTTCTAAAGCTCCCGGAAGGCCGCCTTCAAGCCACGAAGACCTTCCAGCAGGTCCCCGCGCCGGGCAGGCTCCACCTGGAGCGCCAGGTGGAAGGGCTGGGGCGCCAGGTCATCGGCCACGTCCGCGAGGACGGCCATGAGGGTGATCCCATCCTCCGGGGGCCCGTCCTGGAGCAGCTGGTCCGCGTCCAGGATCAGGAAGGCGCCGCCCTCGGGCAGATCGGCAAGGCAGTCCCGCAGGCTGTCCCAGGTCCCGCCGAAGTGGGGGGGGAACTGGGCCGCGGCCGCCCACTCGTCCATGAGTGCGGCGCGGGTCCGCATGCGGCTTCCCCGCAGCCAGCGGAGGAGGGGCCCACGCTCCACCGGAGCCGCATCCACGAAGGCTCCCGCGGCCCCGCACCACACGTGAATCCGCGGCTTCCCGGGTGAGGCAAGGAAGGACCAGTCCATTAATGCACTTCCACAAAGGTGCGGTAGTGGTCCGCGGTGTACCAGCCCCGGCCGTCGCTGCCCGTGACCAGGCGCTCAGCCCCCCGGTTGCGGCCCTCGGCCCGGGGATGCACGTCCCACTCCCGATACTCGATGCGCTTGCGGCGGCTGTCATACCGGGGCAACTCGCCCTCGTAGTTCCCGAAGACGCGGCCGCCCACGTAACCCGGTGGGGCATAGCCGTGCTGACGGACGTAGGTCAGGGTTTCCCGGGCATGTGCCGGGATGGAATCCCTGGAAACGGCCTGCACCTGGGCCTGGGGCGCCGCTGGGGGCGGACCTTCGGGGCCACAGCCCAGGGGCGGCAGCAGGGTCGCCAGGGCGACCAGGCCCGCGGCCAGGTGCGCGAGGGACCTCCGCCAGCGGGTCATGGAGCCTCCAGGGGTTGCAACGGACAAGTGTACCGCTACCCGGGCTGGTTCGCCGTAGTGATGGTCTCGAGGCCCTTTGCATCCGGCCCGGTTTCGGCGCGTCGCAGGAGGTAGGCGAACAGGAAGCCGAAGAAGCCCAGGCAGCTGAAGATCCACATCCCCAGGCGATACCCCGCCGGATGCGCGGCATTGGCAACGGCGTGGTCGTTGGCCCAGCCGATGAGGAAGTTGAAGCCCGCCAGGCCCACGTTCTGGATGAGCGTCATCAGCCCGTAGGCGGTGCCCAGCTTCTCCTCGGGCACCAGGTAGGCCACCGAGGGCCACATGACCGCCGGGATGAGGCTGAAGGCAATCCCCATCAGGGCCATGGGCACGTAGAGGCTGACATGGGTGTAGGCCATGAGCAGGTAGACGGGAATCAGCAGCAGGCTGCCCGCCATCATGAACAGGGCCCGCTTGCCCACGCGATCCACCATTAGGCCGAAGAGCGGCGTACCGATCATGGCGAAGAGGGTGAGCATCGAGGAGAGAAAGCCTCCGGTCTCACGGCTCACGCCGTGGGCGTCCTGGAAGAACTTCACCGCGAAGGTCTGGAACGGGAAGATGCCGCTGTAGAACGTGATGCAGAGGGCCACCACGTACCAGTAGGTGGGGCTGAACTTCAGCAGATCCCCCCACACCACCTTGTCCGTGCCGCCCTGGCCGCCCAGGGCGTAATTCCGCGCGGCACGGTTCTCCATGATCCAGTAGATGGCCGCGGCGATGACGCAGACGAAGCCGAAGACGGCGGCAATGAGCAGAGGCGTGCGCCAGGACCCGAAGGCCCAGCGGGCCCAGGTGGGGCTGTTGAGCGCGGCGAAGGAGCCCAGCCGCGCGATGAGCAGGTTGATGCCGAAGGCGAAGCTCAGTTCCTTGCCGCGGAACCACTGGGCCACCGCCGCCGTGACCGCCACGATGAGGCTTTCGGCGCCGAGGCCGAAGACCAGACGGCCCGAGGCCATGACCCACAGCTTCGGGCTCAACGCGGTAAGCAGGGCACCGGCGAAGCACAGCAGCCCAAAGAGGAAAGTGGCCTTCTTCACACCGATGCGGTCGATGAGGATGCCACCCACCAACACCATGACGATGTTTGGAACACTGTAGATGCCCTGGAGCAGCCCCAGGTTGGCGTCCGTGAAGCCCAGTTGCTTCTGCAGCACGTCCGCCAGGGGGCTGATGGCGTCGTAGACGTAGTAATTGCCGAACATGGCCAGGCTGATGACCACCAGCACCAGCCAGCGGAAGGCGGCCGGCGGGGCCGGAAGGGCGCGGAGAGGGGCTTCGGTGGGCATGCAACTCCCGATTTTGTTTCCCCCGATGGTGACAGGGGCCCGTTCGAACTCACAAATAGAATTGATTCTCATAAAAATTAACAACTCTTAATGGCCTTGTTTCCCTTCCGCCATCTAGGCTTTCCACCACGCACCCCAGACCTTTCTCTTCCCATCCACACCTTTTGGAGCTTTGGCTCCCCGGAGGTCACCTATGCCTTCCCGCCTCGCCCTTCGCCTCGCCGCCGCCGCCGCGGTCCTGATGGTCCCGGCCTTCGCCGCCCGTCCGGCGGATAGCGCCCTCGCCGATGAGGCGCGCCGCCACCTGGATGCCCGTGTGTTCCAGTTGGGCCTGGACCGCAACCACAGCTTCGCCACCAAGAACCTCTTCGAAGAGGCCACCGGCGAGGCCCATGTCCGCATGAACCAGTTCTATAAGGGCGTGCGGGTCTTCGAAGGCGAGACCATCGTGCACATGAGCGGTGGCGCCATCACCAGCCGTACCGACGCGCTGGTTCGCGGCCTCAACCTGAACGTTGAACCCACCCTCGGCGCCTCGGAGGCGCTGGCTTCGGCCCACCTGTCCCTGGCCCCCAAGGGCGCCTACGCCCACACCCCCACCTCCGAACTCGTGGTCGCCTCCCTGGCCCGCCCCACCCTGGCCTACCACATCCACACCGAGCTGGAGAACGGCGCCGACGAAACCCGCCACACCGACTTCCTCGTGGACGCCCACAGCGGCGCCATCCTGGATCAGTGGAGCACCCTGCACACCACCGCCGCCACCGGCACCGGCAACAGCCAGTACTCCGGTGTGGTCACGCTGAACACCAACAGCATCGCCGGTGGCTACGAGCTGCGCGACACGGTCCGCGGCATGAACTTTGACACCCGGGACCTGAACCACGCCACCAGCGGCAACGGGACCACCTACACCAACGCCGGCACCACCTGGGGCGACGGGCTCAACTACAACGGCGGGTCCACCACCTCCGCCAACGGCCAGACCGCGGCCGTGGACGCCCACTACGGCGTGGGCCTCACCTACGACTTCTACAAGAACATC